>CAMYIE010000022.1 GCA_947258405.1 uncultured Eudoraea sp. | reverse complement strand
GAGTTCAATTGAGAAGAAGAATATTATTATTGCCTCAATGCTATTTAAAAGCCATTTGTTTCTAATAAGCTTAAACAAAAAATAATCAATTATTAGACCGACTAATCCAAAAAAGATTAAACTTAGCATTAGTACCATACCCCATCCTTCACCCTGTGTCAAAATTGTCCAATTATAAATTGAATACATACCACAGCCCAGTATAAATAGAAGACTAAATACTTTTAGAATGGTCATGTTTTTCATATTGCGGGGTAACAATGGAATATAGTGCATTATGCACTATATATCACTTATAGCTAAGATAATAAATCATCAATATCTTTGAAGGAATTTTCTGCTACATGGGTATAGATCTCCGTTGTCTTACTTGAGTTATGACCCAAAAGAACCTGGATCTTTCGCAGATCCGTTCCTTTATCCAATAAATGCGTTGCAAAGCTATGGCGCAGCATGTGTGGAGTGACTCTCTTTTTAATTCCTGCCTTGAATGCAGCACGACTAACAATATTGACTACACTCGTGGGCGAATACGCCTTTCCACTGGGACTTTCGAAGAGAAATGTCTGCGGTTGATATCTTTTATAATAAATACGTAATTCACTTAGTAGTGTAGCACTTAATATGGTATAACGATCTTTTCTACCCTTTCCCTGGTTAACCCTTACTAGCATGCGCTTACTATCAATATCCTCTGGTCTTAAAGCCAGGACTTCTGATCTTCGTAAACCCGAACTATAGAGCAAGCCAACGATACATCGATGTTTTACATTGTTGATTTCGGCCATTAGACTTTGAACTTCCATAACGGAAAGTACCTCTGGTAGTTTTTTGGATTTCCTTGGACGTTCAATAGAGTAAAACCGATTGGGCATTCCACAAACAATCTCATAGTAGAATTTGATGCTATTTATGGCTTGATTGATATAGGAATCTGAGCTGTCTTTTCGAACTAGAGAAAGCAAGTATTTGCGAACATCATTTTCGTCTAATTTATCCAATGGGGCATCCGAATAAAAGCGCATGAATGCCTCAAAACATGAGATATAAATTCTCGCTGTATTGGGGGCATATTTCTTAAGCTCTAACTTTTCAAGATATTCGTCAGGACATAGTTGAGCTTGGCTTCTAGATTTTGAATGTTCTTCTCGTCTAAAGTTAACGTTGGATGATTTATTAGCAAGTGGTTTATTGTGAAAAAAGTAGTTCCCATTGATCCAAGCCACGCCTTTGAACATTTTATATATCAATTGGATATTTTCTTTTGTGTTCGACAGAAAATACATTTGATACTGCTCAGACCATTCAACGTTTGCTAGTAAATTGACCTTTTCTTGCAAAGAACGGTGGGCTCGAAATTGAAGGCCAATGCAAGGTCGATTATCAATGGATAAGTGTTTAAGCGTAATACTCTTACCAAACATTCCTTTACAGATTCCTCGTAATTTAAGTCATCATTCTGCAACTTGCTTGCAGTTAAAACGGGCTTATGGAGTTTTCCGATTACCTTGAATTTGTGTGTTTGCTAAACTAAGTAAGGAAAAGCAAGAGGGTAACACGCTAAAGCGATGTTACTATTTTTAAGTAATTGATTTTCAAAAGAATAAAAAAATCAAAAAACTTATTAGATAATCATTTTTTCGTTAAAAACCTTGGGAACCCTTACGAACATTGAAGATTTTTAACGAAAAAACGGATTTCAAGCTGTGGCATTGTCATGACAATCTTGTTTTGTTCACAGTGATTGCAAAAGGGAAATATCTTTCGGCCAAAATAGTCATTCACAGCTTTGAAAAAGCGAGCGAAATGTTATTTCGCGCTGCAAGTCCCAATCCCGATAGCTATCGGGATTACCGAACAAACCACTTGCTATTCAAATTAGTCCGCTATGCTTCCCTAAATTGTATACCAGTAAGCCCGTCTATTATAGCAAAAGCAGGTTGCGCCCTATTTCGATTTCGGTTACCGATTATCTTCCCGAACTCGCCGAAATCGAAACTGGATCCATGCGCAAAGTTTGAGGGTAAGATTTGGGAAAGTAGCTGGTTCTAATTAAAATCTAAATCATTTAAGTTCTTTCTATTACATTTGTAATGACGAAAGAAAAGTCACCAAAAAAGTTCACAAATCGTCAACATCGTAAATCATTAAAAGCTGAAAGCCCTTTAAAATGTAGTGGTTTAAGCAAAAGGTTCGATTCTTGCCGGGGCTACAAAGTAGCCTTTACAGAGTGCTCACGTCATATTCAACAGATCGTTTCAACTATTTAATGCTTCCAATACACGTTCCCTTGAGAAGGGTAGATGCCGTAATCGTTTGCCTGTTAATTTTAAAAAAGCATTGGCAATGGCACTGGCTACCATGGGCGTAGCGGTTTCGCCAACGCCCTCCGGATGTTCTGCGGAGGGGATAATTGTCGTTTCAACACTATCGGGCACCTCCTGAATCCGCAATAAATTATAATCATGGTAATTGGACTGCTGTACTTTACCATCCACAAGGGTAATTTGTTCCTTGAGTACACTGCTTATACCCATAATCACGCCTCCTTCCATTTGGGCCCTTACATTATCTGGTTGTACCACCACCCCGGCATCCAGAGCAATCCAGAAGCGGTGCACTTTGATGTTGCCCGTATTGTGGTCCACAGATATTTCACAAATGCCCGTACCCAAAGAGCCATGCTCCACAAAGGCGACTCCTTTGGCACGTCCTTCTGGTGAAGGTACTTTCCATTCAGCCATTTCGGCCGCCTTTTCAAGCGTGGCCAGGGCCCTGGGAGATTTGGCCATTAAGGTTTTTCTGAGTTCAACAGGATCTATATTCTGATCGTAGGCAATTTCATCAAGCATAGACTCAATAGCAAACTTATTGGGGCCATGCCCAACAGATCGCCAATGTTTTAAACGAATGCCATGCGAGGCCTCACGCCATTCTACCAACTGGTTAGGAATATTATAATGGTCATTTCGTGCCCCACTGGCCACCAAATTACCACCATCGCCCACCACACAATGATTAAATCCTGTTAGCTTGCCCTCAGCATCAATACAAGCTTTAAGTCGTTGCAAGCTCAATGGTCGAAAAGCGCCATAGGTTACATCGTCCTCCCTTGTCCATACCAGCTTTACGGGAAGCGGGGCCATTTCTCTGGCAAGTGTTCCGCATTCGAGCACGAAATCGTTCATGCTTCTTCGCCCAAAACCACCACCTAAATATTGCAGATGTACCTTAACCGCTTCATGGGGAATTCCCAAAAGGTCGGGAATACCCAATTTAGTGTCAGGCCCCTGCTGACTGCCCACCCATATTTCAGCACTTTTTAAATCTTCCGCCACCTGCATCACCGCATTTAAGGGTTCCATTTGGGCGTGGTATACATAATCGTTCTTAAAATCAACCTCATAGGTTTTGGCAGCAGTTTTCATTGCACGATCAACATTGCCAATTTCGTTCACGGTTTCCCCCTTTTTGTTATCGCTGGCAATTTTTATATAGGTGGGATAAATCTCTTGTGAGTTGAATCCTTTAGCCTGTGCATCACTCCAATCAATTTTCAACGACTTCTTTGCGTTCAAGGCCCCCTCAAGTGTAATGGCGATAATGCCAATGGCATAGTTGAAGGGAACAACTTTTAAAACCCCATCCATTCCCAAAATCTCGGCCTCATTTTTCAGGCTTGGTTTGGCTCCGTTCAGCTCACCCCTTTCCAAAACGCCATACACCATATCGGGCAAGCGAATGTCAATGGCAAATTGGGCACTGCCATTTACTTTTTCAGGAATTTCAGTTCGGGGAATATTGCTGCCGATCAAGCGAAAATCCTTAGGATTTTTAAGCCCGGTTGCGTTAAAATCGGGTAGGGTCCCCGGCATGGTCAAATAAGGCACCACATCCCCATAACTTATCTTTCTATCACTATTTTCATGGATAACATAACTATCCATGGTTGTTAGTTCACCAATAGGTACCTTCCATTGGTTAGCTACCGAGAGCAACAGCACGTATCTGGCCTGTGCCCCCGCTTTTCGCATTACGGGATAGTAGCTTTTGGTGGTTCGGCTTCCCACCGTAAACATCAGTTTGCTTCCAGGAACCCAGCCCTCAGAACCGTATATATCTGACTCCTGGGGTGAAAATTCCACATTCACCTTTGACCAGTCGGCGTCCATTTCTTCAGCAAATACCAAGGGTAAGGCGGTCATGGATCCTTGTCCCATTTCAGCAGCCGGATTATAGATGGTGATTTGGCCATCCTCGGTAATCTGCACCCAAGCGGTCAGTTCATGTTTTTTGAGTTGCTCACGAACTTTTTTGGAGTCCTTGCAGGAAATTAAGTGGGGCAATAGACCAGACGCCCCAATTAAAAGGGCCACCCCACTCGACGATTTTAGAAACTGCCTGCGGCTTACATTTTTTACGGAATAAGATGGAGTAGTTTTCATGGGATATTTAGGTCGCTTGCGATTTGGTTTCACTGGCCAATTCAACGGCTTTTATCACTCGCAAATAAGTACCACAGCGGCAAAGGATGCTGTTCATATGGCTTTTTATTTCCTCTCTTGTAGGAGTTGGGTTTTTATCCAGCAGGGCAGCGGCCTGCATGATTTGACCCGGTTGGCAATAACCACACTGCGGGGCTTGTGCCGCTATCCAGGCTTCTTGTAGCGGATGGTCTCCTTTTTCTGATAAGCCTTCGATGGTCCTTATTTTTTGACCATTGGCAAGATTCTCCACTTGCAGGATGCAAGCCCTTACAGGATTGTCATCAACGTGGATGGTGCAGGTACCGCATTGTGCGATTCCGCAACTGTATTTGGTTCCGGTAAGTCCTAAATGTTCCCGAAGCACCCAGAGCAAAGAAGTGCCCTCGGCAACATCAGCATCATAGGAGGTATTGTTGATGTTTAATGTATAGGTTGGCATGATAATAATTCTTTCCGTTAAGTTACAGAAAAAGAAGGATGGTCCTGATCTGAATATTAAAATTTAATAGGATTTACATTTTGTACCGGGTTGCACGAAGTCCGAATTCCGCCAAATCGTCCGCATTGATAATCATAAACAGCGGAAAGCCTTGGAAAATTGATGATTTGGAGAATTACTTCGATTCCTGACGGGGCTACGAAGCAGGTGCGGCCATATAAGTAATTTGTGTATAAAGCACGTTTTTATATGCGGGAACAACCAAAACCATACCGTGGCAACTGGCACCAAACTGCGATATCATGAGTTCCATCGGAAACTTCTCATAAAGTCTTAGTAAAGGACTATAACTACACAAAAGTTTCCAGACTGATAATAAGTATACAACCCACTAAAATAGATAATGCTGGTAAGGATCTGATGCCGGGATCATTGGCCTTAAAGTGCATGACAATCGCTCCGAGCATAAAAATTGCGAGACCGGATGATGCCCAAATGCCCCAATCTATATACCAGATTGAAGCTACAATAGCACTGGCCAAAAGTACTTTAATAGCACCGATAATATACATGGTTGAGCTTGAAAAGCCGTATACCTCAAACTCTTCTTTCATGGATTTTGCGCTACCTCCCCTGAAAGGAGTTGGCTTATTGAACCTGAAGAGCCAGACATTGACTATAGTTATGAAAATAGCAACTTTGAGGAGTATTGAAATATATTCACTCATGACAGGTTGGTTCTTGTTTAGGTTTATTGTTCAAAGTTGGCTTAAAAATATAAAGAACATCCCGAATCAAAAAAAGCATATATGCTCTAACCAACCAAAACAAACCATATGGGGACAGCTTTATTGCATTGTACCCCATTGAGCGTATAGACGCTTTTAGTGAATATACCGGGATGTTCTAATCTAATTCCTAAACGAGTGGTTTACCCGTCAGCCTTTTTTCTATTTTTCTCTTTTTTACAGTAAGTTGCTTCATGATGTCCATCAGGCGATGGTCCTGATCTTGCTTGTAGAATTTGTTTATAGCCAAAATCAATTCTTTGGCTTCCCTGGATGCTTTGACCCTATCGCTGGTCGTGAGATGACTCAACTTCTTTTTTTCAAAAATCTCAGCACGATGTAAGAGTTCCTCTATCATGATTCTGCAATTTTTTAATATGATGATCAATCTACTACAGTGTTGCTTAATTTTGTAGTTATTTTAGAAAACTTTAATATAATTAATGCTCTAATCGCTAAAAATCACCCTGTCTGACATTAATTTGAGTGTTAATTCAATTTCTTTACCTTAGCGAAAAGCCTTTGCCATGATGCAGAAAGTTTGTGATAGTGTTTTGGTACAGGGAGCCATTAGTTCCCAATTTATTGCAAGAAACATAGCTAAATTACAAGCTGATTTACAGATCGGGGCTCATGATATTTTCCTGGGACAGATAAGGGCAGACATGATTGAGGGAAAGGAGGTAGTTGCCATTGAGTATTCAGCTTACCCGGAGATGGCGATTAAACTTTTTAATGAGATTGGGGAGGAAGGGATCAAGCAATTCAATTTAGGGAGCCTTATTGTATGCCATAGCCTGGGAGTGGTAAAAACAGGCGAAATCTGTTTGTTAGTGATTGCTTCGGCAAAACATCGTAAGTCCGTTTTCGAAGGGCTGCGATATGTGGTTGAGGAAATCAAAAAAAAGGTGCCTGTTTTTGGAAAGGAGATCTTTGAAGACAATAATTATAAATGGAAAGTGAATAATTGATTATGGTCGATATCACTCATAAATCGTCAACTTTAAGAACGGCTATTGCACAGGCTGTGGTGCAGGTGAGTCAGGAAAGTACCATTCGTGCTATCGAGCAGAATGAAGTTCCCAAGGGAGATGTTTTTGCCATGAGCAAGGCCGCTGGTTTACTCGGGGTGAAAAATACATCTCTGCTCTTACCAGACTGCCACCCGATGCCTATTGAATATACCGGTATTGAGTATGAAATAAAAGGATTGACGATCCGCATAATCCTCACGGTAAAAACGAATTACAAGACCGGGGTAGAGGTGGAAGCCATGCATGGAGCCAGCATTGTTGCTCTGAATATGTACGATATGCTTAAACCTATTGACAAGGGTGTAGAAATCTTTTCAATTAGACTTTTAAAAAAAACCGGCGGTAAATCTGATATAAACCGGGATTGATTATCTCACCTCTTACTCCAGATCTCATACATAGGTTCCCCACGGCTGTTCTCACCGGTATGATGCCAGTCGTTTCCTTTAAGACTGTATTGAAATTGAAGTTGAGCACCCACCCGGGTATTGTCACGTGAGAAGAATTCGATATGCTCGGTATAAGTGCCGCTATCTGCCGTATAGCTTCCGCCACCAGTACCCATAAACTTAAAACTTTCCGTATGATAAGCAATCCACTGGAAGCTACCATCCATAAGTACTTTTAGTGTTTTTCTCGGGCGGTCGTCTCCCCGGCGTTCCTGTCCTGTATCCGGTCCACGGGTAGCGAACAACCAATAACCATCAAGGGCTTGCTCAGAACTTACCGATTTGTCAAAACGCATATCATTTATCAATAATTCTTGGTTCTCCATGCTATAGTTGAGTTCTTTCTGTTTCAGTTGATCTGTTTCAAAACTGGAATTGAATTCCAGGCTAACCGAAACCTTTTTATCTGAAATAGTATAGAAACCACCCCAACTGCTGATAAATTCAGGCGGGTTCTCACGATAAATATTATAGACCAAATAGCCCGAACCTAATGTTATGCTGTGGATGGTTTTCTGTGACCCCTCCAATGTCGTTGATGTATATATTCCAGGTACAAGTTGAGCCTGAAGCTGAATACCCGTCATCATTAATAAAACAAAGACTGCTGCTTTAAATGGTTTACTCTTCGTTGTTTTCATAGGTTTTAATACTAAGAACACGTTTGTTAATTGCCCAAAAGTTAAGAATAAAAAAATCGATGTTAAGTGTGATATTTATATAAGTTTTCGATTACATTTATAATAGTAATAGATAGTGTTGACAAATTGCTTAAAGCTTTTTTTCAAAAGGTAATTTAAGATAGACAACATGAAAAGAGTAATAGTTGATTTCAAGAAGTTGACACCGGAAGTACTAAAATTATTGGTGGAGCGATATCCGGATGGCTACGATGAAGATGACATTATCACCTTCCGCAATGCAAGTGGTCAAAGAATAGAAGCAGTCGATGTTAGTACGGCAGACACTAAATATCTTGTAAAGATCAGTGAGAAACTTGAGATTACTATGGCCAACTACGACGAGGAAGACTACGAGGCCTACGAATCAGACGACCCCGAAGCGATCCCAGATTTTCCTTTGGAAGATCAGGAAGAAGAATAGTTGAATCAGATATTATTTGAGATGAAACAACCCCCTTTCCATTTATCCCTGCCCTGTACCGATATTGCCGAAACCGGCGAATTCTATACCGGCAAATTAGGAGCAAGGCTTGGACGGCAAAGTTCAAAGTGGATTGATGTCGACCTTTTCGGGCATCAGATCACGTTTACAAAATCCGGAGATTTCAATTTCGAATATAAAGCCTATAAGTTAGATGATATGGTACTGCCCTCATTTCATTTTGGGCTGATCGTTACGAAGGACGCATGGATCAATCTGTACTCAAAACTCAATGAAGGGATTGATGGATATACCTCTGAAATGAGATTCCTCAGCGGCAAAAAAGGAGAACATCGTTCTTTCTTCATAAGGGATCCCAATGGATATACACTTGAATTCAAATGTTTTAGTGAGCAAAAAGATATATTTGTGGTTTGACCATTTGCTTATAGATTCTCTTTAAGCTTTTGGAGCATTATAGTTGTGGTCTGCTCCAGATCAAACTCCGGTAACCAACCCCAGTCCTTTCGGGCTTCCCGATCATCAATACTGGAGGGCCAGGTGGCCGCGATTTCCTGTCGAAAATCCGGGTCATAACTAATCTTAAAATCGGGGAGATGATTCTGAATGCTTTTGGCCAGTTCGGCCGGTGAGAAACTCATGGCCGAAAGATTATACGAAGACCTTACGCTGATGCTTGCCGATGCTGCGGTCATGATGCGAATGGTAGCCTTTATCGCATCTTCCATAAACATCATCGGCAGCTTGGCATCCTCTTTAAGAAAGCAGGAATAACTGTTTTGGCTGAGTGCCTCGTGAAAAATCTCGACGGCATAATCAGTGGTGCCACCACCGGGGAGGGTCTGCCAGCTGATCAATCCAGGATATCTTACAGATCGCACATCGACCCCAAATTTGTGATGATAGTAATTACACCAGCGTTCACCGGCTTGTTTACTTATCCCATAGACTGTACTGGGGTCCATGATACTGCGCTGTGGTGTCTTCTCTTTTGGGGTGTGTTTTCCAAATACCGCAATGCTGGAAGGCCAGAACACCTTCTCTATCTTATGCTCTTTGGCGAGGTTCAATACGTTGAAGAGGGAGTTCATATTCAGGTTCCAGGCACGTTCCGGGAACTTTTCCGAAGCAGCACTCAGCATGGCAGCCATCAGATAGATCTCCTGAATTTCATAATGCATCACTACATCTTCGAGAGCAGTATAATCTGTGGCATCGAGCAGTTCAAATGGTCCGGTTTTCATCAGTTGTTCTCCACCTTCCCTGATATCACTGGCCACAACCGACTCATTGCCATGCAATTTCCGAAGTGCAAAAGTGAGTTCGGTTCCAATCTGGCCGCAGGCCCCTAAAATTAGTATACTAGAAGACATCCGATTATTATTAATTGACAGTGGAAGTAAATATAGCTTATATTAAAATTTGTACATTCGTTTCATGAGAAAATTATCGGTTTTCATCCTTTTGCCTTTGCTAATCTTCGGGTGTAAACAGAAACAGGATACCGGGCTTCTGGAGGATAATTCAGCTTTAGATTTTAAGGCCGATGAGCTACCGGTACGAAAAAAAGTAAACGCCAAGTCTGCCGAAATACTCAGGGGTTGGGTAGAATACAATGCCTTTGAAACAAGCTTTGATGCCGTTTATAACGCCACCAACAGAGAGGACCTTATATTAACGATAGATGATCTCATTGAAAAACATAAAAAATGGTATAGCTCCACTTATCCTGCACAATTTGATAAAGCCCAGATCAAAAGTCGTCAAAAAGTGCTGAGGACTTATTTGTTAAAGCTAAAATCGTCCCTGGAGTATAGAACAGATTTCCAGACGGCTACCAAGGAAATGATCGATTCGTACAATGCGCTTCGAAATCAGTTCGATGTTATGGTGAACAGTACTATAGACCCTAAATTATTATCTGATGAAGAATAGATTTTTAAGTTGTTTTATTTTAATCCTGATCGGTTCGATGCTTTACAGTCAGTCTGAGTCAGAGCAAATTGAAAAGACCATAGACCAATGGCATCTGGCGGCGGCAGAGGCCGATTTCGAGACATATTTTTCAAAAATGGCATCTGAGTCGGTTTTTATCGGTACCGACGCCACTGAAAATTGGAAACTAAAACCTTTTAAAGCGTTTTCCAAACCCTATTTTGATCGTGGGAAGGCCTGGAGTTTTAAATCTGTGGAACGCCATGTCTATCTGGACCGATCGAAACAGTTTGGCTGGTTCGATGAATTACTCGATACCCGGATGGGCATCTGTAGAGGTTCCGGGGTGGTGAAGCTAGAAAACGGTACCTGGAAGATTGCCCATTATGTACTCTCGGCCACTATTCCTAATGATGATATGCAAAAGGTCATAGAGTTAAAAAAATCGACAGATAGCCTTTACTTACTTGAATTGAGCAAGAGCAGAGTAATTATGAAGGAGTAATTAGTTTTCGTGAGGCCAGGTAAACCAGCCAATGAATTCATACGCCATTAGTACAGACTTAATATTTCTAAATCGTAAGATGAAAGGTTTCGTTTTTTAGCAGACTTATTACTTAAGACGAACCATTTGAATTCTGTAGTGATGAATGCAGACAAATCCTTACTGTTCATTCCCGACATTTCTGGCTATACTCAATTTGTCCAAAGCACCGAAACGGAACATAGCAGGCATGTAATTGCCGAATTACTTGAAGTTCTTATCGAGGCGAATACCCAGGAACTCGCATTGGCCGAGGTAGAAGGGGATGCGCTTTTCTTTTACAAAGAAGGCGAAATTCCTTCTCAGGAAAAATTACTGGCGCAGATAGAGACGATGTTCACGGCCTTCTACAGTCACCTTAAAATGTTGGAAAAGAACAGGATATGTCCGTGTACAGCATGTGCAACAGCCCCCAAACTTAGGTTAAAAGTTGTTGCGCATTGTGGGGACCTTGGGTTTATAGAGGTTCAGGGGAATCGCAAACCTTTTGGTTCACAAGTAATCGAAGCACATCGTCTTTTGAAAAACTCGATCGATAGCGACAATTACGCCCTTATCAGCAACGATTTGGCCCAAAATATCGGATTGCCGTTGCATTATTGTAGTAAGGTATTTCAATTTGAAAGTGGATTCGATACTTATGACGGTAAAAATGTGGACTATATGTATGCGCTCATCGAAAGAGAAAATTTGACTCTTAGTGCGTATCATCAGGCGAAAGAGGTGGTTTTGGATCGCCCACCGAAGTTAACGACCAGAAAAGAATTCCCTGTGAAAGCTTCAGTACTTTTCGAGTACATAACCAATTATACATATCGATCTTACTGGGTTAAGGGGGTAGACAAATTCGAATATCAAGAGAATCAGGTAACCCGTGCCGGAACAGAACATCTTTGCGTAATCAATGGGAAGCACCTCAATATTATTGCGGTTACCCGCGAAGCAGCTCCAGGCGAATTGGTCTATGGTGAAATGACCACTAGCCTGCTACCGTTCGATGTATTTTATCAATTCTATACCATTAAGCCTGTCGAAGATGGGAAGAGTATGCTGGTTACTGAAACTTATTGGGAAACAAAGTCTATTTTAAAGAAATTATTGATAGCCCTTGTAGTGAAGCGGGCCTTTACTAAAAATGGCACTAAATCACTCACTGATCTCAGCAATTTTATTCGCCAAAGAGAGGGACTTAATGTTGAATCTTAATTTTGCGGCTCGTTTTCGGCGTCTTTCCTTGATTGCAATGCCTGTTTGCTAAGACTGGCCAGGTTAAAATTGGGATCCATTTCCAGGGCCTTTTCGATTGTAGCGATAGCCTCACCGATACTGTCCTTATCCATATTGTATTGAACCAGGCCTTTTAAATGGGTAAAAGCGCCTTTAAGAGAGACTTCATAAGGCTGTTGACGCTCATAAAAGGCATATTTCATTTCATCGGTGGCATTTGCAATACCATAGTCTATATCGGCTACTGCCCCTGCGTTATCGCCTACCTGAATTTTCAGATCCGCAATTTCATAGGCCAGATATGGATTAGGGTTCCGATCATAAAGGACCTGAAATTGTTCCAATGCCCTTTTAGGTTGATTCAGGGCTTTAAGAGAAATTGCCTTTACCTGAACAGCAAGGTCCGAATCCGATTCAACCTTCTCAATACCAACTGTATTTAACGCCTGAAGATGTTGATTGTTATTGGCATAAACATAGGCCAGGGTATCTCGCCTTGCCTTGTCGGGAGCAATTACATTCAAGTGTGTAAGCGCGTTAATTATACCAATAACATCGCCTTGCATTCTCATTTCGGTATAAAAAGCCTCATAATGCTTTAAAAGATTCTCATCGGTCTGTGCATTAGCTATCAGCCCTGTCGAGAACAAGAAAAAAAAGACTATCTTCTTCACTATCAAATTCTTTAAGTGGGCCAAAGCTACTATATTTTTTTAAGTAAGCATGAGTCATTGAGTTAAAACTAAAAGCAGTAATAAGAAAAGGACACCTTTAAGGTGCCCTTTCAAATAACCAAATAATTTATCAGGTCGCTAGGCCATCATAACACCGATATCTTTCTTCGAAAAGGAGTTCAGAATCCCTGAATAAAAAGCAAGACTTTTTTGATCATCCCGAACACAGGATTTTAGGAATTCGCAGAGATTTTTAAAGTAAAAGTTGGCCGGAAAAGTAGGCAGATCCAGATTTGCTGATTTAGGATCATAGGCCGAATCATCTAAGACGATTTCCATTTTTACCCTTTGTCTGTGATAGTCTATAGAGACATTAGCAGCATTGTAATGTTTTTTAATGATCGACTCATGAAGATTTTGGAACGTGGCGCTCAAATGGCCGGGGACGCAGCTCTGAGCGATAAGCCGTTCAATTTGCATTAAAATTCTTCCCCTTAATTCAGACTTTCTCATAACGCTAAGATTTAATAGTGATACAAAGGTACGGTATAAGGGTAAAAACCTGTAAATCAACGATGTAATTTAACCGTTTATCGATGATTTTGTTGTGAAAAGCATCCTGGATGTTGTGAATTACGAACGAATCGGGGTGTAAAAATGTCCATTTTTAATAAGAAAATTCTTACTTTCTATAATTTTACCTGATCTGTTCATAATTGTGGTTTCATAGTGCGGGATTTCCAGTCTTCTGAAACGTGCTTCATGCACATAATAATCGGCCTTAGTTGGATGGTCTGGATATACGCCATTAAAGATTTCATGCCACCAATCGTTAAGGATAATGCTTTTGATGAGGTTGATGCAATCATTGAGATGGATCAGGTTTACCGCCTCATTGCCATTTTTAAGACCGGTCTTACCGGAAAGCATGGTAACCGGATGCCGGTCGGGGCCTATTAATCCGCCAAACCTTACCACTGAGGTTTCCAGTTGGTCATCTTCAAAAAACAACTGCTCCGATTTCACCAGGTGTTTCGCAGAGTTAGTCACTGGTTCTACTTGTGTTTCCTCTGAGACAGGGCCTACAGCATTTCCGTATACCGAAGTGCTGCTTACAAATACAATTTTACCAACATTATTCTCCCTGATATGATGGTATAGCAATTCAATTTTTTTAAAATACGATTCGGACAAACTATTTCTCATTCCAGGTGGGATGTTGACTATCAGGATATCTAATCCATGCAAGAACTCATCAATAGGGCCTGAAATTTGTTTTTCATGTAGCGCAATACGGAAAGCTTCTATCCCCTTGTTTTGTAGAAGATCGAGTTTAGCTAAGGTTGTAGAAGTACCTCTGAGCACAAAACCTTCCTGTAGGAGTATCCGTGCCAGTGGATATCCCAGCCAACCACAACCCAATACACCTATGGTCTTACTCAAATCGAACTGTTTTGGTGACTAAAATTGCGTCGTTTAATATGAAGGGCATCGGAATATTATCGGCAGGTCTTGGGGGAATACTGAACTGCTGATGTTTTAGCAGGTCGTTAGATGCTTCATATATGGTGAGTTCCAATACAGAATCTTTGGGTATTCTCAAGCGAAGCTCGGTAAATTCGTTATTGCTCACATAGTGCGTCAATAACTTTGCCCACTTGCGCTTGGATAGGTAATAGTCACCAAGATCGATACCATTTACAAAAGCCTTGTTCAAAGTCACATCGTTGGTATAAATTTCAAGTCGGTTGATATCCCGTTGAGGCGTAATACAGATTTCTAATAGCCGCTCCTGTCCTATCACCGTATCCATCGATTTCTCAATGATCGGAAGCGGAATGGATTTAAAAGGAGCTTCTTTTACAAAGGTGAAATTTGAACTGTATTTACTGCTGATGGTTTTAGCCTTTTGCCTATCAGGAGCCTGTTTATCCTTATCGAGATATTGCGAAGTCCATGCTGAAGGGACTTTCTCATAGGTAGCCCATCGGGCCGTGGATTCGTCGGCATTTAGCACATATAATAAACTGCTGGGTTTAGGATTTTCCACATCGAACCCCGACGAAAGATGGGCGGAAACAAAAAAACCAATTCCCACCACCAATGCCAAAGCAGCCCATCGACCTTTTGATTTATAAAATCCGAAAATACCCAGGAGAAGAAAAAACAGGAGAGATGTGAATAAGGTGCTTGTGATGATCATTTTCATCCCAAGACCAACCGGAAACATTTCAATAAACGGTCCAATAATCCACAATGCCGGAATTCCCAGAAAAAGTAAAAGGAATATTGCGGGTTTTTCCTGATATAATATCATCATAAATGAAAGCAGCATGGCAAAGACAGGGATAATAAAGAAGCTTGCCCCCGGCAGATATTGTGCCATCGCCCAGCAAATTACAAGCCAGAGCACCAGTGGCGCCACCAACAGATTGGCAACCCCTATTTTGTGAAATTTGTAATATAAATAGAAACAAACCGCCAGAGAGCACAACACAAACGCGATTATATAACTATGACCGTTATAGGTAAACCCTTGCTGAATATCGGCATAATGCGGGTAAATCTTTAGCAGTGCAGTCCAGCCAAAATAACCGATAAGACCGTTCACTATCAAGATGGACAGGCTGGGAATAAATCCAATTAAACTTTCTTTCAGGCTCAGTCTTTTCTTCCTGAAACCATAGATAATCAGAATGATAAAAAACAAAACAGCCAATCCCACGAGGGGCCAGATCCACCCAAAAGGGTAAGTAACCAACTTATAGTAGGGTAAATTGAAATAGATGTAATCGTTAAGGCTTTTTAGATTATTGAGGTCGCTTTGGCTAAAATAGATCAGCAATGGCATAAGGTAACTACCCTGATGTGCCAGAGTATTTCGATCTAAGCGGTCTACACGATCGTTAGCGGTATGATAGTCGTAATGGTCGTCAATAAAGGCAAAGTTGAAACCATCTATATCCCGGTCTTCTCTGAAAACCGTTAGATCTGTATCGTTGGGCAGTAACTTGTAAATACTGTATGCCAGTGAATTACCCACAGGAAAATCGGGTTCCGCGGCAATGAATTCCTCGATCAATTTTCCATTACCGCGATTGGTTTCTATCAGCATATAGCTGGGCCCGCCACTGCCCCGGGCTTCAAAATTAAGCACCAGTCCAACATCTTTTGCCCAGGGATGTTTATTTACAAACAGATCCGCTCCATTAAGGCCCAGTTCTTCGGCATCGGTGAAAAGTATAATAATATCATTTGCAGGTGTGGGATTTTGCTCCAGGAAGGCCCTTAAACCTTCCAGGATAGTAGCAACACCACTGCCTGCATCGCTGGCTCCATAAGATGAATGGGGACTGCTGTCGTAATGAGATAAAAGCATCAGCGCTTTACCATCACCTGTCCCCTCTATCCTCGATAATATATTGATGGCTTTGCTAAAGTTTCCCCAGTCTCCAGAGGTATAACCCTCTTGCAGTTGAGGGTTCAACCCCAATTTCATCAGTTGCCCCATAAGATATTCTCGCACACTACTGTGGGCCTTGAAACCAACGGCATGAGGTTCCTGAGCGATATTTTTTACATGCTCGAATGCATTTTTGGTCGAAAAGCCGTTCTTGGGTGGCGTTTCACTTTCTGTGTAGGAAGGCATTGAAGCTTTAAACACCCAATAAATGAGGGCTATAATAAGTAAAAAGCTGATAGGGGAGCTATATTTTTTCATAGTGTGAATTTATCAATTATATGGAATTGAGAACATTGAATCCATGTATTTTGTCGTCTTTTTTCTAATGGTATTTGGAATTTGACTATATTTAAGATTAACCAAAAAACCAATCAAGTATGGGAATCAAGAGTTTTCAGGGTCGAAGAGCCAAGGCAGATTCCGGTAAAGAGAATAATGATTCTATCCTCGTGGAGGACTATATGAGCAGAAAACTGGTGACCTTCAATCCTGAAGAGTCCATACTTCAGGTTATGGAGTCTTTTGCCAAATATAAGATCTCAGGCGGACCGGTTTTGGACGAAAATGGTTTTTTGGTAGGCATCATTTCCGAAGCCGATTGTATGAAACAGATCTCTGAAAGCCGCTACTTTAATCAGCCAATCCTCGATGCCAGCGTAGAGCGATTCATGACCAAAAATGTGGAGACCATCCCGCACGATATGAGTATTTTTGATGCGGCCGGAGTATTCCACAAGAATAACCGAAGACGACTCCCGGTATTAAAAGACGACCTGGTAGTAGGTCAGATCAGTAGAAAAGACATCGTTATTGCCGCCTTAAAGCTAAGCGGCCATAACTGGAAATAATACTGGCAAGGCTTTGGTTCACTAAACTTCATATTTCATCTGGATGGTATAGTCCATAGAATTATTCCCTCTTTACGATCATATAGAAATCGTTATCCAATGGAAGATAACCAAGATCGTATATGAAATAATATGTGGTGCCCTTTTTCGTGGTGTAGAGATTGGTGATATATTCAAAATCGAATCCTTTATCCAGCAAACGGGTTTTAGTAGTGCGGGTCTTCCCATCTTTTAAAGGAAAGCTATCGAGTATCCGATAATTCTTTCGTAGCCGGTTGTTGATATTCCTCACCAGGTTTTTACTATCCTTATTGAGTTTGTTGTTATAGGCATTACGGCAATAGTCCGAACAGAATTTCTTGTCTATTCGTCCTCTGATGGTGGTATCACACTCCAGACAAGTACGTTTTGTTTCCAAAGTAATTTTATAAGTATATGTTAATCAAATATATAAATATTTGCAAACGACTACAAATGATTACAAACGAAAATAAACAATTCCAAACCGAATCTAATGAATTTGCGGTAGTATGTTTGCCCTGTCGTGTTGTAGTAACCGATAGTATTAACTGTTTAACCGTAAAATTTAGTAAGATGAACGCACTTAGAAACAAAGTACAGTTGATTGGAAATTTGGGGCAGGACCCCGAGATTGTGAACCTTGATAATGGCTCTAAACTAGCCCGTTTTTCTGTGGCCACGAATGAGACTTATCGAAATGCTAAAGGGGAGAAAATAACCGAAACCCAATGGCACAACGTGGTAGCCTTTGGTAAAACCGCCGAAATCATCGAAAGCTATCTCACCAAAGGCAAAGAGGTGGCGGTAGAAGGAAAACTGGTCCACAGATCCTATGAAAATAAGGAAGGCGAAAAACGCTATGTAAGCGAAGTACGCTGTAATGAATTACTCATGTTAGGTAAATAGGCGGCGAATAAAAAATCCCTGTGAATAGATCACAGGGATTTTTTTAAACTTAAACTAACTTCTTGAACAGGCCTACTAAGCAACTTTCTTTAAAAGATCGTAGCAGGGGCAACGTTTGCATCGCTTGTTCTCAGTCTTCCTGTATTTTTTACAACACTTGGTCTTACAAACCTTCGGAGGGGTTAAATCGACTACTTTTTGCTGAGACTTCAGAATGGCTTTACGCCATTTCTTAATTTTTACCCGTGCTTTCTTTTTCTTTCCCATTTGGCGACTTGATGTCACCAACAAATATAATTATTTATATTTAATCTAAATAAATTTATTTTACTCTGCCGTACCAGCGGCAGCGCTTTCCACGGTAATTTGCTGAACATCGCGGTCGAAGAGATATAAACCACCTTTATCGTTTCCAATAAGGCTGATCTTATCTAATATAGTCCGTGCCAATGCTTCTTCCTCGATCTGCTCGGCTACATACCACTGGAGAAAATTATGAGTGGCATAATCCTTTTCCTCTAGCGAAACATGCACCAGTTCATTGATGCTTTGAGAGACAAATATCTCGTGATCATAAAGATCCTTAAACATTTCCTGAAACGATCCGAAATCTGTTTCGGGTTCTTTGAGATCGGAAATATGAGCATGCCCGCCCCGCTCGTTTACATATTTGATCAATTTTAGCATATGCATCCGCTCTTCATCGGAGTGCTTATACATAAACAGCGATATCCCTTCCAGACCTTTTACCTCTGCCCATGAGGCCATCGAGAGATATACCTGTGAAGACTCAGCTTCCACCCTGATCTGGTCGTTTAACGCCTTTTCCATTTTTGCTGTTAACATATTCGATAATTTAGGCCTAAAGGTACAAATTCTTTAACTCCTTTTAAGTGGGCAAATGTTTAAAATTAGCGCCTGCCAATACCCTAAAATTTTGCAACTATGTTGTTCAGCACCAGATTTGCTTTGCCAGCCTGAAAGTATTTGCATGGGCGTCTACGATGATCTCAATATCCTTTGAATAACCTCCTCCCATGCTGCATTGAACCGGAATCTCGTGCCTGTGGCAGCTAGTCAATACCATTTCGTCCCTTAGCCTGCATCCCTCCTTACTAACGGCAAGAGTTCCTAACTTATCGGTTTCTATGATGTCTACCCCACAGAGATAGAAAATAAAATCTGGTTCCAATCCGTTGATCAGTACTTCTAACTGTTCCTCGAGAAGGCTGAGATATTCATGATCTGAAGTCCCTTTTTTAAGAGCGATATCAAGGTCTGATTTCTCCTTTTGAAAAGGATAGTTTCCTGCACCATGCATTGAGAATGTGAAAACCCGACTATCGTCTGAAAATATTTCGGCCGTACCATTTCCCTGATGAACATCGAGATCGATGATGAGGATTTGCTTTGCCTTTCCCTTTTTCAGTAAGTAGCGGGCTGCGATGGCCTGGTCGTTGAGTAAACAGAAAGCTTCTGCCCGGTTACTATAGGCATGGTGTGTACCTCCTGCAATATTCATGGCCACACCATGTCTGAGTGCGAATTCGCACGCCTTAACCGTTCCATCGGCAATGATCTTTTCCCTGAGAATAAGCTCATCACTTAATGGGAAGCCAATTCTCCGCGCAGCGATTCCTTCGATACGCATCGCAAGCAGGTCTTCGTAGTACTTTTTGTCATGAACGGCGAGAATGTGCTTTTCAGCCACTACCCCCGGTTCAAAAAAGTTTGCCCTATTGCAAGTTCCCTCATCGATGAGTTTTCGCGGTAGCAGCTCGTACTTAGCCATTGGAAATTTATGGCCTTCAGGTAGAGGATGTTTGTATATGGGGTGATAAGCAATTTTGAGCAAAGTATCAACTTATGGTTTCCCCATTCTCGATATCTTCTTCATCCGGATTCAGAAAAACGAGTTTGCCCTCTTTATTCTCTGTCATCAGGATCATACCTTCGCTATCTACCCCACGCAACGGACGCGCCGCTAAATTCACCAAAACTGTGACCTTACGTCCTATGATCTCTTCAGGGGTAAAACTTTCGGCAATACCCGATACAATGGTGCGCTGGTCTAGTCCGGTTTCTACTTTCAGTACCATCAACTTTTTGGTTTTCGGCATTTTTTCGGCTTCCAGAATGGTACCGACCCTCATATCGATCTTACCAAAATCTTCAAAACTGATGGTTTCTTTTTGTGGCATAATATTTTTCTTTTCTGTTTCGTTGAGCCTCCTGGTCGCTTCCAGCTTATCGAGCTGCGCCTGGACCTCTTTATCCTCAATTTTTCTAAAAAGCAATTCGGCTTTTGCCAGCTGCTGACCTGCAGGGATAAGCTCTTCCGGATTTTCAATGTCATCCCAATGCAATACCCGACCCGTTGAGACTTCGGTCTTGGGGGTGGAAGGCTGAGTGTTCAAACCGAGCATATTCCGCAGTTTTTTTGCCGTAAACGGAAGGCAGGGATCACTGCAAATTGCAAGACCAGAGGCAATCTGAAGGGCGACATAGAGAATAGTCCTTACTCGGCTTTCGTCTTCTTTTATCACCTTCCAGGGCTCTTGTTCCGCAAGGTATTTGTTCCCCAGTCTGGCGAGATTCATCAATTCCTGACTGGCCTCCCTGAACCGATAGCGCTCAAGCCGATCGGCTATTGTGATTGGAAACTCAGATAATTGTTTTAGGGTTTCCTTATCTATTGTCTTAAAATCTTCAGGCTCCGGGACTATTCCATCGAAATATTTGTGGGTAAGGACTACAACTCTGTTGATAAAGTTGCCAAAGATAGCCACCAGCTCGTTGTTGTTCCTGGCCTGGAAGTCTTTCCAGGTGAAATCGTTGTCTTTAGATTCGGGTGCGTTTGCGGTAAGGACGTACCGGAGTACATCCTGCATGTTGGGAAATTCTTCCAGGTATTCATGAAGCCAAACCGCCCAGTTCTTTGATGTGGAAAGTTTATTGCCTTCGAGATTGAGGAACTCATTGGCAGGGACGTTCTCGGGCAATATATACTCCCCGTGCGCTTTAAGCATCGAGGGGAATATTATACAATGAAATACGATATTGTCTTTGCCGATAAAATGGAGAAGTTTGCTACCCTTATCTTTCCAATAGGGCTCCCAGTCCTTATTTTCCCGTTCTGCCCATTCCTTGGTTGAGGAAATGTATCCGATCGGCGCATCGAACCATACATACAGGACTTTTCCCTCTGCTCCTTCAACCGGTACCGGAATTCCCCAGTCCAGGTCTCGTGTTACCGCCCTGGGTTTCAGGCCGGCTTCTATCCAGGACTTACATTGCCCGTATACATTAGGTTTCCAGTCGGACTTATGTCCCTTTAAAATCCATTCACTGAGGAATTCTTCATATTGATCCAGGGGTAAAAACCAGTGTTTGGTTTCTCTCAGTGCAGGCCTGGCTCCGCTTAATGTCGATTTAGGGTTGATGAGATCTGTGGCATTGAGCGATGTTCCACAGTTTTCACACTGATCTCCATAAGCTTCCTCATAACCGCAATTAGGGCAGGTGCCTGTCACAAATCGATCGGCGAGAAACTGTTGTGCTTCTTCGTCGTAGAGTTGGGCGGTGGTTTCTTCTAAAAAGTCGCCCTGCTCATAAAGCCGTACAAAAAAATCACCGGCCGTCTCGTGGTGCACCTTTGCTGAGGTGCGTGAGTAATTATTAAAAGTGATCCCGAATTCCTCGAAGGATTCCTTGATGATCCCATGGTATTTGTCGATCAGTGATTTGGCCGAAACCCCTTCTTTTTTGGCCTTCATTGGGATGGCTACCCCGTGTTCGTCGCTACCACATACAAAGGCAACATCCTTTCCCTTAAGGCGCTGGTAACGTGCATAGATATCAGCAGGGACATAAACGCCCGCCAGATGCCCGATATGGATGGGACCATTGGTATAGGGTAGGGCAGCAGTGATGGTATAGCGCAGAGGCTCCGACATGAATAGGCGATTTAAGGCACAAAAATAGGATTTTTTGTCCTCTCGACTCCATGTCGGCAAAAGAAAAACCCCCAAAATCCGGACAGTCTATATAAGCAGGTACCCGGTAGATTGGGGGTGAAATTGCAAAGTAGGGGTAACCTTAGGCTACCATGATCGATTTAGACATTTTCCTATCGGATACCTGAATCCTGTAGATGTATTTTCCGGTAGAAATATGTTTGTTCATTCTTTCGCGTATGTTGATCTCGGTAGATCCCTCTACCATGATCTCATTGTATACGGTTCCGATATTCTGTCCAAGAATATTGTAGAGCTGTATATCCACATGGCCGGTAAACGGCATCTCCAGATAGATATGCGGATTACCATCCGTTGGATAGAAAGGCCTGTGTTCAATAGCTTCCAGCAATTCCGGTGTCGGCTCTTCTGCCACAGGATCTTCAGGCATTGGAGGCGTTGGAGGTTCATTGTCGATAGAGATAGGAGGAAATTCTACACCGCTACAGTTAAATCCGAGATTAATCGGGTTATAGGGATGATTCAGCAAGTGTTGCTCCACCAATGGTATGGGTACACATAGCCATTCGGCCAGTACGGTGGCATATAGATCCCTGAAATCCATGGTATACTCAAGGTTACCACGGCTGTTCGGAGCTTCGAGCGATGGGTGATCACCTACAAACGCACTTCCGTTAAGACCAGAACCAAAGAAAAGAGTGGGTGCGGCCTTACCGTGGTCGGTACCATTTGAACCATTTTCATAAATCCTTCTACCGAACTCAGAAAAGGTCATACTCAATACCTTTTCATCCTGTTGCGTAAAAGCAAGGTCGTCATAGAAATTCTGTACGGCAATAGACAGATTCGACATAAGTCGTTCGTGGGCCAAAGGCTGATTTCCGTGGGTGTCAAATCCACCCATAGAGATCATATAAACCTTAGTGCCCAGATTTCCTTTAATAAGTCGGGCTAAAAGCGCCAACTGACGAGCAAATCCGTTGTCCTGGTATTCCACCTGGTTCTGACCTCTTTCATAGGCCTCATGGATCAGTCCTGAGTACTCATAAGTAATATTGGCGACACCACGTAAAAACTTTAATTGATCTCCATACATACAACCGTCAAATAAGGTATCATCAAGGCTATACTGCTGCCCGGTTTCAGCGATCTCTTCCAGTTGATCGATATTGGAGGTTACAAAAGCGTAGTTGGTTTCTTCTCCCTGAAAGACCAGGTTTCCGAACTGACCGATTTGTATCGCGGCCGGTGCTCCCGGAGGATTAATCAGGTAGTCAGGATAGAGATTTTCGAAATAACGTCCCATCCAACCGGTGTCTAAACCTGAGGTTTGAGTGGTAGTAAGATCGGTATTGGCATAAATATCTGAACCTGTAAAGTGTGAAAGACTCTGGCCCTCATACCCAACACCGTGTACAGCCTTAAACTGGCCTTCGCCCCACATGGGTTCCAGCGCATTCATATAGGTAGGGATACCGAAATCGTCTGTTAGTTTTAAGATCTTACTTTCAGGGATGTAGATATTGGGCCTTGCAACGGCATAAGTATCGTACTGTTCTATAGGGATAACAGTGCTCAGTCCGTCGTTACCTCCCGAAAGCCTGATCAGTATAAGAATACAATCTGTATCAGCATTGGCTATAGCCGCGGTCAGTGGGGACGGTGCCGACGCAGAAAGCATATTACTTCCCAGCATCATGGTACCCGACCCGGCAATACCCAATGCCTGCAGGAAAGAACGCCTGCTCCAATACTTGTGTTCTTCGTCGTGGCCGTTTTTATCTATATCTATAGGTAAATGATTGTTGCACATAACTGTAGGTTTTATTTTAGTTGAAATTCTGGTTGTCTGGACAGGTACATCAGTAAAAGGAATACCTGTAAAGGCACTTCCGGACTTACCGCAAGCATCCACAAGCCTAGGCCACCAGGTATATAATCGGGGCCGTAGTAATTCTCCGGGACATCTTCGATTTTAAAAACGTCCACGGCGTTCTGAAACTCCTGTGGTGTAAGCAGGCCTTTGGGGGTCAGTTTATCGACTATAGCCTGTACCACTGTTTCGGGATTACTCGTGTTGCTGTCGGCCGGACCTACAGCATCCATGGCAAAAGTTCTGAATTGTTCTGCATTACTTTGATAGAAACCTTCAATGAAGACTTCGCTGGTTAACCATCTACCAATAATAAAGTTGGTATTGATCCAGGTTCGGTCGCGCTGCCAACCGGCAACATCAAAAGGATCGAATACTTCCTGGCTCAGCATCGTACAGGTATCAACCACGTTGAGGACAGTGTTATCGTCGTAGGAGAAGCCTGTTTCCTTGATAAAATTAAGGTAGAGGTCGAACGGACTCTTAATGATTACACCGATGGCATTTTCGTCGAAGAAATGCTGACTTTTAAAAAGTTGAGAAAGCACCGGAGCAATTTCAAAATTACTGCTTACAAAGGTGGAAGCCATGCCATTGATAATCGCCTGGGCATTCCCCGTAGCATCAAGCGAATCGGGGTGAACAAAAAACTCATAAAGCTTTCTACAAACAAATTCCGCAATTTCGTTAGCGCGTTGATTGAACAGAATGTCCATCACGTCGTCGTAATTCCAATTGCCGGTTTGACCTAAGATGGTCTTCGGCCCGGCATCATAACGAGTAGCATCAAAAAGGATCGGTTCACAACCAATTTCTCCTCTGTTAACATATCCTGTCAAGGCCTTTGCGGTTTCAATAATATCGTCTTCCGTATATCCGTTACCTTCGCCAAGTGTAAATAGCTCATATAACTCCCTGGCGTAGTTTTCATTCGGATTGTTTCCGTTATTATAGGCTCCATCCAAATAATACAACATGGCATCGGTAAGACCTATTTCACTTACGAAAGTTTTAAAATTGCCAAGCGCATTGCGCTGAAGACAATTTGTATAATAATAAAGATAAGAGTTACAGTCGTAGATATCGAGTTCGGTAACAAAGTGATTACTCCAGAAAAAACTCAATCGTTCACGAAGGTTGTTGGTCAGCAGGGCATTGGTATAGGTAATTCTCCATTCCTCGGCTTGCGCACGTCTTAAAGCACGTGCTGCATCGTCGTCTGCAGGATAATTACTATTATTCCAGTCAGCCCACGCTGGTGGTGCTGAAGGAGCCATTGCCAAAGCTTGATTGACAAGAGTATCTACCAGGGCTCCGGCATTCTGGCCGATAGCTTGGTCGATGGTCTGGACTGAGGCACTAAATCCTAGTCTTCTGTACAGATGCGCCGCCCTCAATTTATCTAATGGGGTGGTGTAAGGCGCTAATGTAGAGGTGTTACAATTAACGAAGTATTCCATAGTCATTTTTAGGCTTTAAGAACGTTCATGTGTTTAGGGGCAAATTCTTAACGCTTAAATAGAATGGATATTATCGATCGCCAGTGATTTTCGTTATTCTGAAGCCAATTTACAGAGTTAACTCTAATATTGGGGATAAATGGACCAATTTTCGATGAAAAACGCTTTTTTTTAAGAATTAGACCAATAATGACCGTCAATCACAAACTTGGAAAATTAGGAGAAGAATTAGCTGTTAAATACCTGATTACCAATGGATATACTATTTTACAACGCAACTACCGTCATAGGAAGGCAGAAATTGATATTATTGCCCAAAAGGATGAAATCCTGGCGATAGTAGAGGTAAAATCCCGTAGTGGAGGATTTTATGAAAGCCTGGAGAATTCTATATCAAGAAAGAAAAGGAATCTCCTGATCATGGCTGCAGATGAGTATGTTCAGCAAAATGATCTCGATCTTGAGGTCCGTTTCGACATCGTCATAATTCTTAGCGAGCCTTCCGGTTATACAATAGAACACTACGCTGATGCATTCTTCCATTTCTAAAACAAATCCAGAAATAATATAATATGTGCTATTTATAACAATTTGTTATTTTTGTTTAAATACTGTTATATGAAGACGATCTCCTCGGTAGTGGAATACTATATTAAAAAGAAACCTTTTCTTCAAAGTGCATTAGCGCAGGGAATCATAAATCTCACCTCACTTTCGCGTATCATAAGACCTGAGATCGAAGATGAGCTGGGAAAGGAGGTACGCAATGGTGCGGTTGTAATGGCTCTGAAGAGGCTTTCGGAAGATCTGGAATTCCGGGCCACGCATAAGATTGTAAAAGTTCTGAAGAACATCGGAGAGATCACTGTGCGTTCCTCCCTTACAGACTTCACATTTCTGGTATCCGATTCAATCTTAGAGAATCAGACGAGACTCTTAAAAGAGGTGAATAAAAATAAAGATGTTTTTTATACCTCTTCAAGAGGTGTTAACGAACTGAATATAGTGGTGAGCAATAGTCTCGATGCTATGGTGGAATCTTTGTTCAAAGCCGAGAAATGCACTCAGAAAGCTGAGAATCTTTCATCTATAACGGTAAAATTACCTGCGGAAAACGTTTCGGTGCCCGGTATATATTATTTTATTTTTCAGCGGCTGGCCTGGGAAGGAATCGTTTTATATGAGGTGATCTCTACAACAAACGAATTTACCATACTGGTAAACGACGAACAGATAGATAGTGCCTTCAGGACCATCAAAGATCTTAAATCACTATAAATCTTTGTTGGAAAATTATCCTATTTATCGATCATTACTGGTTCTTTCACAAATGGTTTTAATGATTCGAAGGCGGTTTCAATAGAATCGATCTCCTTAAAAACAAGTAGTAAACGAAGCCCTTTACGGGTTTCTTTTTCTTTGATGCGACAAGCGTCGGGATGCTGTTGTACATACTGAAGAACGCTCCTGAATATATTGCTTTGATAATATTCCGATTGTTGGTCGCCTACAAAATATCCGATCATTGTCGATTTCTTCATCACCACTTTTTCCAATCCAATCCGACTGGCGATCCATTTAATCCTAACCGAATTTAAAAGATCTCTGGCGGGTTCAGGGAGGGCTCCGAACCGGTCTGCTAACCGTGTTTCAAAATCGGCCAATTCCTGTTCATTCTTCACCTGGTTTAAGGCTGTATAGAGGTGAAGACGCTCGCTGATGTTGTTGATATAGTCATCGGGGAAGAGTAATTCAAAATCTGTATCGATCTGTGTTTCCTCTACAAAACCTGTTTTTTCCTGTCCGATTTCTTCATATAAATCTTTAAACTCTGTGGTTTTCAACTCCTCAATGGCTTCAGCAAGGATTTTTTGATAAGTCTCAAAACCAATTTCATTGATGAATCCGCTTTGTTCGCCTCCCAATAGATCTCCAGCACCTCTTATTTCCAGGTCCTTCATGGCGATGTTAAATCCACTTCCAAGATCGGTGTATTGTTCAAGGGCCTGGATTCTTTTGCGCGCATCCGGGGTCATCGCCTCGAATGGAGGTGTAATAAAAAAGCAAAAAGCCTTCTTGTTGCTGCGTCCTACCCTTCCTCGCATCTGATGGAGGTCGCTTAAACCAAAGTTATTCGCGTAATTGATAAAAATAGTATTGGCATTACTCACGTCGAGCCCGCTTTCAACAATGGTGGTGGAAACCAGCACGTCGAATTCTCCATTCATAAAGGCGAGCATCAGCGATTCGAGCTTTTTGCCTTCCATTTGCCCATGCCCGATCCCTATTTTGGCATCTGGCACCAGGCGTTGCAACATTCCGGCAACTTCACGGATATTCTCAATTCGGTTATGGATAAAAAAGACCTGTCCTCCTCTTTGTAGTTCGTAAATGATCGCATCCCGGATGATTTCCTCACTAAATCTGATCACCTCACTTTGGATTGGGTATCTGTTCGGGGGAGCGGTGTTGATCACGGAAAGGTCCCGGGCGGCCATCAGGCTGAATTGCAGGGTACGGGGTATTGGGGTTGCCGTAAGTGTAAGAACATCAACATTCTCCTTTATCGATTTGAGCTTGTCCTTGACCGCTACACCAAATTTTTGTTCTTCATCCACGATCAGTAAGCCGAGGTCTTTAAACCGTACGTTTTGGTTTACCATCTGATGTGTGCCTATCAGGATATCGATTGAACCTGACTGTAGTCGCTCTAATATGTCTCTCCTCTCCTTTGATGACCTGAAACGATTTAGATAATCTACAGTCACCGGCATCTCTTTTAACCGCTCTTTAAATGTGCGCTGATGCTGGAAGGCGAGGATGGTGGTCGGCACTAAAACCGCTACCTGTTTGCCATTATCTACCGCCTTGAACGCCGCGCGTATGGCGATCTCGGTCTTACCAAACCCCACATCACCACAGATGAGTCGATCCATCGGTCGCAGGCTTTCCATATCGCCTTTAATATCTTCCGTTGCCTTACTCTGGTCCTCTGTGTCTTCATAGACAAATGAGGCCTCAAGTTCGTGTTGCAGGTAACTATCGGTCTGATACTGGAATCCTTTTTGCAACCGCCTTTTAGCATATAGCCGGATTAGGTCGTAAGCAATTTTTTTGACCCTCGATTTTGTCTTCTGTTTTAGTTTTTTCCAGGCCTGAGACCCCAGTTTATAGATCTTCGGAACAGCGCCATCCTTACCATTAAATTTTGAGATCTTATGCAGAGAGTGAATGCTTACATAGAGAATATCGCGATCCCCATACATAAGTTTTATGGCCTCTTGTTTCTTGCCTTCCACATCGATTTTTTGAAGGCCTCCGAATCTGCCAATTCCATGATCTATATGCGTTACATAATCCCCGGTTTCGAGTTTATTGAGTTCCTTTAACGTTATAGCCTGTTTTTTGGCATAGCCGTTTTTAAGATGAAAGCGATGATATCGCTCAAAGATCTGATGATCGGTATAGCAGACCAGCTTTAGGCTGTCTTCGATAAAACCCTGATGGAGTGGAAGGATTATGGTGCGATAATGGACCTCTTCTTCTACCTCTTCAAATATATCATGGAACCTCTGCGCTTGCTGTTGGGTGGAGCAGAAAATATAGTTCTGATAACCACTCTCATGATTCTTTATAAGATCTGAGATCAACAATTCGAAGCTTTTATTAAAAGAAGGCTGTGGTCTGGTTTGAAATCTGATAGACGAGGTCTCCTGATCTGGTAATTCCCCAACAGAAGAACCAAAAAACAATGTGCAGAACTCTTTTAGCTGCTCTCTCAATTCATCGGTATTCAGGAATATTTCGGAGGGTTCGACTCTTTTAACCTCACTGCTGAGCGATTTAAATGCGGTAGTAGCCTTTTCAAAAAGAAGTTCTAAGCGTTGTTCCAGAATACCCTGGTCTTTTACGAATATTGTGGTCTTCGAGTCGATATATTTTAAGAAACTATTCCGTTCTTCATGAAGTGTTTTGTCTTCAACATTGGGGATGATGCTTATCTTTTTTGAACTCCCGGTGGAAAGCTGGGATTCCACATCGAAAGTTCTTATGCTTTCCACATCGTTGCCGAAAAATTCGATCCGATAAGGTTCATCATGGGAGAAGGAAAACACATCTACAATACCTCCTCTTACCGAGAATTCTCCTGGTTCCGAGACAAAATCGACTCGTTTGAACTGATATTCAAAAAGAACTTCATTGAGAAAATCGAGGGAAAGCGCATCTCCAAGTCTTATCCTGAGGGTCTTCTTATCTAATTCCTTCCTGCTGACGACTTTTTCAAAAAGCGCATCGGGATAGGTAACGATCAATGCGGGTTTTTGTCTCGAATTAATGCGGTTTAGCACTTCGGCTCGCAAAAGAACATTCGCATTGTCGGTTTCTTCAATTTGATATGGTCGCCTGTAACTGCCGGGATAGAACAACACGTTTTTATCCCCCAGCAGGTTTTCCAAATCGTTCAGAAAATAAGCGGCTTCTTCCTTGTCGTTAAAGATGACGAGGAAGGGACGATCTAGGGATTTAAAAAGTGATGCGGTGACTAAAGACCAGGAAGATCCTGAAAGACCTTTTACCTGTATGTTTTTTGCATTTGGGACAAGAGACTCCCTCAGTTTCCCGATTTCAGGAGACCGTACAAAATGCTGCAGGATAGAAGACGGTGTCAACTGTCTCTCAAATTTGTGCAAATATAAGCGTGCCGGGGAGCCCCCCAAAGTCCTTGTTAGATTTTTAACACTTCGGTGCGGGTGCAGGCAAAGATTTCATTGTCGCTCTTAACGGGTAAAATATGTGTGCCTGTGAATTTGCCGAAAGCAGGGAGGATCATCTGATCAGGACTTTTGAAGAAACAAGGTAGTTTTAACGATTGCCGTCCTTTTCCGCTTAAGCGAACTGCTGGATGAATATGTCCTGATATATTAAACATCCCAGATTTTTTCGTTGGTACATGGGTAAAATAAAAATTCTCTATCACATACTCTTCTCTCGAAACTATACCGAGAGATTCGTATTTAAGAGGAGAGATGATATCATGATTTCCTGTAACCAGGGTAAAAGTTCCCGACTTACTGCCCACCCAGTTTTCGAAGAGCTGCCATTCGCTATTGATATTGGAATGAAATAGGTCGCCCAGAAAACATAGGTGAGAAGGGGTAAATTCATCCATAACCATGTCGAGGAGTTCGAAATTCTTCTGTATCAGTGAGGGGGGTACGGCTGCGCCGAATTTTCTAAAATGGGTTACTTTACCCAGGTGTACGTCGCTGATCAGCAGCATTTTTTTCTTTGGCCAGAATAAAGCCCCACTGGGGTGTAACAGAAATTTTTGATCCTCAATGGTAAGGGAATAGTTCATGGTGCCGATAAAGATAGTAAATCCCTTTGCTCACTTTTTCATCAATCTAGCCGCCATTCTCCTGATCCGGTCTTCCATAGGTTCACTCGAAAGTCTTTCTCTGCTAAGTCGGTCTGTGATGATCGGGAAAGAGAAGGGTGTGGGTTGTTTACACTTTTTCCAAACTATTTCCTGGCCGGCAATTCGTTCCATGGCCAGCCGTAGCCTTCCCTCTTCTAACTGGTGTTCAAAAGTCTCCCTGAAAGCCTGTTGAAAGAGAAGATGGTCTGGTTCGTAGTCTCTAAAAACATCGAAGAGCAATTGGGAACTGCTTTGGAGGTGCTTCATTTTGATTCCCTTTTTAGGATATCCTGAGAATACCAATCCGCTGATCACGGCTATATCCCGAAATCTGCGACGGGCCATTTCTGTGGCGTTAAGACTTTTTTGAAGATCTTCGAGAAGGTAATCCGTAGTGAACAGATTGTTGTCGATAACGGCGCTGATATCTACTTCTTTATCCGACAAAAGTTCAAAGCCATAGTCGTTAAATGCGAGGGAGAAGGTAATTGGTTGGAGCAGGCTGATCCGGTATCCCAAAAGACTGCCCATGGCCTCGTGAACAAAACGTCCTTCGAACGGATATAAAATATGGTGGTAGCCCTCAGAGGTCTGAAAACTCTCGATAAGGAATTGGTCTGGATTAGGCACGATGCTTTCCCGTTTTTGCTGTTTAAAGATATGCTCCAGAGAAGCTATTTCTAATGATTGATTACTGCTGGCCGCGTTGGCTGTATAGAGCTCCTCCCTGAGTAACTTAGACATTTCAGACGATAAGGTGAGCCTTCCACCCATCCAACTTGGAATCTTATTGGTGCGTTTGCGGGATTTTCTTACCAGGACCTGCATTTCACGGATCCGTATGAATTCCAGATTTTTACCAGCGAAGGTGAAAACATCTCCAGGGTTGAGTTTGGAGATAAACCATTCTTCGATAGAACCAATATAACCGCCTTTTTGATATCTTACCGAAAGATTGGCATCACCTACAATGGTGCCGATCTGAAAACGATGTCGCATGGCAATACCTCGGTTGGTGACTTTTAATAAGCCCGTATCGTCTACATCCACTTTTTTATATTCATCATATGATTGCAGACTCTGGCTGCCCAAAACGATAAAATTCAAAAGCCAGTGCCATTGCTCTTCGCTCATGCCTTGATAGCAGAAAGTCTGAGCTATTTCCGGGTAGATCTGATCTGGGTGAAATCCATCCGACACAGCTAGTGTGATGAGGTATTGTACCAATACATCGAAACTGTTGAGATAGGGCATACGGTCTTCTACCGTTTGTGTACGAAGTGCTTTTTGTAATGCAGAAGCTTCAATAAGTTCTATGGCATGTGTGGGCAGAAAATATATCACGCTTTCCTGTCCCGGCCTATGCCCGCTCCGGCCAGCTCGTTGAAAAAACCTGGCTACACCTTTTGGCCCACCAATCTGAATTACAGTTTCTACCGGTGCAAAGTCGACCCCAAGATCGAGGCTTGAAGTACAGACCACTGCTGTCAGGCTCTCATTGCGAATAGCCTGCTCTACCCAAAGACGGGTATCTTTATCGATACTTCCATGATGCATTGCGATCTCACCTGCAAATTCTGGGTAGCGCTCCAGGATCTTCTGGAACCATATCTCACATTGACTCCTGGTATTGGTAAACAGCAGGGTTGTTTTACTACTCTTCAATATAGGAATCACCTCATCGAGAAGACGGATTCCCAAATGACCCCGCCATGGAAAAGTTTCCATCTCTTTTGGGATGATGCTCCTAACGGTAATCTTTTTTTTAAGATCTGCTTTTATCAATACCGACCGGTGGTAGGCTACGCTCTCTGGCCCTAATAGTACCTGCCTTGCCTGTTCCAGGTTGCCTATAGTGGCAGAAATTCCCCAAATCCGCAGTTTTGGGGAAATTGTTTTCAGCCTGGAAAGTCCCAACTCTACCTGGACACCTCTTTTGGTGCCCAAAAGTTCGTGCCACTCATCGATCACAATAGCAGTACAATCCTTAAAAATGGAGGCATAGCCTTTTGTGGCAAGCAAAAGCTGCAGACTTTCCGGTGTAGTGATAAGCAGGTCTGGCATGATCTTTCGCTGCTGTGCTCTTTCCCTGGTAGTGGTGTCTCCGGTTCTTATTCCGACCGTCAGAGAAGTTCCAAGATCGCGGGTGACCCGCTCTGCCGATTGTTTTATTTCCTGGGAAAGTGCCCTCAGGGGTGTAATCCAAACAGCTTTAAGACCTTTTTTGTGTCGCTCCTTATAATCCGGATTATCCCTGATGTAGTTCAGGACAATTGGAAACCAGAGGGCATAGGTTTTTCCACTCCCGGTTGGGGCGTTTAGAAGTCCGTGTTTCCCTTTGAGGAAGGCTGCCCATGTTTTGCGCTGGAAGGGAAACGGATGCCATCCCTGATCTTCAAACCAATTTTCCGCGATTTTGTAAAGACTGTCTTCCTGCATATATCGACTACCGATTATTAAGGTCTTGTGTGTTATGTAATTAACTTTTTAAGGTCATTAAGTGAGTTGGCTTCTTCAATTTTCTTGTCTTTACGCCATTTCAGGATACGTGGAAATCTTGTTGCGACCCCGCTCTTATGCCTTTTGGAATGTGCAATGCCTTCAAATGCGATCTCAAAGACATGGAAGGGAACCACAGAACGTACAGGACCAAATCGTTCCAGCGTATTCCTTTTTATCCATTGATCTATTACTCTGAATTCTGCATCGGTAAGACCAGAATAGGCTTTGGCAAAGGTAACCAGTTCTTGTTGGCCTTCGCTGTTTTCATTCCAGAGGCCAAAGGTATAATCGGTAAAAAGATTACTTCTTCTACCATGACCCCGCATGGCATAGGTCAGGACAGCGTCTATCGTATAAGGGTCTACCTTCCATTTCCACCATCCACCTTTCTTGCGACCCACCTGGTAGGTCGAATCCTTGTGTTTCAGCATTAGCCCCTCACTGCCGACTGCACGTGAATTTTTGCGCTCATCTGTTGCTGCTTCCCAACTGGGAAATTGCATTTTCTCAGATAGATCTAATGGCAGATTTTTAGTGGGGATAGCCTTGAGCATATCTTCCAACAGCGCTCTTCTTTTCTCATAGGAGTGGGTGCGAATATCTTCGCCTTCCCATTCCAAAAGGTCATAAGCTCTGAGGATAACGGGAGCTTTATTCAATAGGGCAGCACTGACATTCTTTCTTCCAATCCTGGTTTGCAGATCGTTAAAAGAACCCAAACGCCCCTGTATATAGGGAAGAATCTCGCCATCCAGTACCGTACCATTTGGTATAATACCACTTAGTATATTAAATTCTGGATATTTGTCTGTCACGAGTTCTTCGCCTCTTGTCCATACGAAATGTTGCCCTTCCCTTACGAGGAGTTGTGCTCTTATACCATCCCATTTATGTTCTGCAAACCAATCCTCTATAGGGCCGAGTCCCGACACCTTGTCTTCCACCGCATTGGCCAGGTAGAAAGGATAAGGTTTAGATAAATAATCATCCGGCTGTTCTTCCAGTACCAGTCGTTCAAAAGTGATGGTCTGCGGATCCCAACTTCCCATTAGTTTATAGGCCAGGATATCTTCGTCTATTCCGGTAGCTTGTGAAAGGGCTCTGGTCATCAGTTTCTGGCTTACGCCGATCCGAAAACCACCAGTGATGAGTTTATTAAAAACAAATCGCTGGTAGTAATTAAGACGATTCCAATTTTCGGTGACATAGTTCTTTTTTACCTCCTCTTCTTTCTGTTTCAGGTCTATCATCTCTTCCAGGAAACCAGTAAGGCTTTTTTTTGAGTTTCCGACACCGGGGTCCAGGACAAGGGCGATGGTTTCAGCAAGATCCCCGACGATGTGATAGCTCTCATCGAATAGCCATTGGGGGATATTGGCCAACTCTGCCGCCCAGGTTCGCAATAAAGTTGTATTCACCGGCCTGGGTGGCCTCCTGTGAGATAAAATGGCGATTGTCCAGACCTTGTCCCGATCATCCGCTTCACGAAAATATTCGGTCAGCGCCCTTACCTTTACGTTGGTCTTATTGGTACTGTCGAGTTTCCTGATCAATGCGGCAAACCGTATCATTTTTTGTCGTCTGGATTTGTTTCGTCTTCTTGTTGTGCCTTGTCTATCTCACTTAGCTCCCCTACATAGTCGGTAGATTCGGTAAAAGCCTCATAGCTTTTTTCTCTCAGGAATCTGGAAAAGATCTCTGAATAGCCATGGGTGCAAATCACCCGGTTAGCGCCGGTGGCCTCAATACTGCTCAATAAACCCTGCCAGTCGCAGTGATCGCTCAGCACAAAACCTTTGTCGATTGCCCGTCTTCTTCTCGCCCCCCTGAACATCATCCAGCCACTGGCCGAAGCTGTAACATAGGGCACCATCTTTTTTAACCAGGGGGAACCATGGGCACTGGGTGGCGCAATTACGATATTTCCGGCTAGCTTTTCTTTAGTGGTATCCCTGGTGATTCGGATGGTTTGGGGAAGCGGAGCGATCTTACGGATCACTTCGTTCAGGTTTTCAACCGCGGCGTGGGTATATACCTGGCCGATAGAAGGGTCGAGATACTTTATCAGGCGTTGCGCTTTACCCAGGCTATATCCAAAAAGTACTGAGGTGAGTCCTTCCGACTTATTCCCGGCCCACCACTGGTTGATATCCCTAAAAACCTCTGCTTGCGGGCTCCATTTGAAGGCAGGTAGTCCAAAAGTACATTCAGTGATAAAAGTATGGCAGCGGACCGGTTCAAAAGGAGTTGCGATTCCATCTGCTTCATTTTTGTAATCTCCGCTAAAGACCCACACCTCGCCTTTATGTTCTACCCGGATCTGCGAGGAGCCCACAATATGACCCGCCGGATGAAGGCTGAATTTAACCCCATTGATTAAAAACGATTCTCCCCAGTCCATACCCTTTACCTTTACAGGACCCAGCCTATGGTGCATAATCGGTATATTCCTGTGATGGGTAATGTAATTACTATGCCCGGCTCTGCTATGGTCGGCATGACCATGAGAAATAATAGCCTTATTCACAGGGCGCCAGGGATCGAGATATACATCGGCAAGACTGCAATATATACCCTTATCTGTAAATGCCAGGAGTGGTTGTGCCATATCGTTTGTTGAGGGTCGATAAAGTTAAATAAAGCTGATTCAAATCAGTGCTAAAGACTCGGAAATGAGCTATCTTTATAGCCTAAATTTTGAACAATATGGCCATATTAGATCTGTACTACCATAGTGAACAAAAGAAAAACCTGGCGCATTTTGCCTCTATAGCAAGTCTGGCTGCTATTGATGGGGAAGTGAGTCCCCGGGAGAAAGCGATCCTCGACAGATTTGCCCATAAGCTCAATATAACCGATCAGGAGTACAAGGAAGTGATGAAAAAGTCTAATAAGTACCCTGTCGAACCACAGAACAATGTGGAACTAAGACTGGAGCGCTTATACGATCTTTTCCGGATGATCTTTGCCGATCACGATGTGGATGATGAAGAAATGGCTCTTCTGAAGAAGTATGCCATCGGAATTGGTTTCCAGGTTAAAAAAGTAGACAAGCTCATCGAAGTTTCCGTGGCTATATTTAGCGGGCGTATCCCATTCGATGATTACGTGATGTTACTGGTGAAACACAATTATGCCAAAATATAAGACTGAAGAGGATAACAGACTCAGCTTTAGGCCCGCTTAGCCATAAATTCCTCGGCTTTTTCCACCATTTCTTTACTGCCACAGAAAAAAGGCACCCGCTGATGCAGTTCTGTCGGATCTATTTCCATAATCCTTCCAAATCCATCGGTAGCCTTAGCTCCGGCCTGCTCGGCCAGGAATGCCATCGGATTGCACTCGTAGAGCAAGCGGAGTTTTCCGCTGGGCCAAAGGCTGCTTTCGGGATATATATAGATGCCTCCCTTGATCATATTTCGATGAAAGTCGGCAACCAGAGAACCTATATACCTTGAGGTATAAGGCCGGTCGTCCTCTTCTTCCTGGCAATATTTAATATAGTCTTTTACACCTTGTGGAAAATGGATGTAATTCCCTTCATTAACCGAATATATCTTCCCTATCTCTGGAAACTGCATATTGGGATGGGATAGGTAAAAAGTGCCGATCGCAGGGTTGAGCGTAAAGCCGTTCACCCCGTGTCCCGTAGTATAGACCAGCATGGTAGAAGTCCCATAAATAATGTATCCTGCGGCAACCTGATTGATACCCGGTTGCAGAAAATCTTCCATTTGCACAGGACTCCCGATGGGTGTAACCCTTCTGTAAATGGAAAAGATAGTCCCCACTGAAACATTCACATCGATATTCGATGAACCATCGAGCGGATCCATCAGCACAATGTATTTATTCTGGTGTTGTTCGTCACTGCTGTTTACCGCTATAAAATCGTCCTCTTCTTCCGAACCGATACCACATACAATCTCACGGTTCTTTAATGTCTGTATGAATTTTTCATTAGCGAGCACATCGAGCTTTTGCTGATCCTCGCCCTGGATATTGGTGTCTCCCGCAGCACCCAGAATATCCACCAATCCGGCTTTATTAACTTCGTGGTTCACAACCTTAGCCGCCAGACGAATGGCATTGAAAAGCTTCGATAATTCGCCCGAAGTATATTGAAATTGAGTTTGTTTTTCAATAATAAATTCGCCCAGGGTACTGTTTCTTTGATGCATCGAAAAAGCTTGTTTTAATTACCTACAAATATCGGTTATTTTGTGAAACTAAATCGTTTTCGTAAGATCAATAGGTCCTGAATATATAACTTTGTGTTTTATTTATAACAATTATGAATTACCTCATACGTGAAGCCCGAAGCGAGGATATGCCCAGGGTATTGGAGTTGATAAGAGAACTGGCCCATTTCGAAAAAGAAAAGGATGCTGTAGAGTTAACGGTTCAAGATCTGATAAGAGATGGTTTTGGAGGACAGCCTCTTTTTCAATGTTTCGTGGCCGATGTTAATGGAGTGGTTGAGGGGATGGCCCTGGTCTACCCGAGGTACTCTACATGGAAGGGGCCTGCTATTCATCTGGAAGATCTTATTATTGCCGATCAGATGAGGGGTAGTGGTCTCGGGACCGCACTTCTTGATCATGTGATAAAATACGGATACAAATTGGGCGTTAAACGTATAGGCTGGGAGGTATTGGACTGGAATGAACCTGCTATCAGGTTCTATGAAAATAAAGGGGCAAGAGTGCTTCGTGACTGGGATGTGGTTCAGCTTGACGAGGGCGGAATTCAACAATACATCGAAAACATATGAGGATATATAAATTTGGGGGAGCATCGGTAAAAGATGCGGAGGGTGTAAGGAACCTGGAACGGGTGCTTGCCCTTACCGGGGTTAAAAATACTTTTGTGGTAATCTCTGCTATGGGGAAGACTACAAATGCGATGGAGGATATTGTAGATGCCTATTTTAACAGTGAAGAAGAATTAGGAGATGCGATATCGACTGTCGATAATTTCCACCGGAATATAGTAGAAAATCTATTCGAGGATAAGGATCACCCTGTATTTGCAACTATCTCTAAACTTTTTAATGAACTACAAGGTTTTCTGACCTGGAACAAGTCGCCCAATTATAATTTCGTTTATGACCAGGTTGTTTGTTATGGTGAATTACTCTCTACTGTTATTATCAGTGCCTATTTAAATCAGGCCGGAATAGAAAATACCTGGCTCGATGTTCGGAATCTCATCAAAACCGACTCCAATTACCGGGATGTAAAAGTAGATTGGGAGCGCACTCAGAAGAAGGTGTCGCAGCAACTCGAAAAGAATAAATTGTACATCACACAGGGATTCCTGGGCAGTGATGACAACAACTTTACAACTACCCTTGGCCGGGAAGGATCGGATTACTCTGCGGCCATAATAGCCTATTGTACCGATGCCGAATCGGTGACCATCTGGAAAGATGTGCCCGGTGTTCTGAACGCTGATCCCAGGCATTTCCAGGAAACCAGGCTATTGGAAAAGATATCTTATAGAGAGGCCATAGAACTTGCATTTTATGGTGCCTCTGTAATCCATCCTAAAACCTTGCAGCCATTGCAACGAAAGGAAATCCCACTGTTCGTTAAATCCTTTTTGCATCCCAAAGACCATGGAACCGTGGTGGGAAAAGGCATGGGAATAGAACCTGAAGTTCCATGTTTTATTGTGAAAAAGAACCAGGTATTAATGAAACTTTCCTCTCTCGATTTTTCGTTTATCGTTGAGGATAGCATCGGAGAATTATTCAAGCTTTTACACGACTACAAGATGAAGGTAGATCTGATTCAAAATTCAGCCATCAGCTTTTCGGTATGCGTGGATAACAGATTTGGCAAACTTGAGGATTTGCTAAGAAACCTTGAGGGAAAGTTTAAGGTGGTGCACTATGAAAATGTATCGCTCTATACCATTCGGCATTTTGATACAGCAGCAATTGAATCCCTTGAGAATGGGAGGGAAGTGCTTCTGGAGCAGCGGGGAAAAGAGACCGTACAACTGGTAGTGAACCAGTCCTGACAGACCATTTTTCATCAGTTTTGTAATCTTTGCTATGGCCTATTTTCCTATCTTTACCCTCTTTATTTTATACATTTCATGGGATTAGTGAGTGCCAAAGAGGTGGCAAAGGCCATCAAGATCGATCACTACGGTTTTATGGGGACTTTTATGGGTTGGATACTCATGAGATTCACCCAGATGACCAGTATCAATCGGTTTTATGATAAGCATAAACATCTAAAAACACCAGAATTCCTCGATGCCATCATCGAATATTATGAGATCGATTTTGAGATTCCCGAGGAAGATCTAAAGCGACTTCCGAAAGAAGGACCCTATATCACCATAAGCAATCATCCTCTGGGTGGAATAGACGGCGTGCTATTATTAAGGCTGATGCTGGTGCACCGTCCTGATTTTAAGATCATTGCCAATTTCTTACTGAGACGGATAGAACCCCTTGCACCTTATATTTTACCGGTAAATCCATTTGAAAATCACAAGGAAGCCCAAAGCAGCCTTGCGGGATTCAAGAATGCCCTGAATCATTTAAGGGAAGAACATCCTCTGGGCTTATTTCCCGCGGGTGAAGTATCTACTTATAAAGATGGAAAACTGATTGTTGACCGACCCTGGGAAGAAGCGGCAATAAAATTGATCAAAAAAGCCGAAGTCCCGATCGTTCCGATCTATTTCCACGCAAAAAACAGCAAGTTGTTTTACCGTCTATCGAGAATCAATGATATTTTCAGGACGGCCAAACTACCTTCAGAACTTACCAGTCAGCGTAACCGGGCGATCAAAGTAAGGATAGGTCAGCCTGTTCCGATTAGTGTTCAAAAAGAGCAGGAAAGCCTCGAGGATTTCACAGAGCTGCTCCGGAAGAAAACCTATATTCTGGCCAATGCTTATGCAAAGGAACGGTTGATAGATCAACTACCCTCCACACTGAAAATTCCCAAGCCCGCCAGACGTATTGCAGAGGCGGTGAGAACTGAAGTGATCGAAGGGGAAATTGAAAAATTGCGTGAAAAGGACTGCCGTTTGCTTCAAAGCAAGAATTATGAGGTTTTCCTCGCCAAACAGAAAGACATGCCTTTTATATTAAAGGAGATCGGGCGACAACGCGAGGTTACTTTTCGGGCGATCGGTGAAGGGACTAATAATTCGGTAGATCTTGACAAATTCGACTCCCATTATTACCATCTCTTTCTTTGGGATAATGCCGATAAAAAGATAGTCGGGGCCTATAGGATGGGGATGGGTTCAGAAATTTTCAAAAAGTATGGTATCGATGGATTTTACCTGCAAGATCTGTTTGGTTTTGAACCTGAACTTTACAAGATGATGCAGCAGTCGATCGAAATGGGACGTGCCTATATCGTAAAGGAATACCAGCAGAAACCTATGCCGTTATTTCTGCTTTGGAAGGGCATTGTACACACAACTTTGAGGCATCCGGAACACAAATACCTGATAGGAGGGGTAAGCATCAGCAATCAGTTTTCTAATTTTTCGAAATCCCTGATGATCGAATTCATGAAGTCGAATTATTGGGATCCTTATGTAGCACAGTATATAAGGCCAAAAAAGGAGTTTAAAGTAAAACTCAATGACGCGGACAAGGAATTTGTGTTTGATGAAACCGAAGCCGATCTCAATAAATTTGATAAGCTTATAGAAGAGGTGGAACCAGGGAGCCTTCGCCTGCCGGTCTTGATCAAAAAATATATCAAGCAGAATGCCAAGGTGGTGGCCTTTAACGTAGACCCCTTGTTCAACAATGCTGTTGATGGTCTGATGTATATAAAAATTGCAGACTTACCCGAGAGTACCGTAAAACCTGTAATGGAAGAATTCCAGGCCGAGCTGGAGCGAAAATTTATGGAAAGTAGCGGAACAGATTAAACAAACTCTTCCTTTATTAGTTCATACATAAAAGCTTTGATCTCTTTACGTGTTTTCAGGAAAGCGTCATGAATATCTTCTTGTCTTCCCACTACTTTTGATGGATCCGAAAAATTGTGGTGTATCCTTATCGCATTTTTCGAGGGGATAAAGGGACAATTCTCCTTGGCATGATCACAGACGGTGATGATGTAGTCCCATTCAATTCCTTCGTATTCATCAATATGATTGGAGGTATGACTTGATATATCGATATCGTCTTCTTTCATTATAGCTACTGCACCAGGATTTAGTCCATGTGTCTCAATACCTGCGCTGTATACATTGGCATCGCCATGCAGGAAATCATCGAGGTATCCATGGGCCATCTGGCTCCTGCAGGAGTTGCCGGTACATAAAACCAAAATATTCTTC
>CAMYIE010000021.1 GCA_947258405.1 uncultured Eudoraea sp. | reverse complement strand
TTTGGCATCCAACCGCCGTGGGGGAGTTCCCAGGGATGTAGATGTGCAGTGGGGTAATCTTTATTATGCTCCACATTCCTTCCCCTTTCCACCACACAGGTTTTCAGGCCTTTTTCACACAAGACTTTAGCCGCCCATCCACCGGATATTCCGGAACCAATTACAATAGCGTCGTAGTTTGTGTTCATGTCAAAATGATTCGATCATTTAAATATACTCAATAGATAGGTACTTTTTTATTCCTAGACTGACTGATTCATTTCTGGTTTAACACTTAATTAAGGAGTCCTCCCACATATTGGCAGGGAATTTCACATGACCAGGATCATTGACAAGTTTTTGAGCGATTAGTAATTTGAATCGCCTTAAGCACAGGCTGTGCATCTACATTCACAAAACAGCTAACCTCTTTATTACTTCAGCTTTTTAACCAATAAAACAAATTACATGAAAAATTTATTAAAGCTTTTCCTTGCGATGTCTGTTATCCTCTATTTTACAGGATGTGATAATTCTTCTGATGCTGAATTTGACGAGGCTGGTCTTCTGAAATTTTATGATGGAAAGACCAACATCAATGACCATGAAGATAAAATGGTTACCCTGGGATTTAACCTTGTATTTACGGGAAATTACGAAGCACCAACTCATGGCGCAGAATGCGATACCGGTACGTTTCCGGTGAGGAATGTTGGAGAAGGTACCGGAACACATTTTAAAAAAGTCACTTCTTTATTTGAATTTTGTGTAAGACCTACCGATATAGGAGGGGGTACCTATCCTGAAGGATATATTAATGCCTACTTTGAGGATGAAGATGGAGACCAACTTTTTGTACATGTAGAAGGAGAGGTAATTCCCGGGAGGGTCCCCGGCATGCCTAATTATGCGCTTTCTTATTTCAAAGACCCCTTTGAAATTCTTGGTGGGACGGGTAAGTTTGAAAACGCAAGCGGAGATGGTTTTACCAATGATTATAACTTTTTAAATAAGGATGATGTTCAACAAACAAGTCACCATTGGCAGGGAACTATCACCATGAAAAAGGGCAAAGATTAGAGAATAATTCCTAAAAATAAAGCCCTTTCATTGGCTTTGCGATTGAAACTTGGATGAGAAGGCTTTGTTTAAGAATGGCCGTGGCTATTTAAGGCTTGAAATACCGACTGGACAGGACGAATTCTTCGGCGTTTGGCATCTGTAAAATGTATTGAAGTGCCCGGGATTTGTCCGTGGCCAGATCATAATAGTGCTTGCATATCTTATACCCCATAACATACCCCAGAAGCTTCGGGTATTCTTTCTGTCCGATGGATTCCCAGAGCCAGAAATCTTTTTTTTGAATTTCCAGGTCTTCCTGAAATTGCTGTTTAAGTGGCTCTTCGTTTTTCTCCAGGTATTCCAGGGCAGCTGTTTGAGTAATATCGCCAAGGACCAATGAAGTGACAAATTCAGCGCCTCCTTCCCTGAGGCAAAGCCCCAGCATATTATCCGGAGTGGAATAGAGCTTAGCATATTTTTGCCCGCCCATGGCCATAGCTTGTTGAAAATGGGAAAGTTCATGGACGGTGATTTTTCGTAGCTTTTCCATATCATCGACCACGCGTGTAACCGTGACCAATTGCCCTGCCAGCGAAGCCTGTCCGATTCCACGGTTGGCACCAACCAACAAATAAGTGGGTGGATACATAGCGCTGGGTAAAACCTTCCCAAATGCCATGATAAGTCCCCGGTAGTTGTCTTCCACCTCACTGATATTGGCCAGGAAATCCGGGATTAGAGCATATCGTTCAGGATGGGCTGCTATGGCATCTCTCATCAGTTCAGGACTTAGCTGGTGACGGTTGATGTATTCCTTGAGTCCGGCAGATCCGCGATCGAAATAAAAAGCCTTCAACACTGCCAGGGTATCGGAATTTTTACTGAGTTCATGATACGCCTCGACGAAATGCCTGAGGTCATCATATACTATTTTAGCCTCCTGAGGCTCGCGCGGGTAATTGGGCTGGGCAACGGACTTAAATGTCAGGAATACCAGTATCCCGACAAGAAAAAGGGCCGCTTTCTTTACCACTAGGTTTGTTTTCATTTTAATAATAGGATTGATTAGGATTACAATAACAAAGAGTACCTTAATTCGAGAATGTTACAGGCTGCTCCACCAGGCAATTCGCATATTTTCTTTAACATAGACCAGCTATTGCGGACTTAAGCTTTTAAAATACAACCGCCGGTCCTTATAAATTCTGCGCTATTGATGAACGCTAGAGTGACGTACCTTAAATGGCTTAGTATAAGTTAACTAGTGCAGGATATGCGTTATAATAGTTATATTTAGGAGAAGAACCATCCAGAATTACCGGGTTATATTAGAATGCATAACATAACAGATATCAAAATGAAACACAGTAGGGGACTAGTGACAGGGATTTTATTATTTTCAATAGTAATATTTATAATGGCTTGTGGTGAACGCAAAAAGGAAAAACATAAAAGTGATGACGCAGATGTCAATACTGCAGTCGATACGGGTGAAGACTCAGCTGTTTATATCGAGGCGGATTCCTGGCGAAGTTGGTCACCGCCCAAATCACTTTCAGAATATTCATTGGTGCGGTTCGTAACAGATCCATTTAAACTAAATGGCCTGTATTCTGCAAGCGCCCGATATGAGAAAGGGGATAAGTGGTTGACCGTGCAGATTATTGACGGTAGTTCAGATCAAGGAAAAAGAGAAATACGCGAACACCTTGAAATAGTAGATATGGAGCGCAATTATTCCAGTGAATACGGGTATGAAAAAACTTTGGTGCGCAACGGTATAAAGGCCAAGGAAGACTACCTGAGTTCACCTGCAAACCAGTACCTTATTAAATTCATTGTCGACGACCACTACGGTATATCCGTAAAATCCAATGCCGAAAGCGCTGAGGACATCTGGGCAATGATCGACGAACTGGATCTTGGCCAAATAGAGGGAAGCTAGCGCCCAGACCGCACAGATAAGCCGGGTAGGACCCTATTAGACATAGAATCCAAGCCCTATGGTCTGGGCTTATGATCTTTACACCCATACAGCAAAGCAACCCAGTGCGGTTTTGGTAATCTTAAGAATAAAGAATTATGCACCTATTCAGGTTATGTAGTGTTACCCTGTTTATACTTTGTCTCTCCTGCAGCTCCTCCAACGACCCCCTGGAGATCGATCGATGGCAACTAAGCAGCACTTTTAGTTATATGACCAATACAGAGCTGTCAGCCTCGGAACTCAGCTATACCGAAACGGTGGAGTTCGTTTCAGATGGCCTATTCTTAAAATCACAAACCCGCGCAGGAGAGACCACCATTGCAGAAGCCCGCTGGGAAGTCACAGAAATCGATGGCCAGTCAGGCTTTCAGGTGCGCTATACAGAAAATAATCCCTTGATCGAGAATTGCAGCGGGGAAGCGATGGAGTTTTACATTTTACAGGCAGGGATGCTTATCCAAAACAACGCTATCCCTTGCGATGGCCCGGAGTATCGTTATATACGGAGATCCGAATAAACCTTTCTGCTGTAAAGATGATTACAGCTATGGATGATAGATTCCTATGTTAATATTTCTTACACCCACCTGCGCTTCGAATAAACCTCTTCGGATGCTGATACAGATCGGCATATCCGATCATTGATAAATCATTGAGGCAATACAGCTTTTTGTTATCTTGGCGAGAATCATTACCCAACCCGATAAAAAGCTACCCATGAGACAATTGCTTACGCTCACATTCCTCTTTTATATTATTTCCAACTCTGTTGCGCAAAACCAAAAGGCTGCCACCACAGATACTTATGCTGCGCTGGTGGAACTTTTCACCGAATGGCGGCAGTTTGAAGCACCACCTCTTAAAGACGGAGCCCCTGATTATACCCTGGCCACCCGTGAAAAGAGGCATCCGGAATTTTTAAAACTTCAATCCAGACTCCAGGCGATCGATACTACTGGCTGGCTAATTGCCGAAAAGGTCGACTGGACCATCGTATGGGCAGAGATGAACGGATATGACTTTAATCATCGCATCCTCCAACCCTGGGTGCGCGACCCGGCTTTCTATAAATCCCTCTGGATGGCGCGCAGCGATGTGCCCGCCCATGAAGGGCCCACTCATCACGGTGCGACGGAACTCTGGACATATGAATTCCCGCTCAGCACTTCAGAGCGTACCCGTTTGTTGGGCGACCTGGCTGTCATCCCCGCCCTAAACTTACAGGCAAAGGAAAACCTCACCGGAAACGCCCGGGAACTTTGGGTGGCAGGGATCCGGGACATTCAAAACCAGGTGGGCAATCTGGAATCTATTCTCAGCCTGCCCGGGGTGAGTGACGATGCTGAAATCGTCTCAGCGGTACAAAAAGCTACAACTTCGACCGAAGACCTGGCCGCCTGGCTATTAGCCCAGGCACCTTCCAAAAGTGGTCCCTCAGGGATAGGTAAAGACAACTATAGCTGGTATCTTCAAAATGTACACTTAGTGCCGCTTACCTGGGAAGACGAGGTGATGCTGCTCAAACGTGAACTGGCCCGGGCATGGGTTTCCCTGAAACTGGAAGAACATCGCAATCGACAGCTGCCTCTCCTGAAGGCCGCGGACTCTCCTGAGGCCTACGACGCCCTGGCATTGGCTTCGGCCAAAAGCCTGCTAAATTTTCTGGAACAAGATGATATCGTAACGGTAAAGGAATATTTCGAACCTGCCCTGAAAGCACATCTTGGGGCTTTTGTACCAAAAAAAACACGTAATTTTTTCTGGATCACGGCCCATTACGACCCGCGACCCCTCTACTCTCATTTCTACCACTGGTTCGAGCTGGCCCGGATGGATACTGAACCGCATTCTTCACCCATCCGAAGGGGACCACTGCTGTATAATATCTTCGATTCCAGGAACGAGGGTACGGCTACTGCAGTGGAGGAGGTTTTTATGCAGGCCGGACTCTATGACGACAACCCCCGCGTCCGTGAGATCGTCTATATCCTGATCGCACAACGCGCGGCTCGTGGCCTCGGATCCCTCTATGCACACGCCAATGAAATGACTATGGAAGAGGCCGGTGGAATCCACTCAGAATATACCCCCAGGGGTTGGATGAAGACCGAAAAAGAACTGCTGCAATTCGAACAACACCTCTACATGCGGCAGCCCGGATACGGAACGAGCTATATCACGGGAAAATACCTGCTGGAACAGGCGATGATGGAATACAGCAGACTGAAAGAACAGGAGGGAATACCCTTTCAGATCAGGGATTTTCTGGATCACCTGAATACTATTGGCAATATTCCTATATCTCTCAGCCAATGGGAGATGACAGGTATTCCCTATCGCCTGCCGGATTCTGTTGAATGGAAATAGGGATTAACTCCGCCCGTACAAAAAATTCATTTGGCCTTTGCATTAGAAGCTACTGCCTGGATATTTTATTCCGTAGAAGTGCAACTACTGCGGAGCCCGGTTGTAGTAGCTGATAAATAATATTGGTCCCCAAAATTTTTTATATTAGTTTTAATTCCCCCCATTGACATGTTGAACTAAAATTTCTAGATATGAAACCATTAAAAAGACTTGCAACGTTATTAGTAGTTTTATTGCTATTTGCGTTCACAGGAACCTTTGAAACTAAAGTAATTGAATCAAAGCGATCGACATTTGAAGTCTATGCAATTCATGAACTTGAAGTAAAGGCAGACATGGATTCTAAAGAGTTTGAATCCTTTGTTATGAATGAAATTGCGCCCATTTATAATAAAATGGAGGGGCAAAAATTTTCTTTAGTTAAAGGGGACAGGGGAGTTCGCATAAATAAATATGCAATAGTCCTAACATTTGAGAGTCTTGAGGACCGAAACAGGATTTATCCTCCTTCCGGTGATTTGGCAGGTGATTTTGGCAGTGATACTATTTGGGAGAAATTTAATTCAATGTTAGACAAAGGACTTGGTGAAACACATACTGATTATGTTACCGTGCTTGAATAATGGTTTTTAATCTTTAGTTTAATTATGATTAAGATTCTATTTATTCTAAGTCTAAAAATTTCTTTGTGGATCTTTCCAGACTCATCCAAGTCTGCGCTCTGCTCCGCAGCAGTGCAACGATTGCCGCCCTATTTTACAACATAATTCCTGTGTTTAAAGAAACCGCTATTCCTTTTTCTTTATCGACAGGCTGATGACAATAGCCATCAGGAGCCAGATAATAAAGGTTTCCCCATGGGTCATTTCGTAGGTAGCCCCGGCAGCTTTAGCCGACAACAACACAACGTAGACCACCACAGGAGATAATAAAAGGCTGATCAGGAGATAGAGAAGTGATTTTTTATAATCCATGTTGGTTGTATTTATTACTTAATAGCAGCAATTTTTTATCAGAATAGAAAATTGGGAATACAAATAAAAACCCGGCCAAAACGACCGGGTTTTCTATTTTCTGTACCATTTTGCGGTATCTGTTTAATACCTCTAGCGCACCTTATTTTTGTGGAACTTTGTAAATGACATTTATTCCGGCTCCTGAAATATAAATATCTCCGGATGGGCCCACTGCCACTCCGTCAAAAGACCACATCGGGGGTGCTCCCACACCGGGATTACCCAGTTTCAATTCGTCTACAACTGTGGAGCGTTCACCTGTGGCCAGATCCACACGGGATAATCGGGAAGCTCCCCACTCTACCACCAGCAAACCACCTGTATGGTCCAAAGCAAGTCCTTCAGGGTTCGAGAGACCATCGATCAGAGGACTCCAAGATTCGGGGGTTGTTCCGTCAAAGACCACTTCCCATATCGTGCCTGTAAACCAGTCGGCCACCCAAATGGTCTCCCCATCTGTCTCCAAACCTCCGGGTAATGCCAAAACCCCTCCCAGATCTATTGGATCACCTGAGCTCGCCCAAAACAAGCCCACAATCCCTTCTATAACATCCTGATTGGAAACGATGATATCCCCATTGTACCGAATGGCATCCATAGGACTAGTAAAATCCGGATAGTATTCTGTAACACCATTCACCGGGTTCCAAACCTGTACCCCTCCGCTAAACCAGGAAGTAATGATGAGGTCTTCCCCATCTAGGGAAAGGTTCATCGGGGTGATCATTGAGGCTATACCAACATCAGGTACCACGGGGATTAAATACCCCTTATATGTATTTTCCTGCCTTCCGCTGGTCCCGTTAAATTGTCGCAATCTGAAAAGATCCGCTTCAAACAGCATATCTTGGTTATTAGGCCCGGCCATAACCGCCAAGCCCTGGGGAGCGATCATACCCCCTGGGCTGATATATCGTGCCTGCCCACTGGGCAGGATCTCTGCTACCCAACCTTCATCGTTGTTCGTCATATACAGGGTCCCATCGTCATCAAAGGTCATATTGTCCAATCCCGGCTGTAGGGTGGTGAACAATGTCTTGTCATCAGATCCGTCTGGGTTTACCTTCCACAGTTTCCCGGCCTGATCCAAGACGTACAAAAGCCCATCCGGTCCAAACTTGGCCGCCGCCGGATTAAAGAGGTCTGAATCACCAAGGGTGCCTGCAACAATTCGAATAGGACCTGAGAACAGCCCACTGAGATCAGGAGGGAATATTGTGTTATCAGGTATGGCATCCACATCAATTGCGATGACCAGGTTTAAAGCAAACAGGGGGCCGTATAACATCAGTTTATCACCCTCCATTCGTGTGTCAAAGGAGTTGAAAAAGCCCAGACCGAAATTGGCAGGAGGAGGACATGAGATTATATGCCTTGGCGGATCGATGAGGTCAGGATCCAGTTCAAACAGGCCATCCCCCAAAAAGTCCAGAGCCGTAAAAAGTCGCCCGTCTTCGGAGAACCGGATTGGATTCACCCCGGGAGCTACAAATTGTTTGATCACAGCGCCAGTGGTCATGTCCATACGTCCGATCTGTCCCACCAGGATATCGGTCCAGTACAGGGCCGATCCATCAGGACTAAAGATGAGATCATCCGGCCCCAATACACCGTCTGATGGTCCGAAGCTTTTGATGATCTTCCCGTTATTCTTGTTCATCACTACGATTTCCTCCCCCACGACGCTGGCAACGTACAAATAGCCATCAGGCCCCACATCCAGACCATTGGCTGTTGATATCTTGGCTCCTTTGACCAGTGTCTTTAAGTCAGCATTTTGTGATTTCCTGTCGTTCTTGTTCCTGGACCTGGCATTGTTAGCATCCAGGTTCTCAGCGTTCAGTTCCGTCTCTGGACTGCAGGAAAAGGATATAACAAATAGTGCCAGTGTGGCCAGCTTAAAAATAGTTTTCGCCCTGCCTTTGATTTTTGTTTTCATAATTAGTGTTTTGTTAGTCTATGTCTAAAAATTATTTAGTGATAATGTGGAGGGAACTAAAGGGGCATTATGTAATATAAAGAAATAATCCGCTTTTTATAGTGTAAAAGGACGAAGAGAAGTGTATGATGTCCGAATGAACAATTTTTTTTTGCGAAGGATATAATACCATGCAGATAAAACCACTCCGAAGCGGTGCCATTATCCACCATAAGCCGCCGGGCACAAATAGCTGCTATTTCTTCTCCTTGAGCGAAAGGTTGATGACGATAGCCATTAAGAGCCAGATAATAAAGGTTTCCCCATGGGTCATGTCGTAGGTAGATCCGGCAGCTTTGGCCGAAAACAACACAATGTAGACCACAACAGGAGATAATAACAGGCTGATCAGGAGATAGATAAGTGATTTTTTATAATCCATGTTGGTTGTTTTTATTACTTAATAGTAGCATTTTTTTGTTAAACCGGAAAATAACCGGCGTACAAAAAACACGACAGGACATTACTATCCGACCGCAGGCGGAGTTCTTGTCAAAGAAAAACCCATGGCAAATTGACCATGGGTTAGTTTATATTTATTTTTTATGTGATGGATTCCTTATCCTATTTCCACCACCTGGAGTTCGAAGATCAGATCCTGTCCGGCCAGCGGATGGTTGGCATCAACCACGATATGATCTTCCTGCACTTCCGCAATACGGAGTTGTGTTTCAGAACCGTCCTGGCCCTTGGCTACCAGGCCCATTCCTACTTCCGGCGCGATCGATTCTGGTATATCTCCCTTCTGGATAGACTGGAATAATTCCTCACGAACATCGCCATAGGCCTCTTCCTTTAGAATAGTGATGGTTTTTGTTTCGTTTATACCCATATCTATCAGGCCATTTTCGAAACCGGGTATAAGTCCTCCCTGTCCAAGGGTCACTTTTAAAGGCTCCCGGCCTTCTGTACTATCGAATACCTGACCATTTTTCAATTTACCTGTGTAATGCACCTGTACGGTGTCATCTGCTTTTACTTTACTCATGCTGATGTTGTATCTATGTGATTATCAAATTAAATGACGGCAAAACTAGGCATTCTCTGCTGGATAGCCGAATATTTGATATGAAATAAGGCTTGAGGTAAATACAACCCGATTTTAGGGACATCCTGGGCATATTCCTGCCAGCCACAATCCCGATTATAAGGCCTTGCACTGCCCTTATTAAATTTTATTTATGAAAACTTCAGTTTTGTAGTATCTTTAACGCCTGTAGAGGCGCAGGCACTTCAAGTTATTTTAAACACAACCATTGATTATTATAATTCAAAACTACCCTCAAGTTCGTGCCGCGTTACTTTCTCATTTTGAAGCCTTGAAACCTTGGGAATTTCAGGCTACACTCAATTTGCTAAAGGATCTATTAAAACAAGTTGAGTATATAATGTCCTGGAATCATTTATGAGAAAGTCCCCTATTAGTGTAGAAATGCTCATAGAGCAGGTCTCTGAATACAACATCATTCAAATTGCCGCCATTCCCATGATCCTGCTGGTTGTGCTGGAATGGATTGTCACCATCGCCAAAAAGAAAGACTATTACGACGGTCTGGACACCATCTCCGCCACCGTTATCGGCCTGGTGAATGTGGGCCTGTCTGCCCTTTTGAAAGTCGGCACGTTTGGCCTCATCCTATTTTTCTACAACATGGTACCATGGAGTATTCCTAAGACCTGGTGGGCGTACGTGCTCTGCCTGGTTAGTATAGATTTTGCCCGTTACTGGGCACATAGGATTGCCCATATAAACCGCTTTTGGTGGGCCACTCATGTGACTCATCATAATTCCGAAAAATATAACTGGTCTGTTTCTTTCAGGTTGGGATGGACGCAGCATATCAAAATTATTTTCTTTATACCTGTTGCCATGATGGGTTTCGATCCGGTGATCTTCTTTATCTGCCATCAGATTGAAGTACTATACCAGTTCTGGATCCATACCGAATATATCAGGAAGCTTCCGGCGCCAATCGAATACATCTTTACCACTCCATCACACCACCGTGTGCATCATAGCCGGAATGAGAAGTATATCGATAAGAATTTTGGTTCTACCTTTATTATTTGGGATCGGATGTTTGGCACTTTTGTTCCCGAGACAGAACAGGCAGACTATGGCATTACCAAGCCTGTGAATTCGTATAATCCCATCACCTTGAATTTTCATGAATGGAAAGACCTGATCCGGGATGTCTTTAAAAGCAAATCTTTAAAGGAAGCACGTGCCATGGCCTTTACCAGTCCCTCCAAACTGGAAGCGGTAAAATCTAAGTTCAGTCAGCTAAAAAAAGAGGAACTGGCCACTGAGCGCAGTAACTGAATTTAGCTTATCTCTGACAATGGCGAGGGCCAGGTAGTCGCTATTGATCTCATAGAATCAATTCTTTACAGATTCCCTATTTTTGATAGATACGCTTTAGCCGATCATCAGAAACCAGACACTCTTATTATGGAAAAAAGAGAATTTATAAAAGCCAGCAGCCTGGGTGCTTTGGGCTTAATGCTTGTCCCTTCAATTTCTAACTCTAATCCATCTCAAAATATCCTGCGTACCGCCCATATCGGGGTAGGAAATATGGGATTCGAAGACCTTAAAGCCATCTCCTCCCATACACAGGTAGAAGTAGTGGCGCTCTGCGATGTGGATGCAAACTACCTCAAAGCTGCTCATGATATGCATCCCGGAGCCAAAACTTATTCCGACTACCGGAAGATGCTTCTTGAGTTGAAAGACGAGATCGATGCGGTGATCGTATCGACCCCAGACCACACACATGCCCCATCCGCACTTATGGCGATGAAAATGGACAAGGCTGTGTACTGCCAAAAGCCGCTTACCCATTATGTAAGCGAAGCACGGGAGATGAAAAAAGTTGCGCAAGAAAAGAACCTTATCACACAAATGGGGATACAGGTACATTCTTTTTACGACTATAAACTAGCTACACTGCTTATACAATCGGGGATCATTGGAAAAGTACATACGGTTAGGGCCTGGTCGCCTAAAAACTGGGGTTATGACGGGCCGGAACCTGAAGGTAAGAACATGGTTCCCGAAAATCTCGATTGGAATCTCTGGCTGGGTACTGCGGTGGAAAGGCCCTATAAAGAAAGAGTTTACCACCCTGGAAACTGGCGTAAACTTATGGATTATGGCTGCGGCACACTGGGTGATATGGGGGTGCATATCTTCGATACACCTTATAATGCGCTCGAGCTTGATGTACCTATGACCATCACCACGGAATGCCGCCCGCCGAACGGATTTGGCTATCCGGAAAACAATGTGGTCACCTATGAATTTCCAGGCACAAAATATACCACCGATACACTAAAATGGGTCTGGTACGACGGCCCTGCTGCCCCGGCTATGCACAAAGATTTTGGCCTGCCGAATATGGAAAGACTGCCCGAACAGGGAGCAGTATTTATAGGTGAAAAAGGACGATTGTTAGTACCGCACTTTATGGAACTCCCCAGGCTGATCGTAGACGGAGAATACCGCGAAATGGATATCGACTCCTTTAAGCTGGGCACACCAGTACGCGATTATGAGAGCGAAGGGAAAAAACACTACCACCAGTTTGTGGATGCCTGTCTGGGCAACGGGGTTTGTTCGGCGCCGTTTTCGTATTCGGCACGACTGACCGAAACTATTCTGTTAGGAACAATAGCTGGGCGGTTTCCAGGTCGGACCCTTAATTGGGATGCTAAAAAAGCAGCTTTTGCCGAGGAGGAAGCGAATAAGTTCCTCTCCGGTTCTAATCGGGAGTTTTAGCCGCTGGTAGCAGGTATAAAAAACCGCCTCTCCACAGAAAGACGGTTTTCTATTAAATTTTTCCGTACTATGGGCTCATGGTATCTGAACAAAATTCCAGTGATACAGCAAGGCGTTCAAAGGTCTTGTTGAAATGCCCTCCTTCAAAGTTATAATAGGTATAGTCCACACCGTAAGCATCGAGCTTCTGTATCAGGAATGGATATGTGGGTCCCAGACCTACCTCGTCATATAATCCAAGGTCCAGGTAAATCCCGTCCAGAGATTTAAAATTAGCAATATAGGTATCCAGCATATTGAAAACGTCGTTGGCATACCATTTCATGACTACTTCCGGAACAGGTTGCCCTGAATCGTAATCAAGGGGAAGGTCTACATAAAATGGCGGATTATTGAGATTGGGGGACCAGGCCGCACTCATGGCATAAGCCGCGCTAGTTAGGAATTTCTGAGGATCTGGGCCCATAAATCCATTGGGGTTCTCCGCCAGGATCTGGGGTCCTGCTGCAAATAGGGCATCGAGCAACAGCAGTCCGCTATGGCTAGCTACGGAGCCAAATACTTCAGGATGTAAAAGCCCGAATTTAAATGCGGCATATCCCCCCTGTGAATGACCTATCACGGCACGCCCGGATGGATCCGCAATGGTATTGTAATGGGTGTCCATATAAGCCACAAGGTCTTCGACAATAAAGTCCTCAAAGCCTCCATTTAATTCGGAGTTGGTGTAAAAGCTAAAGCCATAACCCGCTTCGCTATTCGCATTTGGCATCACGATTATCATAGGTTCTATCTTTCCATCTGCAATTAGATTATCTACCCATTGCCTGAACCCCTCAGCAGGGAAATCGGGATATTCCTGGAAAGGCCACAATTCACCAGGCCGTACCCAGGGATCCCAGGTGTCCTTGTCGATATAGGTTTTTTCTGAAAAGGGAAGACCATGCAGGAGGTAGACCACCGGATAGGAACGACCCCCGTTTTTCTTGTAACCGGGAGGGGTATAAACCTGCATCTTACGTACAAAATGGTTGCCGAAAAAATTATCGGTAAGGGCTTCGCTGATAAAAGCGCGGTTCTGCAGCTTACTTTTATGGAGGGTTGTTTTACCCTCTACCGCAGTCAGGGATGAGTCGTACAAGGTATCTGTTTCATCCCTTTCACAACTCCACGATGCCATGAGCAGCGCGAGCATAACAGAAGCAAATCTGATTGATTTCATAGTAAACGATTTTTAGGTTAAACATATATGATGGGTACTGATGCTACCCACCGATTGAATAGCAGGAGCTTAAATACCGCTAACTTTTCTATGGATAAGGTAAGACGGATATTACAAAGTGTGATGCCGCTGCGTGCCAAAAACATAACGCTACGTCCCAGCAAAGATGTCTGCTGGTCTAACCTACTTTTTCCTTACTGGGGGGATAACCGAAACGTTCCGCAAAGGCCCGGCTAAAATGCGCCGGATGTTTAAACCCGGTATCATAAGCTACCTCGGAGACATTCAAATCTGTATTGGCCAGTAATTGTCGGGCTTTTTCAATGCGCAGGGCGATGATGAACTGGTTGACTGTCATATCTGAAAGCGCCGAAAATTTTCGGTATAGTTGAGAACGACTCATGGCCAGGGCATCGCAGAGTTGCGTGATCCCAAATTCCTCATCACCCAGATGTGCCTCGAGCAGTTCTCTTACTTTGTGCATAAAAGCATCTTCGCGTTGGTAGACCCCACTGAGTGTTTTTTCACGGCCTAACTTCCTGTCGGCAAGGGCCACATAACGGCGCTGCAATCCTTTTCGCAAGGCGATCAGTTTATCTATCCTGACAAATAATTCCCTCTTGTTAAAAGGTTTTGAAAGATATGCATCGGCACCTGAGCTTAGTCCCTCTATCCTTGAATCAAAGTCAGACCGTGCAGTAAGTAACACTATAGGGATATGGCTGGTGCGCATGTCTGCCTTTAATTTCCTGCTAAATTCAAGACCATCAACGCCCGGCATCATTACATCGCTGATGATCAGGTCGGGGATCGATATAAGCGCTTTTTGGAAGCCCTTGGCCCCGTTGGTGGCCGTATCAATCGAATAATCTTCCTCTAATAGGGAACGCAAATAGCGGATCACATCGCTGTTATCATCAACCAATAAAAGTTTCAGGGGACGCGCAACATTGTGGCTATTCTCGTTTTGGGAGGGCTTTCCAAATGCTAACTGAGTATGGGTGTTTTCTGATTTTCCGATAGGGGGTAAGGAAACAGACTGGACCTGCCTGGTTATAGGAAGGTCAACCTTAAAAACAGATCCTTTACCAAGCGTGCTGATCATCGAGATGTTGCCTCCCATCAACCGGACCAGTTCCCGTGTCAATGCCAGTCCAAGCCCCGTTCCCTCTGTATGGTTCTCGAGATGGTTCCTTGCCTGAAAGTAGCGATTGAAAACCATGTCCTGCTCGCTCGCTGGGATCCCAACCCCAGTATCGGCAACCCGCAAGCGGATGAACGGTGCGGATTCTTTTTCCATAAGACTAAGACTAACAACAACTGATCCGTTCTTTGGTGTAAATTTAATGGCATTGGATATAAGGTTGGATAGTATATCCCTTATTTTGTCAGGATCCATATCCATATAGATCTCTTCCGGGTTCGAAGAGAAGCTTAGTTCGATTTCGTTAAGATCGGCCATGGAATGGAAAGATTCAACCAAATAGCGCATGTAGAGTACCATGTCCTCATGCACAAGATGGAGAGGCATAGACCGGTCTTCAAGTTTGGAGAGGTCCAGTAACCTGTTGGTGAGCGAAATAAGGTTCTGGCTATTGCGTTTGATCATTTCATGACCCGACATAAGCCAACGGTCCGGGTCCGATTTCATCTGGTCGGCCATTCCACTAATAATACTTAATGGAGTTCTGAATTCATGAGCGATATGGGTGTAAAACCGGGTCTTGAGGTCATCAAGGGCTTTGATCCGGTTGTTTTCCGCCACATTGGCCTGCTTCCATTGATCGATGAAATAGTATAGGGTAAAGAAAATGGTGTTAGTGCCAATCAGGAACCCCAGAAAGTATTTGTAGAAAAGGTAGGGTTCTTCACCGACCGGGTTCATTAAAGTGGCCAGGATCATCAAAAGTATGTACGACACGAAGATGAGCAATGCCCTTTTCCTATCGGGCAGGATCAGAGCGTATACCGGCCCTATAAACCCCACAAATACAGGGGTTACTGCGTTCATCATCCCGCCCATCAGGTATACCTTGACGGAAGTCAGTATTACGATGGAAATTTGTGTAAAAAGGGCAAAACCGGCGATATTTGTCCGATGGAAATGGAAGACAAATATCGGAATGAGCAGACACAACAGAAACAGGATATTGGAGTAAAAAACAGGACTGCCGAGTTTGGTCCACATAAGGATAATGCTGCCAAGGAGGACCGGTACCGATACTATCCCCAGCAGCCACCAGATTTGCTTTTGTACAGCTGTGTCCCGAGTGTCGCCTGAAACCCTGACATAAGCTTCAAGCCTGGTATTGATCAGCTCATAAAGTGCTTGCAATCTTTTCATAGCCTCGAATGTAAAAGGTTCAAGGTACTATATGCACTTATATTGCCGAATGATCTGGATCAGCCTGTTGTGGGAAGCTTGAAATACTATTTGTAATAAGCTTACCCTTAAACCGTGGTGCTTAAAAATGATGGATCCGTTTGTCTATTTCTCCAAAACCACGTTGGCTACTACAGTCACGTTGACTTCCGGGGTTTCGGGATCGCCATCCAGATCTAACAAAAAGTCATCGGAGATGGTGGCGTACCAGGTGTTTTCAGTAATCGAATTGATACTGACCACAATGGTATCGGAACCTTCAAAGAGTGTCAATGTCATTTCATCTTCGCTCAGTTCCCAGGTACCACTGTCAGATCCGCTTTCAAAATCAGATTCATAGGTATTATCTTCATTGATAGTTAGCATACCTCTTAGCTCCGATTCCAGGCTATCTGTTAGCATTTCTATCTGTGCTGCTGCCTCCTCCGGGCTAAGGCCTACCACATCTATAAGATAATCTTCAAGGGCTTGTGAGCCAACATAGGCATTGATGTCTGTTTCTGTGGTTGTCCAGGTGCCGATGAGTAATTCGGCTATTCCCGGGTCACCATCGCAGCTGCCTTCAATACCAGGATTCTTATAAGGATCACTATCATCGCAATCTGTCTCGCTACAGCTATTATCGATATCAAAGTAGCCGTCGCTATCCAGGTCTACAGCATCGCCATGCCCCTGATGACCCCCTAAAGCATTGGCGCTAACATTGATGATACGTCCGTTGTGGCATATATCGACCTTTGATTTTTTCTTGTCGCCATCTTCACTGGAACCAACCAGTTCAAGTTCGTTTTCGAAAACTGATTTGTCGTTCTCACAGGAAAACAGCGCAAGGAATAAAGTTGCCAGGAAAAGGGGCACAATTCCAAAAAATCTTGACTTTTTCATAATAGTGGGGTTTTTAGCCGTCTCAATATAGGGCTAAATGGATATATCATAACGTTTTAGAAAGTAAATATCGATGAAATGCACCAAGGGAGCGTGAGGATCTTGCATCGAGAAAAATAAGGGCCTGAGGTATCAGGTTCTGAAGAAGATAGACTATTTTTTTTTCTTGTCTTTCTTATTCACACCCAGGGCAAATTGGACGCCCTTCCCAGGTACAATCCGTATGATGCCGTCCATGGTGCTGGCCCAGATAAAATTAAAAGGACCCCGATACTGGTTACGTACCGAGCTGTATTTGGCGGTCAGGTATTTTTTATCTCCGGGCATATTGCTTGTCCGGATGGCAGTATTCGCAACCGCAGACAATAAAACCTGTTTCTTATCTTTTTGTTTCTTGTTATCTTTTACTACCTCCGCTTTCAGGTTGCGGTAATCCATCACCAGGCTGTTTTGCGATGAGGTCTTTGTCGCATCCATTCGGAGATCGATCCTGCTAAGGTTTCCCGACTCGATAATCACTCCCCCCATCGCTTTGGTGGTCTGACTTAGGGCACTCATGTCCATCGGCCCGATATGTGCACTTATGGCGAATGTCTCACGGTCGTAGGGCACCTGCAACTCAACTTTCATATCGGCTGCATCCTGAAGGCGGGCGGTGAGATGGACCTTAAAATTTTGGTATTCCTCCTGCAATTCAGGAAATGTGGTAAGACCCGTTATGTTGCCATTGATATCGTTAATTTGAATCGTTCCGGCTTCGGTCTTGGCCTCACCTAATTCAGTATAACTCACATTAACATCCTTTAATTGAATGGTATCGATTTTTAGTGATACAGGAATGCCATCGATCATTCCTTTAAACATCGGTTTTATCGAATCCTGTGGCCGCGGCATATTCTTATCCCGATGATCGCCGAAATTGAGTCCGTCTATCACTAATTTTTTAGCGATGATATCCAGGTCGCTGTAAAAACTACTCGATGATTCCAAATCTATGATAGCCAGCTCATCCAATTCGACTGTCATCAGATCCGTCTGGTACCCCAGTTTTTTACTCACATCCCTCCAATCGGTATTATACCCCATTGATAGGTCTTTTAAGACCAGGGATTGATCATTGAGGCTGTAGTTCAACGCCCCAAGGGCTAACTGCGTATAGTCGTTGAGATTGGCCCATGCACTGTCTATTTCTACGGTGAGCGCACCCAGCTCAAAGGGGATAAGATGCTTCCAATGCATAGAATCTGTTGCGATCTCATTGGCAAAAACGCTCAGGCTTTTCACCTGTCCGACTACTTTTCCACTTTCAGGCTCCTTTAACATGACTGAGCCATCCCTGATTCTAAATCTCTTTAATTTAGCACGGGAAAGGATATCACCAAACAAAGATTGCATTCCCTTACCACTGGTTCTTTTTGTGCTATCCGAACTAAGTGTAATCTCAAAAGCGGGTTGCTCAAAGCTGATCTCGTCGATATCCAGCTTTTTGCTGAACGCCAGATCACGCCACACCAGACCGGTTAATCGGGCATTGTTTACCGATCCATTGATTACGGTGCCACTTCCTGTGTTTAAGGGCACAATACGGACCGTCTGGAGAATTACTCCTTTAAAAAAAGTCTGAAAATCGAGATCCTCATAGGTAATATCATAAGAACGGTTGGGGTTTTGATTGATCGCACTTTGAATCTTACTTTCCACCCACCATTCTGCTCCTTTAAACAGAGCGAATAAGATCACTAAGAAAACCAGGAAGATGATCGTGATCTTTTTCATCGATGGCCGTCTAATACGCATGATTAATATTACACCATTTTTTTCTTTTTAAAATATATTTTCAGCACTTCATTCTTGATCATTATTCATCAAAAGATTCCCCGGTTTGTTCTTATATCATACCAAAAAGCATTGAAAAAGGCCCTACGGAATGGAATCGGCTTTGGTTTCTTCTGCTACAACGGGTAATTTTAGTTAATTTACCCCTTGAATGAGAATAATTTATACTTAGTATAGCTTTTGATATATAGATTTCTAAAAACTACTTCAATTTGGCGGGCACGGAAGATCCATTTTTCGATCTTGCTGTTGATAGCTCTTATTCCACTCACCGCGGCTTCGCAGGGAGACCCTGTTGAAACGGTCCAGGATACCAGTGACGTTGATAAACCACAAGCTATTTCTGTGATCAACGTTGTATCGGAGATGGAAAGGATCGTGCAGGAAATAGGTGATGCGAAGAATCAGATTCGTCCAAGAAAGAACCTTGTAAGTATCGATTCCCTATACCCTGATTATGAAGTACTGATAGAAGAACGAGAGGTTTTGGCCCGCGATTTCCTCGAAGCCAACCCATCGCGACAGGAGGTAGACAATATGATCCTGAAATGGCGCGGCAATCGTAGCTATCTCAGGAGTTGGCTTACCTCGATCAATGCTTATCTCAACCGTAACAGTATCCTCGATGCGCAGATTAGCTCTAAGAAAGTAATCTGGGACCTGACCTATACGAATGCGGAGCAAAAGGAAGCTCCACAACGAATCCTTGAAAACATAGAAGAGATAAGAGGTGAGATCTCGGAAGTCCGTACAGAAATCGGGCTGCAAAACACCCGTTTTTTAAAGCTCGAATCGCAGATCAATGATCAGATTGCACTGGTAAATAGTGTGATCGGTGATTTGGAAGTTATGCGGGAATCTGAAATTTTTAACCTGTTCTATTTGAGGGGAAAACCGCTTTGGAAGGGACAAGAGCCTGGCGAAGGCCCTGCTAGAGATAGGTCTTACGGGGTAGAGACGGTTTCCGAAAATATTGCAACGATAAAAGAACTTTTGCGCTCCTCAGAAAATAAGCTCTATTTATATGTATTGCTGGTCCTCTTCCTTACCGGGCTGGTACTACTGGTTCGCCAAGCTTATATCAGGGTTGAGTATCATGCAACTACAAGAAGTATTGGATATGCGCGCGATGTGATGGTTAAAAAGCCCTATTTGATCATTTACTTTCTTTCGGTACTGGTCTTACAACTTATTTTTTCCGGAGTACCTAGGCTATTTGGCGATAGTATCCTGCTGCTTATTTTAGTTGGGGCGGCATTGATTATTGGGCCCTTCGTTCATAAAAAATTCAGATTTGTACCTTATTGGATCATCTTTTTGGTATTTATCCACAGCCTCAGGTCCTTTATTGGTATTTCAACCATTCAGTTCCGGTTTTACATGCTCTTTGAGGCCTTCCTGATGATAGGCCTGCTGATCTATTATGTATATCCATATAACCAAACCCGACAAATGCCTTTTGGTATGATTAGCCGGTTGTTGCTCAGACTAACACCAGTTTTGTTTGTGCTTCTATTGGTGACGGTTATTGCCAACATTCTTGGATATACCAATCTGGCGGTTTTTGCTTTAAAAGTTGCCTTTCAGGGAACCGATATGAGTCTTTCCTTCTCTGCGCTTCTATTGGTAGCCCAAGGGCTTATTATAGGCCTCATCCACCATCGTTTCAGCAGGAAAACTATGGTAGACAGCACACAAAGAAGCATTTTGGAAACCAAGGTGAACCGAATTATTCATCTGGTAGTCGGATTTGGGTGGATTTATTATTTCCTGGTCTTAGTAGATCTGTACCGCCCGATTTATGAAACAACAGATCAATTTCTCTCCATACCTTATAAAGTGGGGTCCATAACATTTACGCTGGGAATGCTGGTGACTTTTGTAGGAATCCTTGCAATCTCATTTGCAATTACCAGCCTGATCTCATTCCTTCTCGATGGTAAAGAGGTTCGAATGAGTTTTATAAGCCTCCCTAAGGGAATTCCAAGCGCGATCTCACTTGTGATCCGCTATTTCATACTGGCCGTTGGCTTTGTGTTGGCACTTTCATCCCTGGGCATAGACCTGAGTAAATTTAACCTCATGGCCGGGGCCCTGGGCCTGGGTATTGGTTTTGGACTGCAGACCGTAGTGTCGAACTTTATCTCGGGCATTATTTTGGTTTTTGATAGGCCCATATTACCGGGAGATGTTGTCGAGGTAAATAATTTGCTGGGTAAGGTGAATAAAATTGGCGTCCGCGCTTCGCGGATCAGCACCTTTGATGGCGCTGAAGTGGTAGTGCCCAACAACAACCTGATCTCAAACGACCTTATCAACTGGACCTTATCTAATAATATACGCAGGCTCGAGATCCTGGTAGGAACCAGCTATAAAGCCGATCCGAACCTGGTTCTGCAAGCCATGCGGGAGGTTACAGCAGACCATCCGCTGGTGCTTAAATATCCGGCACCAATACCACTTTTTCTGGAATTTGGCGAGAGTTCTCTGAATTTCCGCCTCCTATTCTGGATCAATATTCAGAATGTTTTAAGCGCGCGAAGCGAGGTGTCAATCGCACTCTACAATCGTTTTAAAGAACTGGGCATTAAGATACCATATCCACAGCGGGTAGTTCACTTGCCAGAATCAGATCCAGATAACGTACACCCCCAGGACGAATAGTTTTTTTGATGACTTAGGCAGACAACATGTCTGGTGAAGACCTACTTTGCATGCAGTCTAGCGGGCCTTTCAATGCTGAAAAATTATTAGTTTTACAGTATCCGGCAGAGACCTGGTGCGGGGGAACTCAAACCATTGCTAGTTGAAGAAAAATACATCATTTCTGGGAAAGATAGCTTTGAGGAAGAGACTCCTTAAAGTCGGAGCAGGTATATTCCTGTTGTTATTTTTATGTTACCTCGGCACACTCTATTATTACAATACACAAAAAAATAAGATCGCCGCGATGGTGATCAACGTGCTCGACGAGCAGTACAGCGGGGATATCACATTCGATGCTGTCTCCATTGACGATTGGGTTGGTTTCTATTCGCCTTCGCTGGCTATTGAAAACCTGGTGATTACCGATACAGCGACCGCTAATCATCTTCGATTACAGGCTGAAGCACTCGAATTAAAATTATCTATCAAGGACTTGCTAAAAGGTTTGATCCAGATAAAATCGGCTACCCTGAGGGATGGGGAGATCTTAATGGATAATTATACGCCACTGACCCGTGAAGAAACCCTGGAATTACCTCCGATACTCGATTCACTCGAGCTGAAAAAAAAGCTGGCCAATAAACTCCTGGAGAGGAACACCCGTCTCGAACTTGTAAATCTGAATTTACGTATTCGCCATCATGTTAAAAACAAGCTTTTTGAGATCTATATCGATGAGATCAGTTCGGAGATCGAATTCGAGAGCGAAACCATCAGGACAAAGACCAGTCTCGACATAAATATAAAGACCCTGGGCTTTAACCTGGATAAAGGGCGCTTCATTAATGGAGCCCAGGCCACTGGTATTTTCCTTTCGGAATTTGATCTTGATGAGCGCCAATTAAGCATCGCAACTTTCGACCTGGAAATCGATGAACAGGAGTTCAGAACAAAGGCCGAGATCAACTTTAAAGGGGCGGGCATATTTGATATCGTTCTTGAAAACGAAGAAACACAGTTTTTACCAACGATCGGCCTGTTAACAGCGCCTATTCAGAGAAAATTTGCAGGGATACACATCGATGAACCTATCTATTCGCAAACCAAATTGAATGGGACCTTTGTATATAAAGGCAACCCCAGGGTGGATGTTAGTTTCAGGACCGAGGGAAATTCGGGCGCCTTCAATGACGACAAACCACTAGAGGATTTGTCGTTCTCCGGCAGGTTTATCAACAGGATCTATGATGATGAACGAGCGGATGAGGAGAATAAGAAAAACGTCAGGATCGAATTACCGGAACTAAAAGGGAATTATAAGGATATCGGGATTATTCTTTCAGATGTTACGTTATTGAGCAGTCCGGATGCTGAAAATTCTCTAAAAGCCAAAGTCAGCGCTCAGGGATCGCCGGAAGACCTCAACAACTTTCGCGAGAATCAACACTGGAGTTTCCGGGGAGGTACCTTCGAGCTGGCTACTGAGATCAGCGGGACGGGCACGGATATGGGCAGCCTCGTATCGGCTTCCAGCGGCCGTTTTGTGCTGCGCAATACCCGGCTTGTCAATAATGACAATAAGATAGTTCTGCCGGTCGGTAGCCTGTTTTTATCCCTGAATAAAAACGCTGCAAGCCTGGAGGAATTAATTATAGCACTGAATGAGCAAGACCGTATTGTCATAGATGCAGATTTTAAAAATTTTTCGACCCTTTTTGACCCTGAGTCTGAGCAGAAGCTGCATTCCAAATTCCGTGTTGATTCTAAAAATTTGGATTGGGAAGATTTTATTCGATTATTCGATATTGTTCAACCTAATCAGGAGCGTAAAAAACCCGAGCTAGTGCTCCAGGACGCTCTTAAGGACATTTACCAAAAATATGACCCTTCGATCGATATATCCATTGGAGAATTTCATTTCGGACCCTTTGATTTTGACAATTTTAAAACGGCCATTCATTTTGACAATAAAAATTCTCTCAGTCTAGACGAGACTTCCTTTGGCCTTAAGGGTGGGCAAATGAACTTGCAGGGAAATTTACAGCTCGAAAAACCCAACAAAATACCGATTACGGCCACCTTGAAAGGGATTGCCGATGTAGATATTCTGAACCAGGTTTTTGATGAGGATCAGCTAAACTTCGCAGGAGGACAATTTCAGGTTGAAGCCAATATAAATGGGGACCTTCTTAACATGGATGGGATTCTCAGAAGCTCTTTTAGCTCTTTACAAGTGAGCGATACCAAGGTTACCTATACCCCGGAGGCAATAGAGTTTCCGGTAAAATTGCTGGATTTGGTACTCGACAGGGATCATGCGAAACTTAATGCGCTTACCCTGGAGGTAGGGGGGGAAGATAAAGCTACGTTTTCAGGTAATATCACAAACCTATCATCGCTGTTGTTCAACAATGTTGATCTACCCGTCAGATCCGATCTCAATCTCAGTTCTGAGAGATTGACGTGGGAAGATTATCTCATGATCTTTAAGGAAAACAATTCTAATATAACACCAAATACACCTAGAGATGCGGAGGAAGTTTTGGCCGCAGAGCGTAAGTTAAAGGCTATCGTAAGAGGCACCTATAATTCGCTAAACCCGCGAATAACGGTAGATATTGGAGAATTCAGATATAAAGATATGGACGGTTTCTACCAGTTCCAATCAGGGCTCTCTTTTAAAGACCATAAAACGCTTAGGTTAGAGGAAACCAGCTTCATATATCACAAAGAAACCGGTGTAAAACTGTCTGCTGAATTAGACATCTCCGATGAACGCGATACTTATGTGGAACTTTCATTGGAGGCAGCGGGTAATCCGGAAGAGTTAAACGACGTCTTCAATAACGACACCTTCTTTTTCAGCAGCGGCGAATTTGACGTGGAAGCTAATGTACGTGGTAATATCGGGGCTCTGGATTCTTTGCTCGCCCATTCGAGCACAGAATTAAGCGTGAGAAATACATTCATTTTGCATGAGCCCAGCCAGGTCCTGATACCACTAAAAGAATTGGAGGTTACGCTGCATGAAAATACCGCAAAACTGAAATCGTTCGTTCTTGAAATGGATTCTGGGGATAGGATTACCTTAACGGGTAAAGTGGGGCATATATCGGATCTTATTTTCGATGTCCCCCCGGAAGAATCGAAGGCCTACTCCGAAGTAAGTATTTATTCGAAAAAACTTGTCTTCGAAGATTTCCAATCTTTGTTTTCCATAACCGCACAGGACACTTCTGCGGTGACAGGGGCAGAGGAGAAACCTGAAACCGCTATAAAGCCTACTATACGCGATGTTTATAATAAATTCAGGCCCAGTATGACGACAACCATCGATGACTTTGAACTCAATGGCCTTATCGTAAACAACTTAAAAACAGGATTTTATTTCGAAGACCAAAACAAGATTTATCTCGAGGAAAGCGGCTTTGAATTTTATGACGGCAGTGTAAGCCTCAACGCCCATCTCGACATTGCAGAACCGGGCAAGACCTTCTTTTCTTTTGGTTTTGACACCGATAAAATAGATCTTGAGAAATTGCTCCAAGCCTTTGATTACTTCGATATAGATGCACTTCGTTCGGCAAAAAGGATCGGAGGGATTGTAAGTCTGGATACAGAGATAGAAGGCGAGGTAGACGATGAAGGTGAAATAATTCCGGGTAGCCTGAAAGGCAGCATAAAATTTGATCTGGAGGAAGCCCGGGTAGTTGGCTTTGAACCCATGATCAAATCAGGGAGTAAAATCTTTAAAAAGGAACGGCTCGAAGATATCAGGTTTAAGCCTATCAGAAATACACTGGTCCTCTCTGATGACACCATCGAGATCCCGCTTATGGAGATCCAGTCTTCGGCCTTTGAACTTTTCGTTAACGGACATCTCGGATTCGGGGATGTTCCTACCAACATATGGATAGGTTTCCCGCTGGCCAATCTTAAGTCCCGGGATGTAAAGAATGTCCCCGACAAAAAGGGGTATATCGCATCAGGAAAAAAGGTATATGTTGAGGCAAAAAGCGATGAAAAAAAGGGAATGAAATATGTGCTTCATCTCACTCCAAAAAAGTACTATAAGGAGCGGGATATGCTCGATGTGTACCGCAGCGAAATCAGGGAAGACCGGCTAAACATCAGAAAATACAAAAGAGAGGCCAAAAAGGCCGAACGGGAGGCTAAAAAAGCTCAGTAAACCCCAAACTAAGCTTGGTGTATACTTCTATACCATCCGATCAGATCACCATCAGGGACCAGCCATTAGAAAAAGACGGGGGACTGTTCGGATGGGGATATTATATTTTTAAACCGTTACTCAATATTGTGATAGCGAAGCGTTTCTATATCGTAGATCAGTGGTTTTTAAATGCCGAGTTGAAGTTTAACCCTTCATATAAACGGGTTCTGGTTGCGGGCGGTCATAATATCTTCTGGAACATGCCGGTTACCTTTGTATTTGGAATGGGGATAGATCTTTTCGGAAAAGCCAGTTCTGATATAAAATAGTAAAACCGGAATTAGTGTAATTTGTATCTTAAACAATAGCTAAGAATTTGATCATGAGAAAGAACATCCTTACCATATTTTTTTTAATAGCAATGTCGGTTGCCTTATATGCACAATCCGATAAAGTTCCTAAAACGGATTTTGGCAAAATGTATTTAGCGGTATGGCAGACCGCCGTTGAACACAGTCTCGAAGTGGCCCGGGCGATGCCGGAATCCCGGTATAACTATAAGCCCACTGAGGTGAGCAAGACCTTTGCAGAACAAATGGTCCATATTGGCTATACGGTAGAGTTGCTTACCAAACGCTATGTACAGGGCATAGAAGTAAAACCCAACACCCCTGATGCTTCTCAAATGAACAAGGCCGAGATCATCGAATTACTTGAACATGGATTTGATTATGTGACCGAGGTGATTTACAATATTGATCAGACGAAATTAGAGGAGACCTGTGAAATGTATCACAGTGGGAACACGGTGAGCAGGGCTTTTGCTTTTTTCTATGTACAGGACCATATGAACAATCATAGGGCCAAGGCAAATCTATATATTAGGATGAACGATATTAAACCACCTGAATATACCTGGTAAACAATTAAAATGGGGTGTTTGAGGAATAGGACCTAATATGTTTTTAGACCTTCTCTTATTGCGAATTGATAAATTCTGACTTATATTTAGGATTCCCCCTCCCTTACTAAAACTCTGTTTTACATGAAAAGTTATTTATATAAGCTTAGGCCTGCCTATCGGGTGACGCTATTTTTTTTATTGTTAAACTTTTTGCTATTCTCAGGAACTGCGTTCGCCCAGGATGAGGAATTGCTGTGGACTGACCCGCATGCTTTCCATGACCGCGAAGCAGCTTTTTCTGAGCTCTCTTTTGATACAGGGGAAACCGCTTTAGTAAAGTCACCTAGTCCTGAAAGTTTTTACCCCTTGCTATTAGCTACTTTTGAAGGCCTTCCCCGCTTAGGCATGATCGATAAATATAAAGTGGATATTTCTCAGCTAAAGGCTGAAGTATATGATACCCGGCGACAGCGCCAGGCAGTTGTCGAAGAGTTTATTCATAATATAGGTTGCTATCTAAGCCTGTTATGTCTGCAGTTTAACCCCGATGAATTCACTTCCGAAAAATTGATGGTTTATAACAGTGAAGGATTCGGACTTACAGACAAGTACTACACCTTTAGCAAACAGGTAGACGGGAAGCTCAATTATATGGTTGTTCCCCGTTTCCATATCGAAGGAATGGCAGCCGGGATGCTTACCAAGGAACGCTACAGGGAATATTATTGCCCCGGTGAAGAGAGCTGTTACGAAGGCTACCGACAGAGACAGGGAAGGGTCTGGGCGGGGGGCCAGGCCAACGAGTTTAAAAAACGGGCGGCGTATAAAAAATATGTAGATACGGAGGTACCTAAACTCTTATCATGGTCTGAAGGATTAAGTCTTGAAGTTGCCATGGTTAACAGGGTGCTTCTTCCTACCTATGATTTCCAGAAACAAGGCTTTGAGGTGGTCATTGCCCCCCTAAAAAGCAGCTCGGGAAGCAGTTCACAGGATCTACAGTTCTGGCCCAGGGACCTGGATACATCCGGATTTGATTTTAACAGAGGTTTTGTTAAAAATCTACTTCTGGCTATATCACCTGAAAAGGCCGAAAGCATTAAGAATCGATTAAAAACAGAATACCACCAAAGTAACAATTCAATACTATATTCTGTGATGATCGCTGAGATCTATAGCCTGGGCCCGAAAAGAAGAGGGGCTTCCCATACAGCTTTCGGAGGGAACATTGGATTTCTATACGATTATAAGGATACTACAATCCGTTTCTACCTCGATCCTGCACTCCAGGAATTAGTATACGAAACCAAACTCTGATAATTATGAAAAGTATATATGAGCTTGTTATGGCCTTTGGGCTTAGTATTATGCTAAGCCTTCCAATATATTCACAGCAGTATACCGAAAGCGCGCTCGGATTCGATCCTGGGGAATTTGAACTGGTATCATCTCCTTACCCTGATGATCTGAGACCTTTATATATACCTCGTTTCCGGGGACTATTACGCCTGGGCACACCCAATTCCTATGGGTTGGCTGCCAAACCCATTCCACAGGATGTATATCGGTCTCAAAAAGAAAGGCGTGATCTTTTGACGAAAAAGAAACAAAGTATACTCAGGCTTTTTGAGTTGTTGGAGATGAAACTCCGCAGCACGGACATTAAAGTAGACGAAATTGCAAAGGAGTTTGTGCCTACCATCGGAGCCAAAGCTCCACTTGATGATCCCATCAGAACAACCATGTATTGGTCGGGACAATTCAAGGTGCTGGCCCCAAAGATTTTAACACCCAAAGCCTTATCCAAATACTGGTGTGCGGAGGGAGAAAATTGTATTCCGGAAACTGGAGGCGCTTATGTGCCCGTGAAAAAAGGCAGACCTACATGGGGAGGCTACAGGAGTGACGAATTTGCACGACTAAGAGCCTGGCAGGCGTATGTAAAAACCGAAGTTCCAAAAATGAAAACCTGGGCGAAACAGATAGATGTTAAAGAAGCCTATTTTGTCGGGACAACCTATATTCAAGAATACGATTTTAATCACGAGGGTTTTGTTCTTACGGTAAATGCTGTGCAAACCAAGGCATTGAAGAGCAGCTTACTTCAATATAGCAAATTACGTGAAGAAGACAGTTTTTTTGCCAGAACACGGGTTGATGGTCGGTATTTGGCGGGTAAGCTGATAAAAATGAGTCCGGAAGAGGCGGAAAAACTAGTGGAGACTATGGCAGCGCATGATCCCAGAAACAGACAATTATATTATGTATACAAGGCCAGTATCGGAGTAGGGGTAACAGAAGAACCTAAGGGTGCTTATGGTGCTGCTAAAACCCAACTGGTCCAGGAACCCAGCTCAAATATTATCGAGTTCTTTTTAGACGATGAGCTGACACTTAAACTTTTTGAATACGATTTTGCAAAATAATAATATGCGCTATTTACTAAGATTAATATTGCCAATGTGGGCTTTGAGCCATTTTCTGACTTTTGGACAGTCCGATGGTTTTACAGAACAGGAACTGGGATTTTCACCCGGGGAAATACGCATTATTGAATCGCCCGATTCAGAAAATATCGAAGCTTTTGCCGTGGCCACTTTCAGGGGTTTATTGCGCCTTGGGCACCCCCGGGCCTATTATACGAGAAAGATGGATCGAACGGAGTATGCCAACACAAGTTTAGCGCGTAAAAACTTTGAATTCAGGCTTCGTGAGGGACATAAACAATATTTCGGGTTGGTCTCTATGGAGGCTGCAAAAAACACCATTGATCTGGATAAGATCAGAAAGGCTTTCAGGCCTGGCGGCGCGCTGGAAGATACCAATGCCCAGTACGCAAAATCAGTAGACTCATATTGGGCGATCAAACTCAAGGAAATGGGGGCCTATTCTTTTAAGCCTGAAACCTTTACGAGGTTTTATTGTGCAGAACAAAAGCCCTGCCTGCCGCTTCATATGCCAAAATCTTCAGGGGGGTACCAGCAGAAACTGCGTCAGGCGGTATGGGGAGGTCGTTCGGGAGAATTTGCAGAAATGAGGGCCTTTAATGATTTTATGGATACCTATGCCGATAAATTTATTCAGTGGTCGGCAGGCAAGGGAGCGCAGGAGGTCTATTTCGTTGGGAAAACATCATTGGCGGAATATGATTTTAATGCAGGGGGTTTTGTGTTGAAGAATGTAAAAGCACATTCGGGAGGCCCTGTGACAATCGAATATAAATCTCCTCCCGAAGAGTCTTTGTTTAAAGCGAACTATAAACCTGAAGGGCAGTCTTATGGAACAGGCATTCTTGTGCCTATGAGCCCTGAAAAAGCAGAGGCGTTGCTCAACAGGCTAAAGTCTGAAGGCCGTTCCCGCCAACTTTTTTATGTTTATAAGGCGCGGATTATGCCACAATTATCGGAGACAGATAAGGCCAATTATAAATTCCATATGATGGTCCGTTTTACACAAGAGCCTGTTTCCCGAACCATAGAGTTTTTTAATGATGATGCACTTGCTGATAAGGTATTCGAGATTACCAATTGATGGTTGTCTCAGAATCGTTTTAGGAATTCCAGACCTGATGGCGAACTCTATGATTCGTTATGGTGCTTTACTTCATTAAATAGCCCCAGAAACCAATCACAATCTCCAGTGCGAAATCAACTTTGTCTTAAGCCTCTTATTTACTCATTTGGCTGGCTGAGTAAAGGATGTAATTCTTTATGAGCTGCACTTCTTCGGCTGAAATTCTGTCGGAGAAGTTGGGCATCCCTTTTTCCAGAAAAGCTCCTTCCAGAACGATGTCTTCAATCATATCAAAAACAGCTTCTGAAGAATATGCCAGATTGGGGATGGAACCTCCATTCATGCCCATAAAGCCGTGGCAAGTAAGACAATATTCCGAATAAAGTAATCTTCCCTGTTCCAGTTCGCCTGGGGTTGCTAAAAAAGTAAGCTGGGTTAAGCCCGGCGCCTTAATGTTTTTTTCAGGAAGGGGTTCATCGGAACCGAGGGAAAAAGTATATACTGCTCCGGGTTTAAGTGTTTTGGTTGCTTTTGCCCAGAGAGAAGGGATCCCGCCTCCCCAACCTACGGCAACAGAGATATACTGTTTTCCATCTACCTCATAAGAAATTGGTGGGGCAATAATACCGGAACCTATGTTATACTCCCAAAGTGTTTCACCATCCTGCGCCCTATAGGCCATCAGCCTGCCATCTGCCGTTCCCTGAAACACCAGATCTCCAGCCGTTGTAAGCACCCCTCCATTTACTGGGAAGGCACTATTAGGGACACTCCAACTGGGCTGCTGTTTTACCGGATCCCACGCAAGTAAAACTCCTTGCTCCATATTTTCGGGCGACATTGGGTCGTCACGGGTGGGATTTTTTTCATTCGTAAGGGCTCCAATATTCATTCCCTTAGATCTTGGTTTCCACTCGGGGTCATGCCCATAAGCGAATGAATTTACCTGTACCGGAATATACATCAGACCAGTAGTGTTATTATAGGCCATTGGATGCCAGTTGTGCCCGCCATTAGGTCCCGGGGAAATAGTTACATTCTCTTTATTATATCTGCTAAATTCTGTCTCAACGGGCCTGGCACTTTTCATGTCTACTTTTTTTGCCCAATTGATGTAGGTATATGGCTCAGCGGACAAGAGTTCCCCATCGGTTCGGTCTAAAACATAGAAAAAACCATTTTTTGGAGCCTGCATTATTACTTTTCTGCTTTGTCCATCGATCTCTAAATCACTCAGGACCAATGGCTGTGTGGCCGTGTAGTCCCAATTATCGCCAGGGGTGGTCTGATAGTACCAGATCAACTCACCACTATCGGGCTTCAAAGCAAGGATAGAAGACAAAAATAAATTGTCGCCTTCGTCGTTGCTTCGGTGAATCCGGTTCCAGGGAGAACCATTACCGGTTCCAATATATAGCATGTCCAATTCGGGATCATAGACAATCGCATCCCAGACCGTACCTCCCCCTCCATATTCCCACCATTTGCCTGACCATGTTTTTACCGCCATTTTAAGGGCATCTGACTCCAATGGCTCGGAAGGGTCTCCAGGCACCGTATAAAAACGCCAATTCAATTCGCCTGTCATAGCATCGTATGCAGTAATATACCCTCTTACTCCGAACTCTGCGCCCCCATTGCCAATGATGACATTGCCTTTTACGATGCGAGGCGCACCCGTTATGGAATAGTGTTTATCCTGATCAACAGTGAGGGTTTCCCATACTTTGGTTCCGTCTGATGCATTCAGTGCAATAAGCCTGCCATCGAGTGTACCAAAAATGATCATACCCTTGTATAGCGCCAACCCACGATTGATCACATCACAACATACTTTTTCTCCGTAGTATTTGGGAACCTGGGGGTCGAAGGTCCAGATAATTGTCCCCTTACGAGTGTCTATGGCATGTACCTTGCTCCAGGTACTACTTAGGAACATAATACCATTAACCACCAGGGGAGTGGCCTCAATTCCACGCCTGGTACCTAGCTCGGTGATCCAGGCAAGCCCAAGATCCTTTACATTGCCAGTGTTGATTTCTTTTAAAGGACTTTGTCTGTCCTCATTGTATGTCCTCCCATACATAAGCCAGTCTTCTGGCCGATTTTCTGCATTGATCAATACTTCATCATCGATCTCTTTTGTAACCTGCTCTATATGGGCGCTACTGCCCAAACGGAGTTCTTCACCACAACTCAACAGAGTGAGTAAAATTCCGAGAGATATTGTAATTCGCATCTTAAGATTGTTTTTGTGATCTACCCTAATTTTACGATTTATCAGCAGATAAAGAAGTGGAGCCTGATGAGTTAATGAAATTGCTGTACCAACAACGTCAATTATTTATCAGAGGGAAATAATATCGCTCTTACCCTTTTGCCAAACGCATAGGATGGAATACTAGCGAATGGCTATCGGTCTTACGGGAGAGCCGGTAGCCCCTTTGAAGCGTATCGTGGTAACAATAAATAGAAACTCATTGATATCGTCTTCCATTAGTTCATCGAAACACATGTTCTCCAGGTTGAAGATCCCATTTTTCATCATCAACTCCTGATGGACGGGAAAAGCCAAACCTTCCCCGGGATTGGGAATAACCTCTGTACACCAGGAATCACTTCCTACCATGGTAACCTTTTTCTCTGCTGCCCATCTGGCTACCGCTATCCCAATTCCCGGAGGGTTGGTGTTATAGTCATCAGGCTTTTGCCATAGTGTGGACCATCCGTAGCGAAATAAAAGGGCATCACCAGCTTTAATATCGGTCTCCTTTATGCCCTGCCTTTGAAGTGCCCCTAGAACATCTTCTACAGTAACCTCATAACTATTGGGTAGCCGGTCTGTATTCTTGAATCCTGCAATATCTATTAGAATCCCGCGGGTTATGATAGGTTTTACATGCTCAATACCGAGTTTACGAAGCCCGCTATAGGAATCCATTTCCCTTGCGGTATAGCCATTGTAAAACACACGTTCAGTAGTACCGTTCTCCATCACGAGCTCCTGACCGATATGGCCCAGTCCGTCGAACTGAGTGCCCACCTGCCCGATCTGTGTGGCCAGGAATTCATCATTACCTATAATCTTATTATCTCCCCCTGGTTCTCCCTTTGAGGGGAGGATCATCGAATAGCTACGGTTGCCAAATAATGGCATACCTTCTTCATAAACCTGCCCAAGCTCGTAGACTTTTCCAGTGGTTGCCAGGCTAAGTGCATCCATGACCTTTTGCGGAATAATTCTATTAGAAGCGCCTGCCTGATCCTCGGCACCCCATTCCGTATTGGGCCAAAAGGAACCTTTATCCCTGGTTTGGCCAACTAATGACACCGGCATTAGAAAAAAGGGAATTAAAATGAATGAAAATAAAATTCGACTGGAGATCAGGTCTTTGAAAGTCATAACTAATAAGGGTTAATTGGTTTCTTTTTAAAAGATAAAATAAATAATAGACACTGCAGTATCCTTGACCAAAATAAGCTCAAATAAGAAAGCCAGAAATCTGATAAGGACTTCTGGCGTATTTTAAAATTCAATTGATTTATACTAATTTCCGCTAATAGCGGTATTGACTTTCTGAATTTTTATCTGATTGGCTTCTAAAAATTTATATTCATTTTCAAGAAACTCCACATAAGAATGCCTTTTGGCAAAGCTCAATACCAAGCGGTATTTAATAGTGTTGAAAAAGGTGAATTATTCCGACATCGCCCTGCAAATATAAATTTTTAAAGGGCGAGTCATCAAAACTTAACCAGACAGGCTAGCTTTTAATAAACTCCCAGATCCCGATTACGAAGCCCAGGGCGATCATCACCAGGATGATTTCCAGGCTTACATTCAGTATTAAAAGAAGGGTGTTTAAGAAAGGATGATTGTTCGAATCTAATTTCATAGCAAGTAGATTAAATGAGACATTGGGACAGCCTTAAGTTACAAAATAACGTGGCGTAGGGGCCGAAAATTGTTGTGTAACCCCGATTTTTTGTGGTTTGATCGAATATATAATGTAGTTTATCGTGGATTATCGATAAACGGCAAAATCCTAAGTCAATTATCACCCTTTAATAATTATTGATATAGGTATAGGTCATGCCGGCTGAATTACCAGATCGATCTACTTGAATTGATAAACTGGTAATTACTGGACCTCGATTCTGTTTTCGACAATCTCTTTTATAGGAAGCACCATTTTCCCCGTTTTGGTCTTAAGCGTCACAAATATTCCATCGATGGCCTCTACGGTTCCTTCTACTTTTTTTGTCTTGATAACATCGCCTATGGCAAATGTTTTGCGCGCATAAAAGGTTCGCAGCAGATCAGCGACTACTTCTCTGGAGCCGAGCCCAAGACCTATGGCAAACGCAAGCAGGAATGCACCGATTATCAGTGTAAAATTACTGGTGATAATGGTTGTATCGATACCTGCCTGGTTAAGCGAAGTCACCAGAACAAATATGATGATAATATAGTAGACGATCGTACTCACGACCTTTGATCCCCCGATACCCATAGATTCAAAGACACTCACCAGCGCTTTTTTAATAAGCTTTGCGGCAAACATCCCGATCATAAATATCACCAGGGCACTTAAGAGAACTGGCAGATATCTAAGCAGGTTGGCGATCTCTTCGGAGATAACGGTCAGGCCCATTACATCGGCAGCCACAATAATGAAAGTAAGCCAGAGGATACCTTTTACAAAGCCGAGTATTACCTTTATGATATCGACTTTAATCTTGCCATCTTCACCAAATAGTTGTGCGTCGTTTACCCGCTCGGAGAGTCTGTCTACGCGGGCAAGTCGCATTAGTTTTCTCAGTACTACCGTGGTGATCTTGATGATCAGCCAGGCCAGCACAAGAACTATAATGGCACCGATGATCCCGGGCAGGGCCGAGGCAATATCGAGGATGATGGTTCTGAGAGAATCTGTTGCTATTTTTCCTATTGTTTCCATAATGTTCCAGGGATTATGATTAGTTTATTTTTTAGGTTGAGTTTTGAACAGGCTGCTGATAAGCGATGGGTAATTCGCGCCAAAGAGCGATGCCAGATCCATGAGTAATTTGGCAGCGGCTACATCGTTCATCACCTTCTTCCTTAATTGAGGCGGCACTTCTCTGATATTTCTTTCAAGTTCCTTAAACGGATTTTGTTCTTTTTGGGCCATGATTACAGGGAATTATAGGTTTCCAGAATACGGGCTTTTGCCCTTTTTAATCTCATTTTTACCGCACTTTCGCCGATCTCGAGCAAAGTGCATAGTTCTTTTACCGGAATATCATCCTGGTATTTAAGCAGGAGCAGGGTTCTATCCTGTGGATCGATAAGGTTAAGTGCCCGATTTAATTTTTGCGAGCGCATCTCAAACAATTCTTTATCGTCTATCTCATTCGCCATTTTAAATTCTTGTTCTTCAATAGGACCCGACTGATCCTTAATTTTTCTCCCTTTGTTTCGGGTAACATAATTAACGCAGAAATTATAGGTCAGGGAATAGACCCAGCTCGAAAATTTCGATTTTTCTTTAAAACTTCCCAGTTTTACAAAGAGCGTGAGAAACACATCCTGTGTTAGATCGAGCGCCTCTTCTTCAGACCTGGCAAAGCCATTACATTTGCTATAAATTCTGTTGGCATACCTATCATAGATGAGCCCGAACAGAAGTGTATTCTCATTTTCTACAATATGCATTACCAGTTCCTCATCCGACAATCTCCGATACTCGTTGTCTGCTCCTAAATTCGATTTAAATCGATCGCCAACAAGTATGAGGATGATTTTTTTGAGAAAATTCATTTAGATTGAATGAGTCAGGTATTATTTTCTTAGGTAACAACAATTTATTAAAATCTAAGGTAAAAGGGCTTCTTCAGATAATTAATATCTTTTAGAAACCCTTTACAACAACCTAATCGGAGGAACTCAACTAATTTCTACCTACATTGTCTAACCTTGGCGATCCTCCTTTCCTGCCTCATCATCTATCGGATTTAAGTTGTACCCATAGTTACCAGTTCATGTTTGGTAATTTTTCAATTCTTTTAAAATAAGGCCCTGAATAATCAGGGCCTTAACATCAACCAACCAATCAAAAAACGAGATTAATCTCGCGTTTTTCACTCTTTGGGTATGGACTAACCCAGAGTTTTTCATGCCGACGGTAACGCAGCTATGGAATAAATTCGTTACTGTCTTTTTTTGGCGGTTGAAAACGGATCAAATAATGGTTAGTGCTTGCATAGCTCAATCCGTATTTCAATCAATCCCAATTTGTTTATTGTACATCTTGCGCACATCATTTTCTTCTGTATACGCCTTGCAAACAGGCTCTGCTTCTAAATTTCCTTTTATAAATGAAATCAGGAGGATGATAGAGATCACAAATGCCCCTATACTGATACCCAAAAAAATCTCAACATAATATTCACTCATCGTCTTGTAGATTTGGAACCACATTTCGCGTTCTTTATCTATTAAGACACAGATATTTTTCACAGGTCACTTTTTTATTGAAAAAAGTTACAATGGGATATTTTGAGATAGTAAAATGCTCTGAAGAAAAGCTTGGTAGTGATGAAAATATGCGGGTTGTGGCTATTGATTGATCCTTTTCTTAACCATCCCACCACGAGTGTCGTTCAGGCTCGACATAAACACAAAGGCGTTCGGATCAAATCTGTTGATCTCTTTATTAAGCCTGCCGATCTCCAATCGCGTGATAACAGTATTGATTATCGCATATTGGCTGTGGATTCCTTTATTACACTATTAAACCTGCTGCTATTGGTTTGTTTCTAAGGAGCGACTGTGGGGGAATGCCTATCATTCTACTTAAAGATTTTCAGGATTGATCGCCAGGGTTCTGAACAATTTGGCTTTGGCAGTAAAAAACTTATTCTCTACTTCATTCTGCTTCAGTTCTGCATCTATCAATCGGCTTTCCCTGGTATTGATCAAAAAGAGGGAGCTCTCGCCAAAACTGAATTTGCGTTCTTCGCCTGTCAGTAAAGTACGGTAATCTGCTACGATATTACCGATCATCACGGTCTGGTCTTCGAATGATTCGAGTTCCCTGTAAACGGCCGAAATTTTATTGCGCAATTCGAGTGCGGCATTGTCGTATTCGTACTCGGCATTCTGCAATTTATACTTAGCCAGTTTTAGCGCTCCTCGTTCCTTGCGCAAAAAAAGCGGCAATTCGAAATTAATACCTGCTTTGTACTGTTGAGTGTCGAAAGAATTTAATAATTCCGGTGTTTCAGTCAGGAAGTTATATTCAAGATCTATCCTGGGCAGCAGCTGGTTTACTTTTAATCTTTTTTCCACTTCCAGGCCATCAATCTTATACCCCAGGGCCATAAGTTTTGGGTGGTCAACCAGCACAACACTATCCATCGGACGGCCCAGCAAATCCAGGGTAATATCGATTTCTCCTCCGGGACTACTGTCGGGGATCACATTGGGTTGTAATTCAACAGGGATGTTATCATCTAACCACAGGAAATTAGCCAACTCCAGGGTTTTTTTGGCGAAGTTCAAACCTGCCTGCTCCAGGCCAAGAACCCTGTTCTCGACCGCAATTTTGGCCTCAACGGTATCGATGGCCGCAATATCACCGGCTAAAGCACTGCTGCGTATTCCTTGAAACCGCTCAACGGCATTCTCGAGGAAATCTCTAAAAACCTCTTGCTCGTTATACGCTTTTAACCAGTCGAAATAGGCAATGGCAGCACGAAAGAGGATCTCATTTACCTGCAGGTCTCTTTCGGCTAAGGTCTGCTCTCTATAAAACTTTGCCTGCCTTAGTGTCGCCATCCTTTCATTGATCCACAATCCATCACCCAGTGACAGGGACACTCCGGCACTGAAAAGACCATCATCGGGAAGGAATTCGTCTGGATTGAGGAAGTCACCGCTATTTTGCTGAAAATTACCCTTGAGCTCAATCCCATACCAGGTAGGGACTTTAAAAGTGGTGTTGAGGCGATCCCAATATTCTGTACCCTGAAACTTTTTTCTATCGTAATCTATCTCGATCTTAGGATCAAAAGCGCCACGAGAACGCAAGAGCTCTGCCTGCCCGATATCGAGGGTCAGACGCGCTTGCTTTGCCACGGGATGGAAGGCTTTGACCAGGCCCAGATATTCTCTGAAATTGAGAATTTGGGTGGTATCTTGTTGTGCCAGCCCACTGAACAAAGTAAGCAAACAGAGTATGAGTGTGGTTGTTCTCATTTTTTACCGGCTTTTGCCGTAGTGGTTTCAGGTTGATAATAATTAGGGGGGAAGCCATTGAGCTGTCGCCAGATCTCGAACCATATAGGGACATCATTGAGCAGCGCAATAGTGTAGGCCCCCGAACCAACACGTATAGCTTCCGGCCACTCATGGTCTTCGGCATCCGGCGCCAGGAGAATTCGATATTTTCCGTTATCGCTGATAAATGTTTCTATCGCCACCACAGTACCTCCATAGGTTCCATAGGAAAGATTAGGCCAGCCGCTGAACACAATTGCGGGCCAACCGTCGAACTGAATACGCACCTTCTCACCGAGTTGAACCAACGGCAGGTCGATAGGGTCTACATAGGTTTCAACGGCTTGCTGATAATCCGACGGCATAATCCCCACCAGCCGATCACCCTCCTTGAAGGTTTCGCCTATCCCGGCCTGAATAGCCCGGTTGATAAAACCATTTTGAGGAGCGCGTATATAATAGAGATCTGAGCGAATGGAATAATTGGCATATTCGTTTTCCAGCTTCGTTACCTGAGCCTCTGAATCGAACTGATTGGATTGTGCCGTAAACTGATCGCTCTGGGCCTTGGAAATCTTGTCGGTATACTCGGCCCTTACACGGTTAATTTCCACCCTGGCATTGATAACCTGGTTCTTGGCAGCCAGTAATTTATTTTCCTGTGAGATCAACTTGGCCTGTGTCTCCTGTAATTTCAGTTTTTTCTCTTCCACATCTGTCACTGCCTTAAGGCCTTCTGCCTCCAACTGCACTACCCGCTCGTATTGTCTTTCTGCAATAGCAATATTTGTCCTGGCTGCTTCCAGATCAATGCTGTCGCTTTGAACTTTGAGTTTGCTCTGCAGCAGCTTGTTCCGGGCCTGCTCTAATTTGAGGTTTTGCTCCCGGCCCAGGGCCTCGATCTGATTGTCCAATGCCTGCACCTTGCCGGTATAGGCATTTACACTCATCGATTTAGCCTTGATCTGACTTTCAGTCCTGGAGACAAGTTGTGGATCGAAATACTCATTTTTGATCTCGGAAATGTGGAGAATAGTATCTCCTTTTTTTACATAATCACCTTCCCGTACATACCATTTCTCGATCCGGCCTGGTATAGGCGATTGAATGGTCTGAGGTCTCTGATCCGGCGTCAGCGTAGTAACAAAACCTTCACCACTCACGTTTTGCGTCCAGGGCAGAAACAGCATAATCAAAGCCAGGACGGCAAAGGCCTTCAAAAACCGGTTCAGGTGCTTAAAGTGCCTTCGGTGAAATACTTTTTTCCCGGAGGCATAGCGCTCAAGCCCTACCTTTTGATTTAGTTTATTATTGGAGATATTCAGCATGGTCTTCTTCTTTTATCTTACCGTTTTCAATGGTAATGATCCTTCCACATTTACCTTTCCAATCAGCATTCTGACTGACCACGACCAAAGCCCAGGGCCGGTCTTCTGCGGTGAGGAAATTCATGATCTCACGAGCATCTCCGGATTCGAAATGGTCTAAAGGATCTTTTAGTATTAAAAGTTTGGGTTTGCGAACAATACTCCTGGCTAATACGATCTTTTTTGAGATCGTAGAAGGAATCTGTTTTCCTTCAGGATAAAGCATCGTCCTAAGCCCCTGTGGTTGTTCTTTTACAAACTGTGTTAGTCCGGTTTTTTCAAGTGCCCAGTAAATATCTTCCTGTGGGATCGAAGCATCTCCAAAGGATATATTCTCGAGAATAGTTCCTTCAAAAGGAGACTCTTCGAGTAATGATTGTCCGATATGTGACCGGTAATAATTCAGGTTTACTCCTTTTAATGAGACATTATTTATAAAGATATCGCCCCTGTCTGGTTCGATGATTCCCGCTATCATACGAAGCAGCGTGGTCTTCCCTGAACCATTGGGCCCCTGCAATAATATGGTACAGCTATTGCTGATATTCAAAGAAATGTCATCCAGTATCATTTTATCGCGCTCCGGAACCTGGTAAGAAACCCTATCGAGCTCCACAGTAAAGCTATCTCCTTCCTTAAAAGGCTTTTCTCCATCCTGAGATTCCAGATCTTTATCTACTACTTGTCCCAGTTTTTCGAGAGAGGTAAGCAGGTCATAAAATGTTTCCAGTCCGGTAATGAGTTTCTCGACAGAAGTAATGACCAGCAGGATAATGATTTCCGCAGCTACGAACTGACCGATATTCATTTCCTGGTTTAGCACCAGAATACCTCCAATAAGTAAAAGGCCTGCAGTAACGAGTACCTTAAAACCGATCATCTGGATAAACTGGAGCACCAATACACGAAAATGGCTCTCACGGGCATTTAGGTATTGCTCAACCAGTACATCGTTTTTGTCCATGGCGTGGGAAGTCTTTCCGGAGAGTTTAAAACTGATGATCGATCTGGCCACTTCCTGAATCCAATGTGCCACTCGATACTTGTACTTAGATTCATCGAGGCTGGTGTCCAGACCTTTCTGTGCGGTGAACTTAAATACGACATAGATCAGCATCAGCAACAGAATCCCATAAATAATAAAGAAGGGGTGATAAAGGGATAAGAGCAATAGCCCAAAAATAATCTGCAACAATGCTGCCGGGAAATCGATCAGGATTTTTGAGAGGCCCTTCTGGACCGTCAGAGTGTCGAAAAAGCGATTAGCCAATTCAGGCGGATAGAAATTGCGCAGCTGACTCATTTTGATCTTGGGAAACCGATAGGCGAATTCGAACGAAGACCTTGTAAATATTTTTTGCTGTACATTTTCTATGATGCGTATTTGCGTAAGTTGCAGCAAGCCGCCAAAGGCAACCCCAAGGGTTACCAGGATCACTAATATGATCCAGGAAGTGCTTACCTGCGCCCCCTGAATCAGGTTGATAATCGCCTGGATTCCCAGAGGCAGGGAAAGATTGACTATTCCTGCAAAAATGGCGTAATAGAAGATTTGGAAAACATCCCGCTTGTCAAGCGCGAGTAAACCCATCAGGCGTTGCCAGGTGGTTAATATGGTTTTAGACATGATTAGGTAGATTTAGACAATTGAATACCAGGTTTTTAAAGTAGGCAGTCGGGTCAGTATGTCGCTGACAATCTGTAAGTGATGAGAAATGATCCAACAAAAAATGCTGGTGCAGTGAACCATCAAGGACCGTGCTGGCCAGACTGGATGGATACGAATAATTCTGATCCACATTGGAGATCATTTCAGAAAGACGACTAACCAGTCTCTTATATATTTCAAAATACCCCTCCTTGTTTTCCTGGTCTACTTCTTTGGTGAGATAGGATTTGGAATATTCATCGATAACGATCTTATTGAGCAAGACCTCATTGATATGGGAAAAGGACGAATCTTCTTCGATGGTTTGTGTAAAAATCTCAATAGCCCGATTTAGTTTCTCCCGCGGATCTGCAATGCTGTTTGTGGCAAAGACCAGTTGGTACTCTAACCAACCCCAATACCATGATGCCAGATAAAGCAGGAGTTTGTGCTTGCTCTCAAAATATCGATAGACGGAACTTTCATTAGATCCAATGCGATCTCCCAGTTTCTTAAAGGTAAACTTATCGAATCCCATTTCATGTATCATATTGATACTCTCTTCGACGATTCTTTTACCAAGAGAGGAAGACTCCGGATCCTTTACATAAATTTTATCGTTAACGCCTATTTTAATAG
>CAMYIE010000020.1:42361-58041 GCA_947258405.1 uncultured Eudoraea sp. | reverse complement strand
TCTTTTTTTGCTTGGAGCATTGGATCGTCGGGTAATATATTCGCCTCATTATTTAAAAGCAAAGTATTAACCTCAACATATTACAAACATGATAGCGCTTGCAAAACTTATTCTCTACCTGATGATCTCCTTGATTACCGTATTTTTCTAAGCACTGTAAGCGGTATAACTTCATGTGTAACAAGCTGTCTATAGACAGCTTTTTTTCATTCATTAATTCGGGTATATTTGTTTCCCGGTGATGAAGCGAATTTTTAAACTCTTAGCGATACTCAACAAAGCTATTCTGCCATCGTATAGTAAAAGAAGGTTAGATCTGGCCAAAGCTTCCAAAATCCAGTTGGCCATAATAGGTTGGCGTTATTATATAACCGCCAGGGCGATAGACTAGAATTCTATCAGGGACTTTACATCATAGCCCTCTAGTTTTGCCCTTCCATTGAGAAAACCCAGTTCGAGTAGAAAATTACATTGTATAACCTTACCCCCCAGGGCCTCTACCAGTTCACAAGTAGCCTTGGCCGTTCCACCTGTAGCCAGGACATCATCGTGAATAAGGATACTATCCCCGGGTTCTATGCTGTCGGAGTGAATTTCCAGCGTATCATCTCCATATTCCAGGGTATAGGTTCTACTGATCTTATCTGCTGGAAGCTTTCCCTTTTTACGAACAGGCACAAAACCGGCATTCAATTGAAAAGCCAATAGTGGTGCAAAGAAGAAACCCCGACTTTCGATCCCAATTACCTTATCGATCTTATGATCGCCCACAAAATCCGTCATGGAAATCATGGCGGCCCTGAAGGCTTCGGGATCTTTGAGCAGGGGACTTATATCCTTAAAGACCACACCCGCTTCAGGGAAGTCTTGTATATTGCGTATATATCGTTTAAAATCCATGAGCTTATTTTGCCATAAATTTAAAAAAGAAATATATTTGCAGCCCTATTGAACGCCCGACAAATGTTGCGGGTTCAAAACGGATTAAGATTCCTTCGGTTAAGAAGAAATCAGGCCTCCTAGCTCAACTGAATAGAGCACTTGATTACGGCTCAAGAGGTTACAGGTTTGAATCCTGTGGAGGTCGCGAATAAATAGTTCGATAAGAAAAAACGCCAAGCTCGCTTGAGCGTTTTTTTGTTTGAACTATTTTCAAAGCGGAGCTTTGTCAGGACGTGCGCCAGCAAATCCTGTGGAGGTCGCTACAAGCAGAAAGTCCATCCGCCTTAGGCGAGATGGATTTTTTGATTTATGGAGTACTGGAAGCTTGCTTCTGAAGTACGGAATAAAGTAAAAAACAATTGCTTTCGCAATTGGACTTTCTATTTGCAAAGGGGAACTCGAAGGAAAACCGAAGGTAATCTGCGGAGGTCGCTTAAAGTGCAAGCCCTGTATGAAAATGCAGGGTTTTATTTTTTGGGAAGCGTCAAAACCTATGGTTTTTGTAAGCAGACCGAAAATTAAACCCGCAAAGCCCCAGCATTGTAGGTTTGCATTTTCAGGCGAGGGCTCGAGGGATCATAAAATAATCCTGTGGAGGTCGCTTAAGAATGAAAAGCTCGCCAAAGGCGGGCTTTTTTATGTGCATGAGATCCGAGCTTGCTCGGGAATCGAAATGAAAATAAAAAAGGCGTCAAATTTCAAAATTTGAGCTTTTCATTTAGACTACGGAGCTTATTAAGGATCTTGGAATAATCCTGACTTCACTCTAGATAATTATCTGGGCTTTGTTGGGAGTATGCGGTGATAGTTAGCAGTGGCAGTTGGCAGTAGACAGCAGTAGTTTGCATTTTCAGGAGGGAATTCGAAAGAAAACCGAAAGTAATCCTGCCTGGGCCACCGATCTAAAACTGGTGGAAGCAGCATTGCTAGGTTTTTGCAGTCTAACAAGTTAACTTAATTATCGGGGAGGAGGGCTTATGCCCCCATAATGGGAAATTTCACATCTGACTTGCCGCCACTAGCATGACATCGCATCTGCTACCAATACCAACACTACCGCTAGACTGAGACTTGTACTAAAAAAGCCATGTATTACTAACTTACCAGTTGTAAACTGGCAGTGGTATTGATTTTGTTTAAAATTGAGGGGAATTTCTAAACCCCTTGTTCTCAGCCCAATAAATCCAGCAAAATTTTTGGATAAATGAGTCGAAATTAAGATGAAGTGTATAGCAATGCTCTTTAATCTGCTATCCTCGGCTCTTAACCCATAATAATGGTCCACCATCTATATCACTGCTTAAATTGGCCTTTAGAACAAATTTCTCACGAACATGAAGATAAAAATTGACTACATCGAAATAGCGCGCTTTCTAATATGTGTTGGTATCGCATGGATAGGTTATCTATATACCTGGCATACCGGGTCTATTTTCTGATTCGACCAGTTCAACAATATTTCATGGTTTAAAAACTTATCTCTGACAAGTTTATTTATATAGGGTTTGTCCAGAATCTTAAAGTTCTTCTGGCAACAGATCAGAAAAATTATAGACGAATAAATAGTATATTAGCGTGTTAAGAATTGATGACTATGAAAAAGATCAATGGTGTACTAACGCTAATATGTTTAGCCTTTGTTTTATTCTCCTGCTCCTCGGATGACAATGGCGGATCGGATGTTGATGACATTGCTGCAGTGGGCACATGGAGGCTTACAGCGCTTAATATCAACCCGCCCCAGGATATCGATATGGACGGTACCCCCACCGATAATATACTGGAGGAACTACTCTGCGCGACCGGCACGATTATTATCGCCGAGGATGGTAGCTGGGGATCCACCATAGAGAATTTATCTATTACCACCATAACCGGGGGTCTTTTTATCATCTCCTGCTCGGGGTCCGAGACACAGAGTTCCGGATCATGGCTGTTGCAGGGCAACCAGCTTACCTTATTCAGGGATTTCAGTTCGGTGATTTTCACGCTCGATGGCGACACCCTTACCAATAATTCCAACGAAGATCTTCCCGGGTTTCAGAGTGAAGTTTATCAAAGACAATAAATTGAAAGCCTTTTCCAGTCTGAGCTATTAAAATTATCGGAACCAGTGTAATCCAGATTACATAAATTCATCTTTTAGGGTGCTATCTTTGTACAAAACCAATACAACATGGAAACAATATTGAAACCATGGCCCTGGTATGTATCAGGACCACTGATCAGTTTAGTAATGATCCTGCTTCTCTATTTTGGGAAGTTTTTTGGCATGTCGTCCAATTTACGCACAATTTGCAGTATCGGGGGTGGCGGTAAATTTGTCGAATTTTTCAGGTTCGATTGGAAGGCACAGCAATGGAATCTGGTTGTAGTAATAGGTACCATTATCGGAGGATATCTGGCCGTTACTTATTTAAGCGACGGATCGGTGATTGATCTGAACCCCAACACAGTAACTGATTTGGCTGCATTGAACTTTGCCAATGCCGGCAACTCCTTACTTCCGCCCGAAATATACAGTTGGGAATACGTTCTGAGCAGTAAAGGTCTGGCCATATTGATCGGCGCTGGTTTGATGATAGGATTTGGAACCCGATACGCAGGGGGATGCACTTCAGGACATGCCATTTCAGGTTTGAGCAATTTACAAATACCATCACTGATCGCAGTCATCGGATTTTTTGTCGGTGGACTGATCATGACTCACTTTTTACTTCCTTTAATTTTTGGCTGATGAAATTCTTTAAATTCTTATTAGTAGGTATATTTTTTGGTATCGTTTTGGTTAAGTCGGAAGCGGTTTCCTGGTACCGGATCTTCGAAATGTTCAAATTCCAATCTTTTCATATGTATGGAATTATTGGTTCTGCAGTCGTAGTGGGGATCATTGCGGTGTGGTTAATAAAGAAATACAAAGTCAATAGCATAGAAAAGCAAGAGATTACCTTTTCGCCCAAGGATCGAGTTATAACCCGCTATATAATAGGCGGTACGATCTTCGGACTGGGTTGGGGGCTGGCGGGAGCATGCCCCGGGCCTATGTTTGTGCTTCTCGGAACCGGTTTTTTAAGCGTTGCGATCGTAATTGCAGCAGCGGTTCTGGGTACATTTGTCTATGGCTTGCTCAGAGATAAGCTTCCACATTAAACCCCGGAAGCGAGCAGAGTGGTTGTGAAAGTATTGTTTATTCGATGGTAATCCGGATCTTTTCGGAATTATTATCGGAAGCATTTCCAACATAAACCCAATAATCACCTTTTTCAAGTTCCCATCCGGCCTTCGACTCGTCATAATATTTCAGGCTAGCGACATCAATTTCTATAGTTTCTGTAATATCTTCACCGACGGCTAACTCGGCCTTTTTGAATCCTTTCAACTCTTTTACAGCTCTTGGAACTTCAGATCTATGCTTTCCGACATATACCTGTACCACTTCGGCACCCTTTACAGAACCAGAATTTAAAAGCCTGTAGGTAATCTGAATCTTATCGGCTTGTGTATAGCTCTTTCTATCGGTTTTAACCTCGGTGATTTCAAAGGTGGTATAAGATAATCCATGACCAAAGGCAAACATTGGTTTGATATTTCGGGTATCGTGCCATCGGTATCCCACGAGGATATCTTCTTTGTAATACTGGTTTACACTATCTCCAGGATAAGATTGCTCCCCGAAATAATGTGCAGGATTATCCGATAATTTCCGTGGAAAACTAAAGGGTAGTTTTCCCGAAGGATTCGCCATCCCACTGATCACATCTGCAAGGGCATGACCTGCTTCACTACCAAGGTACCAGGCCTGCATTACTGCCTTAACCTCCCTGAGCCAAGGCATAGCTACAGCATTACCACTAACCAGTACGACGCCTACATTCTTATTAACTTGTAAAATTTCTTTCAAAAGGGCATCCTGGCCAAATGGTAATTTGTAACCTTTCCGATCGCCGCCCTCGCAGTCCTGCTGATGGTTTTTGTTCAAACCTCCGATAAAAAGAACTCTATCAGCTTCACGAGCCACCCGAACCGCCTCAGCGAACAAAATCTTTGGATCTTCATCCGGCGGATTAACCCGACCATAGGAAGGAAGGCCCGTAGCATAACCTCTTGCATAGGTGAGTGAGGCCTTCTGATAAACCTCCTGCAAACCTTCAAGCGGTGATATCTCTTTTTTGGCTTTGAGCTCGGATGATCCCCCACCAAAGGTCATCAAACGTGTTGCATTTTCGCCGATTACTGCGATCTTGATGTCGATTTCCATACCGATAGGGAAAAACGAGTTCTCATTTTTCAACAATACAATCCCCTCCTGCCCCACTTTTCTGGCTACATCGAGATGTTCCTTATTGTTCATACGACCAAAACCGCGGTTTGAATCCATAGAAGTCCGGAACATCAATCTTAGTATGCGTCTGACCTTATCATCGAGGTATTTTTTATCGATTTCTCCACTCCTGATCAACTCGAGAAAGGGACTTGCCAGATAGTAGTTATCATAGGCATTCTTAATATTTTTGGTAAGACCATCCGTACCTGTACCCATTTCGATATCTAACCCATTAAGCGCCGCTTCCCTGGTATCGTGCGCACTCCCCCAATCGGTAATCACCACCCCGTCGAAGGCCCAGTCGTTCTTCAAAATTTTGTTCAGTCGTTCATGATGACTGCAGTATTGCCCTTTGTATTTGTTGTATGAGCCCATAACAGCCCAGACCCCTCCTTCCTCAACGGCCGCCTTAAAAGCCGGAAGGTAGATCTCGTACAAAGCCCTGTCACTAACCTCAACATTGATATGATTGCGCCAATGTTCCTGGTTATTTAGAATGTAGTGTTTTACACATGCCGCAACCCCTTTCTCCTGAACCCCCTTGATATAAGGAACCACCATCACAGATGCCAGGAAAGGATCTTCCCCCATATACTCAAAATTCCGGCCGTTAAGTGGTGTTCTGTAGATATTGACGCCCGGACCTAAAAGCACATCCTTTTTTCTATAACGGGCTTCCTCCCCGATACTCATCCCATATTCTTTGGAAAGTTCCGGGTTAAAAGTTGCAGCCAGACAAGTTAGTGCGGGAAAAGCCGTGATAGCATCGTTGGTCCATCCGGCATAGCCCCAATTATCCCAATTGATCTCACCCCGAACACCATGAGGACCATCGGACATCCATAATTCCGGAATCCCAAGCCGGTCGACACCGGGGATACTAAATTTCGATTGTGCATGGCACAGGGCCACTTTTTCTTCCAGCGTCAAATTTTTAATAATATCAGCAATACTTTGCTCGATATCCGGGCTCTGGTTTTTTGTATAATTAGGTTTCAAACTATCTTCTTTTATCTGACCAATTTTGGTGGCAGGTACTATAAATTATCCAGCAAAAATAAGCGACAAAATGAGATATATGTAAAAGGCATATATGAAGTTCACTTTATTGGGAAGATTAAGGAATTAATAATATAAAATAGTAATTTATAAAAGGGAATAATTTCGATCGGAAGAAATTGCAACCTCGATGACTCATAAACTATTTGATAGTATGGGTTTACCTCAATAACAGAATTGCTGTAGATTATTAGATCATATGCAGCGACCCGGTATACCCAGCTATATAGTTACGCCTGAACCCCCTGAGGAAGAAAAGAAGGGGTGTTCATCGAGTAAGTTCTTATATCATAGAATTATTAATTAGTATACTTGTATTATAAGATGAATTCCCCGTGAATAGTTTAAAAGTATTCTTACACTTTGTTATTCTCATAATATGCACCGATCTGCCGTCTCAGGGACTGCCACCGGTAAAGAATTTTTCGCCCTTAGAGTATCGAGCTGAAAACCAAAACTGGGCGATAACCCAGTCTGCTGATAAAGTAATTTATATAGCTAACAATCAAGGCCTTTTGTCATACAATGGAGGTAGTTTTACCTTATACCCTTCACCCAATGAAACCATTATGCGGTCGGCTAAAGCGGTGGGTAACAGGATATATACCGGATGCTACATGGAATTTGGATTTTGGCAAGAAGATCCATCCGGAATTTTGAGCTATACCTCGCTCTCTGACAAGATCGAGGTTCAACTAAAACCCGATGAGGAATTTTGGAATATCCTCAGTATAGAAGACTTTATTTTATTTCAGTCGCTCAAACGCATATACATTTATAATCTTAAGGATAACTCAGTCTCGTTTATAAATTCCAGTACAACGATACCTAAGGTATTCAGCCATAATGAAATAGTCTATTATCAAAAGATCAACGAGGGAATTTATAAAATAGAAAATGGCGCTGAAGTCCTTGTTTATGATGATCAGGTAGCACAGACAGATGAAGTTGTAGCGCTTATTCCTAATGATGAGGATATACTTTTTGTTATGCGCCACCGCGGGGTGTACCAGGGAATTGGAAATCAATTTATAAAATGGAAGACCCCTGTAGAAGATCTCATGTCTAAAATAAGCATCTATAGTGCTTTGCAACTCGAAAACAGGAATATCGCCCTGGGTACTATTTCTCATGGACTGGTAATCCTGGATAACCAATGGAACCTATTGCTCGAACTAAACGAGAACAGAAGTCTTAGGAACAATACAGTACTGTCTCTATTCGAAGACATCAATTCCAATCTCTGGCTTGGACTCGACAATGGGATCAGTTTTGTGAACACAGACGCGCCCTACAGGGTTTATGCAGATAGCAAAGGAATTGTTGGCAGTGTGTACGCCGCTGCCGATAAAGGAAATATGATGTATTTAGGGACCAATCAGGGTTTGTTTTACAGAAATACCAGTACAGCTGAAGATTTTGATTTGGTAGAGGGAACCAAAGGCCAGGTATGGTCCTTGGATTTAATAGGGGGAACACTTTTTTGTGGACACCATACGGGCACCTATATTGTAGATGGGAATAGGGCCACAAAAATTTCCGATATTCCCGGTACCTGGAAAATAGAGTCACTGGACGAAACAGATAATTTATTGCTGCAGGGCAATTACAGCGGGCTATATATCCTTGAACAACACGATACCGGCTGGCGTGTGAGGAATAAAATAAAAGGTTTTAACCATTCAGCCCGCACCTTTGAGGTCTACCAAAATGAAATATTTGTAAATCATGAATATAAAGGGATCTTTAAGATCAGTGCCGATTCAGCCCTGAAGGAAGCGAGGTCTGTGGTACGGGATACTAGTTTGATCGGAGCCAATTCCGGCATGACTAAATATAAAGACAAGCTTTTTTACGCTTATAAAGAAGGTGTTTTTAAGTACGACACTAATTCAGGCAACTTTATAAAAGACAGTATATTAAGTAGTGTTTATGATCAGGGAGAATATGTTTCCGGAAAACTCGTGGTTGATGATAAATCAGGTTATTTATGGGTTTTCACCGATTCTAATATTCACTATATAACGGATGGAGGGCTTGGATCTGATCCTGTTGTTAGGAACATTCCGTTAACCGTTGATGTCAGGAACAGCATCTCAGGCTATGAGAGCGTCACAGAACTCAAAGATCCAGGCACATATTTATTCAGCACCAGCTCGGGTTATATTACTGCTGATATCAGCAAACTGGACATCCCTGAATTCCGGGTGGAAATAGATCTTGTTAAGCTTGTAGATAAAAACACTGATACTGAAAATAATAGCTGGTGGGATCCCACCAGCTATGGAGATTTTGAACACAATGAAAACCACCTGGAAATATCCTTCTATACTACTCAATACAATAAACTACTGATCCCCGAATACCAATATCAAATTGCGGGGCTGTATGATTCATGGAGCGATTGGTCTGATCGGACCACCTTAAGCCTGGAGAACTTACCTTATGGTGATTACGAATTCAAGGTAAGGTCTAAAATAGGTAATAAAGTTTCTAATAATATCGCTTCTTACCAATTCGGTATTGCCAGACCATGGTTGCTTTCTAATACTATGTTGGCCCTCTATGTCTTCCTAACGGTCATAGGGTTAATATTAATTCACCATGCCTACAGGTATTATTATAGAAAAAAACAAAAATCACTTACCGAAATCAACAAAAAGGAGATGGATCTATTCCGGCTTCAGAGTGAAAAGGATATCATTAAACTAAAAAACGACCAGCTTAAGAAAGACTTTAGAAACAAAAACAATGAACTGGCCGCCTCTACAATGAGTATCATAAAAAAGAACCAGTTATTAAATGAGGTAAAAAAACAACTGTCATCTGCTCAAGAAACCGATACTAAAGAGATTGTAAGAATAATCGACAGGAATCTGGATCAAAACGACGATTGGGAATTGTTTAAAGAAGCCTTTAATAATACAGATCGGGAATTTTTGAAGAAACTTGAAAAAACACATCCTAATTTATCACCAAATGATATCAGACTATGTGCCTATCTACGTCTGAATTTGGTGACTAAGGAAATTGCCCAATTATTAAATATTTCACCGAGGAGCGTAGAGATAAAAAGATACCGACTTAGGAAGAAAATGAATCTAACCCACGAAGAAAACCTGGTGAATTACATTCTTAAGCTCTAAATACCACAACCAGGACATTATCTCACCTCAACATTACCTATACAGTACAATATTATGGTGTTTTTCGTCCAAAATAACGGCTATTCCCCGTTAACATTGCTTTAACGCTTTATCATATTCTTATTTTAGCACCCTCTTTATTACGTGTATGGTAATTGTAGGGGTAATTTTTATGGATTTTATAACGTAATAGGATATATTAGTAAGCTTGAACTAACTCAAATGTCACGATAACCTAAATTGCTTTCCCGGCACTTCTATGCCGGTTCCCCCAATCCTACCTGCACTGTTTGTCATAGAGTTGATTAAGCCTTGATTAAGAGCGATTCTTATCGTTAAACCAAGTATATAATGCGTCAACCTAAATAAAATACTATGAAGAACACGTTGCTAAGATTAGCTGTTGTTTTGCTTACTACCGGAATCTTTGCCCAGGCAGATCAGGTGTCAGTCCTCAAAACAGAGGAAGGTCAAAAACTTATTGTCAACGGAGAAGAATTTATGATTAATGGTATGAACTGGGATTATATTCCCATCGGAACCAATACCGTTAATGCGAATTTCTGGAAAAAATCCGATGATATTATCAAGGCCGGACTGGACACCGAAATGTCCCTGCTAAGGAACATGAATGTTAATGTGATACGCCAGTATACCGGTGTTCCTGCAAAATGGGTCAAATATATTTATGAAAATTATGGCATTTACACAATGCTCAACCACTCCTTTGGCCGATACGGATTAACCATCGACGGGGTCTGGACACCTATTACAGATTATTCGGATCCTGCCACACAGGAACTGCTCATGTCTGAAGTACGGCAGATGGTAAGTGAGTTTAAAGATACTCCCGGACTATTACTATTCCTTTTGGGAAACGAAAATAATTATGGATTGTTCTGGCAGGGGGCAGAAACCGAAGATTTTCCTGACGACGAGAAGGAGAAGGAATATATTGGTGAACAAAGAGGCCGACCGATGTACCGTTTAATGAACGAGGCAACACTCATGATGAAGGACCTGGATCCTTCTCACCCCGTGGCCATATGTAATGGTGATGTGTTGTTTATCGATATCATTGCCGAGGAATGTCCTGATGTAGATATCTATGGTACTAATACCTACAGGGGTGTTTCCTTTGGAGATATGTTCGAAGTGGTAAAAGAAAAGCTCGATAAGCCTATAATGTTTACCGAATTCGGGGCCGATGCATTCAATGCTCTTGAGAATAAAGAAGATCAGAAGTCACAGGCATATTTCATGGTCGGTAACTGGAAAGAGATCTATGAAAATGCCGCGGGCCTGGGCAAGGCGAATAATTCCATCGGAGGATTTACCTTCCAATTTAGTGATGGTTGGTGGAAATTTGGTTTTGACGACAGAAAATATGCCGATGTCCACGATAACAATGCTTCCTGGGAAAACGGAGGTTACTTTTTTGACCACGAGATGGGAGAAAACAATATGAACGAAGAGTGGTTTGGTATCTGCGCAAAAGGCCCCACCAATGCTCGGGGCCTCTACGAACTTTACCCGAGAGCGGCCTATTACGCCTTAAAAGATGCTCATAGCCTGAATCCTTATGAGGAAGGTGTTTCACTGGCAACTATTGGCGATCACTTCGGCAGTATCGAAATGATGGACGCGGTCTTAAAATCCAGAGGAGACAAGGCTGCACTTCAGGGAGCCAGCAGCAGCATGGTCCGGATAAGCCAGCTAAGGGCAGAATTCTCTACGTTTAATACTGGAGGTTCATTGATATCCACACCAGATGAACCAGATCCGGAGGCAGATCCTACGTTCCCGGATCGTCAGGGTTTTGATCATATGGAATCTTATTATATAGGTGTGGAAGGCAAACCTTCCGAAAGTATGCGCGCCAATGTGGTAACCAATATTCTCGGTAATGTGGCCACCAACCCCATAGACCAGATATTTTATGAAAACCGTGGACGCCCGCTTGCCGTACAAACGGAGGATGGGGTGGTAACCCGCTCCGATGTGGAAAGAGTGGCAATTTATCAGGCAGAGTTCGATTGGAACCACAAATGGTTCGACCTTAAAGGGTTTTATCGAACGGGTCATTATCATTGGGGATATGAAGGTGACTTCTTCGGGCTTTATCCTGAGGCAAATTACGGCCCTAACATAGACATCTACAACGGTCGAGCTCCTTTCGGGATGGAAGTAGCGGGCAAGAGAGCCCTCAAGGGTTTAAAAGTGGCCTACGGTCCTGAATTATGGTGGGGAGCGAACCCGGCCTTCCTGGTAAAATATTCTAAAAAAATTGGTCATTTTAATTTAACAGGTGTTTTCCACGAGGATATAGACGAAGCCAGACCAACGGTGAGTTCTTTTGCCATACCTCAACCTAAAACGAGAAGACTAACACTCCATGCCAAAACTGAAATTGGAAAAGTAGGATTGGAATTCGGAGGTATATGGGGTGGTGAACCCTTAGTAGGAAGGCCATACCAATTTGTAGAAGGGACACCCGGCAACCTTACTGTTTTTGAAGACGTGATAAGCTCACGGGATACCTGGGGAGGTAAAGCCAAATTCACCTATTCCTCAGGGAGATTTAACTGGTATGCTCAGGGAGCTGCCCAGGGATTAGTCGCATTCGGAGGCGCAGATCAAACAACCACTTTCACTGGCTGGAAACTCAAAGACTCAGGCAGCGGTAACAAATACAACTTTTTTAGTGGATTTACCTATAATTTTGGAAATCTCCAGGTGGCGCCTAACTTCATGTGGCAAAAGCCAATAGTTGGTCCGGTACCCAGCGATGTGCCTGCGCCAGGCAGACCAAGGAATATTATAGACGACCCATTCGCAGTTAGATCGAACAGGGAAACAACAGCAGGGGAAATATTGCTCACCTTCGATCCTACCCCTGGCACATGGTATTATGAGTGGGACAACGACCGTGCTGAAGACGCCAGGTTCGCTATGAATTTAGGATTTGTTTTCCGTCATCTCCCGACCACACAGGATGCCGCAATTGGTATCCTCCCCGATGGAAGGAGCACCTTTGCCTTCCCTGGCGCTGCGCCGGCAGAAGACCTTTGGGAAATCCATAGCCGGATTGTCTCCAAGCTTACGAACGACTTTGGTTTTATCCTGAATTTCTATACCGGCAAAGACCAGGCCCGTGGCAGCGACCCGAGGTTGATCCAACGCTACGGTACAGATATTAGGTTGATTTACAAAAAAGTTAAGCTGGTAACCCATGCAAAAGTGGATGATTGGGGTCCTTATGACTACCATCGTGACTTTAACCTGACTTTCCCACTTCAATTAATGGCAGATTTATCGACCACCTTAGGTAAACCAGATTGGTTTATCCTGCCCAGTACAAGGATTGGACTACGATATACCTGGAGATCTCTCGATGAGTTCTCACCTCGTTATGCCCCTACTTTTATTCAGGGTCCTGACGGCGGTCAAATACCAGATCCAACCGCACCAGGATTCCCTCAGGGTAAGGAATGGGAAATAAGGACTTATGTGATCATCAATATTGGCAAATAAAAAAAAGAGTTATGAAATATATGAAACCCATGATACGATTTGATTTTAGGACGATCTCACTGCTCCTGGCAATGGTGTTAATCGCCATATCCTTCAGTTGTGATAGAGACGACGACGACGTAACAGCAGCGAGTTTTCCAGATAATGCCGAGATATTTATCGATGGTTTTACACCAGGTTTGGTATACCAGGCATTTGGTGAATCTAATGTAGAAGCTTTCCAGGTAGATGAAGAGGTAAAGTACCAGGGATTCCGCTCTATGCGTTTTGAAATTCCGGGTGCCGGTAATCCAAAGGGGGAATTCGCCGGTGGTGTATTCCGTACGGAAGTCGGGCGCGACCTTACCGGATACAATGTACTGACCTTCTGGGCCAAGGCGACTAAGGGCACAACGATTGACGAGCTCGGATTCGGAAATGCTTTAAAATATGGTGGCGAAAAATACAAGGCAGCGATAACCAATGTCCCTGTAAATTCCAACTGGCAAAAATATTATATCCCATTACCCGATCCCTCTGTCCTTTTAGAAGAAAGAGGCATGTTCTATTATGTAGAGGCTGATGGTGATGATGGAGCTAAGGAAGCTTCGGGATATACCTTCTGGGTGGATGAACTCAAATTCGAAAATCTAAGCACCATTGTTCCCAAGGGCGGAAAAATGCTCAACGGAAAAGATGTAGATGTAGCCGTGGAAGCAGGTGTGAAATTCCCAATCGATAGCCTGTTTACAACCTTTAATCTGCCCACGGGTATAGATCTGAATGTAACTTCAGCTACTGCATATTTTGATTTTAAGTCGACAGATCAAAATATTGCCTCAGTAGATTCACTGGGAGTGATATCGGCCTTGAACGAGGGTGAAGCTATAATTACCACTACTCTCAAAGAAGAAACGCTGGATGGGTCTGTAAATATAACTGTTACGGCGCCTCCTCCAGGACCACTGGCAGCTGCCCCGGTTCCGGATGAGCCTGCGGCTGATGTAACTTCTATTTTCAGCAATGTATACGATGACGAACCCGTAGACTTTTTTAATGGATTCTGGGAATTCTCTACTACTCAAAGCGCTGATTATCAAGTTGATGATGATGATATCATACGCTATACTCAATTAAATTTTGTAGGAATCCAATTTACATCTCCAACCATCGATGTCAGTAACAGAGACTTCTTCCATATAGATATCTGGACTCCGGAAGCGACGGAACCAGCCTCTGACTTCAAAATATTATTATTCGATTTAGGACCTGATGGAGCTTTCGGCGGGGATGACGATTCCGGACACGAGATCACCATTACCAATCCCACCCTGAAAACAGAAGAATGGATTAGCTTAGATATTCCATTTTCCGATTTCCCAGGTTTAACCGGCAGGGCTAACCTGGCACAAATAGTGCTTTCCTCAGGTACTATTCCTACGGTCTATGTAGATAATATTTACTTCTACTCCGGTGAAGGAGGCGGTGGTAACCCTGGAGGGCCGGCTACCAGCTTCCCTATCACATTTGAAAACAATGAAACCTTATCAGGTGTATTTGAGGCAGGACAGGGAGTAACAGGTTCACCTATTTCCAATCCGGATCCTTCAGGAATTAATCCTTCTGCTACAGTATATGAATTCAATAAAGCCAATGGAGCGGCATGGTATTCAGGATTGTTCCATATATTCCCTCAGAACATAGATCTGAACAGTACCCAGCAATTTACCTTTAAGATCTGGTCGCCCAAGGCCGGTATCAATGTAAGGATGACCCTTGAGAAAGAAGGCGGCGGCGGCGGTCCTACGGTCACCTTAGATCAGACCCTTACCACGGCCAATACCTGGGTGGAATTAACCTATGATTTCTCATCACTGGTTAATGTATCAGATGCCTATGACAAGTTTGTGATCTTCCCGGACTTTGATGATTCTGGTCAACCGCCCGGAGATGGTTCTGTCTATTATCTGGATGACATCGTACAAGGAGGTGGCGGCGGCAGTGGCCCGCCACTGGCCACTAGTTTCCCGGTCAATTTTGAATCTAATGAGACCATTTCAGGGGTCTTTGAAGATGGAGACGGGGTTACTGGTGTACCGATTTCCAATCCAGATGCTTCAGGAATAAATACTTCCGCAACAGTATTTGAATTTAATAAGGTAAATGGAGCCGCATGGTATTCAGGATTGTTCCACATATTTCCAGCCGATATTGATCCAGCCGATGGTACTTCTTTTGTTGTAAAAATTTGGTCTCCAAAACCCAACATCAATCTTCGTTTTCAGTTGGAGAAAGAAGGAAATCAGGGACCTATTGCTACCTACAATATAGATCAAACCGTTGCTCAGGCAAATACCTGGGTAGAGGTAGTCTTTGATTTCTCATCAACGGCTATTAATCTGGCGGATGGTTATGATAAGTTTGTAATTTTCCCGGACTTTGATGATTCCGGTCAACCACCCGGAGACGGTTCTATCTACTATATTGATGATATAGATCAGGGAAGTGGATCCGGTGGAGGTGGACCTGTGGATCCTACAGCTGGTCCCGATGCACCTACACAGGCATCAGCAGATGTGATCTCTATTTTTAGTGACTCCTATACAGATGTGCCAAACGAAGGCTTTAATAATTATGGATCAGCTGGATTTGAACAGGTTGACCTGGGTGGAAATGCCGCTTTAAAATACACCTTT
>CAMYIE010000020.1:0-42335 GCA_947258405.1 uncultured Eudoraea sp. | reverse complement strand
CCAGGTAATAGAACTCGGTGGGGGTAATCAGATCGACGCTGCGGCAGCCGGAATGACCAACTTCCGATTCGACCTCTGGTTCCCTAATGAAGTGGATGGAAGCTCGGCCTTCCTGATGAAGCTGGTTGATATTCCTGCTAGCGGTGCTACCGAAGCAGCCATAAATGTAGGTGCCTCTTCTACGCCAGCCATGGCGCAGGGTACCTGGTTGTCTTTTGATATTCCGTTTACAGAATTACAATCAAACGGACTGGGAGGCTCAAGCAATATCCAGCAGGTAGTGGTAGACCTGGTAAACGCAGGAGATGTCTATATAGACAATATCTATTTCTACAAACCACCAGGTGGTGGTGGACCTGTTGATCCTACAGCCGGTCCGGCTGCACCAACCGAGAATGCAGCAGATGTGATCTCTATATTTAGTGATTCCTATACGGATGTCCCTAACCAGGGCTTTAATCTCTATGGTGGTGCAGACTTCCAGCAGGTAAATCTTGGCGGGAATTCTGCCTTGAAATACACCTTTAATTCAGGCGGTGGTGGAAACTTCCAGGTAATAGAACTCGGTGGGGGTAATCAGCAGGGTACCTGGTTATCCTTCGATATTCCGTTTACAGAATTACAATCAAACGGATTGGGAGGCTCCAGTAATATTCAGCAAATAGTGGTAGACCTGGTAAACGCAGGAGATGTCTATATAGACAATATCTATTTCTACAAACCACCAGGTGGTGGGGGAGGTGGAGAACTTGCTATCAATGGCGATTTTGAAACTGGTGATGATACAGGATGGATGTTATTCCAAAACGGCGGTTCCGCAGCACTGGATAACACCGTAAATAACGGTGGATCCTGGTCTGGCAATCTCGCCACTGGTGGACCTAGTAATCCTGCTTTCAAACAGGAAAGAATAGGCGCCGGTACTGTTAACTCAACCGATGTGGTTCAGGTTCAGTTCGACTATACGGGATCTGTTGTACAACCCGGGGCAGTGTTTAATGTGATTCTGTTTGGCGAAGGTGCTGCAGGAGCATCATTTACGCATATATTCAGTCCGGCCCCAACACCAACAGGCGGTTGGACAACATTTACAGACACTTTTACTATTACCGGACAGGATGTATCACAAGGTATTTCAGTCCTCATTGAAGCCGTTTGTGGAGGCGATGCTGGGTGTAGTGTACAGGCGAATATTGATAATTTATCGGTTACGCTTAACCCTTAAATATCGACTATGCCAAAAAGGGTGATTTGGACTGTATCTTTTGCTATCAACAATACAGAAGAAATAGATCATAAATTGCCTCCAGCGTAATATTTATATTTGTTATACATGTATTTAAATTGAAAATTAAATCAGAAATTACTTAGCTATGAAATCAGTAAAATTTGTTATTGGAACAGGGGCAGCTCTTTTCGGGATTCTACTACTCGTGGTATCGTCCTGTACCAAGGATGCCGAACCCACTAATCGTGAATATCAACTTGTCTGGTCGGATGAATTCGACGGACCTGAAGGTCAGGCACCGGATTCCGAGAAGTGGACCTACGATATCGGAATAGGACCCGAAGGTGATGGTTGGGGAAATAATGAACTCCAGTACTATACAGACAGGACCGAGAATGTTTCCCTGGACGGTGAAGGCAACCTTGTGATCACTGCCAGAGAAGAGGTCTTTGGTGGTCGTGCATTTACCTCCGGCCGGATCTTAACCAAAGGACTGTTCTCACAGGCTTATGGACGTTTTGAAGCCCGCATTAAAACCCCCTTCGGACCTGGATTATGGCCTGCATTCTGGATGCTGGGAGCAGATATCGATCAGGTGGGCTGGCCGCAGACAGGAGAAATTGATATGATGGAGCTCCGAGGAAACGAACCTGAAGTGATTGCCGGTACTATTCACGGACCTGGTTATTCTGCACTGGATGCGATTGGTAAAGACTATTTACTGGAGGAAGGTAGATTTGATCAGAAGTTTCACGTATTTGCTATCGAATGGGGTGAAAACTATATCGATTGGTTTGTAGATGGTGTTAATTTTCAAAGATTAACCCCTAATGATGTGCCCGGGGAATGGGTTTATGACGATCCTTTCTTTATGCTACTCAATGTTGCTGTTGGGGGCACCTATGTTGGTTTCCCATCACAAGACACGATTTGGCCACAGATGATGACTGTAGATTATGTTCGTGTTTATAAGGAAGTAAATTAGAATTTAAGGCAGATAAAATAGCTCTTTCCCAAAGCTAAATTGGGAAACCGTTTGAATTAGGTTTTGTTTTAAAAAAGGTTGAGTAAATTACTTGACCTTTTTTGAACATTACATTTGGATGAGAGAACGGCAGATCTCCATCGCAAGCAGAATAAAACCTTTTAAATAATCAGAACTCTGGCCGCAATCACAAATCGCCAGAAATTCTGAGAATAATCGGCTTAAGCAAAACCATCGGGTTTTGTTCAACTATACTTAAAAACAACTTAGTACCGAACTTAAACCAATGCAGGTTAAAGAGAACACTTTAGAGAACATTGTTGGACTGGAAAATGTTCAAATCGATAATGAAGGGTATTTCAAGATTACCCATTCAGATCAGATGCGACCTTTTTTTATGAGCATTGTCAGCGATTCCAACCACTGGATGTTTATCTCCAGCAACGGAGGATTGACAGCAGGAAGGAAAAATGCTCAATATGCCTTATTCCCCTATTATACGGATGACAAGATTACGGAGTCTGTGGAGATTACCGGCAGTAAAACAATATTCCGGGTAAACATCCAGGATCAGAATTATCTGTGGGAACCATTTTCAGAACGACTCTTCGGGAAACACAAGATCAGTAGAAATCTGTACAAAAACCATTATGGAAATAAGATACTTTTTGAAGAGATAAATCAGGATCTGGGACTAACATTCAGGTATCAATGGAACTCTAGTGGCAATTATGGATTCGTCAGGAAAGCTCAGCTTATAAACCACGGTGAAGACGAGGTGAAAGTATCCATGGTTGATGGTATTCAAAATATCATTCCCTATGGAGTTGGTAGTGATTTACAGAACAGGCAAAGTAATCTGGTAGACGCCTATAAGAGAAGTGAGCTGTTACAAGACTCAGGACTTGGAATATACGCTTTAAGTGCTATCATTGTCGATAAAGCCGAACCCAGTGAAGCCCTGAAATCGAATGTAGCCTGGTCTCTTGGCCTTGAAAACCCCACTTATTTGCTGTCTTCAATGCAACTGTCGAATTTCAGGCACGGCAAAGAAGTTGTAGGAGAGGTAGACGTAAAGGCCGAAAAAGGGGCGTATTTTACCCATTCACAATTTGGTTTATCGGCCGGTGCCGATAAAGAATGGCTTATAATGGCCAATGTAAATCAGGATCATTCCGCTATTGCTGAACTTTCAAGATCCATCAAAGAAGACAAGGCACTGGTCCAAAAGATCAACCTTGACATTGAAAAGGGTACTCGAAGTCTTATTGCTTTAAATGCTGCCTCAGATGGTCTTCAACTTACCCGCGATCAATTGCGCGACACACGCCACTTTTCCAATACGCTGTTCAACATTATGCGGGGTGGGATTTTTGACAATAACTACCAAATTGAAAAATGGGACTTTAAAAGTTATCTGGTAAAAGCCAACAAGGATGTTTTCGAAGCGTTCAAAACTGAAATCGAGGAACTCCCTGAAGTTTTTGGCATTGCCAAACTACAGGAATTAGCAAAAAATGCCGGTGATTATCACCTAAAAAGGCTCTGTTTGGAATATATGCCGCTGAAATTCAGCCGTAGGCACGGTGATCCAAGCAGGCCCTGGAATGTATTTTCGATCAATACCCAAAGTGAAACCGACGGCTCCAAAATTTTGGATTACGAAGGAAACTGGAGAGATATTTTCCAAAACTGGGAAGCACTTGCACTTTCCTACCCGGAATTTATAGAGAGTATGATCCATAAATTCCTGAATGCAACCACCTTCGACGGCTATAACCCTTATCGAGTAACTAAGGGTGGATTCGATTGGGAAGTAATTGAACCCGATGATCCCTGGTCCTATATTGGATATTGGGGAGATCATCAGATCATTTATTTACTCAAATTCCTCGAGTTTATTGAAGACTACGCACCAGGAAGGTTAGAAGCCTATTTTGGTCAGGAAATCTTTGTTTATGCCAATGTGCCTTATAAGATCAAAGTTTATCAGGACCTGCTTAACAATCCGAAAGATACCATAGAATTTGATGAAGAATCAGATCTGAAAATCCGGCAAAAGAGAGCACAAACCGGTGCCGACGGGGCTTTGTTAAGCAGCGCTCAGACACCGATTTACAGAGTAAATTTTATTGAAAAAATATTGGCTACTGTTCTTTCGAAGCTTTCCAATTTCATTCCCGAAGGAGGAATATGGATGAACACGCAGCGACCAGAATGGAACGACGCCAACAATGCACTGGTGGGCAATGGTGTTTCCATGGTGACCCTTTATTACCTTAGGAGGTTTCTGGCCTTTTTCAATGCACTTCTGGAAAAGTCGGAAGCCAAAGAAGTGGAAGTTTCTTCAGAATTAGCTGAATTTTTTGAAGCCCTGTTTAAAACATTTAAAGAGCACCAATCTCTTTTGGATGCCGATATTGATAATAGTGGCAGAAAAGCGATTATGGACGGACTGGGGCTGGCGGGTAGTGCCTACAGGCAGAAGGTATACAACAACGAGTTTTCGGGCGATAAAAGCTCTCTGGATTTAACCAGTTTGCAAAAGTTTATCAGATTGGGTTTACAGTTTATGGAAGATTCTATCAAGGCAAATTTGCGCCCGGACGGATTATATCATGCTTATAATTTAATGACAGTCGAAAATGATGAAGAAGTGTCCATTTCCTATTTAAGTGAGATGTTAGAAGGACAGGTTGCCGTACTCAGTTCTGGATTTCTATCGGCTTCCGAGGCACTACAGCTTTTAGATGGTCTGAAAAAAAGCAAATTGTTCCGCCAGGATCAATACAGTTATCTCCTCTACCCCAATAAAGACTTACCCAAATTCGCAGATAAGAATCGTATTTCCCCAGATAAGGTCAGGCAGTCAGAGCTGTTAAATGAATTGATCGCTGCAGGTGACAGCAGGATAGTCAAAAAAGATATCAATGGCGAATACCATTTTAAGGGCGACTTTAAAAACGCCAACGACCTTAAGAATGCATTGAATAGCCTCCCGGCAAACGTCTATTCTAATTTGACAGAATCCAAAAAGAAGGAGGTACTCGACATATTCGAGGAGATTTTTAATCACAAGGCATTTACAGGGCGCTCGGGCACATTCTTTGGTTATGAGGGGCTGGGTTCCATTTACTGGCACATGGTATCGAAACTTTTATTGGCGGTACAGGAAGTTTGCCTTAAGGCTTTTTCAGCCGATGAAGATGAGCAGCTTGTAGGCCGATTATTCGAGCACTACTACGAGATTAATGAGGGCATAGGGGTTCATAAACCACCCTCACTTTATGGCGCCTTCCCAACAGATCCATATTCACACACTCCGGCGGGAAAAGGTGCACAACAGCCCGGTATGACGGGACAGGTAAAAGAAGATATCCTCAGTAGGTTTGGTGAACTGGGAGTTTTTATTTCAGATGGAAAATTGCATTTCAATCCTTGTCTATTAAGGAAAGGTGAATTCATTTCCGCACCTAAGAAATTCTCTTACATAGATATCCACCAGGAACAGAAGGAGTTCCAATTGGAATCAGGATCGCTCTGTTTTACATTTTGTCAAATACCTGTGGTATATATGTTGTCGTCCGAAGAAGGTATTGAGATAGAATTCAAGGATAATACAAAAAGAAAAATTGACAAGCTGACCCTGGATCGGGCCGCCAGTGAAATGGTGTTCGAAAGGAAAGGTGAAATCAGCAGGATAAATGTTAGCTTAAAAGAAGTTGATCTGAGGTGAACCCGAAAATTTAATACATGCCCTGAGGACTGCTGCCATAAGCATTATTTTCCTTTTTTCATGTTATAGTTATCAGATGGTAAGAGACAAGAAAGCAGATTCGATCATAGCGTCAAAAATAGACGCTTTATTGCCGTTGATGACACTCGAAGAGAAGATCGGTCAAATGACCCAGGTAAGGCATTTCGATGATATCACTGAGGAAGAGGTCGCCACCAGGTTTATCGGCTCTATCATCCATACCGAGGGTTCAGACCCCGGTAAAACGGCATTGGATTGGCAACTGAAATTTAAGAAATTTCAAGAGATTGCATTGTCAACCCGTTTAGGGATACCCCTGCTTTTTGGGGTCGATGCCGTCCATGGTCAGAATACTTTTGATGGTGCCACCATATTTCCACATAATATTGGATTAGGGGCCTCCGGCAATGCTGAACTTGTGAAAAAAGCGGCTTCTATTACGGCCCTGGAAGCAAGGGCCACAGGTTTTAACTGGGTTTTTTCACCTTGTGTAGCCATCCCCTACAATGAAAAATGGGGTCGGGTTTACGAAGCTTTTTCCGAGAGCACCGAATTAACCACAAAGCTTACCAGGGCCTCGGTGGAAGGACATCAGGGAAGTTTTTCAGATCCGCGCAAAGTAATGGCAACAACCAAGCATTTTATTGGCGATGGTGCAACCGATTACGGTCAGGAAGGTGGTGAAACCTCTCTTTCCAGGAAAGAGGTAAACGAATACTTGTTGCCTCCATATAAGGCAGCGATCGAATTGGGCGTAGGTTCGGTTATGACCTCGTTCAACACCTTGAATGGTATCTCCATGCATGCCCATAAAGATCTCATTACCGATACCTTAAAGAAAGAAATGAAATTTGATGGTATTGTTGTGTCGGACTGGAAAGGATATTCCAAGTACGGAGAGAATGCGACCGTCAATGGAGGTATCGATATGGTGATGGCCGTGGACGGTGATCTCGAAATGTTCCAAAAAGGTTTGCTCGAAGCTGTAAAAAAGGGTGAGGTTTCAATAGATAGAATAAATGATGCCGTTCGAAGGATACTACGTCAAAAATACCGGTTGGGACTATTCGAAAATCCTTTTCCGGATCCCGAATTGATACAGGAGATAGGCTCCGATGAGCATAGGGCGGTGGCGCGCCAGGCGGTAAGGGAATCGCTGGTTTTGCTGAAGAACGAAAAAAACATACTTCCGTTGGAAAAGATACTCCCCAAAATCGTTGTGGTGGGCGAACACGCCGATAGTGCTGGTCTTCAGTCAGGTGGATGGACCATTGATTGGCAGGGAGCAGACAGGAACTACCAGGGAGCAACCACTATTCTCGAGGGGATTAAAAAACTTGCCCGGGGAGAGGTCATTTACGACCAGCATGCCACAAATGTTCAGGAAGATGCCGATGTGGCGATCATTTTTATAGGGGAAAAACCCTATGCCGAATTCTTTGGTGATGTGGGTCATGAGGTAAGTGATTTTGAACTTTTCCTGACGGAATCACATAAGCATTATATAGATGCTTATGCGAATAAAGGAGTGAAAACTGTAGTTGTACTCCTCTCCGGAAGACCTTTGGTTACCACCAAAGAAATTGACCAGTCCGATGCATTTGTAGCCGCATGGCTGCCAGGATCGGAAGGCGATGGTGTTGCAGAAGTGCTTTTTGGAGACCATGACTTTAAAGGGAAACTGCCCCATTCGTGGCCAAAATCAATCGACGACTATAAAAGTAAATACGGTCCAAATTTCTGGGATGACTCTATTGAGCCGTTATTCCCCTTTGGATTTGGATTGCAATACAATTAATCAATAGCCAGAACTTAAAATGAATTATATACCACTTCGTAATTGGAAAAAATCTAACAGAAACGACTATGAAATCATTACTGATAATGATGGTTGTTGTAATGGCTCTGACAGGCCTAAACTCCTGTAAAGACACTAGTGTGACAGGAAAAGAAGAGCAAACACCAATGAAAAAAGAATTGACCGCTAAGGATATCTTGGGCAATCCGGATTATCTCGCAATTTCCTACGGAGGATATAGAGAAATAAGCCGTGATATAAGAAAACAGCCAACGCTTTCAGAAATCAAGGATGATTTGCAAATACTTTACGCCATGGGGGTAAGGGTATTGCGGACCTATAACGTTCATTATCCTCATGCATTTAACATCCTCACATCGATCAGACAATTGAAAGAGGAAGATCCAGATTTTGAAATGTACGTAATGCTGGGGGCCTGGATCGATTGCAAAAACGCATGGACAGAATTGGAACCAGACCATTATGCGGAAAGTGAGCAGAATGAATCGGAAATGGCCAGGGCGATAGCACTGGCGAGCCAATTCTCCGATATCGTTAAAATATTTGCGGTGGGCAATGAGGCGATGATCAGATGGGCCGAAAGTTATTATGTACAACCAGAGGTGATCCTAAAATGGGTGACTCATCTTCAGTCTCTAAAAAAAGAAGGCAAATTGCCAGCCGATCTCTGGATTACCAGTTCAGACGACTTTGCCTCCTGGGGAGGTGGAGATCCCAGTTATCATACAGAAACCCTGGCCCAACTGGTAGCGGCAGTAGACTACATAAGCATGCACACCTATCCCTATCACAATTCGCATTACAACCCGGAATTCTGGCTGGTTCCAGAAGAAGAGCAAGGATTAAGTGAGATTATAATTATAGAAAATGCCATGTTACGGGCAAAAGAATTCGCAATGTCTCAATACGATTCGGTTGTGAACTATGTAAGAAGCCTCGGGTTGGAAAAACCGGTGCATATCGGCGAAACCGGCTGGGCTACAGTTGCCACGGAACTATACGGTTCAGACGGCTCCAAAGCAACAGACGAATACAAGCAAGGGCTGTACTATAAGCATATGCGGGAGTGGACCAATTCGACTGGCATCTCCTGCTTCTATTTTGAAGCGTTTAATGAAAAATGGAAGGATGCCCACAATCAACGTGGATCGGAGAACCATTTCGGGCTGTTTACCATTGCCGGCCAGGCAAAATACCCCACGTGGGAACTGGTCGACAAGGATATTTTTAAGGGATTGACCAGAAACGGAAATCCTATCACCAAAACCTATGGGGGAGATAAGAAAGCACTAATGAATGATGTGCTAATCCCACCTACGAGAAAAGAACATATGTCGACGCATTAAGATTGGTCATCCCCATACAATTATGGGGTATCAGCAATTACGAGAAATTATGAAACTGAAAAACAATCTAATTTTACTAGCAGCGATAATGATCCAATCCTGTACTGTCCAAAACGATTTGAAGGTCGAGGTATATGAAACTTCAGCAGATGGAAATAAATTAACCTCTCAGGAAATACTTCCGTCAGAAGCACCTGCTGCTCAGATCAATTTAAACCCGGAACAAAAATTCCAAACGATTACGGGTTTCGGAGGTTCGTTTACCGAAGCTTCGGCATATTTGCTTAATCAGTTAAGCCAGGAGAATCGGAAGAAGGTAATCGAAGCTTATTTTGGCTCTGAAGGAGCAAGGTATTCGCTAACCCGTACCCATATGAATTCCTGTGATTTTTCGGTAAGTAATTATTCTTATGCCCCCGAGGAAGGAGATATGGAATTAAACAGCTTCTCTATCGAAGAAGACCGGGATGATATCATCCCCATGATCCGGGAAGCCATGGCGGTCTCTGAAGATGGTTTTAAGATAATGGCGTCGCCATGGACCGCGCCGCCTTGGATGAAAGACAATAAAGACTGGCGGGGTGGAAAACTCCTGCCAGAGTACTACGATACCTGGGCATTGTTCTATTCAAAATATATCGATGCCTATAAAGAAGAGGGAATCGATATCTGGGGTTTTACCGTTGAGAATGAGCCATTGGGAAACGACAACAATTGGGAGAGCATGCACTATACCCCGGAAGAGATGTCACTGTTTGTAAAGAATCATCTGGGGCCAAAGTTGGAAGCAGACGGGCATGATGTTAAAATTCTCGGTTATGATCAGAATCGGGGTGAGGAAATGAAAGAATGGATCAGGGCCATGTTCGAGGATGAAGATGCCTCCAAATACTTTGACGGTACGGCAGTTCACTGGTATGCGAGTACCTTCGACTGGTTCCCGGAGAATCTGCAGTTTGCACATAATGCCGCCCCGGATAAGCATATCATTCAATCTGAGGCCTGCGTTGATGCCCAGGTGCCGGTTTGGCAGGACGATCAATGGTACTGGTCTAAAGAAGCGACCGACTGGGGATGGGATTGGGCTCCTGAAGAAGATAAACATCTGCATCCTAAGTATGTGCCGGTTTATCGTTATGCACGCGATATGATAGGATGTATGAACAATTGGGTAGATGGTTGGGTAGACTGGAATATGGTTTTAGACCGCCAGGGTGGTCCTAATTGGTTTAAGAACTGGTGTGTTGCTCCTGTTATTGTGGATCCTGACCAGGATCAGGTGTATTTTACGCCACTCTACTACACAATGGCACATTTTAGTAAATATATAAGGCCAGGTGCTGTACGGATAGGATTTGAAAACAATGATGATGGGCTGATGGTGACCGCTGCACAAAATCCTGATGGTAGTATTGCAGTGGTGGTATTAAATCAAGGTGAAGATGACAAAGAGTTTAATCTTTCTTTAGGAGAAAGAAATTCGAACTTGCTTATAAGTGCCCGGGCACTACAGACGATAATTATCAAACAATAGAACCAATCAACCTAAATGATCATGAGTCAAGTTAAAACACTATCTAAAGACAAAGTACCTGTTGGGCAAAAAGCCGCCTTTGGGGCAGGCCATTTTATACTAAACATTTTACCGGGAACACTTGGGGTTTTTATACAGTTCTTTTTACTGACTGCATGGGGGGTTGACCCATTATGGGCTGGACTTCTGGGAGGATTACCTAGAATATTCGATGCCGTTACCGACCCGATAATGGGTTTCATTTCAGACAACACAAAATCGAGGTATGGCAGAAGAAGACCATATATCTTCCTGGGCGCAATTATAAGTGGTATCCTTTTCTTTTTGATGTGGCAATTAGATGATAATGCCTCTCAGACTTATATCATCTGGCATGTGATGATAATTCAAATCCTATTCCTGGTGGGTAATACAATGTTTGCTACGCCTTTAGTAGGTCTTGGTTATGAAATGACCTCAGATTATAACGAAAGAACAAGGTTGATGAGTTTTGCAAATAGCATGGGTCAAATTGCCTGGATGATCGTGCCTTGGTTATATGTAATTATTCCAGACTCGAACACTTTTAATACTCAAACAGAAGGTGTACGGACAATGGCGCTGATTGTAGGTGCCATGTGTGTGGTATTTGGAATTCTGCCGGCATTGTTTTGTAAGGGTATTGATTCCGAACATATGGAAGGTAGAAAAAAAATAAATTTCCAGACGCTTGCTTCAAACATGAAAGATCTGTTTAAAGGCATTGTTCAGGTATCCAAAAACAAACCATTTATGAAATTATGCGGAGCTACATTTTTGGTTTTTAATGGGTTTCAGCTAGTGGCCGCATTCGGTGTGTTCATTATTGTATTCTATATATATAACGGCAGTTATGAATTGGCAGGTACATGGCCAGCCTGGTTCAATACCATCAACGCAATGATAACTGCATTTTTGGTGATCCCCATAATTTCTAAAATGGCAAATAAATGGGGAAAGAGAAATGCTTTTTTAATCTCCACCGTGCTATCAATCGTAGGTTACCTCTTAAAATGGTTTGGATTCGACAAAGGACTTAACAATGATTTTAACCAAACAGGCTTAGGTAAGGGGTTAAACTCAGCCGTTGGAGGACTGTTTGAAGCTATAAATCCCGGATTGGAAAGTATTGGAATGTCCTGGTTTACTATAGATCCGGGTAGTGATATACCATGGCTTATTTTTGTACCCATTCCTTTATTTGCTTTCGGTATGGGAGGCTTATTTACTTTGATGATGTCGATGACGGCCGATGTATGCGATTTAGATGAGTTAGAAAATGGAATGCCCAGAAAGGAAGGTACTTTTGGCGCCATATATTGGTGGATGGTTAAATTGGGACAAGCTATTGCCCTTGTTTTAGGCGGATTGATTTTAAAGATTGTCGGATTTGATCCAAACCTTACGGAACAATCCATGGAAACTATGAACAGGCTTAGAATCGCCGATATAATCATCCCTTCTTTAACCGCTGCTCTGGCTGTCTGGGTAATGTGGAAATATTCCTTATCGGAAGAAAGAGCTAAGGAAATAAAAGAAGAATTGGAGTCAAGAAGAGGAGTGCTATAAAAAATAAATCAGAAAAGAATAACATAAAAATAAGAGGAACACTATGTCTTATATTAGAAAAGAAAAGCGATTGGCATTATCGTCGATCGACTATACAGGTAAAAGCAAAAAGCAATTACGCAAGATGAGCCGGCTGGTTCTTGAAGATGGAATGCATGGCTTGTGTTTTAGTCCTTATGAAGAAGGCCAAAATCCTGGGGATCAGATCTCCGAAGCGCAAATTCGCCGGAGAATGGAGATCATACAACCCTATACTAAATGGATCCGCTCTTTTTCCTGTACAGAAGGCAATGAAGAGATCCCTCGTATCGCCAGAGAATTTGGTATCAAAACCATGGTTGGGGCCTGGCTTGGTGATGATTCTGAAATTAATGAAAAAGAAATCCAGAATCTTATAAAACTAGCAAGTGAAGGATATGTAGACATTGCCGCCGTAGGTAATGAAGTTATGCTTCGTGGAGACCTCAACGAGGATGAACTTCTTAACTTCATTCAGCAGGTAAAAGATGCTGTGCCTGAAGTCCCGGTTGCTTATGTAGACGCCTATTATGAGTTTGCCGAAAGACCGAGGATTGCCGAGGCGAGTGATATTATTTTGGCCAACTGCTACCCATTTTGGGAAGGGTGTGATCTTGATTATTCTCTTCTTTACATCAAGGATATGTATCAGAGAGCTATCAGGTCTGGCAATGGCAAAAAAGTAATCATATCAGAAACCGGATGGCCCAGCCAGGGCAGCAATCTGGAAGGTGCCTACCCCTCTTATGAAAATTACCTGAAGTATTTCATGAACATGCAAAAATGGGCCGAAGAAGATCAGGTTGAAATTTTCTATTTCTCCTCTTTCGACGAGTCCTGGAAAGTAGGCGCCGAAGGTGATGTTGGGGCTTATTGGGGCTTATGGGATAAAGACGAGAAGTTAAAATTCTGAGGTGACGGTAAATTGTTACGGAACAGGTTTAAGTATTACGATCGCTGCCTGTATCTATCTTATAGTAGTAATTATTTAGGCATTGCTTTCCCAATCCTAAAGGCAACTTCAGGTCTTATGATAATCCGGTATATTCTGGTTCGAAATTTACTTTCGAATCAATAATTGCTGAACCTCTTCCAGTGTCTTGCCTTTGGTTTCCACAACAAAGCGATACACAAATAAGACCGCACACATTGATAATAGGGCATAAATCGCAAAAGTAGCGGTGGGTCCGAGATTTGATAATTCCCAGGGGAAGACCTGTGTCACCGAAAAACTTACCAGTGAATTGAAAAATCCAACAGCAGAAATCGCAATACCCTTAATACTCGTTGGGAAGACTTCTGAAAACAGGGTCCACATGACCGGGCCCAGTGAAATGGCAAAAGAGGCAACATAAAGTAATATGGCTATCAACACCAGAGTTGCATTGATCTGAATAAAATTGGTTATTTCGTTTCTTTTAAAGTTCAGGAATGATTCCTCATTTAACAGAGGAGCCACTTCTTCGAATAGTGCCGTCTGGCCATCGAAGGATTTCCCTTTCAATGAAGTCAAGGCCGTTCTGAGTTCTTCGTCCCCCACCTTTTCCAGGGTAGCATCATTAAAATCATAGGTTGCGCTATTGAAAGCAAAAGTCGCCATCAATAGGGCTATTGTCATAAAGGAAGTGCCGATCAGCAATAAAGGTTTCCTGCCTAATCTGTCTATATATAAAATTGCTACGATAGTAAACAAAAGGTTGGTGAGCCCTACAACAATGGCTTGAAGAAAGGACGAATCTGTACTCCCCCCTGCCTGCTCAAAAATGGTGGGAGCATAATAGAATACGGCATTGATACCCGTTATTTGTTGAAAGAATGCAATCCCGAAGGCAATGATCATTATCGTGGTATACTTATTTTGAAACAGGTCTGAAAGCTTTCCTTTGGGTTCCTTTTTATCAATACCACGCTGAATTTCCTGAATGGTGATATCTGCATAATCTTCACCTCCAATTTTCATAAGGGTCTTTCGGGCTATTTCGATCTTATTGAGCTTTTGGATCAACCAGCGCGGACTCCTGGGCACGGTAAAAAGCGCCAAAAAGTAAATCAATGCCGGAATGGCTTCGACCCCCAGCATATAACGCCAACTATCTTCCCCTAAATTCACCAGGAAGTAATTGGAAAAATAGGCCACAGAGATCCCTATAACGATATTCAATTGATTAAATGAAACCAGGCTTCCCCTGAGTTTAGGCGGGGCGATTTCTGCGATATAGATCGGGGCGATTAGTATGGCACCTCCAATGCCAATTCCACCGATGATCCTGGCGGTGATAAACTCAACATATCCTGTCGCCAAAGCAGACCATGAGGCGGAAATGGTAAAGAGTGCTGCCACGACGATAAGTACCTTCTTCCGACCAAATTTATCAGCCATGGGCCCTGCCAGCAGGTTACCCGCCATGGCACCGAAAACAACACAACCCACAGAAAATCCGAGCATCCATTCCGTCATTTCAAAATAGACAGTGATGCCTTTTACGGCCCCCGAAATTACCGCACTGTCGAATCCTAGAAGGAAGCCGCCCAGTGCAACGATCAAACTGATCAGTATAGTATAAGACTTATTCATTTTGATCACTGCACTGGCATCTTGATTTATGTCTGAATTCATAAGAAGGGTTGGTTAGCTGGATTCATGTTAAGGCTTTTAATCAATCAGATAAGACAATGGTTTGGATCCCATGAGCCGGAATACTTAGGTTTGCAGTCCTGGAATTAATGGTGATACTATATTTCAGAGACTTTTCGCCCTGATTCATAACCACCACAACCACTTGATCTTTATCGTTGATAAAGCCTGTGGAAATTATGGTATTGGAGCTAGACACAGAACTGATCCGCTTGTCGCCCGGTCTGACAAATTTTGAAAAATGTCCTAAATAATAATATGAATTGGTAAATGTAAGCTCGCCATTCTTGGTATTTCCGTGAACAGGTGCAAAACATAAATTACCCACATGGTTAGGTCCACCGGTCTCATCAAGAAGAATATTCCAATCGGTCCATGCCACTACCCCATTGTTAAAATCGTTGATCATAGATCTTCCGTAGCGTTCTGCAAGTCGGACTTCATCTATTTTTTCGATATCATAACCTTCGTTGCATCCTTCGGTAAAAATTAGATTCTTATCGGGGAAGACATCATTAACATTTTTTACATTCTGAAACATCGGGATGCCGTCTTTCCAATCCTCATACCAGTGAAAGCCGGTGCCCCAAACATACTTTGCCGCTTCCGGATCGTTCAAGATAACACTTGCCCGTTGGAAAAGGAGATCGCGGTTATGATCCCATACGATGATTTTTCTATCACCCATACCCGACCCTTCCAGGGTTGGCCCGAGGTAGTTTTTAAGAAAGTCGCGCTCTTCTTCAGCTGTATAGATACAGGATTCCCAGCGTTGAACGGCCATGGGTTCATTTTGGATAGTAAGCCCCCATATTGGAACGCCTTCAGCCTCATATGCTTCGATAAACTTTACATAATAATTCGCCCATGGCTGAAAAAATTCGGGTTTCAACTTCCCACCCTTCAACATATTATTATTGGTCTTCATAAAAGCCGGTGGACTCCATGGGCTGGCATACATGGTTAATTCGCCCCCGGCTGCTTCAAGGGCCATTTTGGTAAAAGGGAGTCGAAACTGCCGATCGTGATCGATATTGAAAGTTTTCAATTCTGCATCTCCTTCTTCCACATAGGTATAACTCCCGCTGGAAAAATCACAGCTATGAATAATAGTACGACCAAGGGAATAACCAATACCGTTTTCAACGCTATAATAGGCTTCCATAAACCTTTTTTGGTTCTCTTCAGAAAGCTTGAAAAATGTTTCGGCAGCAGCATCGGTAAGTGCAGCGCCAATTCCGAGAACTTCCTGAAACTGTTTTTCTGGGTCAACCAGAACATCGATCTCGGTTTCAAGCGGTTGCTTAAAGGGCCCGAACGATATACTATCTGTAATGCTTAATTTTAAATCGGTATTGTGTGCAGTGGTGTAAACGAAACCTTCCATCGGTAAATAAATAATTTTCTCAGTCTTACTTTCTTCCACCCGGATTTCGCTCTTTTTTTCCTCACAGGAGTATAAAATTCCTGCTAGAAACAGTAAAAATAAAACACCTCTTTTGTGAAAACCTGAATAGCGATGGGTTAGTTGCATAAAAATTTTCATAAAAAATTCATGACCCTTTCTCACCAGGATCTAATAGACCTTAAGGGGATTTTGGGAATCCGTCAGACTTACGATATTGCTTAACATGAAGAATTATACAATCTCCGCACTCAAGCCAGCCTGAAGTAAGCGTGAACATCTGGGTTTCAGATCTCGATACTCTCCTGTTTTAACAGTGCATTTACCATTATAGTGAACGATCAGCGAACATTGCTCTGCTTGTTCAGGAGAATGATCACAGACATCAATAAGCGTGTCAATTACGTGGTCGAACGTGTTAACATCGTCATTGAATAATACAATCTCGTTCTGTTTTACTGTTTCCTCATCCAACAGAAGCTCTTCGGAGACTTTTTCCTTCGTACCCATGAGAGACAGGTTTTAATCTTCCCTAAAATACATATTTTGCAGAAACCCAATCATTATTTTCCAAATTTTCTTGGAAGCTGAGTTCGTATTTAGCGCACTTTTCTGAAATCGATGGAAGATCCTCCTTATAAAATCCACTTAGTAAAAGAATACCCCCAAGATTTAGATGCGCCACATAATGAGAAATATCTCTTAAGAGTGTGTTACGGTTAATATTAGCCAGGATGACATCGTACTTCACTCCTTCTAGCAAATCCACATCACCTTCACGTACACGGATTTGTTCCTGATGATTGAGTTTAACGTTTTCCTGTGCATTGAGGAAACTCCAGTGATCGATATCGACGGCATCGACCTTCGATGCACCCCTCATAGAGGCCAATATGGCCAGGACTCCGGTACCGCAACCCATATCTAAAACCGATTTACCCTGCATCTGGTTTTTCAGTACAAACTGAAGCATCATATGCGTGGTCTCATGGTGCCCGGTTCCAAAACTCATTTTCGGGGTAATCACAATATCGTATTTCACATCAGGTTTCGGGTGAAAAGGAGCGCGCACAGCACAATGATGGCCCAGGAGAATTGGTTCAAAACTGCTTTCCCACTCCTGATTCCAATTCTGTGATTCTATTTCGCTGTACTTATAGTCGATCTGAAATTTAGGATTGCTCAGTACGCTAACTTCATCTAGACCAGAATCTTCCCACTTCGATTTACGTATATAGGCGAGTAGTCCTTCCGGGGTTTCCAAAAAACTCTCAAACCCCAGTTCATTTAGCTCTGCCAGAAGAATATCGGTGGCCGGTTGTTTTGGGCGTACGGTAAAACTATATTCCAGGTAATTGTCGGCCATAAGTGTCAGATCGCGTTTACGATGGCAAGAAAATCATCTGTTTTTAATGCTGCCCCACCAATTAGTCCGCCATCTACATCGGGTTTTGCAAAAATTTCAACGGCATTTCCCGGCTTAACACTTCCACCATATAAAATGGTAACATCATCAGCAATACCCTGATTAAAACCTTCCGCAACGGTTTTGCGTACAAAAGCATGCATTTCCTGTGCTTGTTCAGGGCTTGCCGTCTCGCCGGTCCCAATGGCCCAAACAGGTTCATAAGCCAAAACGATATTTTTCCAGTCTCCTGTAGAAAGTGAAAACAGCGCGTTCTTTAATTGGCTCTCCACCACGGTAAAATGGTTTCCGGACTGGCGGTCTGCCAATTCTTCCCCAAAGCAAAAAATCACTCTTAGGTTGTTCTCCAGCGCAGCCTTTACCTTTTTCGAAAGAAGCTCATCGGTTTCCCCGAAATACGCGCGCCTTTCGGAATGACCAATGATTACGCTCTGGATACCTATGGCCTTTAACATCCCGGCGGAGATTTCACCCGTATAGGCTCCACTCTCTGCAAAATGCATGTTTTGTGCCACCACTTCTATCTTGGAGGATTCCAACGCAGAAACCGCTGCTGACAGGTTTACAAAAGTTGGAGCTACCATCACCTCAGCGCTGGTATCGGCTAATTTTGATGCTATGTCCTCAACCAGGTAAATCGTCTCCTGCAGGTTTTTATTCATTTTCCAGTTTCCTGCTACTATTTTACTTCTCATGGTCTATATTTTACGGTTATCAGATATAATTGAAGGATATAAATTTAGTCTAATACAAGTTCATCAAGATCTTTATGGTGGACTTTTTGAAGGATCGTACCTTTTTTTAAGACCAATAATCCGGGATTAGAGCGAATAATGGTCTTTAGGGTAGTTTCATCAGTAAAGTAAAACTGAAATTTCAGTTCGTATTTTTTTACAATCGGAGCGGTCCATTGTTCATTTGATGCCGACATACCGATGACGGTATAACCTGCTCTAAGGGCCTGGTCTGTTACTGGCTTTATATCCTCAAAAGCGCGCGTTTTGGTTTTGGCCAGATCATAGGCCACCACCATTAGTAGTTTTTCTTCTCTTAAAAGTTGTTGTGTGTGGTCCTCTCCTCCTAATTCCAAAGTAAAATCGTGAATAGGTGGTTCGTAGCCCTTCTGTATTTCCTCGGTCTCCACACCTATGAATTCACCATCCACCTCAGGATAATCACCAGGGGTAACAATTATCTTTTCTTCTCCATTAACATTAAACTTCCAGGTATAATCATAAACTGGTTTGGGAGCATCTTCAGGAATAGCCATTCCTTCAGGAATACTAGCTCCAATTTTATAGGGTCTGAAATCTATTGCAGGCAAATGGTTTAGAACATTGTAGGCGAACACACAACATCCCAATAGCCCGGCTAAAATGATTATCCTAGTTAGCCTCGGCCCAAAAATGGTTTTGATATGCCGCCTGCCATAAAACAGTATCAGAATAAAGATCAGTAATACCACATCTTTAGTAAAGGATTCCCATGGGGTAAGTTTTACGGCATCTCCGAAGCAACCGCAGTCGGTGACCTTGTTAAAATAGGCCGAATAAAAAGTGAGAAACGTAAAAAACAGGATCATCAGCAGTAAACTCCATACAGTTAATCCTCTTTTATAGCCCAGTAGCAGCATAATACCCAGCAATACCTCCAGAATAACCACAACCAGCGAAATAGCAAGCGCAAGGGGTATTAGAAATGGGATATCGAGAACAGACGGACTAAAATACTCTTCCAGTTTAAAGGAAAAGCCCATCGGGTCATTGAGTTTGATCAGCCCGCTGATGATAAATAGGACCCCTACGAGAATCCTGCTTATGGTTACTAGATATTTCATATCTCTGGGATTGATTTTAAAAGGAAAAGAAGCGACAGAACATTAAGTTGTGACCTGAACATCTTTACAGGATCCAAGTTCTTGTATATAACGTTATTCTTCCTCATGTTCAAGATGGATAAGGGCAAATACCGCATAATTGATGATATCCTGGTAATTTGCGGCAATCCCTTCACTAACGATAGTTTTTCCTTTATTATCCTCAATCTGTTTCACCCTCAGCAATTTCTGTAAGATCAGGTCGGTGAGAGAATTCACCCTTAAATCCTTCCATGCCTCGCCATAGTCGTGATTCTTGTCTTCCATCAGCTGTTTGGTCTCTGCTACATGCCGGTCATAGAGTTGTAGAGCTTCCCCAGCATCTATATCCGGCTGCTCTGCCACCCCTTTTTCCAGCTGTACTAATGCCATTAGTGCGTAGTTGATTATGCCGATGAACTCTGATCGTTCACCTTCATCCACTCTGCGCGAAGTGAGTTCCTGCAGGCTTCTGATACGTTGTGCTTTTATAAATATCTGGTCGGTGAGTGAGGGCAGCCTCAGAATGCGCCACGCTGTTCCATAGTCCTTAGACTTCTTTATGAACAAATCTCTACAAGTGTGAATAACCTCGTCAAAAAGCGCGGGTGTTTCCTTCATGGAATATGGTGTAATTTGCGTAAATTTCGCCTGATAATTCAACAAAGCCAAAGTTCGTTTTTTAAACTTGGCCATCAAAATAAATTCGACTCTTAATCTCCTCCTTAATTCAGGATGACTATAAACTGCCTAGGCCAACTTATCGATTTAAAGCGTCCAAAAATAATGGGCATTTTAAATATTACACCCGATTCATTTTATGATGGTGGCAAGTTTAAAGATGAATCTGCCCTTTTAAAACAAACCGGGCAAATGCTTAGTGAAGGGGCAACCTTCATCGATCTGGGCGCCTATAGCTCCCGGCCCGGGGCTGCCGAAGTATCGGAGGAAGAAGAGATGGCCCGGCTGGAACCCGTGGTGCAAATTCTCCTGGAGGAATTTCCTGATATTTTACTATCGATAGACACGTTCAGAAGTCGGGTGGCTATCAGTTGCCTTGATGTCGGTGCAGCCATGATCAATGATATTTCTGGTGGTGACCTGGATCCCGAGATGATGTCTGCCGTAGCAGCCTACAAGGCACCCTATATCGCTATGCATATGCGGGGTACTCCTCAGACAATGGCTCAAGAAACAGAATATGAAGATCTGATGATCGATATCCGATACCAGTTTTCACTTAAAATTTCCAGGGCACGGGAGTTAAAACTCAATGATCTGATCATAGATCCGGGATTCGGATTTGCCAAGACCCGTGCACAGAATTTCGAACTTCTCAAATCGCTCGACCTTCTTCAATGCTTTGATCTTCCATTATTGGTGGGTGTTAGCCGGAAATCTATGATCTTTAAAACCCTTGGGATTACACCTGAGCATTCGCTCAATGGTACCACAGCACTTCATATGATCGCCCTGGAGAAAGGCGCAAACATTTTAAGGGTTCACGATGTGATGGAAGCCAGCCAATGTATTAGACTGTTTGAAGAAATCCAGTCGGCCTGAACAGGGATGCTATTTGATTTTTAGCTGAAACAAATTTTTATTGGGGCTTATTTTCTAATTTTACAAAAAAGGCCGAATTTGGATTTTTTAGAATTCCTGGATTTCAAGGTAACCGACATTATTGATATTGTCCTGGTTGCTATTCTGCTCTACTATATCTATAAACTGGTCCGGGGGACGGCCGCCATCAATATTTTTATTGGGATTGTAATGATCTGGGGCTTCTGGAAACTAACCCAACTACTGGGCATGAAGATGATCAGTAGTATGGTGGGTGGATTTATGCAGGTAGGGCTTATCGCATTGATTATAGTGTTCCAGCAGGAGATCAGAAAATTTCTGCTGATGGTTGGATCTACCAATCTTGGCAAAAAGAAAAATTGGACGAAGCGTTTCAAGTTTTTGAAACAGGAAGAGATCGGCTCTCCTCTTGATATTGAAGCGGTTCTGCAGGCGTGCGATAAAATGGCCAAAAACCGTATGGGTGCCATATTGGTCTTTAAGCGCAATAATTCACTCGATTTTGTCAAAACTTCTGGTGACAGGATGCATGTGGAGATCAACCAACCCATCATTGAGAGTATATTTTTTAAGAATAGCCCCCTCCACGATGGGGCTGCGATCATCGAGAAAAATCATATTGTCGCCACCCGTGTAATTCTGCCGGTCTCAAATGAAAGGCATATTCCGCTTCGTTTCGGACTTCGTCATCGTGCGGCGGTGGGAATTACAGAACGCACCGACGCTATCGCGTTGGTGGTGAGTGAAGAAACCGGATTGATCTCTTATATCAAAGGCGGGGAGTTTGTATTATATAAAGACCTGACCGAATTATCTCATATGATCGCAGAAGATCTGCTTTAAGCTATGGATTGTAAAAACTGTCGGTACAGCCAGGATGAACCTTTTGATTTCTGCCCAAGTTGTGGCGCTAAGGTAATTCACAACCGGCTGACACTAAAAAATCTGTCGGTAGATATAGCCAAACGTGTCTTTGATATAGACAATACACTTGCAAGGACTTTCAGGCAACTTTTCGCACGACCAGATGAGGTTATCGAAAGTTATATCCAAGGCGTCCGAAGGAGATATATGAATCCGATCGCATATTTTGGTATAGCCATTACACTATCTGGAATCTTATTGCTACTTATGAGGAGGTTTTTCCGGGATCAGATAGACTTTGATGTTTTTGGACAGGGGGCAAATCCTGAGGTGATGAACAAGGTTATGAACATCATGTTCGATATGAACACGCTCATTTTTATAATTTATGTTCCCATTTTTGCGATAAGCGGCTGGCTGACCTTTAACCGGAAAAATTACAATCTGACCGAATACAGCGTCTTTTACATTTATATTCTAGCGCAATGGAGTATAATCCTGTTTCCAATTAGTTTGGGCGCATTAGTCTTTTCTCCGGAAAACTATCTGATTATTGGTATCCCCTTGCTCATTGCACTGGTATTTTATTCTGTCTACGCCATGCAACGTCTGAATCGGTTCACTCCAACTCAGATGATATTGAGAATTCCCCTTTTTTCGATTTTAGTGGTCATTGGATACTTTGGGTTCATTATGGTGTTCTATGCTGCCTTATTCCTCACCGGGGTATTGAGTATCCAAGACTTTACACCTGTTCAATAACTAAGGTGAGTCATACTGTCTCCTCTGCCATGAACTGCGCTTCATATAGTTTGCTGTAATAACCCTCATTTTTCAGGAGTTCTTTATGGGTGCCAGTCTCTACAATCAATCCGGCATCCATCACCAGGATTTTGTCGGCTTTTTTTACCGTGGCGAGTCTGTGGGCGATGATGATTGAAGTTCTTCCTTCGGTAATCTTGTCGGTTGCTCTTTGAATCAATTGCTCCGAATAGGTATCTACCGAAGAAGTGGCCTCATCGAGCACCAGAATACTGGGATTGCTCACATAGGCCCTCAGGAATGCCATCAGCTGCCTTTGACCACTAGAAAGCATTGTTCCACGCTCTTTTACATTATACTCATAGCCACCGGGGAGGCTAATGATAAATTCGTGTACGCCTATTTGTTTGGCCGCATCTTCGATGATATCAATACTGACTTTCTCGTTTTTAAGTGAAATATTATTGGCGATCGTATCTGCAAAAAGGAAAACATCCTGGAGTACTATTGCGATATTTTTCCGCAGTGATGAAAGTTGATATTCCTTAATGTCGATTCCATCGATCAATATTGTTCCGGAGTCGATCTCATAAAAGCGATTCAGGAGGTTGATTATAGTTGATTTTCCGGCACCGGTAGCACCTACAATAGCAACGGTCTCCCCGACGTTAACATCGAATGATATACCATGTAATACTTCCTCGTCTTCCAGGTAGCCGAAACGGACATCCGAAAAACGAATATTACCGAGTACATGCTCACTGACCTTCGTTCCTGAATCATCGATCTTGCTGTCGGTATCCAATATGCCAAAAACCCGATTGGCAGCTACCATTCCCATTTGCAGTGTATTAAACTTATCTGCGATCTGTCTCAGAGGCTGGAACAGCATCCCGGAGAGTAAAATAAAGGCGAAGATAGTCCCATATTCATCTACCTTCAGATTGGTAACATTCTGAAGTCCGCCATACCATACGATCAGCCCTACCGTTATTGAGGAGACAATATCCGCAACCGGGAAAAAAAATGAGTTGTACCATACGGTTTTCAACCAGGCCTTTTTATGTTTCTCATTGATATTCCGGAAATTCCTGCTCTCGATGGCTTCCCTGGTAAAAAGCTGAACGATTTTCATACCTGTGATGCGTTCCTGTACAAAAGAATTCAGATTGGAAACCTCTGCACGCACATCGATAAAAGCCTTCTTCATGGCCTGTTGGAACAATCGGGTCGCATATAGTATTATGGGTAAGATAAGAAATACGATAAGTGCTAGTTTCCAATTCAATATCAACATCACCACAGCCACTACCAGCATTTTTAATAGATCGGCCACGATAACGAAAAAACCCTGACTGAAAATCTCCCCTATCCGCTGCATATCGGCCACAGCACGGGTCACCAAAACCCCTATGGAAGAATTGTTGAAATACTTCATTTTGAAACCCATCATCCGGTCGAAAAGCATTATCCGGATATCTTTGATCACAGATTCCCCTAACCAATTGGCAAAATAATTAAAGGAAAGCTGACTCACTACCTGTCCGAGCAGAACACCTCCCATAGCCATAGTGAGTATCCAGAGTTTTTCGGCATCGTTTTGCTTGAGCGCGCCGTCGATAATTTCACTAACGATCAGAGGGGTTAGTACTGCAAAGGCAGATAAAAAAATAGCGGCTAATGCCACTCCATAGAATGTGAGCCTGTAGGGCCTTGTATAGGCGACCACCCTTTTAAACAATCGGTAATCAAAAGCTTTGCCAGCGTCTTTATCCATTGCGATGAAGCATCTCTTCAGGGTACTGCACCCGAACCAAAGATAATCCTTTTGCGGGGACAGAGACCCCTGCCAAACTCCTGTCCTTGTTTTTTATAATAGTCTTAACATCTTTTAAGGATTTCTTACCAATCCCAACATCGAGCAATGTCCCAACCACAGCCCGCACCATATTCCTCAGAAATCGGTCTGCTGAGATGGTAAATACCAATTGCTCTTCGTTTTGCTCCCATCGCGCATAGCTTACATCACACATATATGTTTTAACATCGGTCCTGGACTTGGAAAAGCATTCGAAATCTTTATGGCCTATGAGCAATTCTGCTGCCTTGTTCATCAGTTCAAAATCATACGCCAGTTTGGAATAATGCGCTGTCTGAAATAAAAAAGGATCTTTTCGCCTTACTATAGTATATTTATAAGTTCTCTGAAGGGCGCTAAATCGGGCATGGGCATCAGAACTCACCCCTATTAGACGCCTGACAGCGATGTCCTCGGGAAGGAACGAATTAAATCGGTGAACCAGGGTGCCATCATCGTCCAGTTTATCGATATCGAAATGGGCATACATCTCATGTGCGTGTACACCGGTATCGGTACGTCCGGCTGCCACCAGTTCAATAGGTTTCCTTAGCAGGGTAGTAAAACAGCTCTCCATTATCTCCTGGACCGTAAGATCATTGGGTTGTTTCTGCCAGCCATGATAGGCACTGCCCAGGTATGAAAATTGAACAAAATATCTCAATCTATTCTCTACATTTGTCAAAACAAATATACCTGAATCTTTGATCTTATCGATCAGCTGAATTTGGACCGTTTTTCATACGGTGAATTAAATTCCACCTTGCGACCAACAGGATGAAGAAAATTTTGCTCCTTTCAGATACACACGGTCATTTAGATGAGAAGATTCTGAAATATGCCGGTCAGGCAGATGAAGTTTGGCACGCCGGTGATATCGGGAATCTGTCGGTAACCGATGCCCTTGCAGAGAAGAGCACCTTAAGAGCTGTCTTCGGAAATATTGACAATCATACTGTACAGCAGGAATTCCCACTGCACCAACGTTTTAAGTGCGAAGGAGTAGACGTATGGATCACTCATATCGGAGGCTATCCCGGCAGGTACAGTCCTGCAGTAAAAGAGGAGATTAAGCGGTCTCCACCTAAATTGTTTATTTCCGGACATTCCCATATTCTCAAGGTGATGAATGATAAAAGCCTGGGATTACTTCATATGAATCCGGGCGCTTGCGGGAAATATGGCTTTCACCGGATACGAACTATGCTGCGGTTTATTATCGACGGTAAGGAAATAAAAATGCTTGAGGTCATTGAACTGGGAAAACGATAGGATCTTTTAGTAATTGCAATAAATACATCCAAAAAACCTTATCATGGAATCTAACAACCCACATGCTTTCAATATTGAATGTCTCGATCATGTTGCTGTCCGAGTGACCGACATGGAACGTTCCAGACAATGGTATGAGTCTGTTCTGGGGCTTACCTATTACCAGTTGGAAGAGTGGGGTGCAATCCCGGTATTCCTGCTTGCCGGCACAACCGGTATTGCCCTGTTCCCAGCAGATCCGAATACAACTACGCCTGACAGGAATTCCAGGCATGTTAAACTCGATCATTTTGCCTTCCGGTTGAGCAATGAGGATTTTAATAAGGCCAGGGAACATTATAATTCCCTGGGAATTTCATATGAATTTCAGGACCACCACTATTTTCATTCTATATATACACATGACCCGGATGGGCACATTGTTGAATTGACTACCCTCTTGGCTAGTCCTTCAAAATTTTATCATTCGGTATGACGCCTGTTTTTAAGGAGTTGGTTGAAAGCGTCAAAAAAAAACCCTGACAATAAGAATTATCAGGGTTTTCGCACTAATACTACTAAGATATCAGGTCTAACGTAAACGATCCACAGATTTTACAAGATCCTCATCCTTTTTGATGGCCTTGTTGGCCAAGACCAGTAAAACGATAGAAAAAACAGGAATCAACATCCCAATACCCTTCTCCGAGACTTCCATCTCTCCGGATAGGTTTAGGGATCGGTAAACGAAAAATCCTAGTAAAAAAAGATTCAATATTATATTCAGTCTGTTTATCACAAATTGATTTTGCCTTTTTTTAAAGAGCAATATGCTGATAAGTGCAAGGGCTGCTATGCTATAAAATGAAATAGCCACCCAAAACTTTCCTTCAAGGAATACTGTTTCACCTAAAATATCAGGCCATAGCCCGGCCCAATGCACCAGAATTGCATTGAGAATTACTACGAGCAACAGATACAATGTCTGAATTCTCTGAATCATATTCACTTATAATTGGAAGTGCAAAAATACAGGTCTTTTTAGGATTTTCTGAGGAATAAATAAAAAAAGATAACCATTATCAGTTGCCCGTCATACTTGCCAATTTGCGCTATCAGAAGCAATTGGGGATATTTACTTCGAAATTTATTGATATTCAGTTCTATATATCAAAATATTAATGCTTTAAGACATTATGTTGAAAATAATTTGTAATATTGCTGCGTTATTAGTTATACCACTTACCGATTGGGAAATCTTTCCCACGTAATACCCAGATAACAAGACACTTCATTTTTCTAGATTTATATAGTATAATATATTACATACTCAATGTTTGAGATTTCAGATTTAAAAGCAAAGAAGCTTCCCGAGCTTCAACAAATCGCTAAAGATTTAAACGTCCCCAAGTATAAAAGCCTTAAAAAGCTAGACCTGGTTTATCAGATACTGGATGTCCAGGCCAGCAATCCTAACTCTGTTAGGGAGACGGTTAATGCCTTGGAAAAAAAGGTAAATAAGCCAGCACCCAGGGCTAAGAAAGCTGAGCCGGTGGCTAAAGTGGCCACTGAAGAGGCTCCAAAGAAAGAGGCTCCAGATAAAGAGGCTCCAAGGAAAGAGATTCCCGCTGAAAGCAAAGAGACCTCAAAAGAAGGTCAAAAGCCGCAGCGGCGCCAACCTCATCACAAAAAGGACCATCACAAGTCTACAGGTCAGCACAAGGGGCAACAACAGAAGAAACAGTCCCATCACAAGAATGGCCAGGAAAAGAAGTCGAGTAATTTCGACAGGGATTTAAAAAACAAATACAAACAGCCGGAATACGAATTCGACAGTATTATTGAAAGCGAAGGAGTTCTTGATATCATGCAGGATGGTTACGGTTTTCTCCGTTCATCGGATTACAACTATCTGTCTTCACCCGATGATATCTATGTATCACAGTCGCAAATCAGGCTCTTCGGGCTTAAAACCGGTGACACCGTTTTGGGAAATGTTCGACCACCAAAAGAAGGCGAAAAATATTTTCCGCTTATTAAGGTAAATAAGATCAATGGACTGGATCCTCAGGTGGTACGCGATCGTGTAGCCTTTGAGCATCTTACGCCATTATTTCCACAGGAAAAATTCAATATAGCAGAACGTCAGAGTACTCTATCCACAAGGGTTATCGATCTTTTTTCCCCACTTGGCAAGGGCCAGAGGGGAATGATCGTATCTCAGCCAAAGACGGGTAAAACCATGTTGTTAAAAGACATCGCCAATGCAATTGCAGCAAATCATCCCGAGGTATATCAGATCATTTTGTTGATCGATGAACGGCCGGAGGAGGTTACCGATATGCAGCGCAACGTAAGTGGCGAAGTGGTTGCCTCAACTTTCGATAAAGAAGCAACAGAACACGTGCGGGTGGCCAATATCGTCCTTGAAAAAGCGAAAAGGCTGGTAGAGTGTGGTCATGATGTGGTAATACTACTCGATTCGATCACCCGACTTGCGAGGGCCTACAATACAGTTCAGCCCGCTTCAGGTAAGGTTCTCAGCGGTGGTGTAGATGCCAATGCACTCCACAAACCCAAAAGATTTTTCGGTGCAGCGCGAAATATAGAAAATGGTGGTTCACTCTCAATCATCGCAACCGCACTTACAGAAACCGGCTCGAAGATGGATGAGGTAATTTTTGAAGAATTCAAAGGAACCGGTAACATGGAATTACAGCTCGATAGAAGGATCAGTAACCGAAGGATCTTCCCTGCAATCGACCTGGTCTCTTCTTCAACCCGTAGAGATGATCTGCTTCTCGACGAAAATACCGTGCAGCGATTGTGGATCATGAGGAAATACCTCGCAGATATGAATCCGGTTGAAGCTATGGAGTTTATGGAACAACGGATCAAACAGACGAAGAACAACGAAGAGTTCCTGATGACGATGAACCAGTAATAAGGCTTTAATTCATTCAGAATAAGGTATGATCCCGGCATTAAAAAATGTCGGGATTCTTTTTTTGTAGTCATTGTAGGACGAGGATTATTCTAATATTAGAATATGTACTACATTTAAAGGAGAAAATCTATCCCACTCGAATCACTAAGTAATTATTTAACCTAAAAATCACTTCTCATGAAAAATTTCAAGAAAGTCCTCTCCTTAATTTTGTTTACCGCCTCTCTGACATTTATATCTTGTGGTGAGCGAAGTGCAGAGGTAAAGAATTCTCAAATGGCGGAGGTAGATCCACCCGAGCAGATCATCAGTTTAGAAGAAGCCCAAACGATGTTTAAGAATTATACCGATCGACGTGTCCCGCTGATTCAGAAATATGAAGATTCGGTTAATATTAGCCAAAGAGATACCAGTAAATTTGATGTCGCCAGATATACATATTATGATTATAAAACTATCAAGCAATATCTCGAATACATAGAACAGGAAGCTGCAAAAGCTGGGGTGGAGATCTCAACATTAAGGTTTTACTATTCAAACTATCCCAAAAAAGGCACTTTCCCCGACGGATCTGAAGTGTTACATCCACGTCAGAATTCGTTTTTCATCCAACCTACCCTAAATGATAAGGGAGAAGAATATGGGTTTTATACCGAAGATAGTGGCGAGGGAAGTGAAAAAAGAGCTGTATTACTCAATGGTCAAATGGAGTTGTTCGGACCCGATGGTGTTGGCATTCGGGTTGGAAATAATACCAGGGCCTATGCAGGATTCATAGGTGTTAACACCGTTGCACCTGCATCTGCCAGCTATTCCAACGGCAGCCTGGTGCTAAATCACGGTCATGCTGCTCCACCCCCTTATCAATAGAATAATATATTAGTTTTGGTTGAGCTGATTGATAGCATATTAGAACAATTCATTCTACCGGTCTATGCCATTACACTTTTAGTGGCGCTTTGGCGATACCCACGGTATTTCGAAAGCATTTTAAAATACTTCCCGATATTGCTGATGTATACCTTGCTTACGGAGCTCCTTGGGTATATTATAAAGTGGAATGAAGAATACGATTTCGTACTAAGCGATGTACTTGAATACAATAATTGGGTGATCTATAATATTTACGACATCATTTTCTTCTTGTATTTCCTCTATGTTTACTGGTTAAGTATCAACAGTAAAAGCATTCGTAATTTTATTCGGATAGCCGGTATTGTTGTTATAATTGCCTCACTAATCAACTTATTTACCTCAGATTTTCGAATTCGGTTTCAGATGATTACTTATTTTACCGGAGCTTTTATGCTCATCATTTGTATTGTACTCTATTTTAGGCATTTGAGATCGAAAAATGGCAGCTGGTTTATCCAGACGAACCTGCTTTCCTGGTTGAGCATTGGAATCCTGATATTTTTAGCAGGCTACATCCCCATAATTGTTCTTGGACATTTTAATATCGTGTCGGGAGAAGACTACCAGATTATCAGGAGAATACACTTAATGCTTATACTGATTATGAATGGATGTTTTATTGTAGGCTTTATCAGGGTAAGTAGAAAATCCATTAATTAGGGATACTATGAGAATACTGATCATCGGGGGTGGCGGAACTATTGGTAAAAGACTAACCGAGTATTTCAGAAAGGCCAATGAGGTTTTGGTAGCAGGACGGAGCAACGCCAATTTGACGGTCGATATCGCCCAAAGTGCGAGTATTGAATCGCTTTTGGAAAAGACTGGTAAGCTAGATGCTATCATCTGTGCTGCCGGAGAAGCGAAATGGGCCAACTTCGACGATTTAACGGAGGATGACTACTACATTGGCCTTCGGAGCAAACTAATGGGGCAGGTTAACCTAGTCCGCCTGGCTAAGAAATATATCACAGCGGGAGGCTCTATTACACTGACCTCCGGAATTCTGGCCGAGGATCCGGTAGCCATGACCACCAGCGCTGCAATGGTCAATGGGGCTCTGCACAGTTTTGTAAAAGCAGTGGTACTCGATCTAAATCAGGATTTAAGGATAAATGTTGTGGCTTGCGGCCTGGTGGAAGATGCAATAGAGAAATATCTGGATTATTTTCCTGGACATCACCCAATTCCTATGGACAAAATGCTAAGAGGATATATAAGAAGTGTTGAAGGCAGGGGTACCGGGGAGATTATCAGGATCTATCAATAAAAAACCCTGACATTGCGGTCAGGGTTGCTATTTCTTTCACAAATGCTACTATAAAGCAGCCACCTGCTTCATGAGTTTACTCTTAAGATTGGCCGCTTTATTCGCATGAATAATATTGCGTTTTGCCAGCTTGTCGATCATACTGACCACATCGGGTAAAAGAGCTTGCGCCTTCTTTTTATCTGTTTCGCCACGCAATTTCTTGATCGCATTTCGGGTTGTCTTATGTTGGTACCTGTTACGTATCCGTACCACATCATTTCTTCTGATTCTTTTTAAAGCCGACTTATGATTTGCCATAATTTTCTATTAATATTTTCGCGGTTTCTTGCCGCCTTAAACTTTTTGTAGCCCGTAGGGGAATCGAACCCCTGTTACCAGGATGAAAACCTGGCGTCCTAACCCCTAGACGAACGGGCCGTTCTAATTTACAGTGGAGAATTGAGAATGGAAAATGATGCGACCGATCAAAGTCAACCATAAATTATCCATTATCCATTATCCATTAATCATGTAGCCCGTAGGGGAATCGAACCCCTGTTACCAGGATGAAAACCTGGCGTCCTAACCCCTAGACGAACGGGCCATTTTAATTTATAATGTAATATTTAGAATGGACAATGATCCAGCTGAAGTTGCTCAACTTTAAATTGTCCATTATCTGTTTTTCCATTATCAATTGAACGTAGGTGCCCCAAAGGCAGGTGCAAAAATACAATTATTTTTTACTATGGCAACTACCCTATTCCTTTTTTTGAGCGCTACTAATACGCCTTGGCGAACAGAACTCTTTGTAATGAAGGTTGGCCTGTAACCATACATTTGCCTTCGGTCTTTTTAATTTCAATAGGAATGCAGCGAATTGTGGCCTTGGTCTCGTCTTTGATCTTTTCCTCGGTAGCTGAAGTTCCGTCCCAATGGGCAGATATAAAACCTCCTTTATCTTCCAGCACCTTCTTAAATTCTTCGTAGGTATCCACTTCGGTCGTGTGTGCAGTTCGGTAGTTATCCGCCTTTTGATAGAGTCTTTTCTGAATTTCCCCCAGTAAATGAATTACCTCACTCTCAGCACTATCCGCCGGAATCGTTCGCTTTTCCAGGGTATCGCGCCGGGCAAGTTCAATAGTGCCGTTCTCCAGATCCCGCTGACCGATCGCGATACGGATGGGAACTCCTTTTAATTCGTACTCATTGAATTTAAACCCAGGCTTATAAGTATCCCGGTCGTCATACTTAACGGTTACCCCTTTTTCCTTAAGGGATTTGATCAAAGGAGTCACCCGTTCTGAAATGACTTCCAGTTGGTCTAAGCCTTTATAAATGGGGATGATAACCACCTGAATAGGAGCCAGTTTTGGTGGTAAAACCAGACCATTATCATCGCTATGGATCATGATCAGCGCCCCCATTAAACGGGTTGATACTCCCCAAGATGTGGCCCAAACAAATTCCTGATCGCCTTCTTTAGTCGCGAATTTAACATCAAAGGCCTTTGCAAAATTCTGACCCAGAAAATGAGAGGTACCAGCCTGTAGTGCCTTCCCGTCCTGCATCAATGCCTCGATACAATATGTTTCAATCGCCCCCGCAAAACGCTCGCTTTCCGATTTAGTACCCTTTACCACAGGTGCAGCCATAAATTCCTCTGCAAATTCTGCATAAATATTAAGGATCAGTTCCGCCTCATCGATCGCTTCCTGTCGGGTAGCATGAGCAGTATGGCCTTCCTGCCATAAGAATTCTGTGGTTCTTAAAAACAGCCTGGTCCGCATCTCCCAGCGCACCACATTTGCCCATTGATTGATAAGGAGTGGCAAATCGCGATACGACTGTATCCACCTCCTGTAGGTATCCCAGATTATGGTCTCCGAGGTAGGCCTTACGATGAGTTCCTCCTCCAGCTTGGCGTCTTCATCTACGACAATACCGCTACCATCATCAGCATTCTTTAATCGATAATGGGTGACCACTGCACATTCCTTGGCAAATCCTTCCACATGGCTGGCTTCTTTACTGAGGTACGATTTTGGAATAAAAAGCGGGAAATAAGCATTCTGATGGCCGGTCTCCTTGAACATATTATCCAGGCCAGCTTGCATTTTTTCCCAGATGGCAAATCCATAAGGCTTGATCACCATACAGCCCCTGACACCGGAGTTTTCGGCTAAATCGGCCTTAATGACCAGCTCGTTATACCACTTGGAATAATCCTCTTCGCGCTTGGTTAATTTTTTTCCCATCAATGGCAGTTTGGCACAAATGTTGTGTTATTGTTAACAAATTTAGTTCGGTAAAGCTAACTAATTTTAGAATGTTCAACAATATAAACTTAGAGCGATGACATATTCACTACCCCAACCTAAAATTCATTCGCTATCCCTGATTAGCGGGGTATTTTTCCTATTGGCTTCATGCGGCTCATATAAGCAGGCTTCTATTTACGACGATGATGGAATATATGCCGAGGAACCTCAGCGTACTACGGTCTATACCAAGCCTCAAAAGCAGCAGGTTAAAAAAACAGATGACGGTATCTATGATGACTACTTTAGTCAAAAGGCAGATCAGCTCGACCAGTATATGGATGGGGAGGTCTTTACAGATGTAGATGAATATAGCAGTGATGCCGCCAAAGACAGTCTCGGACTTGTAGAAAAAGGAAATTATATAGACGAATATGGAAACGACTACGGCGGTTATGCCGGTTGGGGAGAGAATCAATCCAATGTAAACGTCAATGTCTACGGTGGTGGCGGTGGTTGCTGCGGCTGGGGCTGGGGCGGAGGATTCGGCATCGGCATCGGCTGGGGCTGGGGCGGCGGCTGGTACGGACCCGGTTGGGGCTGGGGCGGCGGCTGGTACGGACCCGGTTGGGGCTGGGGAGGCGGCTGGGGCTACCCCGGATATGGCTGGGGCTGGGGAGGCGGCTGGGGCTGGGGCTATCCCGGATACGGCTGGGGTGGATATTACCCAGGCTACCCTTATTACGGATATGGTTATTATGGACGCTACGGATACAATCGAAGCAGAAGAGGCTTTTACGGAACAGGAACCAATCCTAATTCATTGGCTTACAATTCTGCCCGTGGCAGATCTAATCTGGGAAATACCAGTGGAGTTCGCTCCAATACAAGAACAAGAACAAACAGCGGAAGGTCTAATATCAGCAGTGGAAGGGCTACAGCAGCCAGGAGTTCATATCGATCTGGGACTTCGGCCAGGAGCAATCGGGTAAGTGCGGATGGAGTACAGCGCAACAGGGCCTATCGTTCGAGCAGAAGTACGCGTACACAACCCCGCTATAACAGTGGTAACCGATCCTACAGTGGAAATTCACAACGCTCCGGTACCTACAGAAGAGGTAGCAGTACAGCATCCAGATCGGGCCAGGGTTCTTACAGGACCAATTCGCCCCGCAGATCTACTTATTCAAGATCGTCGGGTTCACCATCAGGCCGAAGTTCGGGTTACAGAGGTTCTACTCGTACCTATAGCCCGCGGAGTTCGGGTAGTAGAAGCTCCGGATACAGAAGTTCCGGTAGGAGCAGCGGTTCGAGAAGTTCGGGCTTTAGAAGTTCGAGCGGAGGAAGAAGCTCAGGCGGTTCTTTTAGAAGCTCAGGCGGCGGTTCCTTCAGGTCATCTGGGGGCGGCAGATCAAGTGGCGGCAGATCAGGTGGCGGTAGATCAGGTGGCGGACGAGGCAGGCAATAATAGCATCATCAGACTTTAAAAAATACAAGTAATGAAAAGGAAATTTACTTTCATCATGGTCCTTATTTGTGCTGTAGCCAGCGCACAGAATATCCAGGACGTGTTGCGTTATAGTTCAGAAAATCTTTTGGGCACCGCCCGATATCAAGCCATGAGTGGTGCTTTTGGCGCCCTGGGCGGAGATATGTCGGCCATAAATGTCAATCCGGCATCCAGCGCTGTATTCAAAAACAGCCTGTTTGCCATTACCGGAGCCGCCTATAATAATAAGAACGAAACCTCCTATTTCGGAACATTTCGAAACTCCAATCTCACCTCCTGGAAATTCAACCAGATCGGTGGTGCATTTGTTTGGAAAAACAATCAGAAGTCATGGAAAAAAATATCTCTGGCTTTTAACTACGACCTGGCCAACAATTTTGACGACGAGTTTTTTGCATCGGGTACCAATTTTACCGGAATCGATACTTACTTTCTAAATTTTGCCCAGGGATTGCCTTTTGGTTCTTTGTTGATCAGAGATAACGAATTCATAGAGGATGCTTATTTAAGGATCGGCTCATCATTGGGTTATGGTCCGCAACAAGCATTTTTAGGATATTTCGGAGGAGTGATTAATCCGGTGGATGAAACAGATCTTGAAGGTACAGATTACGTCTCAAATGCCGAGTACACCAATGTATTTCAGGACTATTACCAGAGTACACGGGGCTACAACAGCAAGTTTACGGTTAATTTGGCCGGTCAATATGAAGATTTTCTATTTATCGGCGGGTCGATGAACTTCAATAGCGTCTATTTCGAAAAATTCAGTCGGTTTGATGAAACCGGCTATGATTCTGGTTCGGCCTTGCAATTTGTAAATTTTGACAACCTATTGGTTACCAGGGGAAATGCTTTCTCATTTAATCTTGGGGCCATTGCCAAACTCAATAATAGTTTCAGGTTAGGCGCCAGTTATCAGTCGCCCATATGGTACGATCTGAGAGATGATCTTTCTCAACGTATCAACTCAAATCTCGCCGATGATGATATAGGGTTTATAAACTTTAGCCTTATCAATGTCTTTGAAAGGTATCAGGTAAAAACCCCTTCCAAATTTACAGGTAGTGCAGCCATTGTATTTGGTAAGCAAGGGTTAATCAGTTTCGACTATAGTTATCAGGACATGTCTAAGGCGCAACTAAGGCCTACGGGCGATCCTAGCTTTAATACAGTAAATACACAGATTGCATCAGAACTCGGCTCCATAGACACCTTCCGTGTTGGCGGCGAATACCGTTTAGACAATGTAAGTCTTCGCGCAGGATACCGCTACGAAGGTAGTCCTTATCTCGACGGCTTTACCATAGGTGATCTGCAGGGATTTTCAGGAGGCTTTGGAATTAATTTTGGCGGCAGCAGACTCGATTTTGCTTACAGCCGAACCGAACGGGATGTGACGCAACAGCTATTTGATACCGGCGTTACCTCAAGTGCTTTGATCAATCAGATCAGGAACAACTACGTAATGTCTTATACGATCAACTTTTAATTGAGGAGTAGAAAAGTAAAACCCCCGATAATATTCGGGGGTTTTTTTATCTCTTTAGTGTAAAGTGTGTGCGTATGGTATTCGCTACTAAGGTGCCGCTTTCATCGCGTTCATATTCGAGCCTGAACCAATAATCGGATGATGGCATCGGCCTGCCGTTAAAAGTACCGTCCCAACCCAAAGTGGTCTCGTCCAGTTGTTTTAATAATTTCCCATAACGATCAAATATGAATACGGTCGGGTCTGTTAGTGTTTCGATTCCCAATACATTCCAGGCGTCGTGAATACCGTCTCCGTTTGGAGTAAAGAATTTAGGATATCCCACCACCAGAAAAGGAATGGGCTCGGTAATCCCACAACCATTGGTATCATTTATTATTAAAGTGTTTTCTCCTGGCGGAACATTTTCAAAGATCGGGGAGTCCTGGAATTCTCCTCCATTTATGGCATATTCATAGCTGCTGTTGCTCGCCATGATGACTTCTATAATATTGCTATCCGACAGATCTTCGATGACATCTATACGATCCAGAACAGGCGGCCCAAAAAATGTAATGAGAATATCGTCTGTTATAGTAGTGGCCAAAGTGGTTTGGATCTCCACAAAATACCGACCAGAATTAGGACTCGCAACTACATAGGTTGTTTCTCCCGGCCCTGAAGCCAGTACCTGATCTATTGTACCGTCGTCGTCTGTATCTACGGACCAGGTAACGTTGGCGATATCGGGCCCTGCGGGCGAATTTAGTGCACTCAATGTGATATCTGGATCTCCCTCACAGGCGATGATATCGAGTCCCAGAAATTGATCTCTGAGTGTACAATCCAGAGCGGTATTTTGATCCTGGTCTACAGATCTCCCGGTAAAAGTGAGTATATAAGGCTCCGGATCTCCATCGAAATTGGTATTGAAATTATTGATCAATAAATAGTAGATCTCCCCTTCGAGTACATCGATCCATTCGTCATAGGTATTCTGATTCGCAGTAAGCGGTGGAGCCCCCTCCTGTCCGTTTTCAGGATTTACCCCTAATCCTGTAAATTCGGTATCGTTAACCTCATAATTACATCTGATGGGCTGGGCCGTCCCATTGCTGATACTGGCGCAATCCGTATCGGGTCCGTAAAGGGCAAAATCCCATTCTGCTGTAATAACAGTCCCGACAGAAGGCAAGGCCTGAATATCGAAGCCGATCTGGCCATCGGTACCTGCCCTGAACACATACCAGGAAGTATTGTTTTCAATATTAGCCGAGGCTACACTCCCTTTTTCAAGGCAACCGGATTCCCTGATAACATCAGGATCGAAGTCGTCTATATCACCACTTCCATCGGCCAGCGACATTATGGGCATATCGGCACAAACGGGTATGGCAGACCTGCAATCGGGGGAGTTTTGTGCCCGAAGACCTGTGATAACCACAAAAAGGGCACAAATTGTATTAATTAGTGTTCGCATGGATAATTGGGGCTAACGTTACTATAATAATATATAATATAACTCCAAGGTGGCAGATTTAGTATATCTAAAACGACTTTTTCGACCGTTTATCGATGAAGTGAAAAAGATCCGAGAAGGGTGATTTTTAGCGCCTTAACGCAAAATGATTACTGATATATTTGGCTTCTACGCGCTGACCCTGAGTATCCATATAAGTCAATTGGAACCAATAGTCTGATGAAGGCAAATCCCTGCCATTAAAAGTACCATCCCATCCTAAACTGTTTGCATCGAGTTGTTTGATCAATTTACCATAGCGATCGAACACGTGTACAATAGGATCCTCAAGGCTGTTTACGCCCATAATATGCCAATAGTCGTTCGATCCATCGCCATTAGGTGTAAAGAACTTCGGAAAACCAACAACGGTGATATTATCGCTTACCGAACCACATCCGTTAAGGTCAGTAACCGTTACTGTGTGAGCTCCTGGCGCCACATTGGTAAAAATATTCGAATCCTGCGCAGGACCGCTATCGAGCTGATATTCAAATTCGCCCTCTACCCCTGCGATTATTTCAACGGTATTATCGGTTTGCAGGTCATCGATGATAACCTCAGCAATAGTAGGTGTTTCCCCAACCACGACAGTTATCGGGACCGTATTACTGCAATCCAATCCAGGCTGACTATTATTGGTAAGGGTAAGGGTATAAACACCTGCCTGTGAAACCGTAAGGGAAGAAGAGGTTTCTCCTGTATCCCAGCTATAGGAATAGAGGGGATTAGGAGATGCCTCCCCAATCACCTCCCCGGTATTATTCTCGCATATAAATACTTCTGTTGGAAATCCGGCCACAGGCGTCTCCACCACCTGCAACTGAAAGCTTTCTGTGGCATCAAAACAATTTGGGTTCGCACTCGAAGTGGTACGTACATAAATAGTCTCTGTCCCGTTAAAAACAGGATACTGCGACGGTAATTGATTTATACCAGCCACCGCATCGGAATTAGAGTTATGATAGCTCACCAAAACGTCATCAGGATCCTGGGGACCAAGAACTTCGGAATCTTTTTGAGACAAATCAAACGTTCCGATACCCGAACATATGGTTTCATCAGCGATTGGATTGGAGGTGGGTGCTACACTGAAGGCCACCTGAACATCACTGATAATATTTTCGCTAGCCGTAACTACTTGTACCCGGTACATAGCCGAAATCAATACTGTAAGTGTGGGATTATTCTCCCCGGTGATCAGCTGAAATCCACTCCCTGTATCCCTGTACCAGTTATAACTAAGGGCTCCAGCCGTTGTAGCGTCAAGAACAACGTTCTGATTGTCGCACGCAGCGAGCGGAGGTCCCAGCAGGTTATTTATGATAGAACAGTCGAGCGCATCAATTGGATTGGTCACAAAGATGTTTCCGGTGAATTGAATCGAAAAACCCGAATTGGTATTACTAAAATTATTGATGAGCAGGTAATAATCCTGACCTGGTTCTACCTGAAGCCAGTCCTCATATAGCACAGTTGTTGAACTACCTGTGGGGTCCTCCCCCACTCCCATAAAAGCCTCCTGATCCTGATTGTCGAAAAAATTACAACGCACCGGATCTCCCAGGTTGTTACAGTCGTTCGTCTGATACAAGGCAAAATCCCAGTCTTCGGAAGTATCGAAGCCGATATTAAATCCAAGCTGGCCTGAAGCCCCGGTCCTGAATCGATACCATGCCGAATTTGATTCAATTGCTCCCGAGAGTGTTTGCTCTAAACAACCGCTGCTGAACGCACCATTAAAATCGTCAATACCAAAGCCCTGTGTACCGCCATTGGTGGGGGTATTATTGCAAATCGGGATCGCATTGCTACAATCCGTGGCGATCTGCCCATAACACAATGAACACCAAAGTGATACAAGTAAAAAAAGAGCATGGCGAAACCGTCTCATCGGAAGGCATGGGATTTGGAATATATAAAAATAAAGCGGTACGCCTCTTAACACTAATTTATGTTGTGTAATGCCTGAAACCGGCCATAAAGTGCCATTTTATGTATATCTTTGGCCTTTGTAAATGCCTGTAAAGATGAAATTTGACAGCACATTGGAAGAGCGATTTGAAGCGATGGGTAACGACCATGTTTCTTCTTCCGGAGAGACGCCATTGCGCGAAGACGCATTTGTTTTGAACGATGAGGAAAAAATTGAACGAATTAAGCAGAACGTTCGTGAAATAATGCTGACCCTTGGTCTGGATATGGAAGACGATAGCCTGAAGGGTACCCCCAACCGTGTAGCTAAAATGTATGTCCGGGAAATTTTTGGTGGATTAGACCCAAAACGAAAGCCCAAGGCCTCTACTTTTAAGAACAAATACAAATACGGTGAAATGCTGGTTGAGAAAAACATTACGGTGCACTCAACCTGCGAACATCATATGTTACCAATTGTAGGTAAGGCTCATATCGCTTATATATCCAACGGCACGGTAGTCGGATTGTCTAAGATGAATCGTATTGTAGACTATTTCGCCAAGAGACCACAAGTTCAGGAGCGGATGAATATTCAGATTGTAAAAGAGTTGCAAGAGGTTCTGGACACCGAGGATGTGGCCTGCGTTATCGATGCGAAGCATCTTTGCGTAAATTCAAGAGGTATCCGGGATACCGAAAGCAGCACAGTTACCGCGGAATACGGCGGTAAATTCAAAGAGGAGGCCGTCCGCAGGGAGTTTCTCGAATATATCAATCTGGATACCAATTTTTAATCTTTCCCGTCTGCAATGCAGCAATATAAGAGCCAGCGCTTACAAGTATACAATTCACTTTCTGGTAAGAAGGAAGAGTTCATACCATTGAACGAAGGTCATGTAGGAATGTATGTTTGTGGCCCTACGGTCTACAGTAACGTACACCTCGGGAACTGCAGAACATTCATGTCTTTTGATATGATTTTCAGGTACCTGAAACATCTGGGGTTCAAGGTTAGATATGTAAGGAATATTACAGATGCAGGTCACCTGGAAGACGATGCGGATGAAGGAGAGGACAAAATCGCCAAAAAAGCAAGGCTGGAGCAGATAGAACCCATGGAAGTGGTGCAAAGGTATACCGTAGATTTCCATGAGATCCTGGAGAAATTCAACTTTTTACCCCCCAGCATAGAACCCACGGCTACGGGCCATATTATAGAGCAAATAGAGATCATAAAAGATATTCTCGACAAAGGCCTGGCCTATGAAGTAAATGGTTCTGTCTATTTCGACGTAAATAAATTCAATAAAAACAATCATTACGGTAAACTCAGTGGCAGGAAATTGAAAGACATGATTTCCAATACCAGAGAATTAACCGCACAGGGCGAAAAGAGAAATCCACAGGATTTTGCCCTTTGGAAAAAGGCAGAGCCCAAACATATTATGCGGTGGCCCTCCCCCTGGGGAGACGGGTTTCCTGGCTGGCATCTGGAATGTACGGCTATGAGCACCAAATACCTTGGCGAAACATTCGATATACACGGTGGCGGTATGGATCTTAAATTTCCACATCACGAATGTGAGATTGCGCAAGCAGAGGCCCATTATGGATGCCCCCCGGTTCGCTATTGGTTACATGCAAACATGCTCACGCTCAATGGAAAAAAAATGGCGAAGTCTACCGGCAACAATATTCTTCCCAATGAGATTTTTAGCGGTGAAAACAAAATTTTAAGCAAGGCTTTTTCCCCTGCAGTTGTTCGGTTCTTTATGATGCAGGCGCACTACGCCAGCATTCTCGATTTGAGTAGTGATGCACTTGAGGCCTCTGAGAAAGGGTATAATCGGTTGATGGATGCCTTTGAAACACTGAAAAAACTGGAAGTAGCAGACAAGACCAATTTTGACCTTGTTAGTTGGAAACAATCGTGTTACGACGCGATGAATGATGATTTTAATACTCCGATACTCATCGCACAGTTATTCGAGGCGGTGAAACATATCAACCAAATCCGTGAAGGCAAAGAAAAAATCAGTGAAGCTGATCTGAAGGATTTAATAGAGACCCTGAGCGCCTTTGTATATGATGTCCTTGGATTGGAGAACAAACAGGATAGTGCTGGAGATTCCGGATTACTCAACGGAGTAGTAGATCTTTTGATAGAACTCAGGAATGAAGCGCGATCGAATAAGGATTTTGCCACTTCCGACAAGATAAGGGACCAGTTATTGAATTTGGGTATCCAACTCAAAGACGGCAAGGATGGCACCAGTTTTATTATCAGCTGATCGCTAGCTGATCGTCTCGTCATCAACACGCCATTGATCAAGAATCGGTACGTATGAAGAAAATCCTTATCGCTCCATTTGTTTTTTTGGTCAGGGTATATCAAAAATTGATTTCCCCTCTACTGCCTGCCAGTTGTCGGTATACACCTACCTGTTCCCATTATACTGTAGAGGCCCTTCAAAAACATGGGCTCTTTAAAGGAGGGTGGTTGTCCATCAAGCGAATCGGGAGTTGTCATCCCTGGGGTGGTAGCGGATACGATCCGGTTCCGTAGAGGGATGACAACTCGCCAGCGCACCATCTCGCCTGTCGCTAAAAATGTATCCCATACATTTTC
>CAMYIE010000019.1 GCA_947258405.1 uncultured Eudoraea sp. | reverse complement strand
TCAACAATGAACAATTAACAATCAACACATAGTCAGTACTGTCAAATAGGTTCTCGATACAATTTGCCGCTCATTTGATTCGCGTCAAATCACTCGAACTGACAAAGGCGTAATCATGTCACTTCGAGTGAATTTTTAGAGCGAAAGCGATTAAAATTAGTATCGAGAAGTGGGAAGCATGCAGTTCCTCCTTCTCCACCTGGGGCGGATACGGACGGGCAGGCAATTAAGAATCAACAATTCTTCCTCAGGACCGTTCGCAAAAGAACCGACAGCAGGGCCGTAACACCTCCATATTTCTACATCGGTTGAATCTTGGGCTTTAATTTTTTGTAGAGTTTGAGTTGATTTGAATTCAGGATCGAGGCCATTTTGGTGGTTTCCTCATTCGACAATGCCATAAGTGCAGATTTACGGGCGTCTGGCGCCAGCGCTTTATTTTCAATCTCCTCCCTTTTCATCAGGTAAGATGATATGGTTTGATGAAAATCGGTGACCTGCTCAATGGTGAGTTCGAGATCTGCCTGATATTGATTGAGCAATTGTTGTGCTTTCTGATCGGCCTGTGCCTGGTTCATTTGTGCAACGGCTGATGTGCATATAAGAAGGAAGGCACTGAAGAACAGTATGATATTTTTTTTCATGCTTTGATCATTTATGTTTCAATAACGACACAAAATACAATTTTTATGCCGCAAATGTGAATTCCAATTATTTTCTATTATGAATGAACTCAATGTGTTGCTTATCTTTGCCGACTATGATCATCTGGATTAGCTTTTTATTCCTCATCTTTTGTTTCCTGGCGCTCGATCTGGGTGTTTTAAACAAAAAAGATCACGTGATCAAGACCCGTGAAGCTGCATTGTGGACCAGCTTATGGGTAAGTATTGCACTGGGTTTCAGCTTTGTGGTCTATTGGCTGTTCTCATCAGAATTTATTACAAACCCAACACAGCTCAGCCCTTACCAGGCTGTGATGAAATATATAACGGGTTACCTAATCGAATTGTCGTTGAGTATCGACAATGTATTTGTCATTGCCATCATCTTTAAAGCCTTTGGCATACCTGCCATATACCAGCACCGCGTACTTTTTTGGGGAATTCTTGGTGCCATTGTGTTCAGGGCATCGATGATCTTATTCGGAATTACACTTATCAATCAATTTGAGTGGATCATCTATCTCTTTGGTGCATTCCTGATCTACACCGCCTATAAAATGTTTCGCTCAGAAAATATCGAATACGACCCTAAGAACTCATTTGTGTTTAAGCAGGTAAAAAAGATTTACCCACTGACAACACAAATACACGGAAATAAATTCTTTATGAAAAGAATGGGTCTGAATGCTGCGACCCCCTTATTTGTGGCTTTGATCGTAATCGAAATAACCGATATACTTTTTGCTTTTGATAGTATACCTGCCATTCTGGCCATCACCGCAGATCCTTTTCTTGTTTTTAGCTCGAATATTATGGCGATTTTAGGCTTGCGTTCTATGTACTTCCTCGTCAGTAGGATGTTGGCAAAATTCCGATATATTCACTATAGCCTGGCTGTAATTCTTGGATTTGTAGGGGTAAAAATGTTGAGCGCCCATTACTGGCATATCGAAGAGTGGGTCTCTCTGAGCGTGATCATTGTTTCATTGGCAGCAGGGATTGCTGCGTCCCTACTCATACCTGAGAAGAAAGAAGATTCACCAATGGCTTAGCAGTGCATTTTAGCCATACCGATATATTCCATCACTTTAATTTCTAAATTTTTATAGGCTTCGAACTGTTGCCGGACCATAACTTTGCCTTCTTTTATTAGCACGGATTTACTACGTAAGTTGCCGATGAGCTCATTATTGTTGCCGAGCATATCGTCCAGGTGCTTTTTTAAAGACTCCATCTTCTGATATAAACTTAGTGTTTTGGGTTCGCAGATATAGGAATTCAGTTTAGTCCTGAGCGAAAGCAGGTTTTTGTTCATACGCTCTAAACCGTGAATGATGTTGTTGCTGTTCGCGGACCGGGTTGTAATGGGTTTAAAATCTTTTGTTGTCATAGGTCTAAGATTGTTGAGGAGTATTTGTGTGATTTGCCTTTAAAAGGTACGAATTTCCGCTCAATTCAAACTGAGATTTACTCTATTTGCATTTAGTTTAACGGATTATTAGTAAAATTTTTACTCAAATGGGTGCCCTGTCAGATGCATTTGCGCTGTACGATGCCAGAAAGACTGTATAAAGTCAACGTAGCCAAATGATGACCTATTGTAGTAAAAACCGATTATTCGATGAAAGGAGTAAAAGCCGCTCTAGAGAAGAAGTCTATTCTTCGTCTTCCTCATCTTCCGCCTGGATATCGGCGATAACTTTGTCCCATTTATAGGAAAAAGGTGAGCGATATAGTTCTTTGAGAAGTCGCTTTCTTTTTCGGTCCGAAATATCAAGAGTGTCGATGATTTCCCTTCTTTCCTTTATAGTGGCCAGGCGCTCAGATTTTAAACGTATGCGTTCGTCTGCTGGTCTAACCAGACCGGGTTCATATTTGGCAAGCACAGTATGCCTAGTTACTTTTATCTGCTTGGCCTCGGTAGATTTCGCTGCCTGCTGTCCCATTGATGGGAGGCAACCCAGACAAAAGAGAAAACCGGCGAGAATGCCGAATTTTTTCCAAAGAGTGTTCATTTTAATCTATAGTGTTCTACGGATCAATATATGAATAATATTGTGCTTAACAGATTGTATGATAAGCCACTATAGGAATTACAACGAATTTTTTCGACCTTTTATCCGATGATTTAAGTTTGTATGAAATAAGTGACGTCATAAAGCATGTAATGTTTTGGTCTTAAAAACGTCCTATAATTATAAGTTTAGTAAAATTGATTGTCCTTGCCTTAGAATTTAATTATGTACTACCTCATGAATAGAATGTTTTTCTTGCTGACCTTAGGAACCCTGTGTTTTGGAACGGTTCACGCCCAAAGCGTAATTAAGTCGGCCGATATCAGCTTTGTTTTTGCATCCAAGGATGTTGAAGGAACCATAGGAGGGTTTCAATCAGAATCTGCGGTCGATCTCGAGCAGCTGGCCAATTCACAATTTACAGGCTCAGTTACTGTAGAGAGTCTGAGCACAGGTAACTTTTTGAGAGACTGGTCCTTAAAAAGCTCAAAATATTTCGATAAGGACGAATATCCGGATATTCGTTTTCAGAGCACCAAAATCATCGAGCAGGATAATGGAATTTTGGTAAGTGGCGATCTAAAAATAAAAAATACATCCAGGGAAATCTCCATCAATTTTCAAAGGGAAGGAAAAAAACTTACCGGAACCACAGCGGTCTACAGCTCTGATTTCGGAATTGATATCAAAAAGAAAAGAGAAGATAATCTCGTGGAAATTACTATAATTCTGATGCTCGAATAGTGTCAGTCGGCGTCGCTCTCTATCAGGAGGTCTTATTTTTTTTGACGAACAACACTTTGTAAATCTTTCCTACTACCCAGTTTCCCAAAGGAAAATACCAGGCAAAGAACAAAGCCATTGCAAGCGCAAAATTTCTTTCGGTAAAGAATATGTCTATCAGATTTTCGGGATAGGCGTAAGAAGATTGTAAGGCATAACCACTGAATTCAAGTAATCCCATAGCGATCAGGCCGTAAGCATACTGACTATGAACTGGCAACCCTCTCAGCAAGAGGGAGATCGGGACCATGTAGATCACATAAACCGTAATCACCTGCCACCAATAAGTGAACTTTGCAATACGGAGCTCCTCGCCTATCCAGTTCATCATCATGCCCCAGAGGAAATAGACCACAACGTAAATTAGTACCAACCTTAGGTCTACTTTTAACCTGGATAAGGCCCAGCTAAAATTCTTGTTCATAGCTCTATTTCGCAGCTAATTTTTTTTGGATAAGTTCAATAGCCTGATCTACCGTTTGCATCTGATCCATATCCTCATTCTCGAGGACAATATCATATTTATCTTCCACATCAAGAACAATATCCACCAGGTGAGCGGAATTGATATTGAGCTCTTCCACAAAATGGCTTTTAGGGCCAACCTGATTCGGAGTGATGTCTTCGGGTAAATAAGGCTGAATGATTTTTAACAAGTCATCGTAACGAGGGGAATTTTCCATAGCAAGAATTAATCCTTAAAGGCCTTAAAAATAACACATGCATTAACATCACCAAAGCCAAAACTTGCTTTTGCGATAATTTTAGGTTTATAGGCCAGAGATTTAGTTGGTATTCGACCTGGCAAAACCTCTTTTTCAATTTCCGGATGCAGGTCTTCACAATTTACATTCCCAAAAATTTCCTGATGCTTAAACTGAAGCACAGTACCTACGCATTCTATGCTCCCTGATGCTGCTAAACCATGACCAATTGTGCTTTTAAACGAATTTAGATATGGAAAAGATTCCCTGTTCAGTTTTAATGCTTCTAACCAATTCCGGACCTCTTCCGGGTCTTTGGCAGTAGCCGTAAGATGTCCGTTTATCGCATCGATCTCCTCCGCCTTTATCTGAGAATGCTCCAGAGCTAATCGAATACACCTCCGGACCGCAGTTGGGTTAGGAGCAGTAATACTGCCACCACCTCTTTGTCCGCCACTATTTATAGCGCCACCCAATACCTCTGCGTATACTTTGGCTTTCCGTTCTGTTGCACTCTGCAGTGATTCTAAAACCAAAGCCCCTGCCCCACTGGAAGGAACAAAACCTGCAGCTGTTGCACTTAAAGGTCTGCTGGCGGCATGGGGATTCTCATTATACTTTCTGGGAAGGATACGCATAGCATCGAAACCACCCCAAACGTATGGGCCGCTGTCGCTGCAACTTCCCACCAGAATACGTTTTGCCAGCCCATTTTTAATCCTGTTAAAAGCCATGATCAGACCCTCTGTACCGGTGGTACAGGCCGAAGAATTTGTCGTCACCTGGTTTCCGGTGCCCAGAATTCCACCCAGGTAGGCACTAATACCACTGGCCATGGTCTGAACGACTGAGGTGCTGCCTAAACGGCGTACCTGGCCTTTATCGATGGAATATATCGCCTCACGGAACTTGTCGACCCCAAGGATGCCGGTGCCAAAAATAATACCACTGTCCCAATCTGGTTCTGCCTCTTCTCCGATCTGGAGACCGGCATCGGTCCAGGCATCTTTACCAGCGATCACTCCATAAATTAGACCGCTTGCGTTGAGTCCTCTTTGCTGTATTTTGGTAAAGTACTTGTCGATATAGATTTGATCAACTTTTGGAAAACCAGCAATTTGGCATCCAAAATTAAGCTCTTTTAACTTCGGGATAAATTCTATACCGCTAATCCCCTGACTTAGGTTTTTTCCGAAATCCAGCAGGTTATTTCCGTTGGGTGCACAGATCCCCATTCCGGTAATGACAACTCTATTATCCATCAGATACAGGTTTAAGCATGCCTGCTATTTGACCTTTGCAGACCAAATTCTTATCGGCATTATACATTTTCACCTCACATTTTAGTTTGCCAAAACGGAAATACAATTTCCTGGAAACCACCTCCACTCGCTCCCCGGGCTTTACCGCCTGGTAAAACTCCATTTCTGAACTACTAAGAGCCATTGTTGTATTGGATATTGAATCCTCCATAATAAAGATTGCTAAACATACCAGCCCAATCTGCGCACAACACTCAATGAGAATTACCCCTGGAGTCACCGGCAATTCTTTAAAATGGCCATGATAAAAGTCTAAGTCCTCCCTAAAAGTGAAACTACCGTGTATCCGTTCCTCACTCACCTCATGAATTTCATCGACAAAGAGAAATGGTTTATCATATGGTAATCTTTCAATGATGGATTTGCTATTCATTATTGTAAACTTTCGCCTCTGTCGACATTAATCACAGTTCCGTTTATCCATTATCAGTTTGTTCATTGACCGAGCTAATAACTACCATTCCAGAAGCATTCTTTGAGCGGAGAAACCCGGGCCAAAACTCAGGATAAGCCCCTGTTCTCCTTCATTGATATCTTTTTCCATAAAGCGTTCCAGCACATATAGTACGGTAGCACTGCTCATATTGCCATATAGCCTCAGAGTTTCCCTGGTGTCTTCAATACTCTTGCCAAGCTGGCCGAAGAGCTGGTCTACCGTTTGCACTATCTTCCTCCCCCCCGGATGAAAAATCAAATGATCTACTTTCTCTATCGAGGAGTCCAACTTTTCCAGAAAAGGGTAAATTATCTGAGGAAAATTACTTGATATCATCTCTGGAACTGCGGGGTCCAGGATCATTTTCAGCCCTGTATTGGTAAGATCAAAGCCCATTAAATGTGTTGCATCCGTAAAATGATACATTTCCTCACCCAGTATTTTTGGTCCTTTTGCCTCCGGTTCTGAACTGAGTAAAACACATGCGGCTCCATCGCCAAAGATGGCAACGCTAACCATATTCGCCATGGAATAGTCGTGGTGCTGAAAAGTGGCAGTAGGGCTTTCAACGGCAATTATGGCTGCTCGTTTACCCGGGTTTGCCTTTAAGAAGTTCGCCGCATAAATGAGACCCGACACCCCCGCGGCACAACCCATTTCTGTAACCGGTAAGCGCAGAATATCGGGTCTTAGACTTAGTTCATTTACAATATATGCATCAAGCGAAGGAATCATTATTCCAGTGCAACTTACGGTAATGATATAATCCAAGCTATCGGCAGACCAGCCACTTTTGTCAAGGGCTTTTTGCAATACCTGAGTCCCCAGTTCTTTTGCCTCCCGTACGTAGATCGTATTCTTTTCTTCGAAGGAGGTGGGCGTGAAAACCGATTTGACATCCATAATCCCATAACGCTTATCCACCGCTGCCCCCTCAAAAATCTTAAGTACTTTTCGTCTGAACCTTTCGTCCTGATCAGCAAGCCAGTCGGCCACAAAAGGCAGAATTTCACTGGTACTATTACTGAATTTCGGCAACTGCTTGGTAACCGTATGTATCCTTGTTTCACTCATGAAGGTGTTGGTCGCTTATTTTTAATAACCCATACATATCTATAGGCCCAATTCCATTTAATACTGTGTTCCCAGTTGGGAAACCTCTTTGAAATCTCAAAAAGTTCGACTTTCCGAAACGCTTTTCTTATAGACACCAGCCCGTCGTTTCTGGCCACAGCCGATCCTATAAAAATAGCGCTAAAGAATTTAAAAAGATAGTAGGCAATTTGGCTGCGTTGAAGATCGTTGATGATCACTGCACGCTTACAACAGTTCTGACATACGCTGATCACCCTTGGGATATCTTCATCGCTGAAATGATGCAAGGTAAGCGTACATAATACGTAGTCGAAAAGACGAGCTTCGGTCTGATATTCCATTATATCGGAAACGTTATATTTGATTTCCGGAAAATCCTTTGAGTTTTCACGGGCCAGTGAGATGGCGTCTGTATTCAGGTCAAGACCCAGATATTCAACATCGAGATTCAATTTTTTAAAACGTTTGGCCAGATATCGCAGCATACCACCATCGCCACAGCCCATATCTAATATGCGAATTGGCCCCGATTGACCTATGGTATCCATCTGAAGGCTAAGTGCCTTAAAGGTAGCGGCATAGCCTCCCAAAAGTTCGTTGGAACGGTTGATGTCACGATAAGCCCCTGCAAGAGATTCCGGTTCGAGGGTTGCCTGGTCCATTATCTCCTCCTCGTCGATACGCTGGTCAAAATTCATTTTATTTCTATAGGATTTCCATGCGTTTTCTTAATAATGGCCCTGGTAATGGAATGAAACCGGGTTAAACTACTGATCAATAAGTTCGACATCATTGGATTCAAAATCAGATTTTGCAAATATCTACCCCAACGAAGTCTTTGTCCGAAATTGCGATTCCAATTTTTTATGTAGGCCACTTCCATATCGGATCGACCAAAATTCTGGTCCTCCAGAAAGCGCCTGGTGAGTTCTGAGGCAATCTTACCACTGTGTATGGCCATTGCCATACCATTGCCACATAACGGATGAATAAGTCCGGCCGCGTCTCCGCACATGAGAATATGGTTTTCAACCTGCATTTTTTTTTCAAATGATACCTGAGCGATACTGATCGGTTTGTCAAATTCAGGTTCCCCGTTATTCAATAACATTTTGAGTTGGGGATTCTTTGTCACAATATGACGATTAAATGCTTCTATATCACCAAATTTTTTGAAAACCTCATAATTGGCCAGATAACAGAAATTTACCAGGCCCGTTTCGGTCTTGGAGAGCCCGCCGTAACCACCATCAAATGCGTGTACCCCTACAAGGTTATCATCGAATCCCTTATAGTGGTAGTGTGCTTTAACACCCAACCAGGGAGCGTGTTTCTTAATAAAAGGTCTGCCAAGGTTTTTGTCTAGATTAGACCTCTTACCGTAAGCACCGATAAGAACTGGTGTTTTTAGCACTTCATTTTCAAGAGTATGAACTGTAAATTCTTCGTCTTCATATTCAATCTTAGTTGCGGTGCTGAATTTGAAATCTGCCCCAAGATTCATAGCCTGCTGGTACATCCTCTGGTCGAGTGCATATCGGCTGATTCCAATCCCACCCAATGGCAGTTGTGTTTTTAAGGAATTACCGCTCCTGTTACTAATCTCGAGGGTGTTAATTTTTACGGCATCTTCAAGTTCTATCCCCAGGGATTCCATATAAGGGACTACTTCCCCAGATAGATATTCACCGCAGACCTTGTGTTTTGGATAGCTATTTTTCTCAATAACCAATACGCTGACGCCATTTTTGGCCAATTCTAGTGCCGCCGTAAGGCCTGCCAGTCCTCCTCCTATTATTATGGTTTGCCATCGTTCCACCGTTGCAAGTTAAAAGTAAATCCAAGAAAAAACCCGACATATTGCCGGGTTTTAATTTATGAAGTATCTGAAGCTTAGTTAGCCTTCGCTTTGGCATCATCAATCATTTCCTCATTGGCAGCAACACCGATCTCTACCCTGCGATTCTTGGCCTGGCCTTCCTTGGTCTCATTGTCATAACGGGGTGCTGTTTCTCCAAAAGCAGCAACATCCATTCGGCTTGTTGCGATCCCCGTGGTTTTAAGAAAATCAAAAACCGACTTAGCCCTACGTTCCGAAAGCTTCATATTATACTCTTCAGATCCAGTGCTGTCTGTATGACCCTCGATCATCAGTTTGGTATCTGGAAACTCCAGGAAAACCTCTGCAATCTTTTCGAGATTTTGTTTTGATTCGGCCGTAAGCTCTGCACTGTTAAAGGCAAAATTCACACCGCTGTTCTCATCGAAGGTTACCTGAATGCCTTCACCTACTCTTTCTACTTGTGCTCCGGGGAGTTCTTCTTCTATTCGCTGGGCCTGTTTGTCCATCTGATCACCGATAATAGCACCGGCCGCACCACCTATCACTGCCCCGAGCAAGGCTCCTTTGATATTACCCCCGATAAGTCCGCCCAAAAGGGCTCCACCTGCAGCACCAACCACTGCTCCTTTCTGGGTTTTGTTCGCATTTTGTACCGACTTGCACCCTACATTAAGGCTGAGGGAGAGGCACAATACAAGCATTATACTGGTAATTTTACGTGTCATAGTTGTTTTTTTAAGATTTAGTTACAGCGTGTAGTCTTCAGAAGTCTTATCCATGGTAAGAATAACATCGAAAGAAGATCCCTGGTAATTAGATTTTACGCGCAATACCATATTGCTGGGTGTCAGCGTATCTATTTTTGCCCGATACCCACTCTTATCGCCACTAAAAGGTTTGTTTTTTTCGTCTACATACTTAAATTGAAACTGAGTACTGCCGTAGCCCGTTTCATTAAAAGACCAAAGAATGCGGTGTGTTCCAGCCTCGCAGCGGTTAGCAGCTTCAATAGTGAATTTACCGGTACCGTTGTTTGGAATAAATACCCAGTCGCTTCCTTTAAAACATGGAGAGTCGGCCAAACCGAATAGATTGGCCTTATACAGGCCTTCTTCACCCACAAAACGAATGTCGGTAACTTCCCAGGTTCCTTTTAACGTCCTTTTGTTCATTTTGGCCGTGGTATCACCTCCCGATTTAGAAGCTGAACACGACAGCATCAAGGCAACCATGGTCATGTAAATAAGGTTTTTCATAGTTAACATATTAAGATGGTTATGTGTTGCGAAGATAGAAAATTTAGAGCGTGGAAGTACAATTTATAACAGTTGAAAATTAAGTTTCAATAGGAATATAATTCGAGTAGCGCCTCTTCAAATCTTTTGTGAGGCAAATAATCATTTTCCAGGTTTTTAGCAAACGGAACAGGCGTTTCGAGGCTCCCAATTCGCCTGACCGGGGCATCCAAATATTCAAAGCAATGTTCGGCAACCATGGCGGCAATATCACTGGCAATCCCTCCAAATAGAGTGTCTTCCTGCAATACAAGCAATTTACCTGTTTTCTTTACGGAGTTGAATACAGCCTCTTTGTCTAACGGCTGAAGACTTCTCAGATCGATTAGGTCGGCATTGATGTGCTTGTGCTTTTGCAACAGATCAACAGCCCAGTGTACTCCCGCGCCGAAGGTAACAATACTAAGGTCTGATCCTTCATAGATGCGGTGAGCTTTACCGAGCGGTATATTATAGTAGTCTACGGGCACATCCTGATAAACGCTTCTGTAAAGTGCTTTATGTTCAAAGAAAAGTACGGGATTAGGATCTTCAATGGAACTGATCAGCAGGCCTTTGGCATCTGAAGGGTATGCCGGGTAAACCACTTTAAGCCCGGGTGTTTTGGTGAACCACGCTTCATTTGTCTGGGAATGGAAAGGGCCTGCACCAACTCCTCCTCCACAGGGCATGCGGATTACTACATCGGCTGGTTCATTCCATCGATAGTGTACCTTGGCAAGGTAATTCACTATCGGATTAAATCCACTGCTTACAAAATCGGCAAACTGCATTTCCATAACCGATTTCATTCCATTGATAGAAAGTCCCATTGCGGCTGAGACCACAGCTGATTCACAGATAGGTGTATTTCTTACTCTCTCCAGTCCAAAATCGTTGATGAAGTTTTCCGTAATCTTAAAAACACCGCCGTACTCTGCAATATCCTGCCCCAGAATAAGGAGATCATCGAACTTTTCCATCGCCTGTCTCAAGCCATCGGAGATCGCATCGACAAAGCGGATATTTTTGATGACACTACCTGGTATAACTTCCTGATAGTTATGCTCTTTATATACATCACTTAACTCTATGGTTACATTAGATGTTATCGGATCTTCACCGAAGGCCATAGCCAGACCTTTATCGATTTCTTCGATAATCTCTTTCTTATAACGTACTTCCTCTTCCTCGCCAAGAATGCCTTGCTGGTGTAAATACTCCAAATAATTTTCAATTGGGTCTTTTGCGGCCCATTCTTCCATAATCTTTTTCGGAACATATTTAGTACCGCTGGCCTCTTCATGACCTCGCATCCGAAATGTTTTGAATTCCAATAGAACTGGTCGGGGATTCATTCGTATGCTCTTGCAGAGTTTGTCGACTGTTCTGTATACCTCAAGAATATTGTTGCCTTCTATAATATGGGCTTCCATTCCATAGCCCTTGCCCTTATCAGCGATATGTTCGCATCGGAACTGTTCCTCTATTGGCGTAGAGAGACCATAGCCGTTGTTTTCCACACAAAAAAGGACCGGCAGATCCCAAACTGCAGCCAGATTGAGGGCCTCATGGAAATCACCTTCACTGGTAGCGCCTTCTCCGGTAAATACGGCGGTAACCGCCGGGTTTTCTTGAAGCACATCAGCTAGTGCGATACCATCGGCAACGCCTAGTTGTGGCCCAAGGTGTGAGATCATTCCAACGATTTTATACTCCTGTGTGCCAAAATGAAAACTCCTGTCGCGTCCTTTGGTAAAACCACTTGCTTTACCCTGCCACTGTGCAAAAAGGCGATGTAATGGAACATTGCGAGTGGTAAAAACCCCCAGATTTCTATGCATAGGCAGGATATACTCATTTTTATCCAGGGCCATGGCAACTCCAACTGCAATCGCCTCCTGGCCAATCCCACTAAACCATTTGGAGATCTTTCCCTGCCGTAAAAGGATCAACATTTTTTCTTCGATCATACGGGGCTTGAGCATCTTCTTGTAAAGTTCGATATGAAGCTTCTTGCTGATTCCCGTTGAGGAATATCGAATATGTTGCATAGTATTTATTTGGGCATAAAACCCTGTAAAAGTAACAAATTTGATTGTGAAAGAAAGCAGAATATCTGTGGTTGTTGGCCTACATATTTCTTACATTTGATTAGCGACAAATACTCATGAAATGACAGCAATACCAAATGTTGATTTAAGGGATTTTATATCTGGCGATGCTGAACGAAAGAAAAAATTCGTCGGGGAAATCGGCAGTGCATTCGAGAACATTGGCTTTGTGGCCTTAAGCGGACATTTTCTCTCGGATGAACTTGTGGATGATCTCTATGATGAGATTAAGAAATTTTTCGCATTACCCCAGCAGGTAAAGGACCTTTATGAGATTGAAGGAATTGGAGGGCAACGAGGGTATACCTCCTTTGGCAAAGAGCATGCAAAGGGAAGGAAAGAAGGTGATCTGAAGGAATTCTGGCATTTTGGACAATATGTGGAAGACGACCCCAGGCTGAAAGATGAGTACCCTGATAATGTTGTGGTACAAGAGCTTCCCGAATTTAATCAGGTAGGTAAAGAAACCTATAAAATGCTCGAAAAAACAGCCCGTTATGTGCTGAGAGCGCTTGCCAGGCACCTCGAGCTGGAAGAAACTTATTTCGATCAATATATTAAGAATGGCAATTCTATTTTGAGGCCTATTCACTATCCTCCGATCACAGAAGAACCAAAAAATGCCGTTCGCGCGGCGGCCCATGGTGATATAAACCTGATTACCCTTTTGATGGGGGCTCATGGAAAAGGACTCCAAGTGCAAAACCGCGAAGGAGAATGGATCGATGCGATCGCAAAACCCGATCAGCTGATGATTAATGTGGGCGACATGCTTAGCCGACTTTCCAATAATAAGCTAAAGTCGACCATTCACCAGGTGGTTAATCCGCCGAAGGAAATGTGGGGTAAATCGAGGTATTCTATTCCTTTTTTCATGCATCCGATTAGTGAAATGCCCCTTAGTTGTCTTGAAAATTGTATCGATAATGAGCATCCCAAACTCTTTAATGACATAACGGCTGGAGAGTTTTTGCACGAACGACTTATTGAATTAGGATTAATAGGAAAATAATTCATAAATTATTATATTTAAATTATTTAAGATTCCTTATATATATAATTAGTTTATATATTATATTCATAGATCTAAACTGGATAGCCGTCATTTAGGTGAGTTAAAGCAAGATAAGAGAAGCTGTCAGTTTACCGGTGGTAGGACCCCTATCGATATGATCAAAAAGAAATAACCATGGACTTCAAAGATCAATTAAAAAACCTGTTTCCGGATCATATTCCTGCAGAACCAGACTCCATAAAGGAAGCCGGTTCACGTGATTTATGGATGCAGGACGAACCTATAATATGTAAATACGAAAAGCGTAAGGGCAAGTCTATCACTATCCTAGAGGGCTATAAAGGTTCGGATAAAGATCTTAAATCGCTTTCAAAGGCCTTAAAGTCTAAGCTTCATGTTGGTGGGACCGTTAAAAACAGTACTGTAATAATTCAGGGAGATCTAAGGGATAAAATTATGGAGATCCTTCAAGGCTACGGATTTAACACCAAACGTGTAGGCGGATAGTTGTTGATAAATCCATACTAAATGGACCTAAATCATAGAATATCCACAGAATGTTCAATTTTTGGTTGCGTTTTCTGTTAAATATTTTTTGTTTTTTTCGATTAAATGTTACTTTTAAACGTTATAATCAGAACATCTAATTCCAAATAATGAGTTCCCAATTGCATATTACCAACGGGGATAGTTTCACCGAAAGATTAAATAATCTAAATCTAAAGGGCGACATTATCACCTGGCGTGAGATGCTCTGTGAAGGAAAAACCGAGACCAATGTAGGTAGTGAATCCTTCTGGAAAACCCGTTTTGATTATCTTCATAAGCATTACAAGATCAGCAAAGCCTGGTTTGTAGAAAAAACACTTAAGGAATACAGGTCTCTTTGCAATCACAAACAACAGGATCAGATTATACTCTGGTTCGAATATGATCTTTTTTGTCAGATTAATATGCTGGCGGTATTGAGCTGGCTAAAAACCCATAGGCGTTATGCGCAGATCTCACTGGTATGCAGCGGTGATGAAGATGGAAGTGAGAAATTTTTTGGACTCAATGAATTATCTGATGAGCAGTTGATCAGGTTGTACGACAACCGAGTTCATCTTTCTCAAAATGATATTGAATATGCCGACTATGTGTGGCAGCTTTATTGTAGCGACAACCCAATTCGACTGGAGAACCTCATCGATTACGAAAATTACCAATTTAAATATCTATCCGATGCTATTAAGACGCATCTGAAGCGTTTCCCCACTATCACAAATGGGTTGAACGAAGTAGAGAACAATATTTTAAAAATCAGTCGGGATCAAAAGCCAAAATCAAAAACTGCTCTTATGGGCAATATTATTCAAAATCAAGGCTTTTATGGATTTGGAGATACCCAATATGAACGTATTATATCTAACCTGAGACCTTTGTTTTCTTCCTTCAATCCAGTAAGGCTATCTAAAAAAGGGAAAGAAATCCTGGATGGCCAAACCAGTTATTACTCGCAGATCAAGGATGAAGAGGCTTACCTGGGAGGGGCTTTAAAATATAAATTCCTTTATAATACAGAATCTGACCGAATACTAAAACTTTAGTATGCCAATCGGGCCGTCAGAATTGATCCTAAACGCCGATCAGAGTATTTATCATCTTAATTTGCTTCCTGAAGATATCGCTGAGACGATAATTCTGGTTGGAGATCAGAATCGGGTGGAAAAGGTTTCCCGGTATTTCGACAAAATAGAGGTTCAGAAACAGCGGAGGGAGTTTATCACCCATACTGGACAACTCAATGGAAAGAGGATATCTGTAGTTTCTACTGGTATCGGTACAGACAATATAGATATCGTACTTAACGAGATCGACGCCCTATTTAATATTGATTTTAAAACCAGGGAGATAAAAGAAGAGCCGGTACAATTAGATTTTATACGTATCGGTACTTCGGGCGCAATACAGCCTGATATTCCTTTGGATTCCTTTGTGATGAGTGAATATGCTATTGGTTTTGACAACGTACTGCACTTTTATAAAGGTGAAAATATTCAGCATCCTGATGCACAAATCGCGTTTATTGAACATACCGATTGGTCTGTATACAAGTCGATCCCCTACGTTGTAGCATCGGACCTGGTTTTGGCTGAAAAGCTTTCAGGAGAAGAGATAATCAGAGGGTTTACAGGAAGCAATGTGGGTTTCTATGGTCCACAAGGGCGTTCTCTGAGGCTACCGCTCGAGGACAATGACCTCAATGCTAAGCTCACGAGTTTTGAATACCAGGGAAGACGTATCACCAATCTGGAGATGGAAACCTCGGCAATTTACGGGCTGGCAACTTTGTTGGGGCATCGGGCTATGTCTATGAATTCTATTTTGGCAAACAGAACCACCGGTGAATTCTCAGAGGATCCGGCAGGAACCATCGACAGATTAATCCAATACACCTTAGAAAAACTTACAAGCTTTTGAAAGAGGTTAGGATAGTTGGTGTTCCGGAACATTTTAACCTCCCTTGGCATCTAGCCATTGAGGAAGGTGCTTTTGCCGAACGGGGTATAGATCTCATTTGGACAGATATTCCCGAGGGCACAGGTAAAATGAGTCAGATGCTTAGCGATGGTGAGGCAGATCTTGCGATCATACTTACCGAAGGGATCACCAAGAGCATCACTGCTGGTAATCCTAGCCGTATAGTTCAGGAATATGTAGGGTCGCCACTACTTTGGGGAATACATGTATCAGAGGGATCCTCATACCAGGAATTTACCGATTTAAAACATAAAAAGGCTGCTATTAGTCGATTTGGCAGCGGGAGTCATTTAATGGCCTATGTATTTTCAGAACAAATGGGATGGGACACCCGATCGCTGGAATTTGAGGTTATACACACAATAGAAGGCGCTGTGGAAGCACTTGGCAATGGTACGGCCGACTATTTCATGTGGGAGCGATTTACCACTAAACCATTGGTAGACAGCGGGGTCTTTAGAAGATTAGGGGACTGTCCTACTCCATGGCCATGTTTTGTTATAGCAGCACGACACCAATTTTTTAATACGGAGACTGAAGTGCTGCGCCATATACTCGATATAATTAATCTTTACACACGTGAATTCAGGTATATACCCTCGATAGACAGAACCCTGGCTAACCGTTATAATCAAAATCTGGAAGATGTACAGGAATGGCTAAAACTGACACGGTGGAGTCAGTCTCAAATAAATTTACAAGATATTGATAAAGTGGTAGATAAGCTATTTAACCTAAAGTTAATTAATAGTAGAATAAGCACTGATAAACTCCTTACCAATCTATAGGAGTTTTGTTTATTTTGAGAAGAATTTCATTGGTTCGACTAAAATGCCTATTACCAAACCAGTATCCCCTATTTGCGCTAAGTGGGGAAGGATGACCTGAGGTAAGAATATGGTGCTTAGAAGCGTCGATAAGCGTCGATTTCTTTTTAGCAAAACCTCCCCAAAGCAAGAATATTAGCCCCTTTTTTTCTTCCGACAGTTTTCTTATCACTGCATCGGTAAAAACTTCCCATCCTTTACCCTGGTGGCTCCCTGCCTCGGCTTCCCTAACAGTCAATGTCGCATTTAACAGTAGAACTCCCTGATCGGCCCAGCGTTCAAGATTTCCGCTTTTGGGATAAGATTTACCTAAATCGGTTTCAATCTCTTTGAAAATATTGATGAGCGATGGTGGATGAGGGAATCCGTCATTGACCGAAAAGCATAGGCCATTGGCCTGACCGGTTCCATGATAGGGGTCCTGGCCGATAATCACGACCTTGGTTTGGTTAAAAGGTGAATGATCGAAGGCGGAAAATATTTGCTTACCAGGGGGAAAACATGAGTGCCCGCGGTATTCCGACCTCACAAAACTGGTAAGTGCCGAAAAATAGGGTAATTGAAATTCACTTTGTAAATGAGACTTCCAGCTGGAGTGAATATTTACCTGCATATTCCCTGCTAAATTTGATTGCAAAAATAGCACAAAACAACATGCTTTAAAGACTTACTTTATTTTCTGCAAGGTAATGGTAAAATAAAAGGCATCATACTTTAGGAAAACAGAGAAGAAGTATTATTGAAGATATTGATCTTCAATTTGTTGCTGGTTCTTTATTCTGTCATCAAGTGCCAGCACGTACTGTTTTGTCATTTTAGAATCATAAACCTCATTCGATATTGTAGCCAGCTCAAGGGCCGATTGCAAATCACCATGTACTTCATTGATCACCGCCATATTATAGTAGGCGCGGCTCCTGATCCTGGGTTTCGTATGGGCCATGTCTAGTTTCCATAAGTCAGCAGCGCTCTGCCAGTCTTCAGCCTGAGCCATTTCATTTGCCTTTTGCAGGTTTTCAGATCCTTTTATGAAGTAGGGACGTGATATTGTTTGCTTTTGGGGATGAAGTCGTGAACCAAAATTACTTCCTGTTTTTGAACTAAAAGAAAGCACGGAATCGCGCCTGTCTTCAATAGCCTGGAAGGCCTCTAAAGGATCTTCACCTTTAGCTTTACTTATCAGTTGATTTTTTAGGGTAATTTCATCCAGGATGCGCTTATTGTATGGATCATAGATCCTCCATCCGTTTTCAATCAGTGTCTCAAGCGTAATTTCATGGCCTCGGGTTTCGACGCGCTCTCTGAGGAGATTACGCTTTTCCAATTTGGTTTTTTTGAGCGATATCCTGGTATCTGTCTCGTGAAACGCCAGGGCGAAAAGTGCATCTACTTGGTATTTCTTGCAAAGCTCCTCCATTTGTTCCCATGGAATTCCATCGTTGAACTGATTTCCTTCCAGTTGCAAACTTGTTTCCTGATGCAGTACCAGGATAGAATCGAATCTGGTATCGTGTGTCAGTTCATTAAATAGCCCTTTTAGTGCAGCATTCTTGGCTTCCTCTGATAAATTTTGATCGGAATAACGCACCCAGGCCTCTAATTCACTGGTCTCCTGATCATCCATTTCGGACATGCTTTCATTTATAATTCCGATTCTCCGGATGCCTGAGGAGAGATCTACCTTTGCAGGTTCAAGTGTTTGAACGGCTACTTGTTGAGTGACTCCACATGAAGAAAGCATAAGCGTAAGACTAATGCAGATGCCTAAAACATATGGAATGCTTGCGGTACAAAAACGATCAGAAGCTCTCAACCTGGCGGGAACTTTTAAAAACATTAGCGAGTCATTTGCCTTTCCAAAGCTGCTACTTGTGAGCTTCGATATTTAAGGGCGTTAAGGTATCTCAATGCCGGTTTGACGTTATAATCAGAATACGCTTTTGAAGCCCAGTCCATTGCAGATTCCAGGTCGCCGTTAATTTCATTGATGATCGCCATATTGTAATAAGCCCTTCCTGCGATCTTCGGGTCAGAATTATTCAATTCCTGTTCCCAAAGAGCCGCTGCACCGTCCCAGTCGCCCGTTTGAGCTCGTCGTTTGGCAACTGCGAATTTATGAGTACCCCTCACGTAATATTCCCTTGAGATACGCCGGTAGGATGGCTGTAGCCTTCTGGCATAACTGCCGCCCATATTGGAACTGTATTGAATCACGGCTTCCTTTCTGCCGGCTATAGCTTCATAGGCTTTTACCGGATTTATACCTTTTCCAGCGGAAACCAATTGTTCATTACACATTAGTTCATCTGCTATGGTCCCAAATTTAGGATCATAGATACGCCAACCGTTTTTTACAAGAGTATGTAGTGTAAGTTCGTGAGCTGGCACAGCCACTTTAATCCCAAGATCATTAGGGAGCTGCATCGTAGTAGCTCTATAGTCGATTTTTGTTTCGGTATCATAATAGGCTAATGAAAAAATGGCATCGACCTCATTTTCCTGACATAGTTCATCGATCATTTCCCAGGACAGGTTTGCCGGCCAGATACCAAGCCCTTTATTTATGTCATCTGCTGGCTCCAAAATTTTTACCTCGTCGAAAGTTCCCTGGTCTAACAGGGATTTCTTAAGGGACCTTAATGCAGCTTCAGACCCCAGTTGGTCTAGTTTAAGGCCTTCAGCAGAAAGCACTTTATCGATTTGGTCGGCCTTTTTATTACCTTCAGAAGGTAGGCTCCTATTAATTATACCAATTGTTCTAATTTCGGGTGATATTTCTACCAATGCAGGTTCATTAACACCCATGGTAAGGTTGTTGGTTGCACTACAGCCTATTAAAATGTAGCACAAGGCTAAAAAAGCCACCAGGTTAAGTCGTTTCATTCGGTTACGATTTGGTCAAAACAATCCCTTTATACTTTGGGAGATAAAGGAGATTACCTATTTAACTTTCAAATAGCGCTTTTTATTGTCTATCGATTGAAAATCAAATGATTATTGTGAGTGATCTAAATATGATTATGAAATTGGATTTTCTGTGCGCAGCCGATTCTTTACCTTTGCCTTTTCAGCTTGCAAAAAATGAGCAGTATAATAAGGAAGACATTAATAGATCTTGAATTCCCGGCCGTTCTTGAGCAGATTGCCTCCCGTTGCAATACATCAAAAGGAAAAGAGGCATCGCGGAGGATAGCGCCGTTGAAATCTGAAAAGGCCATCATGCGCAACCTTGGAGTTACCTCTGAATACCTTTCTTCCTTTAGTAACGAGAATCGGATTCCCAATCATGGCTTTGATCCTATAGATGAAGAAATTAAGCTCCTGAAAATCGAAAATACGATTCTTGAACCGGAGAGTTTTAAAAAAATAGTTCATATCGTCAATACTGCGATATCTCATAAAAAGTTCCATAAGAAGTTTAAGGAGTACTACCCACTTTTATTTGAAGAAACGGAACCGCTCGAGGAAAATAAGGAAATCCCGAAATGGGTGGGAGATATAATTGATCGTTTTGGCGAAATCCGTGATGATGCATCGAATGAACTGAGTCAGATACGACATCAGATTAAGGAAACGCGCGCCAAGATCAATCAAAGTTTTGGTAGTGCCATTCAGAGATACCTGGCGTCGGAATTTTTAGATGAGATTAAGGAATCTATTGTTGAAAACAGAAGGGTACTGGCTGTTAAGGCCATGTACAGGCGCAAAGTTAAAGGTTCGGTCCTGGGCTCGTCTAAAACAGGAAGTATAGTTTTTATAGAACCTGAAATTGTACTGCAGTATAGTCGGAAATTAACTCATTTGGAGTACGATGAAACAGAAGAGATACAAAGAGTCTTAAAAGCACTCACTGATCTATTAAGGCCATACGCAGATCAGCTTGAACAATATCAGACCTTTCTGGTAAATACTGATATAACCGCGGGCAAGGCGAAATATGCCCGGGATATCAATGCTTTGTTGCCGTCGATAAATAATGATCAGAACTTATTCTTAAGGGAAGCATATCACCCTCTGCTGTACCTGAACAATGAACTCCAGGGAAAAAAGACCTGGCCCCAATCTATTCATCTGCAGCCGAAGAACAGGATTATAGTTATATCGGGGCCCAATGCGGGAGGAAAGAGTATTACATTAAAAACAATCGGGCTTCTGCAATTGATGTTGCAAAGTGGAATGTTAATTCCGGTGCACGAGCGCAGTACCGCCTGTTTTTTTGACAGGATCTTAACCGATATCGGAGATAATCAATCTATCGAGAATCACCTGAGCACCTATAGTTACCGGTTGAAGAATATGAATGGTTTTCTAAAGAAGTGTAATGATCGAACGTTATTTCTCATCGATGAATTTGGTACAGGAAGCGATCCTGAGTTGGGAGGGGCGCTCGCCGAGATTTTTCTCGAGGTGTTCTATGAGCGGGGTTCTTTTGGAGTAATCACCACTCATTATGCCAACCTGAAACTATTGGCGGATGAGCTGCCCTATGCTACAAATGCCAATATGCTTTTCGATTCCCGAACACTCCAACCACGCTTTAAATTGGAAACGGGACAGCCAGGTAGTTCTTTTACATTTGAAGTGGCTCAACAGAATGGCATTCCGTATAGCCTGATCAATCGCGCACGAAAAAAAATAGAACGTGGTAAAGTACGTTTCGATGCAACGATAGCAAAGATGCAGAAAGAGCGTAACAGGATGGCAAAAACAGATTCACGTTTGCAGGAAGAAGAAACGCGGGCCAGAGAGGAGGCCGATCGACTTGAAAAGATCAACTCTAAAATGAAAACCAAATTAGAGAAATATCAAGTGCTCTACGATCATAATCAACGTATGATAAGACTTGGAAATAAGGTCTACATGGCAGCAGAGAAATATTTTAGGGATAAGAAAAAGCGGCCATTGGTATCAGAACTTTTGAGAATAGTAGAGACCGAGAACAGTAAGCGTAAAAAACAAAGTACAAAGGAAAGCAAGGCTTCAAAGGAAGATCAGCATCGAATTGAACGTGAGTTACATAAACAATTAAGTACGATCCGCAAAGAAAAGAAGGTTGAGAAGGAACAAGCCGCCAGGATTAAGAAGGCCAAACCTTTACCTGTTTTTAAAATTGGGGACCGGGTACGCCTTATCGACGGTAAAGCTGTTGGCAGTATAGATAGTCTCGAAAAAAATAAGGCAGTGGTTAACTATGGTATTTTTACTACAAATGTTAGTGTAAGCCAATTGGAATTGGTAGAAGCAAAAAAATAATGAATTACTTTAGATCTTTCGAGGCACTCCTTCCTTAAGAAAATAAACAGCTTCCAGAAGGTTGGCTATGAATCATGGCAAATAATTGGGCTTTCTGAGCTCCAATTAATATTGGTCGTAAGCTCAATTCTGTTAAATTAGTAAATGGAATCCCGGAATTTTGTAAAAGCGATTATTAAGATTGCCTCCAAATGCTTATTCTCTTTTTGGGGCTTACGCCTCCTCCCCACATATCCAATTTAGTTGCTTTTAATGCATTTACCTTGCATTAGATTTAAATAATCCGATACCAAGTCGCCCATCGACAAGGAGATTCTAAATTCTCCGTCGTATTTTTGCCTAATGGAATTTCCAGAAAACAAAAAAATAGTGCTTTTCGATGGGGTTTGTAATCTCTGTAATAGTTCAGTTTTATTTATTCTTAGAAGAGATCGTAAAGATCAGTTCCGTTTTGCAGCGCTACAGAGCGAAATTGGAGAGCAATTCTTGAATGAACGCCGGATCAATAGTGCTGAAACCGACAGCATTATCCTTTATGAACCCAAAGTGGCCTATTATACAAGGTCTACAGCGGCACTTAAAATAGGAAAGTCTTTTGGAGGCTTATGGAGCTTATTAGCGATTCTGGAATGGATTCCCCGCCCCATAAGGGATTTCTTTTATAATTTGATTGCCAAAAACCGGTATCGCTGGTTTGGTAGAAAGGAACACTGTATGATTCCAACCCCTGAACTTCAATCGAAATTCCTTTAATCGGTATTATTCGAGAATAATTGGAAAAAAAGTCACAAACTCTCTATCCTATTGCTTAGCAAAATCAGTAGTTGCTTAAAAAACCACTGGCTATTTCAGATTGTTTAAGATAAAATCGAGTGTTTTATTGTTACTTAGCTTTCTTTCAAATGCAGTATTACGATGGGTAATTTCTTTAGCCAGCCCCTTGCTTTGAAGGTATTTTATATGCTCTTCATATATAAGAGATACCTTGCCTGTCAGCATTAAATCCATCGAATCACCCTTTCTATAGCGGTTATAGATTTTCCTCAACCCACTTAAATACAAACGGTCTTTGGTAAACCCACCGCCTCGATGGGCACGTAAAGTAATGGTAAAGGCATCTTTCCGATTGAGTTTGTGGGTGCCATGTATTAAATCGAAGGTGTCGGCAAAGCTATATCCCTTGTTAAGGCTATCTGAAGCCAGGACCCGATATGCCAATTCTTTTAGACGCCTCAGCGTTAAAGCTCCGCTCATATACTCACTAAAAACAGAAAGCCCTTCCTGAGTTTCAACATTCTTAGGCAAACCGTGAGAAAAGATTTTAAGCGGCTGCAATAGGCCATTGAATGTAGTGACCAAATGCACACCAATCTCATGATTAGCAAGGGTTAGCAATTGGTTTTTACTAAATGTTGTATTTCTTTTGATCAACAGCGCCTGGCGCGTATTACTTACCATAGCCTCTGCAGAAAGATGTGTGGCAAAGTAAATATTTAATGGAAAATCATAGGGCTGTGCAAAATCTTCAAAGTAAGACTTGGCTTCTTCAGGCGTAAAGATTTTTTCCATCTCTGCCGAAGGAGGTTCATCTTCAAAATGTAAAATGAATTTTGCGTTTTGTACGTCTTTCTCAGTTGGTGTGCCATATATCCGGAGAGAATTATAGTAGAATTCCCGGCCTTTTCCGATGGTCTTAATACATTGAACCATATTGGCATAATGATATATTATATCTGTATATAGCCTTCGAATCTCATCGTCCTTAATGCGTTCAAGTCGCTGGGCAAAGAAGAGTCGGTGAAGTTTGTAAGGATCGAACTTAAGTTTGGGATATTTGAACTCGGGCTCTTCTTTATATTTTGAGCTGAAAAACCGCTGTTTTTCCTTCTCGATGTTCAAGGGATTTACATAACTAAGTAATTCGATGCGCCGTACCAGGCGATCGAGATTGGCATCTATTTCGAAAAGATCCGCATAATCCTTTTGAAGCTCAAGGTCCCGTATATTGCTGATCATAATTTTTGCTGATGAAACTCTTCAGCCTGCAAAGGTATTAATTCTTTTAATTGTTCTTCTACTGAATGAACTACTTCCGGGAAGATAATACCACTATATTCATCACAATAGACTTTTGCAATTTCTGTGGCTAAAACCAGTGTGTCTTTAAAGTGATCCGTGATATATTTTAGAAAATACCCCTTACCATAAAATGTGTCGTTAATGCCAGCAGAAGATTTTAATCCATTGGGCAACCTCATTTCAGAAAGCCTAATACGCCAGTCGTTGACCACCTCACCAAATCGGTTATTATCGATATTTGTGGTGCCCAGGTTCCAAACAGGAACCTCTCTATCCCACCTTTTCCAGTTGTAGCTGTGCATGTCAAAAACGATAGCTCTTCCGTATTTTTCCTCTATTTTCGAAATAAGGGCGTGGGTAACTTTGTAAAATGAATTGTGTTTTTCCAGACTATGCTGGTGCTCTTGTTCGGGAAGGGGTTCTTTCCAAAGAGCTTTACCCCATGCATCGTCATAGATCGCACTATCCGGGCCTCGATTTAGATCGTATTCGAATCGGCTGTCGCATCCGGCGATAACAACTGGGTGGGTACGGACCATTTCCTTGGTGCAGGGATCTTCTTCATACCAGCGCTCGTATTCGGAATGTAGACAGTTTTCCCATAAAGACCTTCTGAATTGATTTCCATCATGGACCGCACCACATACATAGGGCGCATATTCACTGATTTTTATAGTGAATGAATAGTCCTCGGAAACGGCTTCGAAAGATCTTTCGGCTTCTATAGAGGAGATTATTTCAGGTACAGTAAGTTTAAGCATTCTCTACTTCGCTGCGTAATCTCGACCGGCGATCGAATGCTTTTAATTGATCCATCACTTTTCGTTCGATGAAATCGATCACCTTGGTCTGGATTTTTGTCTTATATGCTTTGTTCATGTATGTAATGCCCCCAGGAGACATTACGTTTACCTCTACAAGCTTTCCACCAATAACATCGATGCCCACAAAATAGAGACCATCTTTGACCAATTTAGGTCCTATTTGCATGCATAAAGCTTTTTCTTCTTTGGTAAGGGAGTGTTTGGCTACTGAGCCACCAGCGGAAACATTGGAACGATGATCTCCACTTCCAGGTACACGCCGCATGGCACCGATAGGTTCCCCATTGAGCAAAAGTATTCGTACATCTCCCTTGTCCGCCCCTTCAATATAGTCCTGGAGAATCACATAATTTGAACTTCCGTCAGAATTGGTGACATAGAAATCCAACAAAGATTTTATATTTTTCATGGCCGACCTTTCAATCAGGATGACCCCGGACCCCCCAAAGCCATTCAGGGGCTTTAATATCATTTTATCGGCCTTAGACTCATCGATCTGGCTCACCAGATATTCCTTGTTCTTGGATACATGAGTAACCGGAATGATATTGCTGTGAACATCTCCGAAGGCCGCAGTATATAATTTATTATTGGCTTCCCGCAGCCCCTGTATAGAGTTTACAATGAAAACATCGTCCTTTACTGAATCCAGAAAATTCAACATTATGGGGTCTAAAGGGGGGTTGGCCCTCATGAAAATGACATCAAAACCTGCGAGGGGGAGCATTTCATCACGGGTGACCGCCTGTTTATAATAGCTTTTCTGGCTTGCTGGTACTTTATCCATCCTATTCAATACTGTACAAAATGCACTGGTCACACTATTGCGAATAGTGAGATTGGCAGGTGTGCACAGAGCAACACCGTGTCTTCTCTTGACGCATTCGTGGATAAGCGACAGGCTGCTGTCGTTATCCGGATCGATTTCCTCCCAGGGATACATTAAAAAGCATATGTTCATACTGATCAATTTTTATTGAATTTCACTCTATCGGTGTCCTCCTATTAAGATAATTGCATTGTTTATTTGTAAAAATTACATGTAAATCACAAATTATCCAACTTATTTTCTCTTTTGGCCTTTAACCGGTGGATAATAATCGTCCCAATCTTCAACTCGAGGGTGCCCAAGTTTTCCAACCGATTTGGCAACCACCATAGAAACGGTGGCATCCCCTGTAATATTGATCACCGTCCGGCACATATCCAAAGGCCGGTCTACTGCGAATATCAAAGCCAATGCAATCGGGTAAAGATCGGCGGGGAATCCAATCGCCTCAAGAACGATAACCAGCATAACCATGCCTGCACCGGGCACTGCAGCCGAGCCTATCGAGGCAAGAAGAGCTGTGAGGATAATAGCCAGTTGATTACTCAATCCCAATCCTTCAGGCCATAAAACCTGCATGATAAATACGGCGGCTACCCCCTGGTAAAGACTAGTCCCATCCATATTGATTGTAGCACCAACGGGTAAAACAAAACTCGACACCTCCTTATCAACACCTATATGTTCCTCAACACGTTCCATCGTTACAGGCAATGTAGCAGCACTGGAACTGGTGGAGAATGCAAGTAGTTGAGCCGGACTTATCTGTTTTAAAAACCAGAATGGATTTTTCTTCGTGTAAATGGCAACCACGAGAGTGTAAAATGCAATCATCATCAAAAGACCCAGGACCACAACGCCTGAATATTTTAATAAGGCCAGTAATAACTCCGGATCACTTGAGGATACCACTACCCCGGCCAGTAATGCAAAAACGGCATAGGGAGCGATTAACATAATGAGATCTACCATCTTGAGAACTACAAAGTTCAATGAATCAAAGAAATTCTTTATCGGTTTTGCCCGCTCCTCCCCTATTAAAAGCATAGAAATGGCAAAAATGATAGTAAAAACGATGACCTGAAGCATTAAGCCGTTTTCAGCAAATGCCTTAAATGCATTTTCCGGGACCATGTCTACCAGAAATTGCAATGGTCCGCTCTCCTTTTGCTGACTAGCCATCTCCAGTTTGGATGTGACCCCGTCATCGCTCGCAAAAGTCTCAGCTAGTTTTGTAATAGTACTTTCGGCTATTCCGTCACCAGGTTTGATAAGATTAACCAGGATTAATCCGATTGAAATGGCAACAATTGTAGTGCCAATGTATATCCCAATAGTCCTTAGACCGATATTCCTGAACTTGGAAATGTCCTTAAGGTCTGATATACCTTTAATCAGAGAGGCGATGATCAGAGGTATCGCTATAAGTTTTAGCAATTTCACAAAAATATCTCCGAAAGGCTGGATCCAGTCTGCCACGAAAGATGCCCCCCAGCTGGGATAGGTCATTGCAAAACCGAATGATATACCAAGGATCATTCCTATGAGTATCTTCCAATGCAGTTCAAGTTTCCGCATAAATTTTTATTTTATTGAGTAAGATAATATTTTAAAACCCATACACCACACTTTTCATTTACTCTGTAATAGATTCAAAACCATATCTAAAATTATTTAATTCGTGTGGCGTTTATTCTGAAAATGATTGACCGGGCTTTTAAGGGTTCAACTTTATAGTACGGTTCTGTAAAGCAAAATCTGCAAGAACAAGCGCTGCCATGGCTTCTACGATAGGAACCGCCCTGGGTACTACACAGGGATCATGCCGGCCTTTGCCCTGAGCTCTGACCTTATTACCCTCTTTATCGATAGTATCATAAGACTGTAGAAGGGTGGCTACAGGTTTAAAAGCTACCCTGAAAAAGATGTCCATCCCATTGCTTATGCCATTCAAACCCCTTTACCGCATTGACAGACAACATCGCCTTGCCTAGTTGGGCGTGAAGCTTATCAAAGACAGGTTCTCCTAATCCTACAGGAACATTCCCGATGACACAACTAATAACCCCTCCAACTGTGTCTCCTTCTTTTCGAACAGCTTTGATAAATTCTATCATACGGTCTGCAGTATCCGGATCAGGGCAACGAACAGGATTGGTTTCAGTTACTTCTAATTTCAAATCCTGATAGTTTTTATCAAGGGCAATATCACCTACCTGCGAAACATAGGCGTTAAAACTCAACCCGCTTAGGAATTGTTTGGCAATAGAACCTGCTACCACCCTTGAAGCAGTCTCTCTGGCCGAACTGCGGCCTCCACCCCTGTAATCCCTCAGGCCATATTTTTGATCGTAGACATAATCGGCATGTGATGGCCGGTACGAATCCTTGATATGGCTGTAATCTTTAGATTTTTGATTGGTGTTATGTATGGCAAATCCGATTGGAGTTCCGGTAGTTGTGCCTTCAAAAACACCTGAGTAGAACTCAACCAGGTCAGATTCTTTGCGCTGGGTGACGATGGAAGACTGTCCTGGCTTCCTCCGATCCAGGTCGCGCTGAACAGCTTCGAGATCGATTTTCAATCCAGCTGGACAACCATCGATAACGCCACCTATTGCCACTCCGTGAGATTCACCAAAAGTGGTGAGCCTGAAAATTGTACCAAATGTATTACCGGCCATGTACGTAGAATGTTATTTGAATTGATTTACACGGTTCTTCCCGACTAAATCGGCTCAAAGATAGAAGTTAATGCAAAGCCTACCAAAATCGCATAATACTCAGTTAACACTACCATAGTCTGATTAAAAATTATTTAACCTTGTTTTCATTTAATGATGACTTTCCAAAGGACGGTTATTATTTCTGCTGGTATAATTTTGCAATCGAATCTTAGATGTGTATTGAGAAAGCGTAGAATTGATATTGCTGTTATATCGGATGTTCACCTTGGCAACCCTGCTTGTCGTGCGGATGAACTACTGGCCTACCTCAACAGTATAAGACCGAAAAAGTTAATCCTCAATGGAGATATTATCGACTTTCATAACTTGGGAAATGATTATTTTCCACCTGCTCACATGAAAGTCCTTAAGAAGATTGTTGGGATGGCTTCCGGCCAGACAGAAGTAATTTATATCACCGGTAATCATGATGAATTATTAAGACGAGTTCGGGAATTAAGTATCGGAAATATATGCCTGATGAATAAACTGGCGCTAAAGCTGGATGGTAAAAACGCATGGTTTTTTCATGGAGATGCTTTAGACATTTCGTTTCAATTTGCCAGTTGGATTGGTAAATTGGGGAGTGTGGGTTACGAGACCCTGATCTGGATTAATGGTTTCAGAAACACAATACTTAAAAGATTGGGATACGAGAAATATTCGCTTGCTGAAAGAATCAAGAACGAAACTGACGGCGCGGAAAGATTTATACAAAACTTCGAAAAAACAGCCACCAGTATCGCAATTGAAAACGGATACGATTATGTTGTCTGCGGCCACATTCACAAACCCAAAAAAGAGATCTGTGAAAGTCGAAGAGGTATATGCATGTATCTCAATTCAGGAGATTGGGTAGAAAATTTAACGGCCCTGGAGTACTCTTTTAAGCGATGGAAAATCTATCACTACCACTATGATAAATTATCTGCCTTTTTTGCCGATGATACTCTTAAGGATATGGATATTAACGAATTGATGAGCTCCATTATAGACCTGAAGGCCGGGAAAAAGCACATAGAAAGAAAATATGGTGAATCAATTAACGATTAGTGCCTCTTTTAAAACACTCACCGGATGCCTGGCAGTTCTGCCGGTACCATCCTTGATCTGGTGACGGCAACTGGTGCCGTTTGCAGCAAGAATAACATTTTTGGGTGAATGGCGTATAGCCGGGAACAGACTAAGATTGCCTACTTTCATGCTTACCTCGTAATGTTCTCTCTCATATCCGAACGAACCGGCCATGCCACAGCATCCTGAATTTATAATTGATACCGAATAATTTGCGGGTAGATTTAAGATATCAAATGTCACTTTCTGATTGGATAGTGCTTTTTGATGGCAATGAACATGAATTTTAACCTTCCTTTCAGCTACACTGAATTCATTGGAGGTAATATTTCCATTGTCGATTTCATCAGCCATGAATTCTTCGATAAGAAGGCTCATGGCAGAAACCTTATCGACCTTAACACTTTCAAGGCCAAACATTTTATATTCATCCCTGAAACTTAAAATAGCCGAAGGTTCAAGACCTATTATGGGGATCCCCTCTTTGGCGAAAGGGTATAATTTATCAATATTGATCATGGCCAGACGCCTGGCTTGTTCCAAAAAACCTTTTGATATATAAGATCTACCGCTTTCCAGGCTGATAACAGATAGGTCATATCCCAAACTGTATAATAAATCGATAGCATCCTGGGCCAATTCTGTATCCCAGTACTGACTGAACTCATCTATTAATAGTAAAACTTTCTCTCTTTTTGTAACTATCTTATAATTAATACTTTTTAAATATTTACCTGGATTAAAACTTGATATCTTGGGAATAGTTCTCTGAGAGGCCATACCCATAGATTTTTTGATAAGACCACCAAAAAATTTTGAACCGAAGACTGCATTGGCCAATGCCGGCCATTTACTGGCCCATCGGTTCATCATCACGTTGTGGGCGAAGAGTTTATTCCGCCATGAAAACCCATTAGCCTTTTGGTACTGGAATTGAAATTCGGCCTTTAGAGTTGCCACGTCTACATTACTGGGGCATTCACTGGAGCAAGCTTTGCAGCTCAGGCAAAGATCGAAAACATCTTTCAGTTCTTCTGAATCGAACTTATTTAAACCCGAGGAATTCGTCAGTACCTCTCGTAAAGCATTGGCCCTGGCACGGGTGGTATCTTTTTCCTGCTTCGTAGCCTGGTAACTCGGGCACATTGTCCCTTTGCTGAGATGGGTCTTCCTGCAATCACCACTCCCATTGCACTTTTCAGACGCCCTAAGTATACCCCCGTCTGCCGAGAAATCCATCAGTGTATCGATCTCCGGTTCTATGCGATCTATATCATATCGAAGGGATTGATCCATAGGATAGGGATCCACTATCTTACCAGGATTAAAAATATCTTTGGGATCGAAACTTTTTTTAATTCGCCTGAAAAGTTCATAATTAGCTTTTCCCACCATTAATGGAATGAATTCGGCCCTGACAATACCATCACCATGTTCACCGCTAAAAGAACCTCCATAGCGCTTGGTAAGATGGGCCACCTCGGTGGTGATCGATCGGAATAGACTTACATCTTCAGACTTTTTAAGATTCAGAATGGGCCTTAAATGCAATTCACCTGCTCCCGCATGGGCATAGTAAACCGCCTGCTGTCCGTATCCCTCCATTATCCCGGTGAACTCGGTAATAAAACTTTTGAGATCGTCTAACGCTACGGCGGTATCTTCGATACAGGCTACTGCTTTCCGATCGCCTACCATATTCCCAAGTAATCCCAATCCAGCTTTTCTGAGATCGATAGCTTTGGAGATTTCATCACCCCGGAGTACCGGATGGGCATAACTGAGCCCCGATTTTTTAATGCTGTCTAAGAGTTCCCCGATCTTGGTCTCCAGTCCCTTTTCCGAATCATCCCGTAATTGTAGCATAAGCAAGGCGGCTGGATCGCCCGAGACAAAAAAGCGATTGGCCAGCTGTGCCCTGTTGTTTTTGGTGCAATCAAGGATCACTTTATCCATCATTTCACACAGATGCAAAGAATGGTCCATCAGTGGCGAGACATCCGATAAACAATCGGGCAGAGAATCATAGTGGGCAACTACCATTGCTGTTTTTGCAGGTGGAAGATCATCGAGTTGAAGGGTGATCTCGGTTGTGAAGGCCAATGTACCTTCACTACCACATAGAAGTTTGGCGATATTGAAATCGCAGGGATCATCCACAAAAATATTTGTGTTTATTAATGAATCTACACTATAACCTGTATTTCTTCTGTGTATACGGGGGTCTGGAAATTCTTTTAGGATTTCTTCCCGGGTTGTGTGATCAGAAAGTTCATTAAAAAGCTCTTTATAGATCCTGCCTTCCATGGATCCTTCCCCGCACTTGCGTTCCAGAGCAACCTTGTCTACAGCACCGAATTCTACCGGTGAACCATCGGAGAGCAACACTTTAAGTGAAACTACCTTATCTCTGGTGACGCCATATTTTATGGAGGTAGTACCACTCGAATTGTTGCCAACCATTCCCCCAATCATGCAGCGATTGGATGTAGAGGTATTCGGGCCAAAAAACAGACCGTGAGGTTCCAGATAACGATTCAGCTCATCCCTGATAACACCAGGCTGAACGGTAACCTGCTTTTTATCGGGATTGAGCTCGAGGATAGCCGTAAAATAGCGCGAGACATCAACAACCATCCCATCGCCAACACACTGTCCGGCCAATGAAGTTCCGGCCGTTCTTGGAATCAGCCCTAGCCCGTTATCAGAGGCATGACGGATAATTTTACCAAGATCTTCATTGGTTTTAGGATAGGCAACAGCCACGGGGGTTTTACGATATACCGAGGCGTCCGTCGCATAGATGGCTCTGCTAAGATTGTCGGTCAACAATTCTCCTTCGAGCTGTTTTTCCAGTTGTTTCAGATTGAATTTACCCAAGGCAGGACAATTTTAACCCTAAAATTAAGTTTTTAATTACTGAGAACCATAGGGCTATCATCTTAATAAATCAGGAATCATGAAAATTTGGAAACTCTTTATTTTTATTCTCTTTACTACACTTTCTGTAAATGCTCAAAATATTGCTGATAACGCCCTGGGGCTCAGGTTGGGTGACAGCGACGGGTTCGGTGTAGAATTCTCCTATCAAAGACTGGTAAACCGATATAAAAGGGTTGAGATCGATTTTGGTTGGAGAGACAGTAGAGAATTCGATGCCTTTAAATTAACCGGCATTTACCAATGGGTCCATCATATAGACGGTAATTTTAACTGGTACTATGGTGTAGGCGGAGGCCTGGGGAGTGTTGATTTCGACCCTATACCGGGTACAGGAGGAGATCCCGATACACCAGATGGTGGCTTATTTGTATTTGTTGCTGGTGATATCGGTGTGGAATACGACTTCGATATACCGTTGCTATTATCACTGGATTTCAGACCAGAGATTGGGATTTTGGGATACGATGATTTCTCTGACAATTTCGATTTTGACATCGCGCTTGGAATCCGCTACCAATTCTAAAACCTTACTTCGACAGACAGCGACATAAGCTTATGTTAAGGATTTTTTATATTCTCCTGTATATAGGTACATTTGCGCATCTTAAAAAAAAATATAATGATCCGATCATTAATAATAGCTGCTGCCGTGGTATTCCTCGGAAGTTGCGAATCTGCCCCTGAGGGTTTTGTGATAAATGGTAAACTCGACGGTGCAGTTCCTGATGGAGCTTCGGTATATTTACGTAAGGCCAATGAGAATAATAAACCTGTAGATGTGGATACCACGACGATGCAGGCAGGTAGTTTTTCATTTGCCGGAGTTCAGGATTCCCCTGAAGTTTACTATGTTTTTATTGACAATGCCAGGGGAAGTATTCCTGTAATTGTCGAAAATGCGGTTATTGATATCCGTGCCCAGAAAGATAGTTTATTCTATGCGGAGGTTAAAGGAACAGATCAGAATGATGTATTCGGAGATTTTTTTAATGCCGCCAAGGAAATGGCATCCAGGGCCCAATCGATGAACCAGGATATGAGACAGGCAGTGGCCGAAAAGGACACCTCTGTGATGAACTCCCTCAGAGAAGAATATTTTGAGTTGCAACAGGAAGCACGTGATCAGGAAATTGAGTTCGTAAAGGGCAATCCTGATGCACTCGTTTCAGCGCTGATCATTTCTAAGTTGATGGCGACCAAAGCAATCTCGACTGAGGAAATAGAAAACCTATATGAAGCGCTTACCCCTGAGGTAAAACAATCTAATGTTGGTAAAAGTATCATTACTCAAATTGAAAAAAGGAAACGCACCTCTATTGGGGCCAAAGCCCCAGATTTTTCAGCACCCACACCAGCAGGAGAGCAGTTGGCCCTTTACGACGTTTTGGGTAAAGTCACGATAGTAGATTTCTGGGCCGCATGGTGTAAGCCCTGTAGGGCGGAAAATCCGAATGTTGTACAATTATATGATAAATACAAGGATAAAGGCCTCAGTATACTTGGTGTGTCGCTAGACCGGCGTGCTGAAGATTGGATAAAGGCCATTGAAGATGATGGTCTGGAATGGCACCATGTTTCTAATGTTCGTTATTTTGATGAGATTGCCCAGCTCTATAATGTATCAGCCATACCTGCCACTTTTATCCTCGATGGCAACGGAGTAATCGTGGCCAAGGATCTCAGGGGGCCAGAACTAGAAAATAAGATAGCAGAGTTAATGCGATAGGATTGGCTTTTATCTGCGCGAAAACCTTTGTTTAGAACTTATCCCTGACATCTTCGAAGTTCCCTGTAATGGTAACGTCGCCATTGATCTCAACGTTTCCGAAGATATTCACCACATTATTATCGCCAATAAACTCAAGGGTTGCACCATCGTTAAGGACCAGGTCTCCAAAAATTGTAAGATTGCCCTCTATTCGAAGGCTGCTGTTCTCATCGAGGACGACATCCCTTCTTCGATTGTTACGACCAACTACCAGTGCGCCGTTCATTTCGAACAATCCATTTTCCTGAATACTCACCGCATTCCTTACGGTCCAGGTTCCACAGAGAATCAGGTTACCCCCTATTGTCAAAGTTTGAAAGCGCTTGCTACCACTATAGCCTAAGTCTTGCCCGGCTGTTACCTCGAATCCGCTACTTCCATTGTACTCCGGCAAATTAGCACATCGGCCTTCAAGGCTCTCAGAAGGTCTGTTAAGTTTAATAATTTGTAATCCTTCTCTACCCGAAGCGGCAAGGATATAGTCATCTTTAGAGGCCACGTAGTTGATAGAACCCTCTAATTCAATGATGCCGTAAGGATCGGTCGCGGTTCCATTGTCTTCAGATAGACATAAACCGGCACCTCCGTTGGCCATTAATAATACATTATCGTTTACTGCAACTGCATTGGTAACAATATCACCTTGGTCTACTCCTTCAGGATTTAGCAGGATTGGAATATATTCTAATAGGGAACCGTTTGAATAGCTATAAATACCTGCTCCTTTTCCGGCTTCAGCTACGGTGATCTTATCACCATCAAAATCGATGGACTTTTTGCTAAAATCGCCAAAATCGGAAGTGATAGTAATTTCTTTGATAATCTGTAGTTCCTCGTCCAGTATTTTAATTCCGGCACCTGCATCTAGAACCGCTATCCTATCGCCATAGATGGCGAGAGACCTGAGATCGGAGAAAGGTACCTCATCCTGTAGTTGAAGATCTGACTGGCTATAAGAAGCAAGTACACCGTTTTTTCCGCTTGTTGCCCACACCAATCCGTCTTTGAAACCGATGTCATTGGCATTAAAACCTTGTTGGAAACCATAAATAATTCCAGCTCCCAGATCGAAGCTGTTTCCGGATAATTGGAGTTTTGCCACAAACGAATTTGAAGTTGCCGTAACCGATACTTCTGCATCTACTCCTCCGGCGATATAAACAAAGCCTGCATTGTATTTTACAACATTGATATCGGCATTCAGATAGAACACTCTGGAAGTTACCCTTGGATTGTTGGGGTCACGTACATCAATAATTTCGACGGCACCAAAATATTCTTCTCCCGCGGAATTGTAAGATACATATGCATAATCACCATCAATATCCACATGTGAAGCGGTAAGTCCGCCACGACCTGAGTAAACGGGTGGTTCTACCTGAGCTACCAGGGTCAAAGGATAATCCCCGGCCATATCATTGGCATTCCGGGCCGATCTGTTGCCGAAGGTGCTTTCTTCCATTATATCGAGAACCCCGGATTTATCGTAGGATACACTTTCCTGTAATCTGGTGTCATTGGATTCTAAAACGACCTCATCTTGAAGATCATCAGAATAAACTGTGGTTTCGTCCTTACAAGCAGTAATAATTAGCAAAGACAGAAAGAAAAGGGGGAAAACTTTCTTTAGCATTGGATGTAGGTTATTAGTATTTGGTAATATTGGGAACGCCAAAAGTAGCTATTTGGTATGTTTTAGCACTGATTTTTTCGATGAAATACACGAAAATTAATTCAAATACATACGAAAATACTTACAAAATATTTAGAAATAATCAGTTAATCTGTCCTTAGATTTTTCCAATTTTTTCCAAAACGAAAAGGATTATTATTGGAATGGCGAGTAAAATCACCATCAAACTTTCGGTGAAGATAAGTTCGGGTTTGAATAAAAGTGTTATTATATATCCTCCTACGGCGCCTCCAAAATGGGCTGTATGTCCAATATTCCCAACCCTGTTTTTCATGCCATATATTGAATATTCAACGATCGTGAGTTCTTTGTCTGGCTGGAGCAGAATAGCGGCATATAAAATGCCTGTAACGGCTCCACTCGCTCCAACAGCACTGTAATATGGTTCATCTCTATGAAAGAACATGGCCAGTAAGCTGCCCGCTATAAGACTTATAACATAGATAATAAGAAATTTAGGCGCCCCGAACCAATTGATCACCACATCTGCAAAGAAATAGAGCGTAAGCATGTTAAGGAACAGATGTGAAAAATCAACATGGAGAAAACCCGAAGTGATCATGCGTTCACGTTGTCCGGCTCTGATTGCCCTTATACTGAATTTATAACGATCAAAGAAACCAGACTCGTTGAAGCCCCTCAGTGAAACAAGTACATTAGCAACGATGATCGCTATAGTGGCCAGGCTTAGATTCATATTTATCAAGATATTATGGAGCGCCAAATATAGCTATATTTGCCCATATTTTTTTGGACATGCAAAGGTTGATCTATCTTATTTCCTATCCCTTCCTATGGTGCATCGCAGCGATGCCATTTGGTCTGTTCTATTTATTTTCCGATCTGATCTTTGCCCTATTATTTCATGTCGTACGCTACCGGCGTAAAGTAGTGAATACCAATCTGAAATTGGCATTTCCGCTAAAGGAAGATCTCGAAATCAGTAAAATAGAAAAAGGCTTTTACAGGCATATGTGCGATGTCTTTCTGGAGGCCATCAAGACCATGAGAATAGGACCAGAAGAACTAACCAGGCGTTATAAGGTGCTAAATCCTAAAATTCTGACCGACCTGGAAAGGGAAAGGGGTATACTTGTGCTTATCCCGCATTATGCGAACTGGGAATGGAGTATTGTGGTCAATCAGATGTTTAAAACTCCCGGGTATGCAGTATACCAGAAAATCAATAATCCTTATTTCGATGGCCTGATCAAAAGGATCCGGGCTAAATTGAATACCACCTTAATTCAACAAAAAGAAATGGTTAGGACTATCATTCGGAATCAGAATGATGGTGTTAAAGCGGTATATGGCGTGGTTAGCGATCAGTCTCCACAATCGCACAGGACCAAGTACTGGCGTAAATTCATGGGGATAACTGTACCGGTTTTTGATAGTCCGGAGTTGCTGGCTAAAAAATTTGGCCTGGCCGTGGTCTTTGCAAAAATCAGTAAGCTGAAGCGGGGATATTATCAGATAGAATTCGTGCCCATTGCTAAAGATGGTAGTGCAACGGATAATCACGAGATCACAGACCGGTTCTTGGAACTCACCGAACAATGTATTTATAAAGCTCCGTCTTATTATTTATGGACTCACCGCCGTTGGAAACACAGGGACAAAGTCCCACCGGAATTTCAATAATACTTATTTATACCAGCATTAAACCAGCCCGGCAATTTCTTTGATTTCCTCGATTATCCTGACTGCCAACAAATCTGCATCGGATTGTGATCCGGCCTCGGTATATATACGAATGATCGGCTCGGTATTCGATTTCCTGAGATGAACCCAATTTTCAGGAAAATCGATCTTAACACCATCTATCGTACTTACCTCACTACCTGCATATTTAAGGGCCATATCCCGGAGCAACCCATCTACATCGAGATCCGGAGTAAGCTCTATTTTATTCTTACTCATAAAATACGCTGGATAACCGCTTCTTAGTTCGCCTGCTGAAAGGCCGGTTTCTGACAGCAACATCAGAAAGAGAGCGGTACCTACCAGAGAATCACGTCCGTAATGGCTCTCAGGGTAAATAATCCCGCCGTTTCCTTCGCCCCCTATCACTGCATTTGTTTCTTTCATTTTGGCAACAACGTTTACCTCCCCTACCGCGGCAGCCTGGTAAAAACCACCATGCCTTTCGGTGATGTCGCGTAAGGCGCGGGAAGAGCTTAGATTAGAAACCGTATTTCCACTGGTTTTGCTTAAAACGTAATCTGCACAAGCGACCAAAGTATATTCTTCTCCAAACATTTCTCCATCCTCCGTTATAAAAGCCAAACGATCAACATCCGGATCCACCACGATACCAAAATCTGCTTTCTCTTCCACCACCATTTTGCAGATATCGCCTAGATGTTCTTTCAGGGGTTCGGGATTGTGTGGAAAATCACCGTTTGGTTCACAGTAAAGCTCTACCACTTCAACACCGAGTTCTTTCAATAATTTAGGGATTGCGATACCACCGGTAGAATTGACCCCATCGACCACCACTTTATAGTTTTTTTTGCGGATAGACGCCGCATCGATCAAAGAAAGTTTTAACACCTCCCTGATATGAATATCGATATAGTCGTCCTTTTTTTCAACGTTCCCCAGTTCATCTACTTCTGCAAACTCAAAATTTTCGTTCTCCGCCAGGTCCAAAATAATGGCACCCTGTTCACCGTCGAGGAATTCACCCTTTTGGTTAAGAAGTTTTAGTGCGTTCCATTGCTTAGGGTTATGACTTGCGGTTAAGATAATCCCGCCGTCGGCCTGTTCTAAGGGAACGGCAATCTCCACTGTGGGGGTGGTAGAAAGTCCAAGATCTATGACATCGATCCCCAGGCCTGTAAGTGTTGCAACTACCAGGTCCTGGATCATCCTCCCGGAAATACGGGCATCACGGCCAATAACGACTTTACAGCTCTTTTTGTTTAATGTATTTCGCATCCAGCTACCATATGCGGCAGCAAATTTTACTGCATCAACGGGGGTAAGATTGTCTCCAGGGCGTCCTCCTATAGTACCCCGAATACCGGAAATGGATTTAATAAGTGTCATAGATCTTTAAAGTTTTTGCAAATATAAAGGTCTTGGGTACAATGGAAAGCGACATATTTGTATTTTCATTCTCACAATGAAGATTTAGAACCGATGAATTTTCTGGCACATATTTACCTCTCTTTTGAAGACGATGAAATAGCCATTGGTAATTTTATTGCAGATAGCATACGCAGTAATAATTACCGACACCTGCCTCCAAAGGTGCAAAAAGGTATTTTATTGCACAGGGCCATCGACACTTATACAGATTCTCATAACACACCTAGGCGAAGTAGTAAACGACTTCATAAGAATTACGGACATTACAGCAGGGTAATAGTGGATATCTACTACGATCATTTTTTGGCAAAGAACTGGGGGCAATACTGCGATGTGCCTTTAAATAGTTATGTTGATCGGTTTTATGACCTCCTGGAAACCAATTACAAAATCCTACCTGATGGCATACAACGTATGATGCCCTATATGATAGCAGATAACTGGCTCTTGAATTATTCCAAAATGGAAGGAATCGGTCGGGTGCTTAAAGGAATGAATAGAAGGACAAACAACAAGAGCAAAATGAACTTTGCTATTTTCGATCTCGAATCACATTACGATGATTTTGAAACTGAGTTTACCTCATTTTTTGAAGAGCTCATCGTTTTTTCAAAACAAAAGTATATTTCCTTATGCAAAGAATAATCTACGGAGTACTTATTGTAATGGCTGTCGCCTGTACTAAGGCCCCTGCCGAACCTACCGGCCTTGTTACTAAAAATGCAATGGTGGTATCGGCCCGCGAAGAGGCCTCTGCTATAGGTGCGAAGATCCTTCAGCGGGGAGGGAATGCCTTTGACGCTATGGTAGGCACCGAATTGGCCCTGGCAGTAGCTTACCCGTTTGCAGGCAACCTTGGCGGGGGAGGATTTATGGTATATCGCAAAAGCAATGGAGATGTGGGTGCTCTTGACTATAGAGAGAAAGCACCTATGGCGGCTCATAAGGATATGTACCTTGATTCTACCGGTACCGTGATTCCTGGCTTAAGCACCAAAGGAGCTACCGGTGTTGCCGTTCCGGGAACTATTGCAGGGATGTTTGAAGTACACAGGCAATTTGGGACCATTCCGATGAACGAAATTATCGAACCGGTAATAGAGCTGGTGGAGGCGGGTGTAATGGTTACAGAAAAGCAAGCCGCCCGATTGGATAAATACTGGGAGGATATCATTGAAATAAACGGTGATAATACCCTGTTCTATAACAAATGTGAGGTTGGGGATACTCTGCGTTATCCGTCGTTGGCCAATACCCTGAAAAGGATTTCTATAAATGGGCGTGATGAATTTTACAAAGGGGAAACAGCTAAAATACTAGCTGATTTTATACAGGATAATGGCGGATATGTCTCTGTTGAGGATCTGGCTGCTTATGAAGCGAAGTGGCGCCAACCGATAATTTTTAACTACAAAGACCTCAGATTAATATCGATGTGCCCACCTAGTAGCGGTGGTGTAACGATCAACCAGATTTTTAAAATGCTCGAACCCTACGATATCGGGGACGATGACTATAACTCGGCCAGAACATTGCAATTGTTCACCGAGGCGGCCAGAAGGGCTTATGCCGACAGAAATTACTTTTTGGGCGATCCGGATTTTGTCGATATCCCACTCGATGTTCTGCTGAGTCAGGATTATCTTGAAGAACGCATGCAAAGTTTTAGTTTTGATCGGGCGACATTGTCAAGTGATATCCGCGAAGGCAGTGTTTTAATGGCTGAGCACGATGAAACTACACATTACAGCATTGTAGATCAGTATGGCAATGCGGTATCGGTTACCACTACCTTAAATGGAGCCTACGGATCGAAGCTATACTGCGATGAACTGGGATTCTTTCTTAATAATGAAATGGACGATTTTAGTGCTAAGCCAGGTGTTCCCAACATGTTTGGACTGATCGGCGCCGAAGCAAACAGTATTGCTCCTGGTAAACGCATGTTGAGTTCGATGACGCCAACTATAATTGAAAAAGACGGGAACTTGTGGATGGTAGTAGGATCACCAGGAGGATCAAAGATCATCACCGCTGTGGCCCAGACGATACTCTATGTTTACGAATTCAATATGAGTATGCAGGAGGCTGTTAATACTCCTCGATTTCATCATCAATGGTTACCCGATGAAATTGTATTTGAACCCGGTGGATTTTCTGAGGAAACAAAAGATAAACTCCGTAAGAAAGGATATATAATAAATGAAAAGCTTACACCTATTATGGGTAAAGTTGACGGCATAAGAATTTTACCAGATGGAAGCCTGGAAGGCGGAGCCGATAGACGTGGTGATGATACTGCCGTTGGATTTTGATGCGGTAGAACCGACAAAAAATTCTTTATTTATTGCCCAATTGCCGTTTCAGATCTTCCATAGATTCCTGCAATTGCCTGAGCAAACCTTTTTCTGTAGAGGCATCTATCCCAAAAGTCAGTTTACTGCTTACTTCCCATATTTCCTGAATCTGATGTGGTTCTATTTCGTAAGTTGGATAGTTTTCATTCAATGAGATCAGCACAATATTGGCATTCCCAGGTGGTCTTTCTACTTTCTTTACCAAAACGGCATCCTGTAAAACTACTACGTAGATCTTATTCAGACTCACTTCCTCCACCGATTCAACTGCCCTGGCAAGCACCCATTCACCCGGATAAAGATTAGGAACCATACTGTCTCCTTCCACCTGGAATCCCCTATAAGTGGCATTTCTGAATTCCGGTAAGGGAAGATCAAAGGCAGGAAGTTGACGGTACCACGAACTATCCTGGATATTTTGTGGATATCCGGCTGCTGCCTTGGCATTGACAAGCACCATATTATCGTTATCGGCCGAATCTACAGTAACCACTTTTGGAATTACACTGACCACAGAGGTATCCAGATATTTGGATTCGGTCTTTCCAAAAAGCCAGAGCGGGTTTATTTTGAACTGTTTTAGCAATTCTGCCACTACCCTTCCTGAAAGTTTTGTACGCCCCCTTTCAATATCAGCTGTAGTGCTTGAAATACCCAGAAGCTTTGCAAATTCAGCCTGCGTATAACCCAGATCTCTTCTTACCTCCGTAAATCGCTTGATGGTCACTTCATTTTCCATATGTATCCGTTTATTACCTGCCTCCTTTTAATGCTTTGTGCAGTATTACACTCAGCTATCTCTGGCAAACATATCTCAAAAATACAAAAAATGGAATATATCCAAAATAATATTGGAATATTTCCATAATGTGGAATATTTCCATATATTTGGACATATTACGAATTTAGTTATGTTTCAAAACGAAATATCAGATAAGCTTCAACATTTTGCCCAACAGGGAATGGATCGTGAAACCGTGGAAAAAGTGGTAAGAAAAAGGAGAAGGGTTAAACGTTCTATGTCGAATTCGGATCGGGACCATATGAAAAGCCAACAATTGAAATTATTCTAAGCATGAAATACATAGAAACCACATTGATCTACGATGACGGCTTTAGCGGATTTTTAAGCGCGATACATTTTGCATTCAGCGAAGAATGTTCTATTTCGGATATCATGAGTAAAGAAAATGGTCAACGACTACTTTTTTCAGATGCTATAAGTGTAAAGACAGATAAAACGGCGGCCAGGAGTGTTTGGCAGGCTATCCAGAAAAAGAACTATGAGGCGGCCAAATCTATTTATTTTGCCTTTCTGAGTGAATCAAAGGGGATAGAGTTTTTGCTTTATAAATACATTAGGCTTTTAGTATTAAACCCCACTGATTCAGATAATTATATAGAATCTACTTCTCTAAATAAGATTAAACTACTGGCCGGATTAGTTAGTCGTGAGAAAAAAAGGATGGAAAGTCAGGTTCGTCTGGAACAGACGTATCCCGATCTTCATTTGGCTTATATTGAGCCTGATTTTAATGTACTTCCATTGATCACGAAACATTTTAGATCCAGTCAGGATATTTGTCCCTGGATTATTTATGATAGAAAGCGTAAATATGGAATTTATTACGACGGTAATGCAAAGCACATTATTTCAACTGGTCGTTTTAAAATTCTTCTTGCGCAAAAACAACTTTCCGAACCAGCTTCTCTTTCGTTGAACTCAGATTCATTAACCTCAGTTGCCAATTACAATCAAAGACAGCCGATGGACGAAAAAGCATATTTCCCCAAAACAGTAAATGCTGCATAAATGATTATTTTTATTTGGGCATAATCTCTGACAATTTTTTGTGGAACAGGGTGTCCTTCGAAACCCGAGTGAATGGCTAAAAATTGAAAACCCACCATTGGTTTTATACTGATTTTTAACATTGGCCAGGACTTCTTTTTTAGTCGTCAAAAATGTACCTTTGCAACTTTGCCCTGAATTATGGCCGAGCAGGAAGAATTTATCGAAGTTAAAGGCGCGAGGGTCCACAACCTTAAGAATATTGATGTAAGTATTCCAAGGGAAAAATTGGTGGTTATAACCGGACTGTCTGGCAGTGGTAAATCGTCCCTTGCCTTTGATACTATCTATGCCGAAGGTCAAAGACGTTATATCGAGACATTTTCTGCCTATGCGAGGCAGTTTCTGGGCGGACTTGAGCGTCCTGATGTGGACAAGATAGATGGACTTTCACCGGTGATTGCAATTGAACAGAAAACCACTTCTAAATCGCCCCGATCTACCGTGGGTACCATTACCGAAGTATACGACTTTTTACGCTTGCTTTTTTCCCGGGCATCTGATGCCTATAGCTATAACACGGGCGAGAAAATGGTTAGTTATAATGATCAGCAGATTAAAGAACTTATCATATCATCCTATAACGGGAAAAAGATTAGTATTCTAGCACCTGTCATTAAATCCAGAAAGGGGCATTACCGAGAATTATTCGAACAAATCGGAAAACAGGGTTTTGTTAAAGTGAGGGTCGACGGGGAAATCCTTGACATCGTTAAGGGCCTGAAAGTTGATCGCTATAAAACCCATGATATCGAAATCGTTATCGATAGGCTGCTGGTAGATTCATCCGAATCATTGGATAAACGGATTACAGAAACTATTAATACCGCCATGTATCATGGGGAGAACGTGTTGATGGTGCTGGAAGAAGGAACAGTCCTCCCCAGATATTTCAGTAGAGATTTAATGTGCCCCAGTACAGGGATCTCCTATCCCACCCCCGAGCCTAATACCTTTTCGTTTAATTCACCCAAAGGAATGTGCCCTAACTGTCATGGCCTGGGTCATGTTTATGAAGTAAATGAACAAAAGATCATACCAAATAAAAAGCTTTCCATAAAGGCGGGTGGAATAGCACCTTTAGGGGAGTACAAAAAGTCCTGGTCGTTTAAACAATTGGAAACTATTGGCAAGCGATATGATTTTGATCTTAGCGATCCTATTTCCGATATTCCCAAGGACGCGCTACGGGTTATTCTTTATGGAGGTGATGAGCGTTTCGAGGTCGATTCAAAGGCATTAGGAGTAAGAAGGGAGTATAAGATTGATTATGAGGGAATCGCTAATTTCTTAAAAAACCAATATCATTCGGCCGATTCAACATCTATCCGGCGCTGGGCAAAGGAGTATATGGACAGGATCGGTTGTCCTGATTGTGAGGGATCAAGGTTGAAAAAAGCTTCGCTCTACTTTAAGATATATGAAAGAAATATCGCCGAACTGGCGGGCATGGATATTGCGGAGCTTTCTGAGTTTTTCGACGAGCTGGGTCACCATCTACATGGAAATCAGAAAATAATCGCCGAGGAGATTATTAAAGAAATCAGGACAAGGATCCGATTTTTACTCGATGTAGGGTTGGATTACCTGTCTTTGAACCGCAGTTCAAAATCTCTGTCTGGAGGAGAGGCACAACGTATCAGACTAGCCACCCAGATCGGTTCGCAACTTGTAGGTGTCCTTTACATATTAGATGAACCCAGTATAGGATTACATCAAAGGGATAACAACAGATTGATTAGTTCACTTGAATCCCTTAGGGATATAGGCAATTCAGTGATTGTAGTAGAACACGATCGGGACATGATAGAAAAAGCCGATCATGTCATCGATATTGGACCCGAAGCCGGTAAGCACGGGGGTGAGATAATTTCCGAATGCCATCCAACTCTTTTAAAACAGCAACATACCTTAACAGCCGAATACATATCGGGTGTCAAGAAAATACCCATACCTGCCAAACGCAGAGAGGGCAATGGCCATAAAATTGTTCTCAAGGGCTGCAAGGGTAATAACCTCCGCAATATTACCGTCGAATTTCCCTTAGGCAGAATGATCGGGGTGACCGGAGTATCGGGTAGTGGGAAGTCGACCCTTGTCAACGAAACTCTTTACCCTATCATGAATGCCCATTATTTTAAAGGGGTCAAGAAACCAATGCCCTATGCCTCTATTAGTGGCCTGGAGCATATCGATAAAGTAATCGATATCAACCAAAGTCCGATCGGGCGTACGCCCAGGTCGAATCCAGCTACCTATACCGGGGTATTTGGAGAAATCAGAGCTTTATTTGCCAAAACGCCCGAGGCCGCCATCCGTGGATATAAACCCGGAAGATTTAGTTTTAATGTAAAAGGAGGACGATGTGAGACCTGTCAGGGTGGAGGGCTTAGAGTTATCGAAATGAATTTTCTTCCCGATGTATATGTAGATTGCGAGACCTGCAATGGAAAAAGGTTCAACAGGGAAACTCTTGAAATCCGATATAAAGGAAAGTCGATTGCGGATGTTTTGGAGATGACGATCGATGAAGCCGTGAGCTTTTTTGATATGATTCCAAAAATATACCGAAAACTTAAAACGATTCATGATGTTGGACTAGGCTATATATCTCTGGGACAGCAATCTACAACTCTTTCCGGCGGAGAAGCTCAAAGGGTAAAGCTGGCTACTGAGTTATCTAAAAGAGATACAGGAAATACTTTTTATATTCTCGACGAACCCACGACCGGACTGCATTTTGAAGATATACGGGTATTGATGGAAGTATTGGATAAATTGGTAGACAAGGGCAATACCGTATTGGTCATCGAACATAATATGGATGTTATTAAAATAATGGATCACATCATTGATATCGGCTCGGAAGGTGGGCGCGGTGGTGGAAAAATTGTAGTAACAGGAACTCCTGAGGAAGTAGCTGAGAAAGACATAGGTCATACAGCTCGATTCCTGCGTCGTGAACTGAAGCAGGAACCACTGATTGCCAAGTAATAGAAAGGGGAAATAAAGAAGTTAAACCTAACGTTTCTTCATCAGACAACATTTTAAATTATGCGTAAGGAAAAACATCACAAAGGCTGGAACGAAATAAAGATCAACGACTCCTGGGCAATTTTTAAGATCATGGGTGAGTTTGTTAATGGCTTTGAAAAGATGAGTGCTATAGGGCCCTGTGTGACAATTTTCGGGTCTGCGAGAACTCAACAGGAAGCAAAATATTACGAATTAACAGTAGATATTGCCCGAAATATATCGGAAGCAGGCTATGGAGTTATTACAGGTGGCGGCCCCGGAATCATGGAAGCGGGAAACAGGGGGGCACATCTTGCGGGCGGAACATCTGTGGGACTTAACATAGAACTCCCATTTGAACAACACGACAATCCATATATCGATGAAGATAAAAGCCTTGACTTCGATTATTTCTTTGTGCGCAAGGTTATGTTTGTAAAATATTCGCAGGGATTTGTTGTGCTGCCTGGAGGATTTGGCACTCTGGATGAATTATTTGAAGCGATCACGCTCATACAGACCAATAAAATAGGCAAATTTCCTATAATCCTTGTGGGTTCTGAATTCTGGAAAGGCCTTATCAGCTGGATTAAAGGTGTTATGCTGGAAGCCGGAAATATAAGTCCGACAGACCTCGACCTTATTAAGGTAGCAGATACCCCAGAGGAGGTAGTTAAAATAATCGACGCCTTCTATAAAGGTCATACCCTGAGCCCGAATTTCTAAGCGCGTATGCTCAAAAGAATTGCTTATTATCCATTTCTTTGCCTTTTCATAGCATTTTTACTGCCTATGAATCGGGCCTCGGCTCAGCATTCCAATACCATTAGAGCCTATTTGGATGATCTGTCAAAGGAGATTGAAATCTCTCAAGAGTTTACTTATCGCAATAAAGCAAATGATACTCTTAGCGAAATCTATTTGAACGACTGGGCCCATGCCTATTCGAATAAGAATACTGCCCTGGCAAAAAGATTTGCTGAGGAGTTCCGGAAAAGCCTTCACTTAGCTAAAGATGAAGATCGTGGTTCCACTGATATTTTAAGTGCTGTGGATCAAAATTTTATGCAGGTGCAATGGCGCAGGACAGAGGGGCGTGACCTGGTAAAAATGGAACTTAACCAACCCCTGGCACCAGGTGATTCTGTAAAGCTGTATATCGCGTACCGCATTAAACTGCCACCAAACCGATACACTCCATATGGCTACAATAGTCTTGGGGATTATTATTTAAAGGATTGGTATCTAACCCCGGCCGTATATGAAAAACAGTGGCAGCTCTATTCCAATAAAAATTTAGAAGATCTTTATACAGATAATACCAACACCCAAATCTCTTTCACCTATCCCGATTCGCTATACCTCGGCACCAATTTTAACGAGATGGATATCACGGAATATCCTTCACAATTTGTGGCCACTCTCGATGGTCTAAACAGAAAGAGTTGTGATATCATTCTTAATTCCAGAAGAAAATTCAGGACACATGTTACACCTCACTTGGTGGTGGTAACCGACCTGATTGCACCTAAATATGCCGAAATAGCACAGGGCATCTCTATCAATCGTGTTACAGAATTTATTCACAATAAACTCGGAGACTTCCCTTATGAACAGCTGTTAGTAAGCCAGATCGATTTTAACAAAAATCCCCTATATGGTCTAAATCAGTTACCCAGGTTCATAAGACCTTATGAAGCACAGTTTCAATTCGAGATGAAATTTCTTAAGACCGCCCTGATCAGCTATATGAGGGAATCTCTTTTCCTGAATCCCAGAAAAGAAAAATGGGTATCCGATGCGCTGGTTAATTATATGATGATTCGTTATGTAGAGACCTTTTACCCAGATCAGAAACTACTCGGCAAATTATCGAATGTTTGGGGATTGCGCACCTTCCATCTGGCAAAAATGGATTTTAATGAGCAGTATCCATTTCTTTATATGCTAATGGCCCGCAAAAACCTGGACCAGGCACTTACTACATCAAACGACTCTTTGATCAAATTCAATCAGAAGATTGCAAACACCTATAAAGCCGGCCTCGGACTTTCATATCTGGCTGCTTATGTGGGCAAAGAATCCATAGACAAAAGCGTTAAGGAATATTACGAGAATTACAAGCTCAAGAAGGTTACCCCGGAAGATTTTATAGCAATTCTAAAGAAAAACTCGGATAAGGATATCGATTGGTTCTATAATTCCTATGTTAATTCCAGCGACCAGATCGATTTTAAAATCAAAAATATCACAAAAACCGACGATTCCTTACAAGTTACCCTAAAAAATAAAATCGGTACCAATGTGCCGATTTCTCTTTTTGGATTGAGAAAGGATGAGGTGGTATCTCGCTATTGGTTTTCGGATATTAAAGGAGAGCAGGAAGTGACCATTCCCAGAAACAAGGAGACACGACTGGTACTGAATTACGACCAGAACATTCCGGAATTCAATCAAAGGGACAACTGGAAGACTTTAAAAGGCTTCTTCTCGAGTAATAGAAAATTAAAACTGCAATTTTTGAAGGATGCAGAAGATCCTTATTATAACCAAATCTTCTATATGCCTGTCCTCACTTTCAATGTATATGATGGATTAACTCCGGGATTGCGACTCACCAATAAGACTTTATTGGAAAAACCTTTCATTTGGGATATTTCCCCATCGTATGGTTTACGTCAGAAAGAGCTGGTGGGCTATGCCAAAATGAACCTGAGAAAATACCACGCCAAAAGCGGCTTTTATGTTAGTAATTACTCCTTAGGTGGTAGTACTTTCCATTTCGAGGAAAACTCCCGCTACAGTACCGTTACCCCAGCAGTAAGTTTTGGTTGGCGACCCGCTGATCTCATCTCGAATAAACGAAAAGCTCTTATTGCAAGATATGTCAATGTTTTCAGGGATATTGATCCGAGTCTGGAACTGGAAACCGACCCGGATTATAGCGTATTTAATGTTAGATACAATCATACCAACAACGGTATTATTGAATACTTTTCATACTTCCTGGATGGACAGTATGCGGGGAATTTCTCCAAGCTGGCCTTCAATATGGAATATCGCAAACTATATCAAAATAACTTTCAGCTTAACCTGAGAGTATTTGCAGGAAAGTTTTTGTTCAATGATACCGGTTCAGACTTTTATAGTTTTGCCTTAGATCGACCAACGGATTACCTGTTCGACTATGGCTACATAGGGCGATCTGAAGATTCGGGGATCTGGAGTCAACAAATTATCATTGCCGAAGGTGGTTTTAAGTCTGTACTGGAGGAACCCTTTGCTAACGACTGGATCGCCACGACAAATGTAAGTGCCAGTATCTGGAGGTGGATAGAAGGATATGGCGATGTAGGGTTTATACGAAACCGTGGCTCTGATCCCCGTTTTGTTTACGATTCTGGTATCCGTCTAAATCTTGTAACTGATTATTTTGAACTCTACTTTCCAGTATATTCCAACAATGGTTGGGAAATTGCTCAGCCCAATTATGCCGAAAGAATACGTTTTGTAATCACCCTTAGCCCGAAAACCATGTTGGGTTTGTTCACCAGAAAATGGTTTTAAATAATTACGAATTATCTAATAAAATGCTTATTTACTAGTATTTTATTGAATAATCTATAGTTTACACTTCATTTTTTAATAAATAGTTAATGGATATCCCTAATTTTTAATTGGATAACTCCATCGATTTTGATATTTTTGTTGAAATTTTCTGCATTGCATGGATCCGAAACCTGAGCTGAGTAACGACATTTCCTTTGACGATTTTAGGTCTCAGATCCTTCACGATTACCGAATTGCTGTGACAAGCCGTGAATGCAGTTTGCTGGGACGTCGTGAAGTCCTTACCGGAAAAGCGAAATTCGGGATTTTTGGAGACGGAAAAGAACTCCCTCAGATCGCAATGGCCCGCTCGTTCCAGGATGGGGATTTTAGAAGCGGTTATTACCGCGATCAAACTTTTATGATGGCCCTGGGGCTGTTAGGACCCAAAGAATTCTTTCACGGGCTCTATGCTACTACCGATATCGAACTGGAACCGATGAGTGCAGGCAGGCAAATGGGAGGACATTTTGGAACCTATAGCCTTAGAGATGATGGCAGTTGGAAAGATCTTACCAATCAGAAAAACAGCAGCCCCGATATTTCACCAACGGCGGGACAGATGCCCAGACTATTGGGCCTTGCACAGGCCTCTAAGATATACCGGCATGAAAACGGAATTCCGTCAGACAAGTTCTCTGTCAACGGAAATGAGGTGGCCTGGGGTACCATCGGGAATGCAAGTACCAGTGAAGGACATTTTTTTGAAACTGTAAATGCCGCCGGGGTACTACAGGTTCCGATGATCATCAGTATCTGGGATGATGAATATGGTATATCTGTCCCCGCAAAGTATCAGACCACTAAAGAGGATATCTCTGCAATATTAAGTGGATTTCAACGGGATGAAAACCATCAGGGGTTCGAAATCATGAAGGTAAGAGGGTGGGATTATACTGCCTTGATCCATACTTATGAAAATGCAGCCGATATCAGCAGAGAGGAACATGTTCCGGTAATAATACACGTAAAAGAGCTCACCCAGCCACAAGGGCATTCTACTTCTGGTTCCCACGAGCGGTATAAAACAGAGGAGCGCCTGGCATGGGAAGGGGAAAATGATTGTAATAAAAGATTCCGGGAATGGATCCTTGAAAACAACATTGCCGCAGAAGAAGAATTAAAATTACTGGAAAAAGAGATTAAAACCGAAGTACGTATTGCTAAAAAAGAAGCATGGAGCGAGTTTCTGGCACCTAACCGCAAAGCCAGGAAGGAATTGGTGACATTGTTGGCTAAAGCCGCTGAAGGCAGCCCCAACAGGAATTTCGTCAATAAACTTAAAAACGACCTGATCGCGATAGAAGAACCTCTTAAACGCGACCTTTCCTCCAAATCCCGACAAGCATTGCGTTATCTGCTGGGATGGGAATCTGAAGGCAAGAATGCTTTGATTCGATGGATCGATAGCTACCTGGCCCACATACAACCAAAGTTCAGCTCCCACTTGTACAGCGAACTTCCCAATAATGCTATCTCGGTAAAGCCAATAAAGCCGAAATATGATGAAAAATCGGAGGAAGTAGATGGGCGATTAATTATACGTGATAATTTCGATCAACTTTTTAGCAAGCATCCTGAATTGCTCATTTTTGGCGAGGATAGTGGTACGATCGGGGATGTTAACCAGGGCCTGGAAGGTCTGCAAAGCAAATACGGAGAATTCCGTATCTCAGATACAGGGATCCGCGAAGCCACCATAATTGGACAAGGAATAGGGTTGGCCTTGAGAGGCCTGAGACCGATAGCCGAAATACAGTACCTGGATTATGTGTTATATGGACTTCAAACACTCAGTGATGACCTTGCCACCCTGCTCTACCGAACCGTAGGCAAGCAAAAGGCCCCGTTAATAGTGCGGACAAGGGGACACCGATTAGAAGGTATATGGCATTCAGGATCTCAATTAGGCGGACTAATTCATCTGCTTAGGGGAATGTATATTCTTGTGCCACGCAATATGACACAGGCTGCGGGCTTTTACAATACCCTTCTAAAAAGCGATGAACCCGCGCTGATCATAGAAAGCCTTAATGGCTACAGGCTGAAAGAAAGAAAACCCGCCAACTTGGGAGAATTCTGTACTCCTATCGGTAAGGTTGAAACGCTTAAAACAGGAAATGATATCACTCTTGTTTCCTATGGGTCTACTTTGCGAATTGTTCAGCAGGTAGCTCAGGAACTTTTAGAGGTGGGGATAGATGCGGAAGTAATCGACGCACAAACACTGCTGCCTTTTGATTTAGATAAGGAAGTGCTTGAAAGTATTAAAAAAACAAATAGACTGTTGGTAATAGATGAGGATGTACCAGGCGGATGTTCGGCCTATCTGATGAGGGAAATCGTCGAAAAACAAGGAGCGTATGATTACCTCGACAGTGCACCGCAAACACTCAGTGCGAAAGCTCATAGACCCGCCTATGCTTCCGATGGCGACTATTTCTCTAAACCCAATGCGGAAGATATTTTCGAAAAGATATATGAGATGATGCATGAGGCCAATCCTTTAGACTACCCCAGACTTAAATAATGATAGTGCTCAAAACTGCACAGGATCTTTAATTCTATTTTAAGCTCCGATGAGACATTGTTAATTTGGGATTTTTTATTTTAGTGAAAAGTCCGTTGGATGTTTCTCATCTTTCCGAATTTCAATATTTATAGTACTCCTTTATTGGTACTGGTTTGCCAGGGGATAATTTTTGGTTTCCTCCTCCTCTTGAGATACTATAAAAAGAAAAATCCATCCGATCTGTTTCTCGCATTATTGGTGTTGATCACCTGTTATCACCGCACAACCTATACCATAGGATTTATGGATTGGTACGACACCTATAGGAATACTAAGATAAATTACTGGCTTATTTATCTGGGCTTAGCTATTGGACCGCTTATTTATTTTTATGTAAAATCTATCACCAGCTCTAATTTCTCTTTTAGGAAAAAAGATAGACTCCATTTTATTCCGGTATTGGCCTATATGGCATATCGCATATTTATTTTTGCCTATGATGCGAGTCAGCCCGATTTTGATGATAGTCAGAATGGATATCTGATGCAGTTGCTCGAGTTTGAATTTATGGGGGTGTTTTTTGAGTCTTTTTTTGTAGCACAGCATTTGCTATATCTCGCTTTTACACTCCAGCTTTATTACAGGTATCGCATTCAACTTCCGAAATATTTTTCCAATACCTATCGATTTGAGTTGAACTGGATACGTAACTTTCTATATCTATATGCCTTCCTTTTTGTCTATTCGGTAATACAACAACTTGTAAATGTGTCGATAGTTGAATTGAGTTGGATCCAGAAATGGTGGTACCAGTTCTTCTCTGCATTGGTGGTTATCTATGTGGGTATCAAGGGCTATTTTACCGATACTACAACTCTTAGTACCCTGGGTTTTGATATTGAACATAATCCTGGTGACACAATGAATCTCAGGGCTAGTAGCCAGCTAAAGCACGATCAGGACCACACTGACTCTCCTGCTGCAGATCCAAGACTGGAAAGGGTTAGGAATTATATGGAAGAACAAAAACCATTTTTGAACCCGGATCTGAATCTGGTTGGCCTGGCTGAATCATTGCAGATGACCCGGGCACAGCTATCCGATGTGATCAATACCGGATTTTTAAAGAATTTTAATGACTTTGTTAACGAGTACAGGATCTCTGCTTTTAAGAATGCGCTAAAGCAGGGTAAGCAGGAACGGTTATCTCTTTTAGGTATCGCATATGACTGTGGATTCAATAGTAAAGCTACCTTTAATCGAGTTTTCAAAAAGTTAGAAAAGTCTTCCCCTTCAGAATACCTTCGAAGATTGGATTCTTAATCATTTGATACGTCTCAAATCGTATTTGATACGACTTGAATACAATCTGAGGCCTTGCCTTATCGAATTTCATGCAGTTTTGTTTCAACAAATCAAAATAATAAAAGCATGAAAAAGATTATTAACATTTTGACCAGTCCGATACTAATGAACCATTGGGTGGCCGACCTGTTCTTTGCCATTGCCCGATTTCTTTGTGGCATGTTACTCGCTCTGAGTTTTGGAGCAGATAAATTTGGTGTGCCCTGGACGGCAGATCACCGAAACCTCGATCTGTTCGAAGTAGCTGCCTGGTTTCCCGAAGATGTTGCTTCCTACGGTGGTATTTTTGCAATTGCACCAGTATTCTTTGCATGGATGGGTGCTTTTAGTGAGGCAGTCGGAGGGCTATTTCTCGCCTTGGGCCTTCAAACACGTCTTGCTTCATTTCTAATTGCATGTACTATGCTGGTCGCCATTTTTATGCAGAAATGGGATGGCGGTGTATGGGGTATGCTGCCGGCTATGGGATTTTTATGGATTGCCATTTACAACCTCTACCTGGGTTCAGGAAGGTTTGGACTGGACTACCTCATATCGCGCAGAATACTAAAAATAACAAATCTGAATTTGAACTAATAAAAGAATAATATCATGAAAAAAATAATTCTACCACTTGTTTTGTTGCTCTCCCTTTTTTCATTTGCTCAAGTAAAAGGCGACGGTAAGATTGAAGAACGAAAATATGACTTAGAACCGATTAAGGATATCCGGATTGGGCTATATGCAGATATCCTGATCGATACCCAAAAGGAAAACGGCATCACAATTACTGCCGATGCCAACCTGTTCGACCTGATCGATACGGAAGTGACAAATGGCGTACTTCAACTCGATCAGAAAAAATGGATCCAGCCTTCTACCAGAATGAAGATCGTTATAGGGGTGCCCTATGCAAAACGTGTAGAACTTGGCACCAACGATGAGATTCGAATTATTAATCTCGACACGGATGTTTTTAGCTTAATGGCTCTAAATGGAACCATCAAGGCAGAAGGCAGGCTAAACACTTTAAACCTTGGGGCTGAAAACGGGACCATAGATGCGAGATCACTAATGACGGATCAGGTTTTTCTGAACATCTGGGGCATGGGAACCGCCAAACTCAATACCGCAGATTACCTGGAGGTAGAGCTTAGCAAAGAAGCACGACTTGAATTTAATCGGAGACCAAATAAAATAAAAGGGGATATTTCAAATGCGATTACCAAAGCTGATGAACAGCTTACAGCGCGGTATATCAGATTTAAAATCAGGAATAATTCTGATAACCGCCAGAACTTCTATGTTTTGGGCCCTAAACCAGATGGAAAAAAATTTAGCTATGGTTTTCCTATGATGCCCGGCGCAGTGCGTAAGGAGAAATGGACCACAGGTACAAAAGTATTTAGAGTTTCCGGTTTAGGAATGAAAAAATTACTGATTACCATATCGGAAGATGCAGAAGATAAGACCGTAGATCTTTTCTAGAAAGATATTTCGTTCAGATATTTCTTTGATGCCTTAAGGCCGATTCCTCGGCCTGGGGTATTTTTCCCATTTCCGGATAAGAGATTCTTTTTCATTCATCAGAATTGGCTTAAGTTTATTCTACAGATTTTAAGGCAGTGAAAGAAATAAAGAGAATACTTGAAGATCACTATAATCTCAGGGAGTTTAAGTTGGAAGGCCTCGAAGGATTCGAAGATCAGACCATCAAAGTGATAACCAGATCACAAACATCAATATTAAAAAAACAGCATTATTCTCTTGAAACCCTTGCCATCATTGAAGCGGAACATCGTGTTTTAATTCGTTTAGACGCTGTTGAAACCTACGCCTTCCCAAGGGCCATCAATACAATTAAGGGGCAATCGTACTTGGTTGAAGATAATTATATCTTTCGGCTGCTCACTTATGTGGAGGGTGAGCTCTTAGGTGCAGCTGAACAGACCGAAGAGGTTCTGGAGTCCTTTGGAACAATGCTTGCCACAATGAATCAACAATTACAATCACTCCAAGAGCCAGCTGTAGCCGCAAGAGAGAACCATTGGGATCTTCGAAATCTGAGCTTAAACCTTCCACTTATCGAGCATATAGAAGACCCTGGAGATCGGAGTCTAGCAGCATACTATTTTATGCAATTCGAAGAGAATGTACTCCCGATAGCTTCCGGATTTCGCAATTCTATTCTTCACAATGATGCTAATGACTGGAATGTAACCGTAGACGGAGATCGAGTAAAAGGTATTTTCGATTTTGGCGATATAGCCTATTCTTGGTTGATCAATGAAGTGGCAATAGGGGCTACATATATAATGATGAATAAAACCCTGCCTTTAGAAAGCGCTGTGCAATTCCTAAGAGGTTATCACGAAATAATTCCACTTGAGGAAGAAGAACTAGATGCGCTTTACTATTTGGTTGCGGCCCGTTTGTGTATCAGTTTATGCCACTCGGCCTATGGGAAGAAGTTAAAACCCGATTCCGACTATATCACCATCAGTGAGAAACCGGCCTGGGATCTTTTGAAGAAGTGGATAAAAATAAATCCGCTTAAGGCAAGGAATACTTTCAGAACAGCTTTTGGATACACCTCGGTATATAGTATTAAATCCGAAGACCTGATTTTTCGAAGAAATCGCATATTGAGCAAATCACTTTCACTTAGTTATAAGACACCGATCGCCATGCAAGGAGCTGCTTTTCAGTATATGTATGGCAGTCAGGGTGAGACTTATCTGGATGCCTACAATAATATTATGCTCACAGGCCACTGCCACCCGCATGTAGTCCGATCGGGTCAGCAAACTATGGCCAGGTTGAATACAAACACCCGTTATTTATACGAATTCTTATATCGATATGGGGAGAGACTATTGGAGCGGTTTCCGGATCCGCTCAACAAAGTATTTTTTGTTAATTCTGGTAGTGAGGCCAGTGATCTGGCCATAAGAATGTCAAGGGCTTATACAGCACGACAGGGAGTTATGGTATTGGAGCACGGCTATCATGGACATACTTCCTTAGGAATAGAAATAAGCCATTATAAATATGCCTCCAGTGGCGGTCATGGGCGCAGGCCAGATATAGTAGATACTCCCATGCCTAAGTTTTTTGGATCAGGATTTTTAGATGAATCGGTATGTGGTCAACATTTCGCAAAAGTAGCTGCAGATCGACTGTCAGCTGCCGGGATCGAGCTTGCAGCATTTATTGCTGAGCCGGTAATGGGTTGTGGCGGACAAGTGCCCCTGGCCAAGAGTTTTTTAAAATCGGTCTATAAGCTTGTGCGTGAGCATGGCGGACTCTGTATCAGTGATGAAGTACAGGTAGGCTTTGGCAGACTGGGTGAGGTATTCTGGGGTTATGAATTACATGATGTGGTTCCCGATATATTGATTCTCGGTAAGCCCATGGGCAATGGACACCCGATCGGTGCAGTGATCACAACAGAAAAAATAGCTGAAAGCTTTGAAAAGGGTCCTGAATTTTTTAGTTCATTTGGCGGGAATCCAGTGTCGTGTGCTATTGGACTGGCGGTACTGGAGGTTATAGAAAACGAAAGGCTTCAACAACAGGCTAAAGATGTTGGCAATCATCTAAAAACGCTTTTATACGGCCTTCAGGAAAGATTTGCTGAAGTTGCCGACATCCGAGGTTATGGTATGTTTCTGGGGGTGGAACTTGCGAAAGCAGATGGTACCCCTCTTACCTTGCTGGCGGGAAAAATAAAGAATGAATTGAGGCAGAACAATATTTTGGTAGGCACCGATGGCCCGTATGACAATGTGATAAAAATAAAACCACCTCTGGCTTTTAACAAAGATGATGCAAAGCTTCTGACCGATACCTTAGAACGTATTATGAGATCTATTTTATGATATTGTCAAAAAAAACGTAATTTTATTGCAGATCCAATCTTATAATTCATGGCAAAAACCCTAAAAACCGATATCGGATTAGCGATTCTGCGCATCCTTCCATCCATCTTTATGCTTACACATGGGTGGGGTAAATTTAACCGGCTAATTTCAGGAAATTTTGAATTTCCAGACCCTATTGGAATAGGCTCCTCCCCTTCCCTGTTTCTGGCAGTGATCGGAGAATTTATCTGCCCGATACTTATTATTTTGGGCTTAAAAACACGATGGGCAGCTATTCCTGCGGCCATAACTATGTTCGTGGCAGCCTTCGTTCACCATAGCGCAGATCCGTTTGCGGATAAGGAAAAGGCATTGTTATTTTTCGTTGTCTTTATCGTGATAATGCTGGTAGGTCCTGGCAGATTCAGCATCGACAGGAAATAAGAGCTAAGCGATCTTAACCAGCAGTTCCTTAAGTAAATCCTCCTGACTCAGGTTTTGGGCTCCCACTCCTTTACCCTTCATATCCATTTCACGCAGGTATGAAATGATATGGCTTACTTTCTTCATAGGATAATTCCTTGCAGCGGTTTGTATCTCTGCCACAAAATATGGATTTATTCTAAGGCTACTGGCCACATGCTTGGGAGAATGGTCGTGCAATCCATGATATTGCAACAGTTGTGCAAAAAAACTGTGCAAAAGGGTAACGGTGACAACAAATGGATTCTCTTTTGGGTTGCTTGCAAAGTATTTCATGATCCTGGTAGCTTTAACAAAATCTCTTTCACCCAGAGCCCTTCTCAGTTCAAAGTTGTTATAATCTTTACTTATGCCTATATGCTTCTCTATGGTTTCAGGAGTGATCTCAGAACCATTTGAAAGCACTATGCGTAGTTTTTCCAATTCATTATTGATACGACTCAGATCGGTACCCAGAAATTCGACCAGCAAAGCGGCAGATTTATGCGAAATAGAGTAGCCCTTTCCTTTCAGCATCTTTCTTATCCATTCACCAACCTGGTTTTCATAGAGTTTCTTGCTGTCGAATAGTACAGCATTGCATTTGAGAAGGGTTTTATAGAGTTTCTTTCTCTTGTCTAACTTGTTGAACTTGTAACAGAATACCAGAACGGTGGTGTCCTGCGGATTTTCAACATAGTGGGAAAGTTTTTCAATTTGCCGCGACAGATGCTGAGCTTCCCTTACAATGACCACTTGTCTTTCAGACATCATTGGGTAACGCTTTGCATTCCCAATAATTTCTTCTATACTGGATTCCTTGCCGTATAAAATAAGTTGATTAAATCCTTTTTCCTCTTCGGTCAGTACATTCTCGGCAATGAAATCGGAAATCCGATCTATAAAATATGCCTCTTCGCCCATTAAGAAGTAGACAGCAGCGATATTGCCCTTTCGTATATTGTCCACTATCTGTTTAACTTCTTCCATCCAAAAAAAATAAAGACATTTGCACGATGCAGTTATTGAACTTCCCGCCCTGCAACTTCAGGGTTAAAAGTAGCGAAAATAAGGTCCTGATCTTTGATATCATCCGCAAAAAATTTGTGGTGTTACAGCCCGAAGAATGGGTAAGGCAACATGTTGTTCATTGGCTGATAGATCAAAAGAAATATCCGGCTAGTCTCATCAATGTGGAAAAAAAAATCACCGTCAATGATCTCACCAAACGATACGATGTTGTTGTTTACAATTCTGATGGCTCAATAGCGCTTTTGGTTGAATGTAAATCGTATACTCAAAAACTCAACCAGGAAGTCTTCGACCAGGTGGCTCGTTATAATCTTCAGATCAAGGCAAGCTATTTAATGCTCACCAACGGAATACAACATTACTTCTGCAAACTGGCCCTGGAAGAAGAAAAATATAGCTTTTTAGAGCAAATTCCTGATTTTAGCCGTTAATTTGCATCCGTTTTGAAAATTGCTGTTGTCATACTTAACTGGAACGGAGAAGCTCTTCTGGAGTCATATCTTCCATTTGTTATACGGTACTCCGAGAAAGCAGATATCTATGTTGTGGATAATGCTTCTACCGACGGGTCGGTGAAATTGCTGAAAGACAAATTCCCAGAAGTAAATATTATAAAAAACGAAAGCAATGGTGGGTTTGCCAAGGGCTATAACGATGCTCTTAAACATGTGCAGGCCGACATATACTGTCTCCTTAATTCAGATGTTGAAGTAACCCCCGACTGGCTCGATCCAATCCCTGGTCACTTTAATGAAAATAAAGAAGTAGCCATAATACAACCCAAAATACTGGATCTCAGAAAACGGGACCATTTTGAATATGCAGGCGCAGCAGGCGGTTTTATCGATATGTTTGGTTACCCATTTTGCAGGGGTCGCATTTTCCAGGCTATCGAAAAGGACAATGGGCAGTACGATGATATTAAAGAAGTGTTTTGGGCAACAGGGGCCTGCATGTTTATTCGGAAAGAAGTATTTGATCAACTCAATGGATTCGATGAAGACTACTTTGCACATCAGGAAGAAGTAGATCTGTGTTGGAGGGCACAAAATCAGGGATTCAAGATTCATTATCTGGGAAAAAGCCATGTTTATCATTTGGGCGGATCAACACTCAGCAATATGAATCCGAAAAAAACATATCTGAATTTCAGAAACTCACTATTCTCGATTACAAAAAATCTTCCCAGGAGAAGGGCATTTCCAATTGTTTTTGCCAGACTAATACTAGACGGGATAGCGGCGTTCCGCTTTGTTTACCAGTTCAAATTCGACCACTGCCTGGCTGTTTTACGCGCTCACCTGAGCTATTACCGTCAATTGAGGAAAATGTATAGAAAAAGGGAGAAACGAAGTTTTCTAACAAAGTACTATACTACAAAGTCCATAGTGTGGTCCCATTACGTAGATCAGATAAGTAATTATGATAAATTAGTAAAAGATTAACTAATTTTGCCAGAGGCGGGATCGGTTATTCTATAATTTCGCTTGATACTTTCTGAATATCACAAAATTTTAAATTTTTAACATAAGAATCATTATCATGAAAAAAATTTTTTTAGGCTTTGTGGGGTTGGCCGTTCTTTTATCTTCCTGTGTGTCACAGAAGAAATATGCTGATCTTGAAGCACAACAAAAGGAAACACAAGATCTGTTGAATTCTGCCACGGTAAAACTGAATAGCTGTTTAGAAGAAAAAGCTACTGCAGAAGCCCGTATGAATACCCTGGAAGATCAGAATGCCTTTCTGAAAGCCAACAACCAGGAATTGATAAATAATATGGGCAACCTTACCACCCTTACTACAAAAGGTGCTGAGAATCTTGAGAAATCACTTGAAAGTCTTCAGGAAAAGGATCTAACTATTCGCAAACTTCAAAACGCCATCACACGAAGAGACTCCGTAAATCTCTCTTTGGTTCAAAGCCTTAAAGGAGTATTAGGAAACCTTGATGACGAGGATATCCAAATCAGTGTTGAAAAAGGTGTGGTTTTTGTTTCTATCTCGGATAAACTTCTGTTCAGAAGCGGAAGTTACAACGTAACTAATGCAGCTAAACAGGTACTTGGTAAAGTTGCTCAGGTAGTGAACAACAAGCCAGATTTCGAATTTATGGTAGAGGGACATACCGATAATGTTCCTTATCGTAGTGGTGTCCTTTTGGATAACTGGGATTTGAGTGCCAAGAGAGCTACTGCTGTAGTAAGAATACTTCAGAATGACTTTTCGGTTGATCCTGCCAGGATGACTGCTGCTGCCAGAAGTTTTTATATACCTCTAGCTGGTAACGATACTGCTGGCGACAGGGCAAAAAACAGAAGGACCCGCATAGTGGTACTTCCAAAACTAGATCAGTTTTACAGCATGATCGAAGAGGGAATGAAAGACCCGGCGATTGCCGATTAAGTCGGTATAACATGAAAAATAAAAACCGCGACCTTCAGGCCGCGGTTTTTTTGTTACCAAATATCGTCATTTCCCTTTCCTGCCCTGATAACTTCAGGCACATCACCTGTTAAATCGACTACGGTTGAAGGTATATTTCCACCATATCCCCCATCGATAACAGCATCAACAAGGTGTTGCCATTTTTCATAGATCAGATCAGGGTCTGTGGTATATTCAATTACTTCATCCTCATCTTTAATGGAAGTCGACACAATGGGATGTCCCAGTTCCCTTACAAGAGTTCGCGCAGTATTATGATCGGGTACCCTGATGCCTACAGTTTTTCTTTTTTTGAATTCTCTGGGCAGACGGTTATTCCCATTGAGTACAAAGGTATAAGGACCGGGAAGAGCCTTTTTAAGTATCTTGAATGATGGGGTATCGATATGGCGGGTATAATCAGAAAGGTTGCTGAGATCTGCACATACAAAAGACCAATTGTACTGATGAACTTTTACTCCCTTAATTCTGGCCAGTCGCTCCATCGCTTTGGGATTGGTGATATCACAACCTAATCCATAAATTGTATCTGTAGGGTAAATGATCAAACCACCCTTACGCAAGATTTCCACTGCCTTGTCAATAGCCTTTGGATTGGGGTTTTCTTCATAGATCTTAATCCTTACTGCTTTCATGCACCGGGCTCTGTTAAATTGATCTATAGAACTTCAAGTTTTGCAAAACGCAGTAGAAGTTTTTTAACATCCCCTTTTTCGAATTTGATTTCTGCTTTTTTATCATTTCCGTTTCCTTCAACTTTCAAGACCTTACCCCGTCCAAACCGACTATGGTTTACCAGGGCCCCTACTTCCAATTCCAATACCGCCTGATTGTCGTTGCCTATAGGTTGAGCCAGATTAGGTTTTAGCTTCCGTAGTTTTCGAAGTTGCCTATCCACTGGTGAAACACTACCCGACACCTTTGTAGAGGTTTTCCGCAGAGGTCTGCTATTACCAAATATATCGGGACTGACAAAGGGTTTAAATTTATAAGTCGAAGCAGGAGTCAGGTCTTCTACAAAAGCTTCATCGATCTCTTCGATAAATCTGCTGGGTTCTGCATCGATAAGTTTTCCCCAACGATAACGGTTCTGTGTATAGGTGATATAAGCTTGCTTTTCTGCCCTTGTAAGTGCAACATAAAACAATCGTCGCTCTTCTTCGAGCTCGCTCCGCGTATTCATGCTCATGGCCGAAGGAAAAAGGTCTTCTTCAAGTCCTACTATATAGACATATGGAAATTCAAGTCCTTTAGCCATATGAACTGTCATCAGGGCCACACGGTCGCTATCGCCCTTATCATTGTCAAGGTCTGTGGCCAGCGCTACATCCTCTAAAAACTCGGTAAGATCACCTTTTGCATCAGCCAGTTCTTTTTGCCCTTCCACAAAGTCCTTGATCCCATTGAGAAGTTCTTCCAGGTTTTCGATCCTGGTAACCCCCTCCGGGGTGCCATCTTTTTTAAATTCAACCAATAATCCGGATTTCTTTACAACATGCTCCGCCAGGTTGAAGGCATCGGCCTGTTGATTCATGATCTGAAAACTCCTGATCATATTTGTAAAATCTTCGAGCTTCCTCCTGGTACCGGCATTGATTTTAAGATCCAGTCTCTCCAGGTTTTCTAAAATCTCAAATATCGATCGATTGTAATGATTCGCAGCAATAGTTAGTCGGTCGATGGTCGTCTGACCAATACCCCGGGCCGGAAAATTAATGATCCGTTTAAGAGCTTCTTCATCTTTAGGGTTGATCACCAAACGCAAATACGAGAGCAGATCTTTAATTTCTTTGCGCTGATAAAAGGAAAGACCCCCAAAAATTCGGTAAGGAATATCTCTTTTCCTCAAGGCATCTTCAATAGCCCTCGACTGTGAATTGGTTCGATATAATACAGCGAAATCTGAATGAGGCATTTGCTGTTGCATTTTATGCTCAAAAACAGACCCAGCCACAAAACGACCTTCCTCTGCGTCTGTTGGGCTACGATGTAATTTAACCTTAGGCCCTTCATTATTGGCTGTCCACACCACTTTTTCGAGTTGGCGCTTATTGTTAGCTATAATAGAGTTGGCTGCATTCACAATATTCTTTGTAGACCTGTAATTCTGTTCTAACCGGTAGACCGCCACATCGTCATAATCTCTCTGGAAATTCAGAATGTTAGTAATATTCGCCCCGCGAAATGAGTAAATACTCTGTGCATCGTCACCTACAACACAGATATTCTGGTAACGATCGGCCAATGCTCTTACGATCAGGTACTGTGAGTGATTGGTATCCTGATACTCATCGACCAAAATATAGCGAAAGCGCTCCTGATATTTAGCCAGAACATCCGGGAACCTGTTCAATAACTCGTTGGTACGCAGCAAAAGGTCATCAAAGTCCATCGCCCCTGCTTTAAAACACCTGTCCACGTAGTTCTTGTAAATCTCCCCTAGCCTGGGTCGCTTAGCCATGGTATCTGCCTCTATGAGTTCAGGGTTCTGAAAATAAGCCTTTACCGTAATAAGACTGTTTTTAAAGGACGATATCCGGTTTTGGATTTGTTTGTATTTATAAATGTCCTTTTCTAGTCCCATTTCCTTGATGATGGAGGCGATAAGACGCTGACTGTCCTGGGTGTCGTAGATGGTAAAATTACTTGGGTAGCCTAATTTAGGTCCATCGGATCTCAATAGTCTGGCGAATACCGAATGGAAGGTTCCCATCCACAAGTTCTTAGCCTCGGAACCACCTACCAGGTTTGCTATACGATGTTTCATTTCCCTGGCGGCCTTGTTGGTAAATGTCAATGCCAAAATATTAAAAGAATCTACCCCCTGCTCCATCAGATGCGCAATACGATAAGTGAGTACCCTTGTTTTACCAGATCCCGCTCCAGCAATAACGATCAGAGGCCCATCCTTATGTAATACAGGCGCTTTTTGCGCCTCATTCAGCTCATTTAAATAATCCTTCAAATTTCGAACATTTTACCGTGTGAATTTAGCCATATTTCACCGCATGAAAAAGATGATTACTAATTATTCCAAAAAAGCAGGTATATAGTTTCATCTATTTGAATATATTTAGAAATTCCAATAATGATCAGATATTTTATGATGGGGAGAGTTATACTATTTTTATTGATATCCACATTAACTGTCGGGCTATATTCACAGGAAAAGAGTGCAGGACCGGTGATTGAGGGATATGGAAAAGTTTGGGATATCGATAAACCGGATTACCCGACCGATACCACCCAGGTCTTTAAGGCTGTATTCGATATCATGCAGAGTCCGGAATCTCCCGATATGATAAATCCTACTATAGAAACGGTTGCACGTTATCTCAACATGCATGCCAGGAGTGGCGTACCGGTAGAGCAAATCAAAGCGGTTATGGTAATACATAACAAGGCTTCAAAGGACATCATGCTGCCGGCCGCCTACCAGTCGAAATACGGAACTGAGAATCCAAATCATCCGCTTTTATTGGAATTGCACAAAGCAGGAGTTCAACTTATCTTCTGCGGTCAGTCGTCCTTGTCAAGAGATATCCCATGGGAAGAAGTTATGCCGGAAGTAGAATTTGCGCTCTCGGCCATGACCGCACTGATCCAATTGCAAAATAAAGGCTATAATCTTATAAAGTTTTAAATAATATTATTATGAAATTGATCCTAAGTACATGTTTAAGTCTGTTTACACTTGTTGTACTATCTCAACCGGGTATACCTGAGAAAGATTACGAAAATGTTGAGGGTAAAGTAATTGAATGGCGCCGTGATATTCATCAAAACCCTGAATTATCTAACCGAGAATTCAAAACGGCGGAAAAAGTTGCTAATCACCTGAGATCACTTGGCATAGAAGTGAAAACTGGTGTTGCTCATACAGGGGTAGTGGGTATACTGAAGGGTGATCTTCCGGGAAAGGTTGTCGCACTGCGCGCCGATATGGACGCGCTGCCTGTTACTGAGCGAAACGACCTTGCGTTCAGATCGAAGGTTAGCGCGGAATTTCTAGGAAAGCAGTCTGGTGTTATGCATGCCTGTGGCCATGATACACATACAGCTATTCTTATGGGTGTGGCCGAAGTTATGGCCAATAATAAGGACAAGATTAGAGGCACGGTAAAATTTATTTTTCAACCGGCCGAGGAAGGTCCCCCACCGGGAGAGGAGGGCGGAGCCCTGCTTATGATAAAAGAAGGAGTTTTGAATAACCCTGATGTGGATGCTATTTTTGGCTTGCATATCAACTCTCAAACCCCTGCCGGAGTAATCGCATATAAATCGGGTGGCGCAATGGCTGCAGCACAAAGGTTTGTGATCCAGGTCAAAGGGAAACAAACTCATGGATCTCAACCATGGGGTGGTGTAGATCCTATCCTTATTAGCGCTAAAATAGTTGATGGTCTTCAAACAATCATAAGTCGTGAGTCAGACCTCACCAACGAGGCTGCGGTTATTTCCGTAGGTAAAATCACCGCAGGGGTACGATTTAATATCATTCCGGAAAGTGCAGAAATGATAGGTACAATCCGTACTCTTGATTATGAAATGCAAAAGCATATCAATAAAAGAATGGAAGAAATGGTTCCGGCTATCGCTAAGGCTTATGGTGGTGACGCCTCTATAGAAATAAAATCGAGTACAGATATTACCTATAACGATCCTGCCTTAGTTCAACAAATGCTTCCAAGCCTTTTTAAAGTGGCTGGAGAAGAACAGGTAAAAGCCCAAAAGGCTAAAACGGGGGCTGAGGATTTCTCTTATTTTCAAAAGGATGTTCCGGGATTTTATTTTTTCCTGGGAGGGATGACACCTGGTAATACGGAATCTTTTCCACACCATACCCCCGATTTTATGATAGACGAAAGCGGGTTGTTGCTTGGTGTAAAGGCACTTGCGCAAATGAGTTTAGACTATCTGCAGCAGGGTTAACAATTCTGTGATGGGTTTTGGCCAGCCTTTTGGATGTTATTTGGACTAGTTTAAGCAGAAAAGCATATTTTTGCATCCAATTTATTAGTGATCAGATCTATGAATAGACTATTACCCTTTTGCATTACAGTACTCTTGACGGTCGTTTCGCTTTCGGCCCAGAGTAAAAAAGATCTTCAGGCTGAAGTTACGCGTTTAAACGCAGAGATCGCAGAAAAAGAGAACGAGATTCTTGAAGCCCGGAAGACAGAACGAATCAGTGTAGCCAAAGCTGCTGAATTTGAATCTCAGGTTTCTGAGTTGCAGGATGCAAATGCGACGCTTCTCAATAACATTAAAATATTTACCGAATCTTCAAAACAACGTTCGGAATCTATCGGGCAAACACTCCAGAGCCTGAGGGACAAAGAAGCTAAACTTAAAGTGATCAACGACGAGTTTGGCAAGAACGATTCCATTGCCCTGATAGTTCTCACAGGATTCAAAAAGACCTTAGGCGAGAATGCCCGTGTGGGTGTTCAGGAGGGTGCATTAGTTGTAGAGCTCGATAAGATTATGCTTTTTGGTAGCGGATCTTCTTTGGCTGTTGTTAGTGAGGAGGGCGAGGCATTTCTGGGTAAGGTCGCAAATGTTCTTAAGGCCAATCCTGAAGCGGAAGCGGTTGTGGTAAGTCAGCTCGATTCAGTAGGTGATCCTCAAATAGGCTATTCACGGTCCATTTCAATTCTGGGACAAATGAATAGTGTTGCTAAGGAACGGCTATCTGCATCTTTCAAAAGTGGTATGGGCGAAAATTACCAGATTAGAATCCTACCAAGGTTGAGCAAGTTTTATCTCAAGGTAAGGGAGACGGTAAAGAACTAAACAGGAACTTTCGGATAATTTTAATTGGAAATACTTTTTTCAAAGGCGTTTCGTTCTTTAGAGTAAATCAAACTAAACACCACCAAGATGACCGGAGATGATATATTTCAGCTTTTTGCATTTCTGTTACCTGCAGTAGTAACAGGTGCAGTAGCCTTCTACTTTTTCAGGCTCCATACCAATAATGAAGAAGGGCGAAGACGTTATTTACTGCACAAGGATTCTCAAAAGAACAGCCTTCCTATCAGGTTGCAGGCTTATGAACGCATGGCACTTTTTCTGGAAAGGATTTCTATACCGAATTTAGTAGTGCGCGTTGCTCCAAAAAATTCGGATAAGAACGAATATGAGCATTTGCTTATTCGTACTATAGAAAAAGAGTTTGAGCATAACCTCTCGCAGCAGATCTATATGAGCGACGAATGCTGGAATATTATAAAGGCCGCAAAAAATGCCACTATCCAGGCGATCCGAAAAGCTGCTATGAGTCAGTCTGACTCAGCCGATAAACTTCGGGAAGATATCCTTAACTCAACTATGGATAAGCAGTCGCCTTCTGCCACTGCACTTTCCTATGTCAAAAAGGAGATTGGATCTCTGTGGTAAGAAAGGATAAATAAGACTTCAATCTGGCTCGATCTCACTCTGATCGAGATTTTTGCTCATAGCGTAATCATATCCGCTTTCCCACCATGCCGTCATTTTCTCCTTATTGAATATGAGTGAATTAGTGGTCAGAACTGTTGGGGTAAAATAGAAATTGATGATGGCGTCATTATGATTGGCGACATACTTCCCGATACGAATATTTTGCTTTTCGATACGGTCGAGCATAAAGGCAAACATACTGGTAAGCAAGGAAAAAGCATTTCTGGAAGGCAGCCTGTTAAAATGGGTCATCTCCGTATGGAGAATAATCGCATCTACATGGGTTGCGCCCCGTTTTACCGCCTCCTCGATGGGCACCATACTACCAAGACCCCCATCTGCGTATTCACAGCCATTTTTACGCACCAGACTCATAAAGGGAGTATAATTACATGAGATCCATATCCATTCGCAGAACTCATCGTAATTAAGTTCCTTTATGGATTTGTATTCTACCTGGTTGAGCGAAAGGTTCGATACGGTCACCACAATATCTTTAGGCCCATGCTTCAAAGCTACAAACTCCTCTTTTGTAAGGGTATTTCTAATCAATTGAAGCAGATTATGGCTTTCCCCAAAGGTCTTACTTCCCCTGTAGAAGTTTTTCAGCACATTCCAATGATTGATTCCGATGTTATCAACCCCATATTTCTTTTGAATTACAAAGGGGCAATTGCTAAAAATGCTATCCTGACTAACCGATGTATAGACTTCACGGATTTTCTCGATTTTTTGCAAGGCAAGATGGGAAATCAATAAACTGCCGGTTGATGTTCCCAGAAATAGATCGTAATGATAGCCCAACCCTTCCATTAGGTACTGAGCCACTCCGCCTGCAAAAGCACCTTTACTACCACCTCCTGAAATAACCAAAGCCCTCATTTTACATCCAGTTGTTTAGTTAGAAAACGTTTTTCTTCTTCGTTTAGTTCAACCGCCAATTCGCGTAGTCTTACTTTTTGTTTTTCGTCTTTTAAGAGATCATTTAATAACTGGCGGGCAAATGATCTAAATTGCCAAACGTCATGAACTGAAGCATTAACAAGATCTTTTAGGTTTTGATCCGGTAATTCGAAGACTTCGGTAATTATCGTAAAAGCATTCTGCCTCACCTCATAAGGGTAATCGGGAGATGTATATCCAAAGAGTTCATCTCTGAAAATCGCCTTTGTATCAGGGGTTTCATATTCCTGAGTAAGGATAGCCAGGAAAAGCCATAATATTCTAATATTATAATTGGGCAACCCGTAAATTCCACTGGTCCGATCCAGGTATTCAACTCTATCGCCCGGAAAATAGACCCATAATTTGAACAAGGCATTCTCCCTTGTAATATAGCTGTTGTCATCGAGTAAGGATCTAAATTCATTTCTTAGTTCCGGTGGAATACGGTCCAGGTATACTGCCAGCATTTTTCGCAGTTCTGGTTGTCCGGAATCGAATATCTCTTTGAGAAATTCAACCGATAGCGATTTGGTAAATTTTGAAAGGATCTGTTTTTTAAGAAAGATGGAGGCATTTTCAGTCCAGTAGCGCTTTATTACCACCTCATTGGAATCAGAGCTTGTTGTGAGCTCACGCCTTAATACTAGCCACTGCCGAATAGAAGCATTATTTTCCTTTAGAAAATTTATCACAATGTCTGCCGGAAAGTCTACGGCTTGTAACCATTCGGCTTCGAAATACGATAGTTCGTAGGGGGTATACGCTTGCAGGCTTTTTATAAAATCAGCAATGCCTGCATTGCTAAACGCATATGTTTCCAAAAAGCTTTGTATCCCTTTTCGAAAAGCTATATCCCCCACCCGATCTCTTAGTATAACAAGTGCCCAGGCTCCTTTTTCGTAAAAGGTTAGACTACTTGCCGACGGATCTATAAGGGCTTCGCCTTTCCCATCCTTAAGGCGTTCTGCCATTTCAAAAAGCTTCCAATAATAGTGATCTTCACCAAAGATCTCTTTTTGGGCCAATAGTGAATAATAAGTGGCAAAACCCTCATGTAGCCAATGATCTTTAGCGCCAAATTCAGTAACCAGGTTTCCAAACCACTGGTGGGCCATCTCATGGGCGTTTACATCCACATAGTTCTTATCTGAAAAGGCAAGTGAGTCGATCAGGTATCCATCAGAAAAAATTGTCGTTCCTGTATTTTCCATTCCGGCATATAAAAAATCACGGGCGGGCAGCTGTTTGTAATTCTGCCATGGATAAGGTACGCTGATCTCTGCCTCAAGAAAATCCATAATCTCTTTTGAATAGCGGAACGTGGGTTCATAATCATCGACCCGATCGGTATAAATATATTGTTGTATTGGAATTCCCGATAAAGACTGGGTGATTTGTGATTGGTAAGAGCCTGCTGCAAAAGCTAAAAGGTAACTGCTCATGGGATATTCCATGGCATAATGCCAGGTTTTGATCGAATCACTAACCTGAGATTCTATCAATTTTCCATTGGCTATCACTTCGTAATCCTTGTTAAAAGAGATCTGTAGGTCAAAGACCAGCTTTTCACTCATATCATCAAAACCAGGAACCCAATGGCTGGAATATTTACCCTGACCCTGGGTCCATACCTGATTGTTGTAAGGATCCTCATCATCCCAGCCAATGAAATAAACAGCTTTATTGGGATTTGCCTCGTAATCTATTTTTAAATTATAAGATCTGTTTGCTTTGATGTTTTTATATACTACCAGCCTATTTCCATCATAGCTAAAATTGGCATTCTTTTTATTGACCCTCACATTCAGGATATTTAATTTACGGGCATCAACCACGATTGAATCTGCCTTATTGGAAGTTTTAAAACCATAGCGTACACTTCCCTTGATAAATTCCTGATACGGATCGATGCTTATATCGATAGAGCCAGAAATAAAATCCACACCTTGCTGTGAGAAAGATGTTGTAAACACAAGAAAGAAGCACCAATATAATGCGAAGCGATATTTCATAAACCTATTTGAACATAAGCTATGCCAAATTTAGCATTTTGGAATATTGCAGTTGTATAGTTGAAAGACTAATTTAGTCAGATGAATGCTGATTTGCTCCAAACACCTGTTACTTATTTGAAGGGCGTGGGACCCGGAAGGGCAGAATTACTGCGGAGTGAGCTTGGGATACACACCTACGATGACCTGTTGCACCACTTTCCCAACCGGTATATAGACAAAACACGATACTATAAGATTGGGGAACTCAGTCGAACAGAATCAGAAGTACAAATTATCGGACAGGTTACAGAGGTTAAAACCGTAGATCAGAAAGTTGGCAAACGTCTGGTTGCACGTTTTGAAGACGAGACGGGGAGTTTGGAACTAGTATGGTTCAGGGGTCAGAAATGGATCGCTAAAAACCTGAAAACCCATCAGAAGTATGTCATTTTCGGTAAAGTGAATTGGTTTAGCAATAGATTTTCCATGCCTCATCCGGACATGGAACTGCTCGACGAACACCAAAAAGGCTTGAGGGTTGCTATGCAACCGGTCTATCCCTCAACGGAAAAACTCAGTAGCAGGGGAGTTACCAATAGAGTGTTGATTAAACTAATTCAGCAGCTTTTTGAAGAAACCGATAAACGTTTCCCTGAAACACTGGCCAAAGACATTAAAGAATCACTTCAGCTGATCGACAGATCTGATGCCTTATTTTATGCACATTTCCCGCAGAATCAACGAACATTAGCAAAGGCTAAATTCCGACTTAAGTTCGAAGAACTGTTTTATATTCAATTACAGCTGATTCTAAAAAATATACTTCGCAAGCAAAAAATAAAGGGATACCCTTTTGAGAAAGTCGGTGTAATTTTTAATTCATTTTACAAAGACCATTTGCCCTTCGAGCTTACTCAGGCCCAGAAAAGAGTGCTCAAAGAGATTCGCGCCGATTTGGGCAGTCAGGCTCAAATGAACCGGCTCCTTCAGGGTGATGTGGGATCGGGAAAAACCGTTGTAGCCCTGATGTCTATGCTTCTGGCTGTAGATAACGACTACCAGGCTTGCCTTGTAGCCCCAACAGAGATCCTCGCTACCCAGCATTATAATAGTGTAAAGCAATTACTGGGTACCCTGGAAGTGACCATTTCGCTGCTGACTGGTTCTACTAAAGCAAAGGAACGCCGCCCAATCCATCAAGGTCTTGAGGAAGGCAGTTTAAATATTTTAATCGGCACTCATGCGGTGCTAGAAGATAAGGTACGGTTCAAAAACCTCGGACTGGCTATAGTAGATGAACAACATCGGTTCGGGGTGGCACAGCGTTCCAAACTTTGGCATAAGAACATCATCCCTCCGCATATACTGGTAATGACCGCTACACCAATACCTCGTACCCTGGCTATGAGCCTCTATGGAGATCTCGACAATTCTGTTATAGATGAGTTGCCACCCGGAAGAAAACCTGTTAAAACGGTTCATAGGAAAGATAGTGACCGATTAAAAGTATTTCAATTTATACGTGAGGAGATAGGCAAAGGCAGGCAGGTATATATAGTATATCCCTTGATCAAGGAGTCGGAGGCTCTGGATTATAAGGATCTTATGGATGGTTATGAAAGTATTGCACGAGATTTTCCTATGCCTGATTACCAGATATCTATCGTGCATGGCAAGATGAAAACAGAGGATAAGGACTATGAGATGAAGCGTTTTGTGGAAGGGCAAACACAGATCATGGTGGCCACCACCGTGATCGAGGTTGGGGTCAATATCCCGAATGCATCGGTAATGATAATTGAGAGCGCTGAACGCTTCGGACTAAGTCAATTACATCAGCTCAGGGGGCGCGTAGGTCGAGGAGCCGATCAGAGTTATTGTATTTTGATGACCGGGCATAAACTAACTTCCGAGGCACAAACCCGGCTCGAAACTATGGTGAGTACCAACGATGGTTTTGAAATTGCAGAGGTAGATCTTCGGCTTAGAGGCCCGGGAGATCTTATGGGAACACAGCAAAGTGGTCTGCTGAATTTAAGAATCGCAGACATTATCAAGGACAATGATATTCTCAAAACCGCGAGATATATGGCGCAGAAACTTTTGAGGGAGGATCCCAATCTTCAACAGGACAAGAATAAGGTGATTGCGCATAATTATTCCCGCTTGATGAAACAGAAGGATATCTGGACCTATATAAGTTGACCAGGAATTCCACAATTCAGTAAACTAATAATAGCTCAAAAAAAGGCCGGAAACTATATCCGGCCCTTAATATAAAATTGTCGTGAATTAACTTAGTTAATCGCCTCTCCCTTTTCAGCTTTGGCCAGATTAGCGGCTATCCGGTCTTTGTTGGCCTGAGCCGGAGCATTATCGTGAGCCAGCTTAAGATATTTTACAGTATTCTTATGGTCACCTTTGGCCGAATATGCTCTTGCTAAACCATAGTTGACCGGCCATGTGCCTTTGTGATTCTTGGCATTCCACTGAAAAACCTCCATGGCCTTATCGTGCTGGCCCTGACCTATCAATTGCCGACCGTAGCCATGAACCTGGAAAACCGTACCCAGGGGCATTGCTTCTTTCATCATGGCATCTGCTTCCCCCGTTTTCCCTTGTTTGGCAAGGATCTGCGATTTGATACTCATGTTGTTAAAAGTTTTCTGACTAAAAAACTGCCCTTCTATTGCAGCGTTGATCCAGCCCAGCGCTTCTTCGAGATCACCGTCGTTATTAAGTGCAAAATTAGCAGCCTGTTCCCAGGACTGGCGATTAAATCCGGGGGTATTCTGCAGTTTTTGACGAATATCTGCCAATACTATTTCCGTAACATCTGCTTCGACCTTAAAGGGGATTTGTTTTTTCTCCCAGCTGAGTACTGCCATTGCAGAAGTGGCATCTACCTCGTTGAAGGAGAACATAAGCTGTTCCACATGAGGGCCTTCGTTTATACGGACATCGACCCGCAGGGCATCTTCTGCAGGATCGTAAAAATAGCTACCCCAGGCACCATTATTTTTCGAGAAAATAACAGTAGCAGTATTGTCTTCGCGGACAATCATATGCAGGCCATACTTGCCAGCTTTAAGAGGCTGACCTTCTATGGTAACATCATCGCTAAATTTGATTACCGTGTTCTCATTGGCACCTGCCCTCCAGGGAGATTCTTCCGCAGTTCCAAAACCAAGGTTGTTCATTCCATATGGTACTAATGCCCCCCATATCTCCCGATCGTTCACACTAGGCCTTGAATAAACTAAGGTTACATCGGTGATCCCTATTCGCTGAGATACTTTGGCCATCTGACTTCCCCTTGGAAGATCTAATTGTGCGATGACCTGGGTACAGAACATCAGGGCCCCAATTAATGTCAGGACCATACTTCTTTGGTACAGTTGTTTCATGATTGTGCTTTATAATTGTTGTTTATATTAAGTTGATAAGAAAGATAGAGAATACCCAAAGGGATTATCGTTACCGATATGTTAAACTAAGTCCGGATTTTGTTAAACTAGACCGGAGATCACTGGAATTCAGTCTTATCGATGATTTTACCAAGTGCTATTGGGAGTAGATTTGAATCCTGTTCTTAATGTAGTTAACTTATTGACTATATGATATTTACAAACATTTATTGACCCATTGAACATCGTAATTACCAATCATACAAAAAGCGAATAAAAGGACCGTATTTCATACATTTGTAAGCTTTGGAACTAAGCTGATTGGAAATGAAAAAAACACTATTCGACAAGGTTTGGGACTCCCATGTGGTCCGCAAAGTTGACAATGGTCCTGATGTCCTTTTTATTGACCGGCATCTGGTACACGAAGTTACCAGTCCCGTGGCATTTCTCGGGTTGAAAAACAGAAATATTAAGGTCCTCTATCCTGAGCGTACTTTTGCTACAGCTGATCATAATACCCCTACCATTAATCAACATTTACCTGTAAAGGATCCGCTTTCTGCAAACCAGCTCAAAGCCCTGGAAGTCAATGCGAAATCACATAACATTCCCTACTGGGGCCTGGGTCATGAAAAGAATGGAATTGTTCATGTCATAGGGCCGGAAAATGGTATTACCCTTCCGGGGTCGACCATAGTGTGCGGCGATTCCCATACCAGCACCCATGGTGCTTTTGGCGCGATCGCATTTGGTATTGGAACTTCTGAAGTTGAAATGGTTCTGGCTACACAGTGTATAATGCAGCCAAAGGCCAAAAGCATGAGGATAACCGTTACAGGGGAACTAAATGAAGCGGTTACGCCTAAAGACGTGGTTCTCTATATTATATCTAAACTCTCTACCTCCGGGGCCACAGGTTATTTTGTAGAATATGCGGGTGATGTCTTTGAAAACATGAGTATGGAAGGCCGGATGACAGTATGCAACATGAGCATTGAAATGGGGGCGCGAGGAGGCATGATTGCACCGGATGAAGCCACATTCGCCTATGTAAAGGGTAGAGAATATGCGCCTAAGGGAACTGAATGGGATAAGGCGATGTCGTATTGGAAAGAATTAAAAACCGATGAAGACGCAGTTTTTGACAAGGAACTCAATTTTAATGCAGCAGACATCGAACCTATGATCACATACGGGACCAACCCGGGGATGGGTGTAGGTATATCAGGGGGCATTCCTAATGCTGCATCTATCGATGGAGGTGCTGCTACCTATATGAAATCACTTCAGTATATGGATTTCAATGAAGGTGAGGATTTGTTGGGGAAAAAGATAGACTTCGTATTTCTGGGGAGTTGTACCAATGGCAGGATTGAAGACTTTAGGGCTTTTGCGAAAATAGTAAAAGGTCGGAAAAAAGCCGACCATGTAACTGCATGGCTCGTTCCAGGTTCACATAAGGTGGAAGAAGCCATACAGCAAGAAGGGATTCTCGACATATTGACAGAAGCCGGTTTTGAGCTTCGTGAACCAGGTTGCTCGGCCTGCCTGGCCATGAACGATGATAAAATCCCAGCAGGTAAATATGCGGTTAGTACTTCAAATAGAAATTTTGAAGGACGTCAGGGACCTGGAGCGAGGACGTTGCTCGCCAGCCCCCTTGTTGCCGCCGCTGCTGCAGTTACCGGCAGGGTAACAGATCCACGTGAATTAAAAACTCTTGAATCCGTCTAAACAGGAATATAATGGCTTACGATAAATTTAAAGTATTAAAAAGTACGGCAGTACCTATGCCAATCGAAAATGTGGATACCGATCAGATCATTCCTGCGCGCTTCTTAAAAGCTATTGAGAGAAAAGGATTTGGAGATAATCTTTTTAGAGATTGGCGTTATAACCAGGATAATACACCTAAAGAACACTTTGTATTGAACAATCCCATCTATAACGGAAAGATACTCGTTGGAGGTAAAAATTTCGGATCCGGATCTTCACGCGAACACGCGGCATGGGCGGTATACGATTATGGATTTCGATGTGTTATAAGTAGTTTTTTTGCCGATATTTTTCGAAATAACTGCCTTAATATCGGTGTTTTACCGGTTCAGGTCAGTGAAGAGTTCCTGGAAATTATTTTTAAAGCGATCGAGGCAGATCCAAAAACTGAATTCGAAATAAATTTACCCGAACAAACGATTAGTGTTTTAGGGGCGAATGCTACTGAAAGCTTCCAGATCAATACCTATAAAAAAGAAAATCTGCTAAATGGTTTTGATGATATAGACTATTTATTAAACATTAAGGATGATATAGAATCCTTTGCTGAATCTTCACCCTTATAAGGTGAGTTAGGCCTTGTTAGAAGAAATGAAGGCGTTTTATGTAGATGAATAAAAAATGCTATGGGGAAGAGAAGAATTGAAATAATGGATACCACATTGCGGGATGGTGAGCAAACCTCAGGCGTATCATTTTCGGCATCCGAAAAATTAACCCTAGCAAAATTACTTCTTGAAGAACTTAAGGTTGATCGTATCGAAATCGCTTCAGCCAGAGTTTCAGAGGGTGAATTCGAGTCAGTTCGTCAAATCTCCGACTGGGCCAATGAAAATGGATATTCAGATAGAGTTGAAGTTCTCACTTTTGTAGACAATGGAAGTTCGCTCAACTGGATGGAAAAAGCCGGTGCAAAGGTTCAAAACCTTCTCACCAAAGGATCACTGAACCACCTTGTCCATCAATTAAAGAAAACACCGGAGGAGCACTATAATGACATCGCTGCGGTTGTAAAACAGGCAGAGAAAAGAGGGATTAAAACAAACGTATACCTCGAAGACTGGAGCAATGGCATGAGAAACTCTGAGGAGTATGTTTTAGAGTTTCTTGATTTTTTAACAACCCTGCCCCTGAAGCGAATAATGTTGCCCGATACGCTCGGGGTGCTAACCCATGAGGAGGCCTACAACTTTATTTCCAAGATCGTAGAACGATATCCAGGAGTGCATTTCGACTTTCATGGCCATAACGATTATGATCTAAGTGTGGCCAATGTGATGGAAGCCCTGAATGCTGGTTGCCACGGCCTTCATTTAACAATTAACGGAATGGGAGAACGTGCTGGTAACGCACCACTGGCCAGTGTAGTAGCGGTCATCAATGATTTCCTGCCCGAACTCCAGATCAATGTAGAGGAATCCTCACTATTTAAGGTAAGCAAGCTAGTATCTGCCTTTAGTGGGTTTGGAATTCCGGCTAACAAACCAATTGTTGGAGATAATGTATTTACACAAACAGCTGGAATACATGCAGATGGAGATAATAAAAAGAACCTTTACTTTAACGATCTTTTGCCCGAAAGATTTGGTCGAAAGCGTAAATATGCTCTTGGAAAAACCTCGGGCAAAGCCAATATTCAAAAGAATCTTAATGAATTGGGGTTAATCCTCAATGAAGAAGAGTTAAAAAAAGTTACCCAGCGTATTATTGAGCTCGGAGATAAGAAGGAAGTGGTCACCAAGGATGATTTACCTTATATTATTTCAGATGTTCTCGACAGCAGTACTTTTCAGCAAAAAGTATTTGTAAGATCGTTTGTGCTCACTCATTCCAAGGGATTAAAGCCATCGACAACCGTTTCGGTCGAAATTGAAGGGGAGACTATTGAAGAACATGCCCAGGGAGATGGTCAGTTCGACGCTTTTATGAACGCCCTGAGGAAAGTATATCAATCCAGAAAGCGAAAACTGCCTATGCTTACCGATTATGCTGTTCGTATACCTCCGGGCAGTAATTCCGATGCGCTATGTGAAACGATCATCACCTGGCAAAACAATGGCAAGGAATTCACTACCCGTGGACTGGATTCGGATCAAACAGTATCTGCCATAAAAGCAACTGAGAAAATGTTGAATATCATTATTTAATAACCCAACCATATATGAAACTTACTATAGCCCTGCTTGCTGGAGACGGAATAGGACCTGAAGTAATTGATCAGGCGGTAAAGGTATGTAACGCCGTTGCCAATAAATATTCACATGAAATCGTTTGGAGACCTGCATTGACAGGTGCTGCTGCGATTGATGCTGTAGGAGATCCCTATCCTGAAGAGACACATGAAATCTGCAGTTCATCAGATGCTGTACTCTTTGGCGCCATAGGTCATCCAAAATTTGATCATGATCCGTCAGCCAAAGTGAGGCCCGAACAGGGTTTACTGAAAATGCGCAAAAAACTAGGCCTTTTCGCTAATGTCAGGCCTACTTTCACCTTTCCCTCATTAATCGACAAATCGCCTTTGAAAAAGGAGCGAATCGAAGGAACCGATCTGGTCTTCCTCCGTGAATTGACAGGTGGTATTTATTTCGGCGAAAGAGGCCGGAAAGATGAAGGCGAAACGGCATTTGATACTTGTACCTATACCCGAAAAGAAGTGGAACGACTTGCACGTAAAGGATTCGAGCTGGCTCAAAAACGATCAGGTAAGCTCTGCTGCGTGGATAAAGCCAATGTATTGGAATCGTCCAGGTTATGGCGGGAAACCGTCCAGCAATTGGAAAAAGAATACCCCGACGTAACGGTTTCATATGAATTTGTGGATGCAGTAGCCATGAGATTGGTACAATGGCCCAATGAGTACGACGTGCTGATCACCGAAAACCTGTTTGGCGATATACTAACAGATGAGGCTTCAGTGATCTCCGGATCTATGGGTTTAATGCCTTCTGCTTCAGTAGGTGAATCGGTAGGACTTTATGAACCTATTCATGGATCTTATCCTCAGGCAGCTGGAAAGAATATTGCCAATCCGCTTGCAACGGTATTGTCGGCCGCCATGATGTTTGATGACTTTGGGCTTAAAGAGGAAGCTTTGGCCATCAGGGAAGTAGTACACCGTTCACTGGAACAGGGTATCGTTACCGAGGATCTGGCCGATGGTAAAAAGGCTTATGGAACTTCTGAAGTGGGAAACTGGCTAGCTGCCCAGCTATAAACTATCAAGCGCGCTTTTTATAGTAAATAATCCGTACTGATAAAATTGGATAGCTTTGTTTCCAATAGCTTTTCAAGGATTTCGTTATTCGGTTCATTGTCCTTTGAAGCGACAAAAGTTCGTATTGAAAACGACCTTAGTGCATCATGAACACTTAAGGTAGCCACGGCCGAGTCTTTTCTCCCGGTGAAGGGATAGACATCGGGTCCGCGCTGACAGGAACTGTTCAGGTTCACCCTGCATACAAGGTTTGCCAGAGTATCGATTAAAGGTGCAAGTGCATAGACATCTTTTCCAAAAAGACTGACCTGTTGGCCATAATTAGATTCGGCCATATCGTCGAGCGGTTCCTGAATATCATCGAAGGTGAGCACGGGAACTATCGGCCCGAATTGCTCTTCTTCATAGAGCCTCATTTCCTTGGTAACAGGAAACATTACGGCTGGCCAGATAAAATTCTCGGTCTTCTCCCCTCCTTTTTTGTTGATCACTTGTGCCCCTTTCTGGCTCGCATCGTCTATGAGTTCCTGGATATAGTCTGGCTTACCTTTTTCAGGTAGTGGAGTGAGTTGTACTCCCGGATCCCAGGGATTACCAAATTTCATGGCATCAACCCTTTCTGAAAATCTTTTATTGAAATCCTGAACGATGTCTTTATGAACATATATAATCTTTAGCGCGGTACATCGCTGTCCGTTGTAAGAGAGTGTTCCTGAAATACATTCATCGATT
>CAMYIE010000018.1 GCA_947258405.1 uncultured Eudoraea sp. | reverse complement strand
TGATCTCAACGGTCCATCCGCCTTCGAACAGGGATTTGAAACCATTGATCTTGGACGGGGTGATTACACCCACAAGCGTCGCTGGGTAAACAAAACATATACCTATCTGGAGGTGAAGTTCGGATTCGACGGGTATATTCTGAAAAAGCTAAAAGCCCTGATCGGCATCCTATTTTTAAAGATTCGCTATCTATTAATACAGGTCCTTAAATTTTTTAGATTTCAACACCTATATGCCTTCATCAGAAAACAAAGCTATAACCGGGGCAGTTCTGAAGAGAGACGATCTAACGAGACTTCACTACAAACTAAACTCCTTCCTGCAAATGATGTCGATCGCCGCAATCTTGTCCCCCTAGACTTGTTTAAACCTGCATATTCCAATGAATTGGCTGTATTTCTTACTGTACTACACAAACAAAGGCTATCGCATTTTGAGTTAAAACCATATATGCTGGAAAATAAGCCAGGTATATTATACGTTGAGAAAGAGGGGCGTCTGTTCCGACTAAACCAGGATAGAGAAAGGGAACAAAAAACCAAAAATGGGTTTGATTCATCGATGTAAGCAAGGGTTATTTATGCTGTTGCACAGATACCGGCAATGGCCGCACTATTTGTCTGAGCTAAAATACGACCCTGGCCAGACTCCCTTGTTGCAATATTTCAACTGTCGGATCGAAGAAGAAAAGCTTCTCATCCAAAAAATAAAACATCATAATTGGGGTTATGCGATAAAACTAAATAATTGCGAATCCGCAAGAGAATACCTTAGAAGGCAATTCAATTCTACAGCCCGACGTACTATACTTCGATATATCAAAAGACTTGAACACTGTCTTGATATCAACTATGAGTTGCATTTCGGAGAAATTGAAAAAGATCATTATGATAATTTGATGAACAGACTTCATCATATGTTCGTGACCAGGTTTAATATGAAAGGTGAACGACATAAAGAACTTCCTTATTGGGATCAAATCAGAGCAAATACATTTGATCAGATTAAAAGAAAAGAAGCATCGCTCTTTGTTATTTATCACGATCAGAAACCCATTGAGATTTCCCTGAACTATCATTTGGGTAAGATGTTATTCAGCTACATCTCTTCTTTTGATATGGACTATGCCAAATTCGGATTAGGCCATGTGGAAATTTTTAAACAACTAGAATGGTGCTTAAACAATGATTATATCATCTACGATATGGGCGTCGGTGGTACGGATTATAAAAGGAGATGGAGCAATTATATATACCAATTCGAACACCACATTCTCTATCCAAGGGCCGGACTCCTTAACCGTCTGGCTGCATATGGAGAGATCTTCCGGGTACGATTGAAGGAGTTTGTAAAATCTATAGGAATCAACGAGATTCCTCAAAAATTCAGCTCCTTGCGTTTACCGCAAAAACCAATTACTCAAGATCTAATCATTTCCCCTATTCATAAGTTCGAAGAACAAAAACAAAGACTTTTGCCAACTGAACAGATGAAAAGCCTGTCGAAGGATAGCGATTCTTTCCAGGAGATCAAAAAGCAACTCAACAATTTCTTATATTCAACTCAGGAGCAGGAAAAGGATATTATCATTTGGCAGCCTGAGGCCAATGTTTTCCGCATAGAGGGAAAAGAACATTATCAACTTTTGGAAGTTATTCCGGAGTCTGAAATTAACCGTAAAGAGAATCACAAAACGGCCATTTAGCAAATGAATATTGTCGATGATATTATAATGGGCAGCAGTCCGGTCGAAGAAGTCAGGGCAATAGATAAATCTGACTTTAAAGACAACCATTTGGATGGCCAAAAACCCTTGGTTATCCGAGGTTTTGCTAGTAACTGGGAAGCCCTTAAAAAATGGAATTTGGAGTATTTTGCTTCGCTGGAAAGCTCCTCTGCGGTGAATGTATTGAATGGTGAATATATACAGGGCACTCAAAAGTTCAAATCCGGAGATTTTCAGGCATTTATCAACGATCTTCGGAAAGAAGAAAACAGGGATGAGAAAACCTATCTGGCCGCTATGAATATTTTCAATTACTTTCCCGAACTGAAAAAAGACACCGACTTTTCGCTATACTCATCTTTCACCAGCTTTAATTTGAAACTAGCATGGATAGGTCCCAGGGGAACTATTTCGGGTTTACATGCCGATAATATAAACAATATGTATACCCAGATTCAGGGTAGAAAGCTCTTTATCATCGCCTCCCGGCGTTACAATAAAAGGATGTATCCCAGTAAAAAATACATTGCGGGAGCCATCGGTAGCCGTGTCGATATCAATGATTATAGTGAGAAGAAGTTCCCCAGGTTCAGTGAAGTAGAATTCAGCCATGTGATTCTTGAACCAGGTGATGTTTTGTTTTTGCCTAAGAAATGGTGGCACTATGTGGAATCGCTCGATACTTCCATAAGTATTAATAATTTTGGCTATAGTCGAACCGAAAAATATACTATCGCTCTTGTAGAGCACATTAAAGACTACCTCCACCGAAAAGGATGGTATAAACCCAATAATTGTCTTTGTCATAAAATAGTGGACGGCAAGAGAGTGCTGCACGATTAACCTCCATTTTTCTGATCTTCGTCGATTATTTATCGGAATCGGTCAAATTTCCAGGATCCTAAACCCATATTTAATCATATAACATGGTAAAGTATATAGATTTAATAGGATAATGCTAATAAACATCCCATTAGGTTAAATATTCCTAATGAAAATTGCTTTCATAATAAAGATTTCACAATAGTGCAATACGTCTCGGGTGTGAATTGGTGCTTTTAATACCTTTGATCTATCGATTTACTATACTAATCAAGTGCTCATGAGCAATCTTTCACACAGACGACACCTGGCCAAAACCATTACCTGGAGAATTGTGGGCACAGCCGATACGGTTATCCTGTCATGGATAATAACGGGGAACCCCTTTACTGGATTAAAGATTGGCCTTGCAGAAGTGCTCAGTAAAATGATCCTGTACTACCTGCATGAAAGGATCTGGTTTAATTTCGGGATGAGAGACAGCACCAGGCGGCATTTATCTAAAACGGTTACCTGGAGGATAATCGGTACTGCAGATACCATGTTGCTTTCATGGATAATAACTGGAAATCCGCTGACGGGCCTGCAGATAGGTGTAGCTGAGATCATTACTAAAATGGTCCTGTATTATCTGCACGAACGAAGCTGGTATCGTATCAATTTTGGGCTCGATAAAAGAAAGAGGGTGAGAGAATGGGGCAGAATATAATTTTTTAAAAATATCAAAGCTAAGTCTCAGTAATTATGAGTAAATATTTTTTAAACTATTTGGAAGAACTGGAAGCCGAAGCCATCTATGTATTGAGGGAGGTATGGGCCCAGTTCCAAAATCCGGTAATCCTGTTTTCAGGAGGGAAAGATTCTATTGTATTGACCCATCTGGCCAAAAAGGCCTTTTTCCCCAGTAAAATACCTTTTGCGCTGATGCATATAGATACCGGGCATAATTTCCCGGAAACCATTGCCTTTCGTGACCAACTGATTGATTCTTTAGGGGCCCGTTTGATCGTGGGGTCTGTCGAAGATTCTATAAACCAGGGCCGCGTGGCGGAAGAACAAGGAAAAAATGCCACCCGTAATGCACTTCAGATCACTACACTACTAGATGCCATCGAAGAAAATCAGATCGACTGTGCCATTGGAGGTGGACGGCGGGATGAAGAGAAAGCCAGGGCAAAAGAAAGGTTTTTTTCTCACCGGGACGACTTTGGCCAATGGGACCCCAAGAATCAAAGACCAGAGCTATGGAACCTCTTTAACGGAAAGCATTTTGAGGGCGAACACTTTAGGGTATTCCCCATAAGCAACTGGACCGAAATGGATGTGTGGAACTACATCCGCCGGGAAAAAATTGAAATTCCTTCTTTATATATGGCACATGAACGAGATGTCGTCTGGCGTAACAACAGCTGGATTCCAACATCGGATTTTCTAAGCATAAATGAAGATGAGGCTATCTTCAACAAGAGGGTGCGTTTCAGAACGTTGGGTGATATCACAATTACCGGGGGAATTGAATCGGAGGCCGATACATTGGAAAAGATCGTGCAGGAAGTTGCAGCCATGCGCCATACCGAAAGAGGTAATCGCACCGATGATAAGCGCTCTGAAACCGCTATGGAAGATAGAAAAAAACAAGGCTATTTTTAAAAAGTATAACTATGTCACTTGATAATAATCAACTACTTAGGTTCACAACAGCAGGTAGTGTTGATGATGGAAAAAGCACCCTGATCGGCAGACTTCTATATGACTCGAAATCTATTTTTGAAGATCAGCTCGAAGCCGTGGAAAATACCAGTAGGAAGAAAGGTCATGACGGAGTTGACCTTGCTCTTTTCACAGATGGATTAAGGGATGAGCGCGCGCAGGGAATCACCATAGACGTTGCCTACAGGTACTTTACCACACCCAGGCGTAAATTTATCATCGCCGATACACCCGGGCATATTCAATACACCAGGAATATGGTTACCGGTGCTTCCACAGCCAATGCAGCGATTATTCTTATCGATGCACGGCATGGAGTTATCGAACAAACCAAACGGCATGCCTTCATCGCTTCACTTTTACAGATTCCACATGTTATCGTTTGCGTGAATAAAATGGACCTGGTGGATTTTAGCCCAGCGGTTTTTGAAAAAATTGTCGGGGAGTTCGAAGAATTTGCTTCCAAAATGCTGATTATGGATATCCGATTTATTCCTATCAGTGCATTACTGGGCGACAATGTGGTAAACCGGTCAGTCAATATGGATTGGTACGCAGACGCTCCCCTACTCCATACGCTGGAAACAATGCACATCAGCAGTGATATCAATAAGGTTGACATGCGATTTCCTGTGCAGAGTATATTAAGGCCTCAGCGGGATCATTTTAGGGATTTTAGAGGTTATGCCGGCAGAATTGCAGGTGGCGTGATCAGGGTTGGTGATAACGTGACCGTGATGCCATCGGGGTTTAAATCGAAAGTAAAATCCATCCAGGCACCTGCAGGGAATCTCGAAGAAGCCTTTGCCCCTATGTCGATCTCCGTGACCCTCGATGACGACATCGATATTAGTCGTGGCGACATGATCGTTCGTGAAAACAATAATCCCAGTGCAACTCAGGATCTTGAAGTGATGCTCTGCTGGCTCCATAATAAAAGTGCCAGACCCAGAACTAAATACACCATAAGACATACCACCAATGAGCAAAAGGCTATGATACGGGAGATCATATATAAGATCGATATCAATACGCTCGGCAGGATTACTGATGACAATGAGATCGGCATGAACGATATTTGCAAAGCAAAGATCAGGACAACAAAGCCCCTGATGGTAGATCCTTACAGAGTGAATCGCAGCACTGGAAGTGTTATTTTAATCGATGAGAGCACCAACGAAACGGTGGCTGCCGGTATGATCGTGTAATAGACCCGGTTTGTCAGCTAACTATTGTGAAGCCAGGACCTCGAGTTCCGATCTCCTATTGGCACGATGCTCTTTGGAAGTACAGCGTACATTGTTCTTACAGTGATTTGTAAGCCGCTGCTCTCCATAACCGCGAGCCTTCATTCTGCTGGTATCCACATCCTTTTTGGCTAAATAATCTACTACGCGATTTGCTCTCCGTTCGGACAACCAAATGTTATAGCGGTCCGGGCCCCTGGAATCGGCATGGGCACTTACTTCTATGCTGATGTCCTGGTTTTCATTCATTAGCATGGCGAGCGTATCGAGTGACGCTTTGGAAGGGGCACTAAGATATGATGAGTCAAAGTCAAAATAAACCTGGCCCAGTTCCCGCATCCTATTTAGTAAATCTTCCCTTCTCTTTTGCTCCGCTTCCTCCCGGGCTTTCGCTTCGGCGAGTGCACGTTCCCTATCCAATTGTTGAGCCAATAGCAGCGCTTTTTCCTCAGCTTCCTTAGCCTGTGCGATGGAATCATTGATCCTTTGCTGTTCGGCTTCTATCTGACGGATCATCACTAGTTTTTCAGCTCCTCTTTTAGACAGGGTCTTCTCCATGGAAAACTGATAGATCACACCTAAACCATGCTGTACATGGTTGCTGGCTTCATTGCCGAAAGACCATTTTCCACTGGAGTTGAAATCCAGTGCCCATCGGTCGTTAAACCATGTCCTGAAACCTACAACAGCATTGTAGGTGCCACGGCCTAAATCGTTGGCGTAGCTATATCCGGCACCAATGCCCAGATAGGGATCAAAAAAATCTGTTTGACCTACAAGTTTGTTCAGGTCATAACTCATTCTAATATCGAACCCAAAATAATCCTTGTCCTCAGGATTGACCAATCCGTCTATAATATTGCCTTGCTTATATCTATTATAAGTGGCGATTCCTTCCAGGCCGATTCCGCTTCTAAAGTACCTGCCCAGGCTCATTCGCGAAGGAAAGGCAACAGCATTGATATGGTTTTTTACTTTGAATGGCTTATTAAAACGGGTTCCGGAGTCGTTCACAAAATTCCACCCCAGGCCAAACATCCAGGAACTTTGCACAATACTATCTTTTGAAGTTAAAACAGGGGTGTCAAATTCGCTTTCCTGTGCGTACAGCGAATTGAGGACTAGAGAAGTGGCCAGCACTATCGCAACCTTGTACATCAGTATAGATTTGGGATAAAATCTACACTAAATTAAGACCGGAAAAAGCAGTAAAAAAATTTACACTTCGATCAGCCTGAATACTCGTTACATTGCTGTTTTATAGCAGTACTTCAGCGGGGATTTGATTGTAGTTTAATCTCCTTTTCGGTAAGTGGCATAATATAGAGGCCAAATGGTCTTACGATCGCCGTGGATTCTTCATCCTTGGCTTCGTTTTTCTGTTTTTTTTGAACTACCATCCCCTGCTCCGGATCTTCTGTCAGCCAAAGTGCAGGCAGGCTTTGATTGTTGGTCTGGCCAGAACAGTAAACGATGACCATATTCTCGTTAAAGTCTATAACCGGGGGTTTAAGCCCTGGTTTGCGAGTCTTGTTGATGTTGATGAAAAATTTATCGAGAGCTCCCTGCGACCTCAATACCTGAACCTCCTCGCCCTCGGTACCCCCGTAAAGATCGCTCATAACCATTGTGAGCTCTCCGGGTTGCTGTGTTTCAGAGCTGTCCATATCAGCATTCTTTTTTTGGCTTTTACAAGCGCCCATCACAAGTAAAACAAAAGCGATAACAGAGATGACCCTCATCTTAATAAGTGTTTTTATAATTGACCTTAAAGGCTTTTTCATAGACAGATTCATACAGTGGCAATACTTTGGTAATATCGAATTTATCTGCCACTTTTTTGGCCTGTTCTTTAAATGTTTTTAATAACTCTTCATCCTGTAAAATATAGAGCGCATTTTTGGTCATATCCTCCACGTCTCTCTCATTACTCAAAAAGCCCGATACACCATGGATATTCACTTCCGGTATCCCACCTGTATTACTGGAAATTACAGGAACCCGGTTTATCATGGCTTCAAGCGCTGCCAGTCCGAAACTCTCTGATTTGGAGGGCAATAAAAACAGGTCTGAAAAGCACAGAATACGATCGATCTCATTACTGTTACCTAAAAACACCACTTTTTCGCTAATGCCCAGATCTTCACACATTCTTTCGGCATTCTCTTTTTCAGGCCCCTCTCCTACCATAATAAGTTTTGCCGGAATTTCCTTTTGTATTCCGTTAAAAATACTGATCACATCGGGTATGTGCTTAACCTTCCTGAAATTACTGATATGAGTTATGATCTTTTCATCATCTTCTGCCATAAGAGACCTTTGGCAATCAGTAAACTGAGTGCTGTATTTGGTGGTGTCGATAAAATTGGGGATTACCTCAATTTCCTTTTCAATCTCGAAAAAATCGAGTGTTTTCTCTTTTAGATTCTCAGAGACACTAGTCACTATATCGGACTTGTTGATGCTAAATGTCACTGCTGGCTTGTAAAAGGGATGGTTACCTACCAGGGTAATATCCGTTCCATGTAAGGTGGTGATCATCGGGATGTATATACCATCCTCCTCAAGGATCTTTTTGGCCATATATCCCGCGTAAGCATGGGGGATGGCGTAATGCACATGTAATAACTCAATACCGTATAACTTAATGGTGTCAACGAGTTTGCTCGATAAGGCCAACTCATAGGGTTGGTAGTGAAATAAGGGGTATTCGGGCACATGCACCTCGTGAAAATGGATCTTATTGCTCAGCAATTCTAATCTCACCGGTTGCTTATATGTGATAAAATGTACTTCATGACCTCTTCCAGCCAGGGCAATGCCCAGTTCTGTGGCCACCACACCGCTACCCCCAAAGGTTGGGTAACAAACAATTGCAATTTTCATATCAACCAGATTTTAGATAACATGATACATTCACAAAACTAGTATTAATATTTCGGGCTATTTTATAATGGAATCATAAATCGCCTGTTGAATACGGGTTCGTAAGCCAGATTTAACCAATAGTCGGTTAGCGGACGACGGATAGGTCCGATTCGACAGGAATACATAGACGATTTCTTCTTCGGGATCGGCCCAGGTATAGGTCCCCGTGAATCCGCTATGCCCAAAACTTTTACGGGAAACACAGCCACAGGTTGGACCCTTGTCTTTAAGCTGTGGTTTATCGAATCCCACACCCCTTCTTACATCCTTATCGCAGAAATAGCATTTATTGAACTTTTCAATAGTACGCTGGTTAAGATACTGTTTACCGCCATAGCTGCCTCCCTGTATATACATCTGCATGATCTTGGCCACATCATTCGCATTGCTGAAAAGACCGGCGTGACCACCAACTCCTCCCTGCATTGCGGCTCCCATATCATGCACAAAACCCTGTACTGTCTGGTACCGATAATAGTTATCGATTTCGGATGGGATAATCCGCTCTTTCGGAAATCGTTCTATTGGATTATAGGTGGTATTTACCGCGCCCAAAGATTTTAATATAAACTGATCTAACAACCTATCTATGGGTTCATCATAGGTGTCTTCAATATATTTTTTAAGAACGTAGTAGGCTACATCGCTGTAGCGATATCTGTTAGACTTTAAATCCTGACGGCCAATTCGGTTGTAGATCGAGTCTGTATAGGCATCCTGAAGGTACAACCCCTCGGTGACTTTAATGGAATAACCGTCTGCGGGCCTTCTCCTGTAAAATTCATATGAAGGTTTCCGCTCCTTGTTTAATGTTGCCAGATAGAAGGCGATCCAGGATGGAAGGCGCCCATAATGGCTGAGTGCCTTTAAAACTGTAACATCCTTCAACTTGGTGGTGTCATAGGCCGGTACAAGCTGAGAAAAAGTGGAGTTTAAACCAATTTTACCTTCCTGCTCCATTTTCATGACCAGGGGGAGGGTTCCAAGTATTTTTGTCAATGAAGCCAGGTCGTAGAGATGGTCTTCCATTACCTCTTCATCTGTGGTATAGGTAGGCTTCCCAAAACTCTTGTTGTAGAATACCCTGCCTTTTCTTGAGATTAGGATCTGAGCACCAGGAAACATAAGTGAGTCTAATCCCTGCTGCATTAGACTATCTACAAGGGCAAGTTTGGCAGAACTCATCCCGACGCGTTCAGGCATGCTATATCCTAGTCTCTGGAGCGATGGCAACTCTAAACCCATGTTAACCGGGAATTCGGTGTGGGCACTCACGGGCAGTCGACCTTTGGAGGCAAATGCTCCAAATAGTAGTTGTGCCGTTTTCTCCTGTGCCAATTGGCTATTCTGATACCCCACAACAACGGCGTCTATATCTTTAAAATTGGGTATATCCAGAAGTGCATAAGGTTTTGCAAAAAGCGCCAGCACTACGTTGGAGGTGCGTTGTCTTGATAATTCGAGTAGCCATAGAAGATCTTTCTGTGAAAACTTATAGGGTTTCCAGGGTGAGGAATTGTCTTTATGAAATCCCACGATCACGAGATTGAATTCGCTTAACTTACGCCTCAAGGTACTGATATCCCGTGCTGCTACCTGGGTTACTTCTGCATAGCGGTTCAGCATTTTGAAAAATGGATCGGAATCGGCTTCTCCCATTTTCACATACTCCTAATCCGGATAAACCGGAAATATGAAATAAATTCAAATCCTCATAAAGATTTACCAAATCCACAGGCTGGTATTCGTGAAGTCCGGCTTTGTATTTCATCGCCAGGATTTTCTTAACCGATCTGGCCAGGCGATCTTCCGATATTATTCCACTATAATAGGCCTTTGCCAGTGTATTCTTGGCATCGACTATATCTTTCGGCATGAGCAGGATATCATTGCCGGCCAGGAATGCTTTTAATTCAATATTTCCAGTGTCATCTTCACCCCTTGCTCCTCTCATGTTCAAAGCGTCGGTGATAACCAGCCCTTGAAAATCGAGTTGCGAAAGAAGCAGATCCCTGATGATATTGCGGGAGAGGGAAGATGGTATATTCGGGTCTGGTTCCAATTTAGGAATACTCAAATGTGCAACCATCACACTGTTTACACCTTCTTTGATGAGCTTTCTATAGGGAAGAAGTTCAACACTGTCTAAACGACGCCTGTCATGGTCTATCAGCGGAAGTGATTTATGCGAATCGGCCGCGGTATCGCCATGGCCCGGAAAGTGCTTGGCAGTAGCCAGAATGCCTGCCTGTTGCATCCCCTTCATAAAAGCTAGACCTTTCTGTGCAACATTTTCCGGATCCTCGCCAAAGGATCTATTTCCAATTATGGGGTTTTGTGGATTGATATTCACGTCTATGTCTGGGGCAAAATTGATATGCACCCCTATTCTGCGCGCATGCAACCCGATCCGATATCCAACTTCAGCAACGGTTGTACTATCCTGTACAGCACCAAGTGTTAGGTTCCATGGAAATGCATAGGTTGAATCGAGCCTCATGGAAAGTCCCCATTCGGCATCCATTCCTATTAGTAGTGGTATTTTCGAAGCAGCCTGAAATTCATTGGTCAGCCGGGCCTGGCGAACCGGACCACCGGTAGAAAAAATGACCCCGCCTATGCCATGCTCTATAATTAAGTTTTTGATTTTTTCTGATGCGTCCCTACCCTGATCGGATTGGGCGATAATCATAAAAAGCTGTCCGATTTTTTCCTCGAGGGTGAATGCCTTGTACTGAGTTTCCACCCATTCTTGCTGATCCAAGCTATCCAGGGTGGTATTCGGACCGAATTGCCCGTTTACAATTAGCGTAAAAAAGAAAAATAAATAAAGAAGTGTTTTCCTCATATATTTATTTCTAATAAGGTACTAACTTAAAACAAATACAAATATTGCAAACCCTTATGGGGGAAGTGATTGAGAGTACCGTCCAGATATAATCGAAACCGGTTTCTGCAATTCTACTTTACAAATCTGCCATGCCAGCTTTCCTCAGCCGGTACTTCCCAATGTTCGCGATATTCGCGGATGTCTGTTACTAAATTGTTAAAAACAATCGTCTTAGGGGAAATCGCCCTCTTTTTTGCCATTTTTTTGAAGTCTGCCAGAGATTTATAGGTTAGATAGTCGCCTTGTTTAAAGGTCACATTCATCTTATCGAGCAGGTCGAGATCGAACTCTTTTTCCAAGGACTGGATAAAATGAACAGAGGCATCTATTGAACAGCCTGAAGCCGCGGCATGACTTTGATCTAATGCAATAACAATAAAACGATTGTAACGTATTTCGAAGCCGGCATTTAAATCCTGGCCGTGGGCCGTCCAGGTTTTTATAAACCGATCGAGCGCAGATCTTATAGCTTCGGGTTCTTCGTCCCTAAATTTGCGGTTAGACTGGTAGATCCACACTCTTGAGGTATCTGGCAATTTGTCTATGGGTACAAGCATTACGAAATTAAACTACTTTAAGATATTTTATTAATAATAATGGATAACCTACTGAAACAAAGATAATATTATAAATCAGCTGCATCGGTGATCAACTCTGCCAGGTCATAGACCTTTACTGTTGCTTCCTTTTCTTTATTTTTTATTCCATCGGTCATCATAGTATTGCAAAAAGGACAGGCTGCTGCAATGATCCCCGCATTGGTTTCCAGAGCTTGTTCCGTACGTTCAATATTCACATCCTTATCCCCTTTTTCTGGTTCCTTGAACATCTGCGCCCCTCCTGCCCCGCAACAAAGCCCTCTTTTTTTACAGGACTTCATTTCAACAAGTTCGGCATCTAGTTTCCTGATTAACTCCCTGGGCGCTTCGAAAATACCGTTAGCCCTTCCAAGATAACAGGGATCGTGAAAGGTGATCTTCTTTCCGCTAAAAGAACCCCCTTCTATTTTTAATTTTCCACTATTTAAAAGATCATTCAGAAAACTGGTATGGTGCATCACCTCATAATCTCCCCCTAAACCAGGATATTCATTTTTTAGGGTATTAAAACAATGAGGACAGGTAGTAACAATTTTTTTGATACCATAGCCATTGAGCACCGCTATATTGGTTACAGCCTGCATCTGAAAAAGGAATTCGTTACCCGCTCTTTTCGCTGGATCACCTGTACAACTCTCTTCTGAACCGAGTACTGCAAAACTTGTGCCGGCCTTTTGAAGTATTTTTACAAAAGCCTTAGTGATTTTTTTGGCCCTCTCGTCGAAACTTCCAGCACAACCAACCCAGAACAGCACTTCGGGCTCTTTTCCTTCGGCAAACATGGAGGCCATTGTGCTGACCTTATTTTCTCCGTTCATATTTAGATGCAACGCTTTAGTTTATTTACGGGTCAACCTTCATCAATCCGGGTCGAACTTCTTATTGCTTCAGGCTTACATTTCATCTGCCCAATTGGCCCTGTCCATTTGGTTAAAAGGCCAGGGAGCTCCGTTATTCTCGATATTGGTCATCATTACATTGAGTTCCTGTGGAGCAGCCGACTGCTCCATGACCAGGTAGCGGCGCATATCCATAATAATACTCAATGGGTCAATACTTATAGGACAGGCCTCAGTACAGGCATTGCAAGAGGTACACGCCCAGAGTTCCTCCCGTTTGATATAATGATCTAGCAACTGTTTTCCATCGTCCTGAAAGGTTCCCTTGTTCTTTGTGATATTCCGGCCAACCTCTTCCAGGCGGTCACGGGTATCCATCATAATCTTCCTGGGAGAAAGCAGTTTTCCCGTTTGATTAGCCGGGCACTCACTGGTACAACGCCCACATTCTGTACATGTGTAGGCATTGAGCAATTGAATCCATTTCAGATCCATCACATCGGAAGCGCCGAACTTCTCGGGTATGGCCCCTTCCGCAGGGGCAGCATAGGGATCCGCAGTAGGATCCATCATAAGCTTTACTTCCCTGGTCACCGATTCGAGGTTATCGAATTCACCTTTTGGTTTCAAGCTTCCATAAAAAGTATTTGGAAAGGCAAGGATGATATGTAAATGTTTTGAATAGTATAGATAATTCAGGAAAGACAGCACCCCGATGATGTGTAACCACCAGGCTCCCCGTTCAATCAGAATAAGGGTTCCTGCGCTTAAGTCTGTAAACATAACCGAAAATAGCTGACTCACAGGAAACCACCCCGCCTGGACATAGGGCATCACCTCCATTTTTTGCAACTGGAAATCCGCACCGTTCATTGTGAGGAAAAGGAACATTAACACTATTTCGATATAAAGGATCAGATCGGCATCCTTTTTGGGCCATCCTTTCATCTCGGGTTTGATAAAACGCCCGAGTCGGAGGATATTCCGTCTAATCCAGAATACTACTACTGCAACAATCACCAGCAAGGCCAGGATTTCAAACAGGCCGATCAATAAATCATAAACCACACCCATGGGTGCAAAAATGCGATGGGTACCCAGTATTCCATCTATAACGATTTCCAGGATCTCGATATTGATTATTATAAAACCAAGATAGACCAGAATGTGCATAAGACCTGCTATAGGCCTTACCACCATCTTAGACTGACCCAAGGCGATCCTGGCCATATTACCCCAACGTTGAGGTTTGTTATCGCTTAAATCTTCTTCCTTGCCAAGCTTAACATTACGGACCATACGCCTGATATTGCGGGCAAACAAACCGATTGCTGCGACAAGGAGTAGTAAGAAAATAATATTGGGAATATACTGCATCTATTGATCCTCAGTGGTTTTGGCCGGGTCTGTTTCCGGAACCGCGTAGTCTTTTTGTTTTTTACCGAAAACCGAAACGTTAACATAGCGTTTGGGATTGAGGCGGAAATCCTGAAGGAGCAACTCCAGCTCGCCTGAAGCATTCGTAAGGTTTTCGTAAAGCTCTTTATCGTTCATCAGCTTACCAAGCGAACCTTCCCCTTCGTTCATTTTTACAAGAATTGCGTTCAGGTTTTTAACCGAAGCATCCAAATTTCGAATTGTGCCACCGATATCTGCCTTTGAAAGTGAATCAGAAATTTTGGCGAAGTTGCTCGTCATGGTATTAATATTGGTAATGGAACTGTCGAGCTCGTACTTCTTGTTTTCCAGCAAAGTCTTGATCATTGCGGTGCTCTGTTCGAAATTGGCCATAACTTTATTAAGTCCGGCCACAGATTCCCGCAGGTTATTTTTTGTTGGTTCGTCGAAGATATCATTGAAATTCATGAGCAGCGAATCGGCATTGGATACTGCCCCCTCGATCTTAAACTGAAGTGGTGTAAGCTTTTGCTGAACCAATTCGGTTAGTCCCGGGCGTACGTTCGCCTTCAGCGTATCTCCCGTTTGGGCAAGCTGTGCTCCATCGAAGACGGGAACAATCTGTATACCCTTACCACCTATAATTCCTGTATCATATAATTCTGCAAGGCTATTCTTGGAAAATTCAAAACTGCTATCCACCGAGAATGTAACTATCAAACTACCCGATCCGTCTTTAAAACGAATATCTTTCACCTTACCTACGGCCAATCCGTTTATAGACACCTGAGTGCCGTTTTGCAGCCCCCCGACATGATTATAGACTGTATAGAATGTCTTACTGCTGTCGAATAACGGTGTGGATTTAAGAAAACTGAAGCCTAAAATGAATAAGAGGATACCGCCAATTAAGATAATTCCGGTTTTTAGTTCCCTGCTAAGTTTCAAGAGGATGGTTTTTGGGTTCCGAACAAAATTAGAAATATTTTCCAGACAATTCCTATTCGGATATGTATTTCATGGCTTCCTTCACCGGAATCCGCACACCCTCTTTATACGCCACGATAAATGAGGTAGTATAGCCCTTGAGATCGGCATTAGATTTCAGCATTTTTGCCTGCTCATACGAATTGGTCTTCCCATACATATAGCGAAATAAATTTTTATAAGGTTCTTTGGAAATAGTGCTGAGACCATTAAAATTTTCGTTTGATAAGGAAATTTCCCTGGCACTGGCTAAGATCTGTACCCTGAATTCAATGTTAATCGCCTCCGGTTGCTGCTCCTTAACTTCAGCCACAGGCTTTTTATCTTTACTCTGATCGGAGGCTTCCTCTTTTATTTCAGTCTCGTCATTCGGGGTTTTTAAGGCCTGCTTATCTGCTGAAGAGATGTTATCCTTTTTAGCAGCCTCTGCTTGCTCTCCTGGCTCTTGACGCGTTAATTCTTCTGCAACTTGTGTGTTTTTTTGCTCTTTGTCCAATACAGCCACCGCAACAACTTCCTTGGCATCCGCCGCATTGATATCTTCAACATCCGCCTTTACTTCAGCTGACTGTGCCTCATCAGTAGCCGTAACAGTTGCTTCAGCTACCTTATCGGTATCGGGTATATCTTTTTTCGGAGCCCCGGTCACAACCGGAATAGCCGCCACGACTTCCTTAGCAGGTTCGGTTTTTACTTCAGGAACCGAGGTGATAACATTCTCTCCTTCGGCCTCAAATGCCGTACTTTCGGCCCATAGATTGGTCTTGTACTGCACTATGGCCTCTGCAATAGCCTGACCCATTTGCATTTGACCTTTTTTAGAATTTAAATAAGATCCCTCATTCTTATTGGTAAGAAAACCGGTCTCTACCAGGATGCTTGGCATAAAAGTCTGATGTAAAACAATAAAACCAGCTTGCTTTACCTTCCTGTTTTTACGTTTAAGTTTATTGGCGAAATTATCCTGCATCATTTTCCCGAGTAAAATGCTTTGGTCAAGAAACTCTTCCTGCATTATGGTCAGACCAATTATTGACTCGGGTGAATTGATATCGTATGCAGCATATCTCGATTCGTAGTTATCTTCGAGATAAATCACCGAATTTTCCTTTTTGGCAATCTCAAAATTTTGTTTATTGGCATGAAGCCCTAATACAAAAGTACCTGCCCCATTGGCATCGGAACTATGCGAATCACAGTGGACGGAAACAAATAAATCGGCTTTAGCCTTATTCGCAATCTCTCCCCTGACATAAAGATCTACGAAGTGATCGTCCTTACGCGTATATACCACTTCAATATCCGGATGAGATTCAAGGGCTTTGCCCGCTTCCAGTACGATTCCCAGCGCAATATTTTTTTCAAGGTATCCATTACCCAGGTTTCCAGGGTCATGACCACCATGTCCGGCATCGAGGACTACAACAAATTTCTCCTTAGCCCTTTGGGGAACCGGGTCTGAGGTAAATCCTGTAATCGAAAATAAAATAAGCGATATTCCTAGGTAAATATGGGACAGTACCTTCATCAGATCATAAGTGTTTTCGGTGTTTTGCCAAGGTTAAAATAATTATAATCCGCACCAAGCAGAACAAAAAATATATGTAAGTTTGACTTGCAAAACCAAGCCCTACTATACAAAAATAGGATATATAGCTTTGCAATCAAACAAACATCCACTCCTTTTCCTATTGCTAATCTTTATGGGCAGTGTTTATCTTTCGGCCCAAGAAGACCTCGCCAAACCCCTACCCATTAGAGCTGAGAAGGATTCCTTACAAGCTGAAGAGCCTTTGCCCACCGTGATCCAGGACAGTGTGCTTGCCGATAGCACCGCTACTGATTCATTGCCCGGAAGGCGATCTTTGCTCGATGGAAAGATCAAATACAAGGCAAAAGATTATGTCCGGATCAATCAAAAAGAGAAAAAGATCTACTTGTATAATGAAGCTGAGATCTACTACCTGGATACGGAGCTAAAAGCAGGTGTTATCGTGATGGATTATGTTAAAAACGAAGTTTATGCGGGACGAATTATAGATTCTCTGGGAAATTATACACAGCTTCCTTATTTTAAACAAGGGGAAAATGTGGTGATCCCAGACTCTATTCGCTTCAATTACGATACCGAAAAAGCACTTATTTTCAATTCAAGGACAGAACAGCAAGCAGGACTGGGCCAAATGGGCAGCGACAATATGAAGGTTTATGCTGAACTCACAAAAAAAGAGAACGATTCTGTATATTATCTAAGCGAGGGTAAGTTGACCACTTCAAATGATACAGTTAATCCAGATTATTACATACGCGTCAGGAAAGCAAAATTCGTTCCTAAAAAGAAGGTTATCGCAGGCTTTAGCAATATATATATCGCCGATGTCCCTACCCCTGTTGCGCTTCCCTTCGCTTATTTTCCTCTAACTACAGGACGTACAGCCGGGATTATGATGCCCACGTTTGGGAATGACCCAGACCGTGGCTATTTCCTTCAGAACGGGGGTTATTACCTCCCATTTAGCGAATATGCAGACATCACCCTCACAGCTGACCTATATACCAATGGTAGCTATGGCTTCAGAACGCAATCGGTTTATGCCAAACGTTATAAATTTCGCGGTAATGTAAATTTCAGGTACGAAAACCAGATTACCAGTCAGAAGGGTTTCGATGATTTTAGCAGGGGTACGATATTTAACCTTCAAATGTCTCACAATCAGGATGCCAAAGCGAATCCGAACTCACGATTTTCGGCCTCGGTGAATATCGGAAGTAGCCAGTATTACCGGAACTCGTTACTGCAACAAAACCTGCCCAATACACAGATAAACAACCTTTCGTCCTCTATTTCTTATTCCAAGACGTTTCCCGCCTACCCCTCGGTGAATGTGAGCCTTACTGCCAGCCATAATCAGAATACCAATACCGAGGTGGTAGATCTTACACTACCCACGCTACAGGCGAGCATGGATCGGGTTTTTCCTCTAGCGAAAAAAGACGGGATTAAAAAAGGTGCTATTCAAAATATCAACTTCCAGTACGATCTTAACGGCCGTAACAGTATACGTACCACTACCGAAGAATTTGGCTCTGCAGAAATGTTCAACAATGCCAAAACCGGTGTCCGGCACCGGATTCCCCTCAGTACAAATTTTAAGGTGGCCAAGTTCTTTAGCTTTACAGTCGGCGGTACTTACGAGGATGTCTGGACGCTCGAAACTTTTAATCAACGCTTTGACGAAGAGACGGAACAGGTAGTTACCGACACCATCAGAGGATTCGATCGCTATAATCAATATAATTTGGCAGCAAGTGTAGGTACAACGGTTTACGGTACATTTAACTTTGGGGAAGACAAGAAACTCCAGGCTATCCGTCACATAATGCGACCCTCTATCGGTTATGGTATTGCACCTTCCTTCGAACAGTTTTACGACGAATATGTAAATACCGTGACCGGACAAACGGTCCAGTTCAGCCGTTTTCAAAATACGGTTTATGGGGCACCCCGTCTGGGACGTAGCAATTCGATGAGCTTTTCCCTGGCCAACACATTGGAGGCCAAAGTGAGGGACAAAGATTCCACGGTAATTGAACCCAAAAAAATCCCCCTACTAAGTCAGTTCAACCTGAGCACAGGATACAATTTTGAAGCCGACTCGCTCAAGTTAAACCCCGTGAGTATAACTGGAGGAACGGCGATTCTGGATCAGAAGATGAATATTAATTTTGGGGCCAACCTCGATCCATATGCCCTCGACAATACCAATAGAAGAATCAATACGCTGAATATCAACAATGGGGGGAGCCTTTTCAGACTAACCTCTGCCCGACTGAATTTGGGATACAGGATAGACAGCAAGATCTTCGAGCGAGATCGTGAGCCGGAGGAAGATATAGACGACCCATATTCGGGAGGTAATTATGTCGCCACCAGTGGGGGGCGTACAGATGATCTCTTCGGGAAAGCTGAAAATCTTAATCGGGGTGCTTTCGATAATCGGGATACATCAGACTTGGAAAACCCTGCTTACGGAACTAAAATACCCTGGGATCTGAGCTTGCAGTATGCCATGACTTATAGCAATAGTAACAGGCAGAATGAGATCAGCAATGCTTCTCTGATGTTTTCCGGAAACGTAGATCTTACTCCCGGTTGGCGGGTAGGTATATCTTCTGGTTACGATTTCGTAAATCAGGGGTTTACTGTGACTCAATTTCGCTTTGCCAGAGACCTGGGAAGCTTTAATATGACCTTTAACTGGACCCCTTTCGGGGAGTTTCAACGATGGAGTTTTTTCATAGGTATCAAGAGTTCCATCCTTCAGGACCTGAAGTATGAAGACCGCAGTCAGCCACCCCCTCGTTAGGCCATTATAATAATCTGCAAACCCATTTCGATATGAAAAAAATTATTCAGACAGATCTTGCACCGGCACCTATAGGGCCCTATAACCAGGCCATCCTGGCAGGAAACACATTATATATTTCGGGTCAGATCCCAATGGATCCCGAGACTCAAGAACTTGTCAGTGGCGATATCAAGTTAGAAACCGACAGGGTAATGCTCAACCTAAAAGCCATATTGGAGGCCGCCAAAATGAACTTCGGCCAGGTGGTGAAATCGAGCATCTTTGTAAAGGATATGGGCCAGTTCGCAGCAATTAACGAAGCCTATGCAAAATATTTTAGCGCTGACTCCGCTCCTGCCCGTGAAACAGTTGAAGTGGCCAATTTGCCTAGATACGTAAATGTTGAGATCTCTATGATCGCTACACTCGATTAAAAATCCGGAGCTACCGGTTAGTCTGCCGTCATAATAAACAATGGGAGCATCTCGAAGTTTTTATAGTACGGATGCAGTTTATCCCGATTATAATATTTATCAACATTGACAAACTTTTTGGTTTCGGTTACCACCTCTATAGGTACATGGTCGTAACGACCGTTTTTAAGTACCACCATACGGCCATCTATACCACCAAGGATTAGGTCTAGTGCCAGGTTGCCATAGGCCGTTGGCACCACTGAATCAATAAAGTCAGGATCTCCGCAACGTACCATATAGCCAAGTTTCTGATTGATCACATTCACTTTATGACCGTTGTTGAATTTGGGTGATACATTTTTTAGTGCCAGAGATACCTCATCGCCGATTCCTCCCAGTTTAGCATGTCCGAAGGCATCTTTTTCCTGGCCTTCAAACATCATTTGACCTCCACTAATAGTGGCGCCTTCGGAGACCAATACTATGGAATAGTTGCTGGGGTTATTGTTTCTGTCTTCTGTCAGCAATTCGGCTAAAAGGTCCATTTCAAAAGGATGCTCAGGGATCAAACAACGGTGGGCCGCACCGGCTAGAGTAGGCAACATGGCCGTAAAACCTGCATAGCGACCAAATACTTCGAGCACAAGGAAGCGTTCGTGTGAACCGGCAGCAGTCCTTAAGGCGTTGGTGAGGCTTATGGTGCGGGTAACACATGTACTAAATCCTATACAATAGTCCGTTCCCGGTACATCGTTATCCATGGTTTTCGGAATCGCCATCACCTTTAGTCCTTTCTTAAATAGATGGACGCCATAACTCAAGGTATCGTCTCCTCCAATAGGGATCAACATATCTACGCCGAGCCAGTCGAGGTTTTTCACCACTTCCGGCGTAAGGTCATTGAACTCATCTTTATAGGTGTCCTTCAGATGATCGGGCACATCTATTTTAGCGACGTGGCTGGCTCTCGTACGGGATGTATGAAGAAAAGTACCCCCCGTTCTCGCAGCTTTGTTCACGGCAGCCTGAGTAAGCTCTAGATAGTTTTTACTGTTATCGTATTTTTTATCACGAACAATGTCTACAAGTCCTGCCCATCCTCTTCTAAAACCAATAACACGATAACCCTCCCGGATTGCCCTGAAAGTCACAGCCCTGATAGCTGGATTAAGTCCTGGTACGTCACCTCCGCCGGTCAGGATACCAATCGTACCCTTTATCCTTTTAATGTTTGCCATAAGTTCTTATATTTTTTTTTGAATTTACTTTAATCGCTTGTTGGGTTAAAATAGTAAATAATGTCTAATAGTCTTCGTCTTAGAGCGAAAAAAAGTGCTCTTATAAAAGGAGAAAAACCTATTCCGCCGTATCTTTACGTAGAACGTAAATTACATATCCATGTCAGCAACTATTGAGAAAATTTTGGGCAAAGATGCGGAGCATCTTTTAGGTCATCAATGTCGAACAATATCTAAGGATCAGCTTCATCTCCCGGGGCCTGATTATGTGGAAAGGGTAATTGGACCAAGTGACAGAAATCCGGTGGTGATGCGCAATATGCAAACACTCTTCAACCATGGAAGAATGGGTGGTACCGGCTATCTATCTATATTACCTGTAGATCAAGGAATTGAGCATACTGCAGGGGCTTCATTTGCTCCGAATCCGATCTATTTTGATCCTGGTAAAATAGTTGAACTCGCCATAGAAGGTGGTTGTAATGCAGTAGCTTCTACTCTGGGGGTCCTTGGCTCTGTATCGAGGAAATATTCACATAAGATCCCTTTTCTATTAAAATTGAATCATAATGAACTACTAACCTATCCCAATAAATTCGATCAGATCATGTTCGCCAGCATAGACCAGGCTTTTGAGATGGGTTGTATGGCTGTAGGGGCTACTATATATTACGGATCTGAAGAGAGCAATCGGCAGATCCAGGAGGTCACCGAAGCTTTTGAATATGCGCATGAATTAGGTATGGTAACGGTACTATGGGCTTATCTTAGAAACTCTGGCTTTAAAAAAGACGGCAAAGATTATCATGTTTCCGCCGATATTACCGGTCAGGCAAATCATCTGGCTTCGACTATACAGGCCGATATTGTAAAACAGAAACAAGCCGAAAATAATGGTGGCTTCAAAGCGATTGGTTTCGCAAAAACACACGACAAAGTATATTCCGAACTGAGTTCAGACCATCCTATCGACCTAACCCGTTATCAGGTGGCCAATTGTCTGATGGGCCGAGCCGGACTAATCAATTCGGGAGGGGCCTCAGGCGACAACGACCTGGCTCAGGCGGTAAAAACTGCAGTTATCAATAAGAGAGCTGGCGGAATGGGACTGATTTCTGGTCGTAAGGCTTTCCAAAAGCCTATGAAGGAAGGTGTAGCCCTTCTGAATTCCATCCAGGATGTCTACCTCGACAAAGAGGTAACTATAGCATAGAAGATCACCTGATTGCATTTAATCAATTAGGGTGATATCTACAAGGTTTCCCGGTGGAATTCCACCAACCCCTCTATTGGGCGTTGTCGGATGACACCGGGAATAAGATCGTTTCTCTGGAGTACCAAGGTGAGCTCCTCTTTTAGAAAATGCGCAATACTGCCCACAAAATGGATCGGCACTTTCGTGGCCAGTTCAAACTGCATGATATAATTGTTCACAAACTGTTGTAAACCTTTGTCGATCACACCTTTACAGTAAGGGTGTTCTTTGTTTTCGATTAGAAATCGTGCAAAAGTAGCCAGGTATGTATTGGGGTTGGGTTGCTTATAAAGGTTTTCTTTTATGTGATCTGCATCCAGATCATACTCCTTATCAAATTTTATTCCCAGGTCCTGGGGCATCTTGTTAAAATAATAGTCCCGGATCAGTTTCCGTCCGAAGAAATTTCCACTTCCATCGTCCATAGGGATATAGCCGAGGGAAGTGACTTTTTGAAACAGCTGTCGTCCATCATAATAGCTACAATTAGACCCCGTCCCGAGTATGCATACGATCCCCTGGTGACCAATCTTGGTAGTTGAATAAATAGCCGCAAAAGTATCCTCCCTGACTTCTGCTTTAGCCTTGGGAAAGTAGTTTTTAAATATCTTTTTGAGGAAATTTTTCATCCTGCTCGTTCCACATCCAGCCCCATAAAAATAAAGGTGGGTTACCTTGGACCTGTTTTTTGAGAGCTCAAAATTATTGGCTAACCGATCTTCGATAACCTCACGGGTTAGCACCTCCGGACTTAATCCAAGGGTTTGGGTGATAAAAACCTCTTTGCCATCTTTATCGAGGGCGATCCAGTCGGATTTGGTTGCCCCGCTATCTACAATTAATATCATGGTGGAAATATTGATATATAAGAAATCCTTAAAATAAGCAAATTTCACTTATCTCAAGGATTCCTTCAGATGTTTAATAGATGACTACAGACCAGATACATGTTCGGCCAGGTCAACCAGTTTGTTAGCATAGCCAGCTTCATTATCGTACCAGGAGATCAGTTTGAAAAACTTAGAGTTTAACTCCATACCGGCACCGGCATCGAATATACTGGTCCGAGGATCACTAACGAAGTCTTGCGAAACAACCGCTTCTTCAGTGTAGCCCAGGATACCTTTCAAATCTCCTTCAGAAGCCTTTTTAAAAGCAGCCTTGATTTCATCATAGGAAGTCTCCTTTTCCAAACGAACAGTAAGGTCTACTGCAGATACATCAGCAGTTGGCACTCTGAAAGCCATACCGGTAAGCTTGCCTACCAATTCTGGAATCACCTTGGTAACAGCTTTGGCAGCACCTGTAGACGCAGGAATAATGTTGAGCAGTGAACTCCTGCCTCCACGAAAATCTTTCCTGGATGGACCATCCACGGTGAACTGTGTAGCTGTTGTAGCATGTACGGTGGTCATAAGACCTTCTTCAATGCCCCAGTTATCATTAAGAACCTTGGCTAATGGTGCCAGGCAGTTTGTAGTACAGGAAGCATTTGATATTATATTGTCTGATGATTTGATGTTTTTATGGTTAACACCCATCACAAACATTGGCGCATCCTTGGAAGGAGCGGAAATAAGCACTTTTTTAGCTCCACCATCAATATGGGACTGAGCTGTATCAAGAGTGGTAAAAATACCGGTACATTCCAAAACGTATTCGGCTCCTACTTCATCCCATTTCAAATTACTGGGATCCCTCTCTGCAGTAATTCTAACTTTTTTACCGTTTATAACAAGATGGCCACCTTCTACTTCAACGGTACCATCGAATCTGCCGTGGACAGAATCATATTTCAATAAGTACGCCAGATGGTCTACAGCCAAAAGGTCGTTAATCGCCACAACTTCTACGTTATCCCTTTTTACAGCAGCTCTCAAAGCAAGTCTACCTATTCTCCCGAATCCATTGATTCCAATTTTTAATGTTGACATATTATGTTCATTTATGTATTAAACAGTAAGGATATCGGAAATCCTTATGAGTTCCTTATCCAATTTGGTTTTTCCTTTAATAGCCTCACTTACCGGCGTAAACGTGATTTCACTTTCCTGTACACCTGTCATGAGATTGCTTTTTCCCTCCAAGAGAGATTCAACGGCCTTTACCCCCATCCTGCTGGCCAGGACCCTGTCGGAACAGGTAGGAGCTCCTCCCCTTTGCATATGGCCTAGTACACAGACACGGACATCGTAGATGGGGAGATTTTCCTCTACAAACTCCTTGAGCTCATAGATATTTTTACCAGTCGTTCGGTCGCCTTCAGCCACCACAACAATACTTGATGATTTCCCGCGGGCTTTACTCCTCTTAAGTGAATCGAGCAGCCGTTCCAGACCCAGGTCTTCTTCGGGGATCAGGATCTCCTCTGCGCCGGCACCGATACCTGAGTTAAGGGCGATATGACCTACATCCCTTCCCATTACCTCAACGAAAAATAATCTGTGGTGTGAACTAGCCGTATCGCGGATCTTATCGATGGCCTCCACCACGGTATTAAGTGCAGTATCGTATCCTACGGTTACCCGGGTACCAAAAATGTCATTATCTATTGTACCAGGGATCCCGATAAAAGGAATACCGTATTCCTCATTGAATTTTAGTGCACCTGTAAAGCTGCCATCTCCCCCGATAACCACCAGGGCATCGATCTCATTGGCCTTTAACTGCTCATAAGCTTTCTTCCTTCCGGCTTTGGTCCTGAATTCTTCACAACGTGCGGATTTCAGCATGGTGCCACCCTTGTTAATAATGTTGTTAACACTTCGGGCATTCATCGGCATGAAGTCACCTTCGATCATACCCTGATACCCCCTGAAAATTCCGATACAATCTATCTGCAGATATGCACATGTTCTTACTGCCGAACGTATGGCGGCATTCATTCCCGGGGAATCCCCCCCGGAAGTAAAAACCGCTATTTTTTTTATGTTGGATGCCATTGCTATATTTAGAACTGCAAAATTAGCAAACTAATACTAAAAAATAAGGGGTGAAAGGCTTTAAATTTGTGTTATTTACAACGATCAATCGTTTTCGTAGACCCTATAAAACAGATTGGCCTTTTAAGAAGACAAAATCTATGTGCTAATGTCTATGGATATTTGCGTTCCGGCGGATTGGTTTTGGTGTAGAAACGGATTAAACTGTCTTTGCCCATTACAGAATTTGGGCCCTCCTCTGTTTTGAGCTCCACAGGTTCTTCATCCTCAACTTCTTCCTTTTTTTTAAAAATGATCTTCATCAATTCCTTAAAACTATTAAAGTCTACCTGATAAGAAAGACCTACTCCCTGGGTATAGCCCTGCTGTTCAGCCAGAAACTGTTGTATCTCGTTTTCACGATTGAAGATCTTGGCCCTAAGTGTACCTTCTTCATTTAGCAGCACCTGTACCTCAACATTTCCCGCTACCACGGTTTCACTAACACCACCCACGGGAACGCCAAAACGACCATTGACCAAAACCCTGTCACTGATCTGGGTAGATACGGTAACCCCGATCCTGTTCTCGGTCTGTACATCATTCGGATCGAGATACCCCTGTTCGTATGACAGGCCAAAATCAAATTTATCGTTTTGTCCGGCTAATACTGAGTTGAGCAATCCAGATGCAGTCTGGATAAGATTTCCCGTAACGGCCTGCTCCGTAATACCGGACTGATCGTTAACAAATGTACCCTGGGCAAGGAGGAAAAAGGCATTGCGTTCTTCCACCGTAGGATCCTGCAGCCGGTACTCCAATTCCGATTTTACCGTTGAACTGGTACCGGGAAATTCGATATTCATATTTATGCTGGGCCGTTCCAATTCTCCAGTAAGCTTCACCACTACATCTGTCGCAATTCTACGTGAATATCCGGCATTGTCCAGTAAAGGCGATGGGTTAGCGTTAAGGGAATATACGGCCTCCATATCCACAGTAGCTTTCAGGGGGTCGCGGTCCCAGACGATAGTACCGCCGGGTTTTACGCTAAACGTCTTGTCGATTATCCCCAATTTATAACGATACTCGCCGGTAACCACTACAAAGTCCCCGAACATATTGAACTTGCCATTGGTATTGATTTCCATAAAGATCAAGCCAGCACCTGTACCCTTCAAAGAACTACCAGTCTTCTGATCAATCACAATCTCAACCTCCGCATCCGGAGTAACATCGAGGTCGAATTTCAACTCAAGCCCCTGATAATCCTTTAATTCCCGCTGAGCTTCAATGGTTACCTGTTCCCCTTTTTCAATAAAGTTGATAAAAGAATAATCCCCTACACTTGCCACATCGCTGATCGGGATCTTGAGGGAGCTCCCTTCTGCCGTAGCGCCTTCAAAATCTATATTAAGGGCATTGGTAGGGCCATAAATTCGCCCTTGTCCATTGACGAATCCTGTTCCATAGTATAATACCTCTTCCTCGAACTCGGTATTGAGAATCATAAATCTTTCATTCCTGGTATCTATGTTGAGGTCCAGGGTCCAGTCCTCAAAGAAATTATGCCTTATAGTTCCGTTTAACGTTGCGCGCGTATTGGCGGCTACATCACGAAGTCCGATATCCTGGAAATCGAAGGTCTGATCATATAAACGTACTGTAGCCGACGGACTGAAATCATAATCGGTATTCAGGTAGGGAACACCCATACCAGCGTTGTCTAGATTCAAAAGCCCATTGATCTCAGGATTACGGATATCTCCTTTGATCTGGACATTGCCACTAAGGCCGCCCCTGATATTACTGAGCACGCCTTCAGCCAAAGGGCTAAATGGTTCTAGATCAAAGTCTCTGAAATTGGCCAAAAAATCGGCCTTTGGGATCTCTTCCCGATTATCTACATTACCTAGTAATGTAAACTTTTCAAGACCATTATTCATGATCTGTGTGTTTACCACAAAGTCGGTCAGATCCCGATTACCCACAATGCCAATAGAAAGATCTCCCAGTTCAATTCCGTTCACCCCAAATTGAGAAATATCGAGATTACATGATGGGAGGTACACATTATCTTTCTGAAGAACATTGAGCGTTCCGTTGATTTCACCATTTAAGTTCAAACTATCAATTGCAGGCGCTATCTTATTAAGAGACACGAGCTTAAAATCTAGCTGAAGGTCTTTATAGGTAGAGTCGGCCAGTTGTCCGTTTAATCGTATCCGCTCCCTGTTTTCATTGTTCATCACGATCTCTTCTATGGATATACTATCGAGAGACCTGTTAAAAATCACCTTGTTTCGATCGTTTCGCTCCCGGTTCAGCAGCCAGGTATTCCCTTTGAAACTCACTTCGGAGCGTTTAAGGCCGATAACCGATTTATTGTCCTTGGTGAAGGTGTGATAAAAGTTCAGGTTGTAGATGTCATTATATTTACTTCCGCCTTTAAATTCGGTTCTGAAGAAAAGCGTATCCTTCAGGGTGGTATTGATCAGGTTGAAGTCTTTTACATCATAGTAAACCGTAGAAACATCATCCACGGAGATAAAGGTGTTGAATAGAGGGTTTTTATTATCGATCTTCACATCGATATTGTCGAGTTCATTTCCAAATGCTGTTATACTGGGCGATTTAAAAGTGAGTTTAAAATCACCCTTATCTGCGATAATATTTCCTTTGATAAAGGTGTTGGGGCCAAATTCCACTTCAGGAAAAAACACCTCTACGATCTTGTTGTATATTTTAAAATTAAAATCGAGATTTTGCCCCGGGGAAATATCGTAAGGTCTGTAGTTTGTATAAATACTTCCCACAGAATTCTGTACCAATCTGCCTAATTCGTTCACATTGAATTTACCGCTCATATAGCCTGTGATGATATCTGGTGAATTGATATCGATAGTCCTAAGCGAATCGCGTTCAAATCTGGATGAAATTGTAAAATCCTCGAAAAAATAGGTGTTGTTGATGTTCTGGTAGCTGGTTTGGGTAAAATTTAAATCACCTTCCATATTGTCAAGGTTGGTACCGCTGACATCCATATCAATTTTCCCCTTAAAAATCGATATGCTATCGTTGATAAAATTAAGCTCCTTCAAATCGGCATAATCCACCTCCGCATCGAAGTTGAAGTCGTTTTTATCACTCCCAAAGTCAGCCAACCCTTTAAAATCGAATCGCAGATTCTCATCATTACAATAAAGGGTTCCATCGAACAATTGATCTTTAATCACCCCGGATATCTTTATATCCTGGTAGTTGTAGTCGTTAAAAGTAATCGAATACACCTCCCCAATGACTTCGGTATTAAGGTTTTCACGAACAAATCCCTGACCTTCTACATTGACATCGAGCGTAGTCTTTCCCAGTTTATCTTCTTCTACAAAATCACCCAGGTTAAAATCGATCAGGGAAACAAATCCTTTATAACTGGCGTTATCAATATCATCGATATCGGTAAGGTCCAGATCGGCATAACTGCTTCCTATTGGACTGGTAATATTGAGTTGAGCTGCTATCGAATTCGTAGTAATATTGGCATCGCCCCGAACGGTGAACTGACCGAGTTTGGCAAAGGCCGATGGCAGGGATTTCCCAAGTATATTAGGTAACAGTGAGCGTAACTGGTTATAACTTGTAGAGATATCCTTGATATCAGCATCGAGTGAAAATGGGCCTGCTTTCCTGAAAAGGTTTTTAAAATGAAAATCCCCCCGAATACCAGTATTGTCGGAATTCAGAAATAGATCATCTACCTGCATATCATTGAGTACCCCTTGAATATTAGCTGAGAAAAACACGTTTTTACCTTGGCCGAATTCATCAAAAATCCGGTTGATCTCATTCAAAGAGACTTCGGATTCCTGAAAACCAGCACTGATGTTTACCTTATCGACAAAATCCTTGAGGTCTTCTCTATTATAGTCGAAAACGATATTTCCAAACAGATTTGATTCGGGTGTTTTGATCTCGAGTGAATCGAATCGCATTTGCTGTTTGGTGTACTTAAAAGAAGTACTTAGTTTCTCCATCGCAATGCCGATACGACTGCTAAAAGACAAAGCGTCAATACGAGTAGAAACCTCTGGTCCGAGGATCAAAAAATTGCTAGCATCAATATTCAGGTCCTTAATGCTAAGGACCAGATCTTTTTCCAAATTCTCATCGATGATCCTGAACCAGCTGTCTTCCATCTGAATACCATCTGTTGAAAGGTAAAAGGGTGGTTTATTGGGTGCTCTGGGTTTTCCATCATCCAATTTGGCCACAAAAACATCGAGATTGGTCTCTTCTTCGCCCTCATATGTCCTCAGCTTAAAATTCAGGCCTTCCATATCAACATCCCCGAATTCGAGCCGTCCGTTAACCAGGTTTCTTACACTTAGGATCGATGTGGTTAGCTCCTGGATAAAAAACAATGTGTCTTTCTGATAATCTTCTACATATACGTCGCGGAGTGAAGTATCCCAGCTGATAAGGGAGATCCGCAATCTTTCGATATTGATGTTGGTACCAAACTCTTTATTTAATTCTTTGGTAGCATATTGGGCAAGTTGTGTCTGCACAATAGGCAAAGACAGGATAATAGTGCTAAAAACACATATCAGCAAAAATGCCAAAAGTGTTCTTACCAGTATTTTTCGAAGTCTTCTGATAGGGCTTATTGTTTATCTTTGTTACTCAAATTTTATTCCAAACCCCTGTGAATAAAGAGAAAATATATATCCTGGCCATCGAATCTTCCTGCGACGATACCTCCGCAGCGGTATTGTACAATAGCAAAAAGCTCAGCAATGTGGTGGCATCTCAAAAAATTCACGAAGCCTATGGTGGTATTGTACCGGAATTGGCATCGCGTGCACACCAGCAAAACATTGTCCCTGTGGTTGATCGTGCGTTGACCATGGCAAATATCGACAAAAATCAGTTATCTGCCATAGCTTTTACGAGGGGTCCCGGACTTTTGGGTTCGCTTTTGGTAGGTACTTCATTTGCGAAATCACTTTCTCTGGGATTAAATATTCCGCTTATTGAGGTAAATCATATGCAGGCACATATTCTAGCACATTTTATCGACGAGGAGAATATGGATAAACCAGAGTTTCCATTTCTGGCGATGACCATTAGTGGTGGTCATACACAGTTGGTGTTAGTGCACGATTATCTAAGAATGGAAATCCTCGGACAAACGCTCGATGATGCGGTGGGCGAAGCTTTCGATAAGAGCGCTAAAATTCTGGGTATGCCATATCCCGGAGGTCCCCTGGTCGACTCACATGCCAGAAAAGGAGATCCACTTGCGTTCAAATTCCCCAAACCGAAAGTTAAGGGTCTGGATTTTAGTTTTAGTGGCCTTAAAACAAGTATTTTATATTTTGTCCAGAAGCAGACCGCTGCGAATCCCAACTTTGTTGATGAAAATCTCGATGACCTTTGCGCTTCAATCCAGTATACTATTGTAAACATACTTATGGATAAGCTTAAAGCTACTGTTAAACAAACCGGCATCAGGCGAGTGGCTATCGGTGGTGGGGTGGCTGCAAATTCAGGGATCCGAAATGCTCTGGCAGAGGCCGAACGAGAACTTGGATGGAAAGCCTATATTCCGAAATTTGAATACTGTACGGATAATGCCGCTATGATAGGAATTGTAGGGTATTATAAATTTAAAAACGAAGATTATTCCGACTATAATATTGCGGCCACTGCGCGTTATGAGATAGGCTAAAGCGGCTTTGTATTCTATTGCCTGCAATTCTTTTTTAATGTACCTTTTCGCTTCGCAAGAAAAGCTATGGCTTATAATGTTGAATTAGAAAAAAGGATCGACCTGGCACTAATTATATTTCCCGAAACGATACGTGATCAAATCGTTTCCAAGAAAATGTTTGGAGGCATCGCCTATCTTTATCGCGGCAAAATGACAGTGGGTGTTGTTCAGGATGATCTGATGGTACGCGTGGTTAACGAAAAAATGTCGGAAATATTAACAAGGGATGAAGTACGCCCGATGGACTTCACCAATAGACCTATGAAGGAATTTATCTATGTGTCCCCAAATGGATTCAAAAGTGAGGAGCAGCTCATGTTTTTGATAGAGCTCGGCCTTGAACACGCCAAAAGAAAACTAAACCAGGCCTAATTCCCTATCAATATGCAATTATTTTATCATCCAGACCTTAAGGCCGAAACCACAGAATGTTTTTTTGGCGAGGAGGAAAGTCGACATATCATCAAGGTGTTAAGAAAGAAAAAAGGTGATGAGCTTAAGGTTACCAATGGAAAAGGCAGAGTGTTTACAGGTACCATCAGTGAGGCGTCTCTTAACTGCTGTGAACTGGCCATCACATCTCATGAAAAAACAGTACGGCCAATGCACCGCCTCCACCTGGCCGTTGCCCCTACCAAGAATTCTGACCGTTTTGAATGGTTCCTTGAGAAGGCGACTGAAATTGGGATAGACGAGATCACGCCTATAATCTGTGATCATTCGGAACGCAAGTTCATCAAGAATACTCGTTTGCAAAAAGTGATCCTTAGTGCCATGAAGCAATCACTACGGTCTTATCTCCCCAGGTTAAATGAAGCAATAACTTTCGAAGAGTTCCTACAGCAAGATCTTCCAAAGCGCCGATTTATCGCACATTGTCAGGAGGGCGAAAAAGTGGATTTTAAAAGACGCCTGGAGCCAGATAAGAAGATACTGGTTATGGTAGGGCCCGAAGGGGATTTTTCTGAGGCTGAGATTGAAATGGCCAAAGACAAAGGCTTTATACCGGCTTCCCTTGGGGAGTATCGCCTAAGAACCGAAACAGCAGCTATTCTGGCATGTACCACGGTAGCCCTTATCAATAGCCGTTAAATAGGCCTCCCGGCTTTGGCAGCAGAAATGGGAATGCTAAATCAAACAAAATCACGATGTTGATTTGCCCGAAGCACAAGTTCTTGCAATCCTAAAACAAGCGAATTAAGGATCGATTTTTTCGACATGATTTTGTTACTTTTGAGATCTAATGGATCTGGCTTCTATGAAATTCCTTTGTACTTCGTTCATTCTATTGGCAACTACCACATTGTTTTGTCAACAATTGGCGGTATTAAAATATAAAGGAGGGGGCGACTGGTATGCTAATCCCACGGCTTTGCCCAATCTGGTCAGATTTTGCAATTCCCATATAGACACTTATTTGGATTCGGAAATTGCAACAGTAGAAGTAGGGAGTTCTGAAATATTTCAGTATCCTTTCATTCACATGACCGGCCATGGCAATGTCTATTTCAGCCAGGAGGAGGCACAAAATTTGAGAACTTATCTGCTGGCTGGCGGTTTCTTACATGTAGATGACAATTACGGGATGAGACCATATCTCATAAAAGAGCTCAAAAAGGTTTTTACGGACATAGAATTAGAAGAGCTCGGTGCCGATCACCCGATTTTCAATCAGTCCTATGCCTTTCCTGAGGGCTTACCGAAAATCCACGAACACGATAATAAACGACCACAGGCTTTCGGTATTTTCAATAACGGAAGGCTTTTGCTCTTGTTTACCTATGAATCGGATCTGGGCGACGGCTGGGAAGATCCTGAAGTCCATAAAGACCCCGAGGAAGTACGTGACAAAGCATTAAAAATGGGTGCCAATATCGTCCAATATGTATTTAACCAATAAGCTGTGAATTCCAAAACTATTAGCGAAGGCATATTAAGAGCAGTGGCAATAATCGCAGGTCTGGTGCTTTTTGCCTACTTCCTTTACGAAGTACGTTCTGTGATCGCTTATATTTTTATAGCCGCAGCAACCGCATTAGCGGGAAGGCCATTGGTGATTTTTCTGAGACAACGGTTGAGATTCAACAATACCCTGGCAGTGATCACCACAATGGTTCTGATGGTAGGCATACTTGCCGGTGTCATTTCACTTTTCATACCCTTGATCGCAAAACAAGGCCAGAATCTATCCCTTCTGGATATTGAGGCATTACAACAAAACATCGAAAATCTTTACACACAGATTATCGACTATTTTGGGATTAGTAACGCGCAGATCAACATAAGGTTCAGAGAGTCGAAGTTACTCGCCAATCTTGATTTTGGTTTTATCCCCGATTTTCTCAATTCTTTTCTTGGGCTCTTGGGCACCTTAAGCATAGGCCTGTTTTCCGTTTTATTTATCGCATTTTTCTTTCTGAAGGACAGCACAATGCTGGTAAATACTATTTTAGTTTTGGTCCCGGACGATAAAGAAAAAAGAGTACTTAAGTCGGCCTCTAAAATGCGAGACCTTCTATCGAGGTATTTTTTAGGACTGGTGATGCAAATCTCCATTCTATTTGTAATCTATACCATATGGTTGTTGATATTTGGTATCGAAAATGCTGTGGTCATCGCCTTCTTATGTGCCTTGCTAAATCTGATCCCCTATATCGGTCCGGTATTTGGCGGAGCATTGATGTTACTACTTACCATGACCAGTAATTTAGGTGCTGATTTCAGCACCGTTATCCTGCCCAAGACCATCTACGTTCTGATTGGTTTTGTCCTTGGGCAATTAGTGGATAACTTCTTTTCTCAACCCTTCATTTTTGGGAATAGTGTTCGCTCGCATCCACTGGAGATTTTTATCATTATCATCACAGGAGGATTGCTCTTCGGAGTGGCCGGAATGATCATCGCAGTACCGGGATATACGGTTATTAAGGTACTATTACAAGAGTTTTTTGCTGATAATAAGATTGTAAAATCTCTTACAAAAAATTTATAGCTTTACTTTGAATAAAAAAATATTAAATACTGGTGTACAGCAGTATATAAGAAATTTCAAAGGGGATGACATTCTGGCAGTGGCTTTTAAAAAACAGGTTTTTACTGATATTGAAAACAAAGAACTGGTCCAGCAGCTGGAAGGCCGGCAAAAGTGTCTTGGTAAACTACCGCTATGGCATTCCACCAGTGGAATATTCTATCCATCGAAACGTGCCCTGGAACAATCTTCTTCCGAACAAACAGGAGCCTATAAATCCGACCTCGTTTCGGGTAAAACCCTGATTGATATCACAGGTGGTCTTGGTGTTGATAGTTTTTTTTTAAGCCAGAGTGTTGAGCATCTAACCTACTGTGAAAAGTCGCCAGAATTAACCTCCATTGCCTTACATAATTTCGAAGTACTGGGGGCCAAAAATATAGAGGGCTTTAATACCGACGGGGCAGACTATTTGGAACAGATTAAAGAGGATGTAGATTGGATCTATCTTGATCCATCACGACGTGATCCCCAGGCAAAAAAGGTTTTTCGATTGGAAGATGCTGAACCCCCGTTGCCCTCCATCCTGCCCCTTCTATGGCAAAAAACCGATAACATACTGATCAAAACCTCACCCTTACTCGATATCAGCGCTGGTTTGAAAGCCCTGACATCGGTAAAGGAGGTGCATATAATCGCCATTAAGAATGAGGTAAAGGAATTATTGTGGGTCCTTAAAAAGCATTATCAACAGGATAGCCTGATTACCGCTGTAAACCTTCTGAAAGGAAAAAAACAGGTCTTTACATTTACACAGGAGGAGGAAAAATCATCGATCTGTGATTTTAGCGACTGTAATGAATATCTCTATGAACCCAATGCTGCTATAATGAAATCTGGTGCCTTTAAACTGGCAGCAATTCGGTACGGATTAAAAAAATTACACGAGCATACCCATCTCTATACCTCAGATACTCTGGTTGAATTCCCGGGTAAAAGGTTTAAGCTTGAAACCTCATTTAGCTACAACCGAAAAAACATGAAACAGTCAGGTGTGCACAAGGCAAATATCACAACCCGAAACTTTCCTTACACCGTGGCTGAGCTTCGAAAGAAACACGGCATTGCCGATGGCGGGGATCTTACCTTATTTTTCACCACAGACCATCGGGGCGATCTGGTAGTGCTGCAGTGCAGGCAGATCTTCAAAAGTTGATAGCAGATATTATTAAGGACATGGCCATTTAAAATTGGCAATCGCATCTCTGGAAGCCGCGCCCAGGTTATAATGCCACCACTCTGTCCTGATAGACCAGAACCCATGTTTCTCCATTGTCCCTTTCAGCACTTTCCGGTTTTGTAATATTTCGGCAGGAAGGTTGGTATTATCGTGATAGGCCTTATGGCCAAAAAAATCAAAATCAGTACCCATATCCACCCTCCGACCATCAAGCTTAACAAGAGTAATATCTACGGCACCGCCTTTGTTGTGAATAGATCCTTTTACCGGATTAGCTACGTATTGGGGATTAGGGACAATTTCCCACATTTTGTACTGAACAGAATTAGGACGATAACAATCAAAAAATTTGATGCGATATCCCTGATCCATAAATTCTTTATTGGCAGCGATCAATGCCCTGGCGGTCTTTACCCGGGTGTAACACTCAGCACAATCATATACCTTGGCTTTAAGGAAATTATTTGCCGTGGCGTATCGCAGATCGTATTCAAAATCATCGCTATAATCTACCAGCCTGATAAAAGTGGTATCGGCCAATTCACTCAGATCAGGAAGCTTTTTCTCCTCTTCCGAATGCATTTGTGCCAATGTGTCGACTTTCTGCTCGACATCCACAGGCTGTGTCATCTTTTTTTTAGTGCTTTCACGACAAGACAACAGGATAAACGACATCACAATAAAACCAAATAACCTCATCTATGGGGGGCTTTATTTTGTTATGTGATCAATATAGCGATTATGATTGAGGACAGACTGTTGCTCAAAACCGATTTTTCTGTATACCTTGAGAAAAGATTCTAATCTGATCAACAATGCTAAAACATATTTTAATAAGAGGGGTAATCCTTTTAACGGCGGTTAGCCTTCAGGGCCAGGAACCCTGGCTGCTCGATTTTAAGAAAACGGAGTTAAATCCGATTATGACTGCCGACTCATCTTTTGTTTTCCATTGCCCTGTAAGCAATGAGGAGGTAGCCTGGCAACAAGCTGATGTATTCAACCCTGCTGCCATCGTAAAAAACGATACGGTCTTTCTTTTTTTCAGGGCAGAGGACAATCCTGCTGCCATTTTAGGCGGACGTACTTCGAGGATCGGACTGGCATACAGCCTGGATGGAATCCATTTTAATAAATTCCCTAAGCCGGTATTTTACCCGGATAAAGATGGGTTTCAGCAATGGGACTATCCGGGGGGTGTTGAAGATCCGCGTGTGGTTGAATTGGAAGATGGCAGTTATCTGATGCTCTACACCAGTTGGAACAGGGATGTCGCCAGGCTTTCGAGTGCTCACTCAAAGAATCTTAAGAATTGGACAAAATATGGCCCGGTTTTCCTACAAGCTCATAAAGGGAAATTCCTAGATACATGGAGTAAATCCGGCTCGGTGATTACAGAAATGAAGGAAGGCCGACTGGTCGCTAAAAGGATCGATGGGAAATACTGGATGTATTGGGGTGAATCCTTTGTAAACCTCGCCTATTCAGAAGACGGAAAACAATGGGTACCCCTTTTAAATTCAGAAGGCGAGTTGCTAAGGGTATTTGAACCCACACTTGAAGCATTCGACAGCCACCTTACCGAACCAGGGCCGCCTGCCCTCTTTACCGATCAGGGCATTCTCCTGCTGTATAACGGCAAAAACCTCAGTGGCAAAGGTGCGGGTAAAAATGTCCCTGAAGGAGCTTATTGCGGTGGTCAGGCACTATTCGATAAAAATGATCCGGCTCGTTTAGTCGATCGTTTGGATGAGCCCTTTATCTGTCCTAGTCTGCCTCATGAGATCAGTGGCCAGTATAAGGCAGGCACCACTTTTATTGAAGGCCTGGTCTATTTCAAACAAAAGTGGTTTCTCTATTATGGAACAGCTGATTCTATGGTAGGTCTTGCAGTGAAAAAAGAATGAGCCAGGATGTCAATAGCTAATACAGAGTATGCGAAACTAAGGTTCAGCACAAGCATTGCAAGTGCAATTTAATAAGATAAGCACTCCTATAACTAAAATCGATTTAGTTGTCCAAGGGCATCCTCAACAGAAGTTGTGGGTAATTTACAACTGTTGTTCTGGCAAACAAATATATAGGTCTCATCCTCAAAATACCGATCCTTAAAGAGTGGAAGTTCACTCGGGCTTACGCTAGCCACAATAAGTGTATTAGGCAGTGATTTAGTCTGTAATTCCCTTGCAATGGTTGCGGCATCGCTTCCCACTACTGCTATTTCATAGTATGAAAAAGTCTTATTGAGCAGCAGACTGCCCCATTCTGTATAATTCGACCCATCTTCCACAAAAGCTGGTATAACCACCTCGACTGCTTTTTCAACTGACCTCAGGGCTGTGGTATCGTATAGGATATGACCTAGTTTTAACTGGTTACCGAAGAAAACTGCATTAGGTGAAGGCATTACCCCATCGTTGATCTTTACGATCTTCGAGATCAGATCGCTTTTGCGTTTGTACCGGAAGAGCGGAGAACCTGTATCCCCGAATTGATCAATTACAATTTTATTCAACTTACCAGCCCAATCCAGGTATTTGGTTTTGGCGGTAACCTCATACAAGGATAAGACGGCTGCGGTTAAATAAGTATAATCATCAAGGAACCCATCTATCTTCCTGCTATTTGTCTTATAGGAATGAACCAGGTAATCCCCGTCTATACTTTTCTCCATAAGAAATTGAAAAGTCTCCTCGGCAGCATTAAGGAATCTTTCATCTCCAAAACTTTTATATGCTTCAAGCAATCCCTGAATCAGCAATGCATTCCAGGAAGTGATAATTTTATCATCGAGGCCCGGACGGATTCTTTGCTGTCGGGCAGCAAGTAAATCTTCCTTCCAGGATTGCACCTGATCACCAAAATCCTGAATATTTAAGGAATGTTTTGCTGCGAAATCGTAATCGGCTTCTAATTTGTGTAAAACATACTTCTCTTCTTCCCATGCTCTATCCGGCTGTATTGAATAGTACTCCGCAAATAGATCAAAGTCCGATCCCAATACATCTCGCAATTCGTCAGCTGTCCAGATATAAAATTTTCCTTCCTCCCCTTCACTATCGGCATCAATTGCCGCATAATAACCGCCCTCAGGATTTTTCATCTCCCGCTCCAGAAAATCAAAAATTTGATAGGCCACAGCCTTGTAGTCTGCTGAATTAAACTCACGATAAGCCCTGGCATACAAGCCCATAAGCTGAGCATTATCGTAGAGCATTTTCTCAAAATGAGGCACTTTCCAATAGGGGTCTGTGCTATATCTGAAAAATCCGCCGCCAATATGATCATTTATTCCTCCCAGCATTATGTTTTTGAGAGTCTTTTGTACGTGATCCTTCACCTCTTGTTGACCGTCAAGTATAGCATAGTCTAGCAAAAAGTTTAGACTGGAAGGTAACGCAAATTTTTGCCGTCCCTGGTTTCCTCCCCACTCCTTATCCCACATAGGGCTCCAGTTTGCCAGGCTTTCTGTAAGTTGTTTTTGATTTAATTCAAGTTGGTTATCGTCTGGTATAATCAAATTTACCTCCTGGACACCTGCCGCCACCCTGTTCGCGTATTCCCTGGCCCTTGCCGGATCTTCGCGGTACAAATTACTGATCTCAGTAATAACCTTTTTCCATTGAGTATTGGTGTGATAGGTACCGCCATAAAGCGGTTTTCCATCGGGAAGCGTAATCACATTTAATGGCCAGCCCCCACTACCTTTGATCAGTTGCAGTGCTGTCATATAAACCTGGTCAACATCAGGGCGTTCCTCGCGATCTACCTTAATATTGACAAAATTCTCATTCATTAAGGCCGCAATTTCTTCATCCTCAAAAGTTTCCTCTTCCATTACATGGCACCAATGACAGGAAGAATAACCAATACTTACCAATAGCAGTTTATTTTCAGCTTTGGCTTCTTCCAGGGCTTCCGGGCTCCATGGCTGCCAGTTTACCGGGTTATGGGCATGTTGAAGGAGGTATGGGCTGGTTTCTTCAATAAGAGCATTGGTGTACTTATGGGCCTGCTCCTTTGTTTTAGCATCCTTACAGCAAAAAGTAAGCAAGACCAGCCCCGCCAATAAAACCCTGATTTTCAATTCCATAAATTATAAATGATATTCTGGATCAACCAGAAGGCAAAAATACGACACATGATCCTATCGAGAATAACATATCAATACTCATTTTGATGTTTAAAGTCTCCGAAACGATATTTCACCGTTTTTTTCAAAGGAATTTGCATCCCACCAGACTCTTCAAGCCAACGATATAAAGCTAGAGACATCGATTTGGCTTGTTCCTGTAGATTTGGGTCCCCGATAAGGTTATATTTTTCAGCAGGATCTGCTTGCAAATCATATAATTCGTTCCGATCCCAAATCCCGTGATACCGTATATATTTATAGCGATCTGTGCGCATTCCGAATACGGTGGGGGTCATCGGGAAGTCGTATTCCCAATAATACTCATAAAAGATTTCCTGCCTGGATTTGGCTGCAGGTTCTGCACCCAGAATCGGAATCAAAGAGATCCCCGATAAATGCTCGGGCTGTTCAATCCCCGCTGCATCGAGGATTGTGGGTGCGATATCGATATTCTGAACCATTTGAGTGAATTCTCCATTGTTGGAGATTAGTTCAGGACATCTCATCAATAAAGGGACTTTTACCGACTCTTCGTAAAAATGCCTTTTATCGATTAGTCCATGTTCTCCCCAGCTAAAGCCATTATCGCCCATATAAATGACCAAAGTGGATTCGGACAACCCGATCGCTTCAAGATGCCGGAGTACTTTCCCTACGCTATCGTCTACTCCCATCAGGGTTTCACAATAATCGACTACCAATTCCTGAAATTCCCCCTTACCGTGATACATATAGTCTACCCCATGCCAGCTAATGCGTTGATCGGCCACCCACTGAGGCCAATTTAAATCTAGGTAATCTCCGGTTTTAGTTTGATAGTAAGTAGGGGGCAAATCTATTTTAAGGCCCTGGTACATTCCCTTATGTCTTTTCGCTGGTTTAAAAGCAGCATGAACCGCTTTATGTGACAAATAAAGAAAAAAGGGTTGTTCCGTATTGCGTTTTTCGAGCCATTCTATAGCGTGATCTGTAAGCAGATCGGTGATGTAGGTTGAGTCTTTATAAATAGTTCGATTGCCATTGATGTTCAGTGTCGGGTTATAGTAAACACCTTGTCCCTTAAAACTTTCCCAGTGATCGAATCCGGGTCTGGGTTCATCGCTGGCATCGCCCATATGCCATTTACCAAAAAAGGAAGTTTGATACCCTGCTGTTTGTAAATATTGTGGGAAATAGGTCAGATCTCCGGGATCTGGCGCATGATTGTCCACTATGGTATGCTGATGTGAATACAACCCGGTGAGTATGGAAGCCCTGCTGGGTGAACATAGCGAAGTGGTGACAAAAGCATTGGGAAAATATGCGCCTTCAGCAGCCAGGCGGTCTAAATTAGGGGTCTTTAACCAGGGTACTTTTCCTGTAAAGCCCATATAGTCGTATCGATGGTCATCGGTAAGTATAAAGATCACATTGCGTTTTGTGAAGGATGCTGTCTCATCACCAAAAAATCTTTCAGATTGAGCACCTGCACATCCGCATACCCCCAGTAAGATAGCTGTAAACAAAGTCCATTTCATTTTTTGTAAATTTTGATCTCCCTTTTATTATTTGTCTCAACTGGCCTGCCCCGCCACCATGTCGCCAGTGATGATCCTGAAATATTCATCATCGGACCAAAAACAGCCGGAGCCAGACCCATGGTCGCCACTCTTCCCATTTCCAGAGCTATACCCGAAGCCAATCCGGCATTTTGCATACCGACCTCGAAGGCTACTGTACGGGCCGACCTTTGATCGAGTCCCACCAACCTACTACCCCAATAGCCAAAGAAATAACCGGCTGTATTATGAATAATCACAGCCAATACCAGCGTGAGTCCGATAGCAAGCAGGGAATCTCTTCCAGCGGCGGTTATTATAGTTATTATCACAGCTATACCGGCCATGGAGACTATTGGCATCGCCTTATCCAGCCATGGAAACCGTCCATGAGCGAAGCGGTTAAATATCAGTCCTAAAACAATTGGCAGGATAACAATCTTCACAATGCTCCAAAGCATCGCAAGGAAATTGATGGGTACCAGTTCATCGGCCAGAAGTTGCATTAAAAAAGGCGTAAATAGCGGTGCGAGTAGAGTGGCTACAGCTGTTAAGGTAAGTGATAAGGCGAGGTTAGCATCAGAAATAAATGCCATAACGTTCGACGCGAGACCACTGGGCGAACTCCCCACAAGGATAATACCGGCAGCGATCTCAGGCGGGAATTTAAAAAGGTATGCCAGCCCAAAACCAACACAAGGCATAATGGTAAACTGACATACGATTCCCACCACAACACCTTTAGGCATTTTAATGACGCCCTGAAAGTCTTTAAGGCTCATCGCAGTACCCATCCCAAACATAATGATCATCAATAAGGGGACTATAAGCTGTTTAAGATCGAAGTTTCCGATCTTAATAAAGTATTGTGGATAATATAGCGAAGCCGTGACAGCTGCAAATATCCATATGGTATACCCAAAACCAGCAAAAACAGGATGTTTCCGTATCACGGTGGCTACTAGAATAAGAAAAAAGACCAGCAACGGCCCGGCATCTTCTATCCTACCTAAAAACAGTAGAATTACGCTTGCAGTTCCAGCCAGAAGGGTGGTGATGAAGAGTATTTTATTCCACATATTCATTATTTTAAGCTCTGCCGAGAAAGCCAGGTATAAAGTGAATCTGTCTGGTATGCCCGATCCCAGGCATTATGTCCGAGTCCGGGGTATTTGGTATAATTGACATCATATCCCAATTGCCTGAGTTTCCTGACCATAGTATCTGATTCAGAGATATGTATGACACGGTCTTCTTCGCCATGAAACACCCAAATGGGCATCTCTTTATTGATCCATGAGGCATAGGGTAACGGACTCATACCGCAGACCACGGCCAAGGCCGCAAAGGTATCTGGATACTGTACTGCCATCTCCCAGGCGGCTGTACCGCCACGACTAAGGCCTGATAGGTAGACTCTCTTCCTGTCGATTCTATATTCTTTCAGAACATGTTCCAACAATTGCATTACTGCACGAGTATTCCAAAACAGTCTTTTATGTGGATGCTGCGGGGCTAAAATAAGAAATGGGAATTGCTGTCCTTCGACAATCATCTTCGGAGGCCCGCCTGTCTGAAGATTCTCTAGTGTACCTCCTGCCTCACCACCCCCATGAAGGAATAACAGTAAGCCGTATTCCTCATCCGACTGCTGTGCGTAATCCTCCGGGAAATACAGGTAGTATTTTAAGGTCTCGCGATTATTGGTTTCTAAATGATCTTCAAGAAGATTGGGTTGTCCGCTACAACCATAGATTGTTGATAAACATAATACCCATAATAAATGTCTTAGAAACTGTGGCAATACTCCATTCATATATTACTATACTTTATCCCGGACCGATCGAAGCAGTGAAAGAACATCCGAAATTTCTTCCTGGATCTGCTCAAAATTGCCCTTTTCTATGAGTTTGCGGGAAAAGAGCTGGGAACCCATTCCAACGCACATCACTCCGGCATTGAACCAATCGCTCAAATTTTCTGCCGTTGGTTTTACCCCACCGGTTGGCATAAGTTTTACTTCAGGCAATACAGAATTAACTGCACTCGCGAACGCAGGCCCCAGAACATTGCCCGGAAAAATCTTTACCAGCCTGGCGCCAATATTAATAGCGGTATTAACCTCTGTAATGGTACCGCACCCGGGAACCCACAATATATTTCTTTCGTTCATACTATCTGCGATATCTGGTAAAAGCGCAGGTGAAACAATGAATTGAGCCCCTGCATCCAGGAACCTTTCGGCTTGTTCCTGAGTCCAGATCGTACCGATTCCCAGAACAAGATCGTTGTTGCCGGAAACCACTTTTACAAGATGCTCGAAAACCTCGAGCGCATTAGCCCCACGGTTGGTAAATTCGAAAACCCTGATTCCGGCTTCATAGGAGTTAATCAAAACTTCGGCCGCAGTTTCGGCATCGTGATGATTAAAAACAGGGACCAATCCTGTTAGCTCCATTTTCGCAATAATCTCTGAGGGGGTATATGACTTCATAACAGACCCTTTGGGATTTTTTATGAGTTTCTGGAGAATCCTTAATGGAAGCTCCTTATTTAGAATAATTCGCCCAACCAGACTAAACCTCTATGCGGGCTATTGATTGAAACTGCTGTATTCCATCGGGTTTTTAAATTTACAATTTTGAAGCTTTGGTTGAAGAAGTTGGTGTGTTTTTCGAAAAGCTGCTTAATTGTTTTATCATTCCAATTTTGCAGATCTCAATCGAAGTGCATTTGAAATGACCGATACCGAACTAAAGCTCATCGCAGCAGCAGCGATCATTGGCGACAAAAGGATTCCAAAGACCGGATAGAGAACACCTGCAGCAATAGGCACTCCCAGTGCATTGTACACCAGAGCAAAAAACAGGTTTTGTCGAATGTTTTTCATAACGGAATGACTTAATGTATGCGCTTTGATAATTCCATTCAGGTCTCCCTTTACCAGTGTAATATCTGCGCTTTCTATAGCCACATCTGTGCCGGTTCCCATGGCAATACCAACATTGCTCCTGGCAAGAGCAGGAGCATCGTTAATTCCATCGCCGGCCATGGCTACAAATTTACCTTTCTCCCTTAATCTCAAAACCTCCTCTAGTTTATCAGAAGGCATCAGTCTGGCTTTATATTCTGAAATCCCTAGCTGACCAGCAATAAATCCGGCAGTTCGCGCATCATCGCCTGTGAGCATTATAACCTCAATTCCCTTTCTGTGAAAAGATTTAATGACTTCTTTGCTGTTATCCTTTACATTATCTTCATACACCACTATCCCGATAACTTTTTTATCAGCTGCGACAAAGGCCACGGTTTTTCCCTCACGCTGATAGGCAGTAGCCATATCCTCAATAGTATACGATAAACCATCACATTGGGATTCAATTAAGGAACTGTTTCCCACAATTACGGGTACACCATACATAGTCGCTGTTACTCCTTGTCCTGTCAGAGCTTTGAAATCATCAACTTCAGCACTTTCTATCCCCATTTTATCCGCGTAAGCCATAGTAGCTTCAGCCAGGGGATGTTCACTGTTCTTGTTCAGCGATGCAACGTACCGAATGAGTTCCTCCTCGGTAATTTCCTTATCAACTGTAACCACGGCAGCAACACTTGGTTTTCCCTCCGTAAGGGTTCCGGTTTTATCGACAACAAGGGTGGTGATCTTGCTTAGTTCCTGAAGAGCGGTGGCATTACGGAACAAAATACCTCTGGTTGCTCCCTTGCCTATTCCAACCATAACCGACATAGGTGTAGCCAGGCCTAATGCACATGGACAGGCGACGATAAGTACTGCAATAGCATTTACCAATCCGTAAACATAGGAAGGGAAAGGACCCCAAATAGACCAAATGACAAAGGTGATCGCTGCAATGATCACCACTACCGGGACAAAATATCCTGAAATCCGATCGGCAAGGCTCTGAATAGGTGCCCTGCTTCTGCTTGCATCATTAACCATTTGAATGATTTGTGCCAGCACGGTTTCCGAGCCAACTTTTTCCGCTTGCATGAGGAAGCTTGTATTGCCATTTATGGTTCCTCCGATTACGGAATCCTTGAGGGTTTTCTCTAAAGGGATCGGTTCGCCGGAAATCATGGATTCATCAATACTGGCCCGGCCCTGGAAAATAATTCCGTCAACAGGTATCTTTTGACCTGGTTTCACTCTCAGGATATCACCTTTATTAATACTGTCTAAGGGTACGGTCTCCTCTACCCCATTAATCAGTCGGACTGCCATCTGAGGTGCGAGTGCTATTAATTCGCGAATGGCAGAAGAAGTCTTACTATGTGCCCTCGACTCCAGAACCTGCCCCAGGAGCACCAGGGTAAGTATAACCGTAGCAGCCTCAAAGTAGACAAAAACATCTCCTGAACCGGACTTGAATTGTGCAGGAAAGACCCCGGGAAATAGTAGCGCTATTAAACTAAAGCTCCATGCAACACCAGCCCCTATTCCGATCAGGGTGAACATATTTAAGTTCCATGACCTTATACTTCTATAAGCCCTTTCGAAAAACATCCAGCAGGAATAGAAGACCACCGGAATCGATAGGAATAGCTGGATCCAGTTCCATGCTTTTGGCGGCAGTATTTGGTACAGAGGGTTAGAAGGTATCATTTCGCTCATGGCGATTATAAATATCGGCACTGTAAAGAGCAGTGCCCACCAAAATTTTATCACGAGCTTTTTGTGGATATCAACCTCCGATGAATCCTGGCTAACCACCGGGACAAGGTCCATACCACATACCGGACAGTCTCCCGGCTTTTCGTAAGTCTTGTCTCCCTCACATTGCATGGGGCAATAAAAGAGTGATTTTTGATCGGATACTGGTGGGAAGGCCACTGTTGCAGGCTCAGTTTTAACCGAGGTTTGTACAGGGGTGTCACTTATGGTATATCGATCTGTTTTTTCGGATAGATACGATTTCAGGCTTTGTAATGGTACAGAAGACTCAAACTCTATTTCGGCCTTAGCCTGGTCTAAATCAACGCTTACGGTCCTAACGCCTTTTACCTCGGACAAATACTGTTCGACATGGCTCCTGCATCCCTGGCAGCTCATACCCCCAATATAATAGGTACGCTTCATAGGAGTACTTAGTTAGACTTAGGTATCCTTAAACTCATTTCCGGACCAAGTTCGAGATGGTCTATATGTCCGGCTAGTGTTCCATCTGCCGTTTTGAAATGCATATGAATAGGAATATTTTCGGAAGTAAATCCATGATTATTATCGGTGGAATAAACTCCAATAACTTCTATATATTTATCTGTGATAGTGCCCTTTCCCGACTTTATTGATTGATCATTGCCTAAAGGATCCGTTTGCTTTAGTGTATCGGGTACAATTCGCCAATCTAACTGTTCTGCTACCCCTTCAATCAGGAAAATAAAAGGTAATGTGGTGTCCAGATCAAGCGACTCGTTGTATTGAAAGAAACCTACCAGGGCTTCGGTATTAGCCACAGATGGTGATAACGATATCTGACTCCACTGGGTAGTCTCGCAATAAACAAGTGATATTACAGGGCCGCTAAGGTTAGTAGACACCACCACACTATCGCCTTCCATCGTACTTAATAAGGGTAAACCATCAAAAACCTGAAGAACCCCTGAAAGGCTATCCAATATACCAAAAGCGTAACTATTCTTTTTACCGACGAGACTATCAATGTCAATTTTTAAATCAAAATTTCCTGCCATGATCTCCTCAGGATGACCTGTAAACACTACATTCCCTTGTTTATCCTCATTCCTACCCGTCCGACATCCTATTAGCAGTATCAGGAAGAAGACTATAATCCCTATATGTGCTTTTAATTTCACCATATTAAAGTTACGCAATAAGTATTCAGTAATACGAATACTTCTTTGTCATCTTAATTATAATATAGTTGAACCACATTTGTTGCTATATAGCTGGCGTAATACGCAAAACTTTGGCTCCCTATAATTTATTGAATTTTAGTCTAACAAGAACCTCAATAGCAGTTTCAAATGGAAACTCTTCTGCATGGGGTTTTATCTTAGCTTCAACAGCCAAGGTAAGAAAGTTTTGAAAGTCATTTGCCCTAACATTTACCGCACTTTTTATTTTTTTTCATGCAATGGATGGTTTTTAAAAGTGATAGATTGAAAGATGGGATTGTAGAGGGAGCAATCAGCTGTATTCTATCGAGCAGCACGGCCTAGATCACCAGAAATCGTTTTTAGAATCCTTAGTGACATAAGTAGTGGTATGCGCCTACCAGGTCTATGATGGAGATCAGATCGGAAAGTCAGACCATAAAAAAAGGGCTCAAGGGCCCTTTTTCAATCGTGCAATTTTTTATTAATGGGTATACTTTCTAACCGTATTCCAATTGTTTCTTTTACTTCCCTGAAATGAAGAGAAAAGAAAGGAACCTCTTGAAGTAGTGCTTTTATTTGAATGTCTCATGATCTATTTTGTTTTATGTTGTTGCCTAATAGACGTCTTTGAAGTCTGAATGTTACATCGAAGGTTACGATTAACTATTATTTAGGAAGAAAGCCCACATAAATTTTGGAATATTTAGGCGGATTACGCCAATGGCTATAAGGCCTTTATCGACCTGATCGCATACAGGTCCTATTAAGACTATTAACACTATATTAACTTCTTGTTAGGACAGATTGATTTAGTTTCGCACTGATGATCAAAATGCCCGACCGGAAGTTTTACTCACTATTTTTCCTTGTTCTCTTCCTGGGAATGAAGAGTTTAAGCTATCATCCCCTGGCCCACCTGGCCGAGGAAGATCAGTTGAATTGTGAGCTATGTGAGGCAGTGGTTATCCAGGAACACACTTCAATACTATTTACTTCAGAAACAGAAATTCCTGAAATAGTATTTTTTACAGCAACTTGCACAATACTTTTCCAGGAAGTTGATGACCTTTCTTCTTTTAAAGGTAACTATTACTGCCGCCCACCCCCTGTGAGCTAGATATTTCTCTGATCACTCTGTGTACTCAGTAAAATGGGATACCCCCATTGTATTTATCCCCTAAATATGTTCAAGAAGTTTACAGCTCTGTTGTTTATTTTATCTAATTCCATCCTATTTGGACAGGATTGCAATTATTCGCTCTCAGGTAAGGTCATAGATTTTCATGACAACTCTATTCTTAGTGGCGCTCTGATTCAGGTACAGGGCCGGGGAATCAGCGCATATTCGAAAGAAGATGGATCTTATCTGGTAAAAGGGCTTTGTGCCGGGTCTTACACTTTGGTTGTCTCACACCCTGAGTGTAAACCGGTCTTCCTGACTATTGTATTGGATGGGAATTTAGTTCAGGATCTATTATTAGAACATCATATCGAAGAACTGGAAGAGGTTAAGGTAATGGGAGAGCTTGTGGAAGATAAAACGCGGACAGCTCAGGAACAACAGTTGAAGACAACTACCCTTGAATTTTACAGCAGTGCCAGCCTTGGCGATGCTTTAAAGGAAATTAGTGGGGTTTCTTCTCTTAATACTGGCGCTAACATCGTAAAACCTGTAATACACGGTCTTAATGGGAGTAGGGTTCTCATTTTGAACGATGGCGTTAGAATGCAGGATATGGAATGGGGTGATGAGCACGCTCCAAACGTGGACATCAATTCAGCCGGTTCAGTTTCAGTGATCAAGGGTGCATCGGCGCTGCAATACGGTGGTGATGCTATTGGTGGAGTAATCCTTATGGAACAGACCTTTAAAACACTTAGGGATACTCTTTTTGGAAAGACAGTCTTAAATGGGATGACCAATGGTCGCGGCGGAAATATCAGTACAGAGCTTACCAAGGTGTTTGAAGAAGGCTGGTTTGTAAAGGGTCAGGCTTCCTACAAAAGACTGGGAGACCGGGAAGCACCAGACTATGTGCTTTCCAATACAGGGGTTCAGGAAACCGCCTTTACTTTCAGATTTGGCAAAAAGAATTTTACCTGGGGTTGGGACGCCTGGTATTCTTATTTCGATGCGGATATAGGAATATTAAGGGCTTCTCATATTGGAAATGTAGATGATCTTATCAGGAGTATCAATAGTATGCAGCCTCTAATTATAGAACCGTTTACCTACGATATTGTACCTCCCAGACAAGAAGTAACCCATCATCTGGGTAAGCTCAATGCATATAAACGTTTTGAAGGTGTAGGCAGATGGAATTTCCAGTACGATTTTCAACGTAATAATCGACTTGAATTTGATGTTCGCGTGGGGGATGACAGAAATACGCCCGCTATCGATCTTGAATTGACCACCCAAACATTGAATACCGATTTTAAATGGGATGCAAATAACGAATATACTGTCCGTGTGGGACTGCTGGGGAGATATCAGGACAATTTTGCCAATCCGGATACCGGTGTCAGACGTTTGATCCCCGACTACGAGAAATACGACATAGGTGGATTCGCCATTGGGGAATATCAATGGACCGACCATGTGTTGGTTGAAGCCGGGGCAAGATATGATTACAATCGAATTGACGCACTTAAATTCTATAGGATCTCACGATGGTTGGAACGGGGATATGACCAGGATTTTGCCGATATCGTTGTTGAGAATATCGGCAATCAATTGCTCACGAATCCTGTATTTGAATATCATAATTTTTCTGCCACCGCAGGTGCCAGGTATAAGGTAAATGGAAGCACCGATTTTAGATTTAATTATACCTTGGCACAGCGTGCCCCAAACCCTTCAGAGCTTTTCAGCGATGGATTGCATCATTCGGCTGCACGAATTGAACTGGGCGATCTGAGGATTGACAGTGAAACTTCTAACAAAATTGCTTTATCATTTGAAAAGAATCTGAACAAATGGGGATTTGTATTTGAACCTTATGCAAATTTTGTAAGTGACTTCATATTGTTGGAACCCACAGGCGTAGAATTTACCATCCGTGGTGCTTTTCCGGTATGGGAATATCGACAGACAGATGCCAGATTATTGGGGTTAGACCTGTCTGCCTACATAGACTGGGCATCGAATTGGCGTACAGAACATCGATTTTCACTGGTGAAAGGAAAAGATACAACATCAGATATCGCTTTGATTAATATGCCTGCTCCAAATACCACCAACAGAATCTCTTATAGCAGACCGGAGTGGAATGGGTTTGAGATAGGCTTAGAGAGTTTTTATTCTTTCAGACAGAACGAATTCCCCCCCAATATCACGGTATTCTCTCCAGAGCAACAGCAGGAAGTAGTCCTTGAAATCAATACACCACCCGATGCATACCACTTGATGGGGCTCTACGGAAAAATGGATTTTACGCTAAGCCAACAGACTAAACTAGGCATCGGACTTACCGTTAACAACCTTTTTAACACGAGCTATAGAGACTACCTTAATCGTTTGCGCTATTTCGCAGACGACCTGGGTAGAAATATAATTTTACAAATAAATCTAAAATATTAATCTTTAATACAATTACAGCTATGAAACATTTTAAACTATTCTTCCTCCTCACCGCCGGCATTTTTGCCTTTTCCTGTTCAGACGATGATGAAGGACCGCAAATTGTAAATGAAGAAGAAGTCATCACTACATTGACTATTACATTAACCCCACAGGGAGGTGGCACCTCTATCACCTTGCAATCACAGGATTTGGATGGTGACGGGCCCAACGCGCCTGTGGTGAATGTTTCCGGTAACTTGGGAGATTTTACTACCTATGAGGGAAGTATTGAATTGTTGAACGAAACAGAAAATCCCGCCGAAGACATTACAGAAGAAGTTGAAGAAGAGGCAGAGGAACATCAGTTCTTCTACACGGTTACCGGAAGTATTGATAACGTGATCTATAACGACGTAGATGGGAATGGAAATCCGGTTGGACTGGTTTTTCTACTGACCACAAGGGAACCCGGAGCTGCTACCCTGGCGGTAACCTTAAGGCATGAACCTACCAAACCAAACGATGGTACGGCGTCTAATGCCGGAGGCGAAACGGATATTGCTCAGACCTTTTCGGTAACGGTAGAGTAATTAGGAATCAATTTAATAAGAGGGCATGGTTTATTATTTGAACCAGGTCTTCTGCATTGTCGAGCTTTAATTTCTGCTCCCTGCTAAATTTCTTTAAAGCTTTGGCCTGGCCGGGAAACAATTCCATGAAGGCACTCGTCCTCTTTGGCAACAATACCAGTCTGGGGGTTTTTTCCCAAAGATCTGTAATAAAATACGACCCATCAGCCTTTTTAAAACTGGGCGGTTCAGCATCTTTATATCCTTCTGCCTTTACTGCCTTGTTGTATTTGATATTTTCCTTTAGATAGAGATCAAAGGCATCAGACTCGTGAATCAATTCGAAGAAAGAGTTTTTCAATTCTCCTTTAGAATCATAGTAATTCCCCGTATAGTATGTTTTTCCGGACCCATCATTCAATCTGATGATATAGGTTACTGCATCGCCAAGAAGTACCACTTTTGTTTTGGAGATCTTCACTTCTACAGTTCCGTTATAAGCGTTAAATCGGGCCAGCTGCGTCTCAGGTATCTCATTAATCTTACAAGGTACAAAGACCTCATTTAGATATGGGGAGCCCAGAGTTCCATTATACTGGCCTCTATGCATATTTACATCGTAGTAGACGTCACCGAACTGAGTCCTTAATTCCTGTGCGAAGCTTCCGTCTATAATGAAGCCGGTGAAAATTAGAATTAGAATATACCTTCTTTGCTTCATTTTTGAATAAAAGTTCAAAGATCGAAAATATGAATATTCGGGTAGAGAACAAGAATAACTATTAACTGTTTCCTTCTCAAGAATTTCCATTCTGGGCGAGTTTTTAGTTTAATACATATTATACTTCATAACTGTTCTGCGAATGATGATTATTAAAAGGTAAGCCAGATATAGAGCTCTGGTCCTCCTGTTTGTCAACCTACCTCTTCCACGGGTATGTACAAAACACTAAGACCAGTGCCAATAGATCCTACTAAACAGGATTACCTTCCACCTGCATTTGGCATGGGTAAACTAAATCGGTGATCCCAGGGCATCACTTTGCTGACATTATCCCCTAACCAGGTATGCAAATCTGTTGTGTATCCCTATTTTTAGTGTCCATTATTGCGATAATATTCCGAAGGAGTCTCCCCAAAAAGTTCCTTAAACCTTTTTGAAAAATAGGACAAATTGTTAAAACCCACTTGATAGGCTATTTCCGATACATTCCCGACTCTTCTTTGAAGTAGTTGCGCGGCTCTTTTTAACCTAAAATCCCTGACAAAATCCTGGGGTGATTGATCTATCAAAGCTTTCATTTTTCTAAACAACTGAGTACGACTCATTCCGGTCTCTTTCGCTAGTTCTTCGACACTAAATGTAGCATCGTCTAAAGATCGTTCCAATATCTGAATAACCTTTTCAAGAAAATGCTCATCTGTTGAGGTAACGGCCACGAGCTTTGGTTGAAAAGTCAATTGTCGGCTATACTTTTCACGTAAATGACGGCGCTGACCAATTAGATTTTTTGCCAGAGCGATCAGCTCTTTCTTATCGAAAGGTTTAATAATGTAGGCATCTGCTCCGGTTTCTATCCCTTCCACTTTCGATACTTGTGAGGCCAGGGCAGTGAGCAATATAATAGGGATGTGACTGGTTCGTTCATCTTTCTTTAGTGTTTTGCAAAGCGACAGACCATCCATACCCGGCATCATTACATCGCTAATAATAAGATCCGGAACAATTTTTTGCGCTTTTTTGACCCCTTTATAACCATTAACAGCTTCTTTTATTTGGAATGCCTGTCCAAGGCTATTTTTTACATAGGATCTGACGTCATCATTGTCCTCCACAATTAGTAGCAGTGGATTATCTTTTGCACTTTTATGTTCCACATCGACCTGTTTCAAAGGATTATCGGGAATGCCCAGCGTACTTTTATTGGTCTTGAGCACTTGTGTTTTATCAGATATTATTTCATCTTCAGTAAACTGCTCTTTGTCCATAGGCAATAAGACCTTAAAAACGGTTCCCTTTACTTCCTCACTTTCAACGGAGACACTTCCATGATGCAAATCTGTCAATTCCTTTACCAAGGCAAGACCGATACCTGTTCCTGTATTTATCTCATACTGAGATGCTGAGGCCTGATGGAACCGATCAAAAATCTTATCCAATTCGGAGTGGGTAATTCCTTTGCCCGAATCCATTATCTCTATTTCCAATAACTGCCCTTCCCCTTCTTTGTTGCTGACAACTAACAAAGCATTAAATTGAATCGTGCCACCCTCAGGTGTAAATTTAAAAGCATTAAATAAAAGGTTGTTGATGATCTTTTCAAGAGCGTCACCATCAAACCACCCAATTCCTATTTCCCTGGAAATATTTATGTGGAAAGTAATATTTTGATGGTTGGCCCATGAACTAAAGGAAGACGTTATTGTTTTCAAAGAATTTTTTAGATTCCCTTCAGCCACCTGAAGGGGCAAGGCACCGGCTTCAAGCTTGGCCAAATCCAACAACTGGTTTACAAGGTCCAATAGTTTTTCGCTATTTCTTTTCATCAAATCATAACTCTGTTTGCGCTGTGAGTGTTCTTCCTCCGAGGCCAACAAATCTTTTAAAGGCCCCAAGATCAAAGTAAGAGGAGTTCGGAATTCATGTGATACGTTGGCAAAGAATCGCGATCGCAAGTTCACAAACTCTTGTTGTTTTTTATTCACCAGTTCTTTGGTTCGCAGCTTAACTTTGTAGTTTCTAAAAAGGAGCAATGAAATAATAAGAACCGAAGCTATTCCCGCCAAAAGCAAATTTCTTTGCGTTGTTTTTTGCATTAGTAAGGCTTCCTGGGCGACTACCTCTGCTTGTTTTATCTCCCTTTCTTTGGTCAAAAATTCTATTTGCCTGTCTTTTTTAGCGGTTTCGTATTGTATCTCTCGTGCAACAATATTTTTGTTTGTTTCATCATCAAAAATACTATCCTTGAATATCTGATATCGCTCAAGGTAAGCAAGAGCGTTGGTTACATTGTCTATGTTCTTGTTGAGTTCATATAGGGCATAGGATAGCTTGCTTTTTATTTCTTTGGATTCGGTTAACTGTGCAACCCTCCATCCCTCCTCAAGGCTTTTTTTTGCTTTAGAAAACTGACCTTGACCGGAGTATATCTCGCCCAATTCATAAAGAGAGGTGGCGATATTGAAATTGTCCGAATCAATAGCTTTTTTTAGCGAAATACTCATATTGAGGAATGAAATTCCTTTTGAGGCATTTGTCTTCCCATACAAGACACCCAAACTGTGATAATTTTGACTGGTCAAGTCTTTAAAATTCCCTTTCTCAGACAGCTTGAGGCTTTTAGAAAAATAGTATAAAGCGGAATCCTGTTGTATATATTTGTCCATTACCACCCCCAAACTGTGGTAGTTGGACGCCGTAAGTCTGGCATCTCCCACGTCCCGACTGTGCTGAAGTGAAGCTCTATAATATTTCAGGGCGTTTTCATAGTTTTCCAGATTCTCATAAACTCCGGCAATATTTTCATAACAACTAGCTAACAAATACTGATCTCCTTCTTTCTCAAAGACATTAAGTGATACGAAAAAATCATTGAGCGCCAAGTCATAATTGCTATAATTCCATTGTATGGTGCCCAAATTAAAATTCACCTTGGCAACAGATAAATCATCCCCGACTGCTTCGAAATATGGTATAGAGGCCGTAAAATTTTTATATGCGTTTTGATTGTCTCCTTTATACAGATAGACAGCTCCCATATTTAGATAGCCGTCAGCAATACCGAGGGTATCCCTAATTTCATTTCGATAGGTAAAATCTTTTTGGTAAAAGAATATGGCCTTGTCGTATTCGGCTATGGATGCGTACATCAGGCCCAAATTGTAATTAATATCATGCACCCCATCCAAATCCCCAATTTTCTGGAATAACTTCTGGCCTTTTGTATAGTAAAAGATGCTACTGTCCATTTCTCCGGAATAAAGAAAACAGGTGCCCTTGATTTTATCGGCAGATGCCATACCATAAGCATAGCCAATGTAAGAGGCTACACTGTAAGCTCTTTTTGCGTAAATATAGGAGGTGTCCAAATTTATACCTCTATAGATATTCGCCATATCCAATAGAAGCCCAACCATTGTTGTATCCTGATTACGGTTTTGCTCAAGTAACTGCGACAGGCTGTCAACCTTTGATTGCAGCTGGGCATGGGCCATCCAACAAAAAAGACTAAATGAACCAAGAAGAAAAAGCTTTCTCATGTTGGTTGCATGGGTTAATGACTCTTCCACTAAGATAATAGTAAAATCCGTCTACCATATACTCCTATCCATGATTCTACTGAAAATGAAATGGAAAGAGGTAACCTGAGTATTAAAAATTGGAACATCTGTAGCAAGGACCATTTCTTTTGTAAACTACTTTTATGGATGAAAACGAAAAGATATAACACGTTAATTCAAGTAACCTTAAAAATCATAAAAAATGAGAAGTAAAAGTTATTTTTCCGCTTTTAAAAAAATTAGATTTCCATTGTATTTGCTTATGCTGTCACTGATTGTTGTTCCTTTATGTTCCTGTAATGATAAGGGGGGCGATGACTCAGACTGCTCCTTACAGGGCACCAATTTGTCCATTGCAGATATTTCAGGAAACTGGGTGGCTACGAGTGCCACTTTTTTCACCACATCTGATCCCATACAAACGGTGAATGTTGTGGCAGAAGGAGGCACGGTCACATTGTCAATTCAATCTGGCGGTGGATTTACCCTGAATATTAGCGAATCTGATGGGCCTAGCGATAGTTCAGCCGGGGATTTCTGTTTTGATGAAGACCTTTTAGTGGTGCGTTTTGATGGTGATGATCCAGATGATTGGGAATATTATAGGGTACAGCTTACATCAGGCAACAATACTTTGTCCATTGGAGGTCCTGCAGAATTTGACTTTAATGGGGATGGAACACCAGATCCAGCAGAGGTTGAACTAAGTTTGGCAAGAACTTAGCCGATTGCCTATTTATTATTGAAAATTTCTCAATTCATTAAGGTAAGGGCAACATCCACCTCCGCCCAGGGGTTGTGGTACGAAGGATTTCTTAAATGTGATCCTATTCTCTCTTGGCTGCAATTAAAAAACCATGCATTTTCTGCGTGGTTTTTTAAATGTAGTGATCGCGACAGGATTACCTGGCGCTGATCCTTGGCACTCAATGTTGGTACTAAAAAATCCTCAAAGCTGCGTTTTGATTTTTTATAAACAGGATTAGCTCGCGCTGATCCTTAACACTCCCCTTTGCAAATACAAAACCGCTTAGCTTT
>CAMYIE010000017.1:47614-62171 GCA_947258405.1 uncultured Eudoraea sp. | reverse complement strand
CCCGCCTTAAGAGCAATCCCTTCCGTTTTGTATTCTGAAATCAAAAGTGCCGCACCATTATCGCCCTTCAGTTCCAGTAATTCCTGAAAACACTCAGCTCCGAAAATGACAGGTACGCCAACTTTTTCATCATAATCTGTACAAACGACACTCACGGCGTTTTTCTTAAAAGTATCGATCATTTCATCCAGATATTTACCTGTTATAAAAGGCTGGTCGGAAAGCATAATCAATATTCCCGAAGGCTGTTTTGATTGGAGGATTCCTCTGATGCCAGCCCCAATACTTGATGCTATACCGGACTCATAGTCTTCGTTGATTAAGATCGAAATATTATTATCCATAATTTCATTGGCAATGCGTTCGTGGTATGCACCTAGCACTATGAATGTTGCATTGGCCCGGGTAGCCAAGGCAGTATTGATGGAATGATTAACCAAAGAAGTACTTCCCCATGGCAATAGTTGCTTTGCCTCTTTCATCCTCTTTGAGGCACCGGCGGCAAGGATTAGAATACAAAGCTCTGATTTCATGAATAGTGAATAGCCCCTTTTTTGTCTTTCAGATACTTAGGATGGGTATTGCGATATACTGATAGTATTTCTGCCACGATGGAAACAGCAATTTCGCCTGCTGTTTCGGCACCAATATCAAGTCCGGCCGGACCGTGGATATTTTCAATAAAATCGGGATTTATATCAGGGCACCTTTCCAATAATTCATTGAGAATTTTTTCCCTTCTGGCAGTCGGTCCCAATAGACCGAGATAACGCGGAAGGGTCTTACTCAGGGCCATCAGGAATGAAAGATCCTTTACATAACTATGGGTCATTAAAACAACGGAAGTTTCCGTGTCTATTTTGGAAACATCAAAATCATCTGCAGAGACAGCCAGCAATTCTTTAGCTCCTGGAAAATCCTTAATGTTCTTTTCCTCTGAGGGAGAGGTTATAATACTCACTTCCCAACCGGTCATCGAACCATAGGTACTCAATTGAACGGCGTCGTGTTCTGCCCCAATAATTAAAAGTTGATGGCTAGGCATCAGCTGTTGTTCAAAAAATTTTAATCCTTCTTCTTGTTGCAAACCTGGTCTTACTCCCTTAAAACCATTTCCAAAATAGAAATGGGTCCCCATTTTAAGGTAGTCCTTTTCATCTTTTGCATGATAGATCCGGCAGTTTATACCCTTACGTTCCGATATGGTTTTCCAGAATGAAGTTATAAACTCATCATCCGGCATAAAAGGTTCAATAAGTATATAGAGTATCCCTTCACAGCCCAACCGGTATCGACCATCATAGGTCATAATCCTGGGAGTTCCTGAAGTGAAAACCTCCTGGGCTTGTCGCCAGATCTCCTTTTCCACGCAACCGCCACTCACAGCCCCCGTAAACAGTCCTTCTGAATTCATCAACATTCTGACACCAGGCCTGCGGTAGGAAGACCCATCGAGCGCTACAACAGTAGCCATGACTGTCTTGATACCTTTGTCCTTTGCTTTGAGATATGCTTTAATGATCCTCTTTAGTTCGTGGGTCATCTTTTCAGTATAATCTAGTTGGTATAAACGAAACTGCTTCATCCTTTTTATAAGGATGCTTTTGGGGATCAAGCCGTATAAATCCATCGTAGGACGCCAGGCTTATCAAATCGCCAGAACTATTGCTTTTGACCGTACTCGCCAAAAGTTTACCATTATCCCATACCGTCTTCACCCCTATAAACCTGGTTAGAGAGCCCTGGATCATTAATTCTTCCTTTAAAATTACATTAAATTGCTGTTGAGCGAGGCCCAAAGAAGCTCTTAACCAGTCATTAAAATATATGTGATGGTTTATAAAGGTAGATACAGGATTGCCTGGAAAAGAAAAAACCCATGTATTGTAGTCGTTATGCCTTCCGAACCAAAAAGGTTTTCCCGGGCGTTGTTTTACCCGGTGAAACAATTTATCAACCTTAAGCTCGGCTAATATCTTGGGTATATAATCAAATTTTCCCATTGATACTCCGCCGCTTAGGATTAGTACGTCCTGTGAACGAACAAGTTCTTGCAGCTGATTCCTTATCATTTGAGGATCATCGGGCAGATGGTGCAGGCTGGGAGTAATATTTTGAACCGATAAAGCTGCCCTTAATGTATAGGCATTTGATCTGCGTATTTGATGAGGCAGCGGCTCTTTATCGATATCTACCAATTCATTACCTGTAGAAACAACGGCCACCGATGGGAGCTTTTTTACTTCAACGCTTGACTTGCCCACCGTAGCCATAATCCCAATCTCAGAAGCTCCAATCCGCTTCCCGGCACTGATTAGCAATGCTCCTTTATTATCGTCACTACCTTTTAGGTGGATATTTTGGCCCTTCTCGGGCTGCTTATTCAAATGAGCCTGACCGCTGGAAACGTCGATGTCTTCGTACATTACTACCGTATCGGCATTTAAAGGAACAACAGCTCCAGTCATTATTTCCATACAGTTTTGGCCTTTGGGGAGTTTTTGCCGGGGAGTTCCGGCAGCGACAATACCTTTAATTACCAGGGGTGTATTTTTATTGGCATCTTTATAGCGTAGGGCTATACCATCTTTTGTGGCCCTGTCAAAAGGCGGGTAATCCCGGTCTGCTATAATATTTTTGGCCAAAAATCTATTGCCTGCTTCACTAAGATCGACCTGTTCGATGCCAAAATCTCCAGGATGATCTAATACAATCCGGTAGGCTTTATCAAATGAAATCATGTTGTCACCAGTCTTTTGTCCAAATTTACCGGAAGAGATATCAGATAAAGGGTTCATCATCAACAGTGGATCTTATATGCATCAATACCCCCCCTAAGATGGAAGACCTGAAAATGAGGTTTATTCTCTGACAGCCAATGAAGGGCCCTAAAGCTGCGGGTTCCCGATTGACATAACAGATAAACCGGTATCCCGTCATCTAATTCATCGATTGATAATGATAATTGTTCCAGCGGTATGTTCTTCGAACCGACAAGATGAAAGGTATGGAACTCTTCAACAGACCTGACATCGACAAGCTGAAGTGGCCCTTTTCCATTCATCAATGAATTTAAAACTTCCGGTTTGATTTCAAGAGTTGGATCGCATGAAAGAGGTTGATAATCAGAAGCTAATTCATCTATTTTCAAGTTTTCCGTTACTGTCGGGATATCAATCTTAAGGATACTGTTATCCAAACCATTGTAAAGCATTAATTTCCCCGACAATATCTCTCCAATCCCAGTGATTACTTTAACTGTTTCCAGGGCTTGAAAACTACCCACAATACCGGGAAGCACCCCTAATACTCCGTGCTCATCGCAATTTGGAATTTCCGAGGCCGATGGCATCTGCGGAAAGACGCAGCGATAGGTTGGACCGCCATTCAGGTTGAACACACTAACCTGGCCTTCAAATCCATATAGAGCACCATAAACAAAAGGTTTCTTAAGTATTACACAAGCATCGTTTACCAGGTAACGAGTAGGGAAATTATCGGAAGCGTCCACAACAACATCATAGTCGTTAATGATCTCCAGGACATTGTTTTTAACAAGAAATGTATCGTGAAGGACGATACGGGTATCTGTATTCTGTTTAGCCAGTGCATCAGCCATGACCCTAATTTTAGGAAGGCCCAAATCATCCTCAGTAAAGGCAATCTGCCTGTGTAGATTTGATTGTTCCACAATGTCCTGTTCTACAATACCCAATGTTCCCACGCCCATAGCATTGAGATACTGTAATACAGGTATCCCCAAACCGCCTGCACCAATTACCACTACACTGGCTTCGCGAAGTTTCTGTTGAGCTTCGGGTCCAAATTCTTTTAGTTGCATCTGCCGCAAATACCTGCTCTTCTTCATAAAACCGAAAGTTTTTTCATTACCTCAAGATATTCCTCTTCAAAATTCGCATTCAGTAACACATCATCTTTTTGCGGGGTCACCAATTTAATATCCGAGTTTAAGAGATACTTTCGGGGACAGCTACTTTCACTATTTTCCAGGTATTCGGGCACCTGTTTAAGTCCACCCGGTTCCCATATGGCCGCAAGGGGTTCGGGCAAGCCGGATTTCCGGGTAGCCAGGGCAGTAGCCTTTTTATTTTTGTCCCGTTCGATTATCAATAATTGGAGCGTCTCCGGGTCTATTAGAGGTAAGTCACAAGCGATAACAAGCCATGCTACATCGGGATTGGTATTATGAGCGCTCATCAGGCCATTAAATGGCCCGCGATAATCATTTACATCGACAATAGTATTGTAGTTCTGGTACTTCTGTGCCTGATCGGCCCTGATACTTAGGAAAGTCTTCCGGCACAAATCATCAAGTAAACCGTACAAATAAATACTCTGAGGGCTACCATGATAGGCAATGCGGTCTTTGTCTTTCCCCATCCTCTTACTTTTTCCACCTGCCAGAATTAAACCATATAAATTCTCCATATCCATTATTGCCTTTTGGTTAGCATAAATACATATTAGATTCAACCTCCAATGGAAGTCATGGAGGTCTCAAAAACTGACTTGTTTTGGTTTTGCGCCTCAAATCCGGTTTTTGCTCTATTGCCTATAGCCTCCAATATTGCCTCTTGAACGGCCAGTTTCTCATTTTGATTCCTTAGTAGATCTCTCAGATTAAGAACAGGTTGTCCATAAAGACAGGTAATAATATCCCCCGATGCGGAAATCCTTAGTCGGTTGCAACTACCACAGAATGTTCTGCTAAAGGATGGGATAAGTCCAAAACTTCCCTTATGACCTTTAATCTTATAGTTAATTGATGTAGATGTAGGCGGTGAGGGCAGCTGGTCATAATCTGGAAAATGCTCCCCGATATAATTTAAAATCTTCTTATAATTCCAGCTGATGGCCTCGAAATGCCTTGAACCTCCGTTAAAAGGCATTTCTTCAAGAAATCGAACTGAAAGAGGATGGTTTCTTTGAAGTTCCATCATCGGAAGGATATCATCAATATTTTGTCCTTCCAATACAATAAAGTTTATACGCAAATTGAATTCCTCAGAAATCAGACGCTGTAAATTTTCGAAGACGGTATCATACTGATCACGCCGGGTAATCGTATTGAAGGTTTCCCTCTGGATCGCATCGAGACTAAGGTTTATGTTTTGAATGCCCAGCTGTTTTAGTTCATCGATATGAGGACCAATCAGAGTGGCATTAGTAGTTATCGAAACGTCTTTTAGATCGGTTAATCCGGATAAGTGTCTAAGCAATATCATCAGATCTTTCCGAACAAATGGTTCACCGCCTGTAATGCGGATCTTATCGATCCCCTGACCTACTAAGACCTCACTCAATTTGCAGAGTTCAGAAATCGTCAGAAGTTTGTCGGAATTCAAAAAATTGATACCCTCGGCGGGCATACAGTAATTGCATCTGAGATTACAACGATCAGTTACCGCCAGTCGGAGGTAATTAATTTGTCTGTTATGGTTATCTATGAGCATTGTCTAAAAGCAATGCCCCGATCAACCCCCACTTACCGGGGGAATCAGGGCAATTTCATCATAACTGTTTATAAGGTCATCTTCATTTGCATAACTGCTATTCACCGCCACGGCCAGGGAATTTAATTTTGAAAGCCCGGGGTAGCTTTTCTGCAAGTGGGCCTTTAATTGTCCCACTGTTTTCAGATCCATAGCATTAGGTACAGGTAATTTTAGGGAGGACATTCCCACGATGTCTTTAGTGATCCCAAAAAGCAATATCGTCATATTATCCCAGTATTTCTTTTTCCGGTACTTTTAACAATTCTGGATTATTATTAAAAGGCTGACTGTAAAGCCTGTTCCCGGTCGCAGCTTTGATCGCATTCGCTATAGCTCCTCCTGCCGGCGGGAGAGTTGGTTCACCGAGACCAGTTGGTGACAGTTCATTTTCGATAAAATGAACCTCTACCACAGGTGCTTCTTTCATACGAATCTGACGATAACGATCAAAATTGCTGGCCGTTGGAACCCCATCCTTGAAAGCCAATTCGCCATACATCGAATGCCCTACCCCATCAATCACACCTCCTTCGCATTGGTTCTTGGCCCCAAGAGGGTTAATTACAATTCCGCAATCGACAACGCAGGTGATCTTTTTCACCACTGCGGTATTGTCTTCTATGGCTACATCTGCAACTTCGGCTACATGACTGTTATGGCAGTAGTAATTCACAAAACCCTGGTAGATCCCCTCAGGCGCATTTCCCCATCCTGATTTTTCAACAGCGGCATGGATAACCTTTTCCATTCGCTCCGGAGAATACTGTATTCTTTCATCGGTAGTGCCCTTAACCTTTTGTAGCAGATCGAGTCGTAACTGCACACGATCCACATCCATCAATTCGGCCAATTCATCAAAAAAGCTTTGCTCTGCAAAGGCCAGGAAATTGGTATATGGCGCTCTCCAGGCACCGGTGGTTATATTGCTTTTGTAGTTAGCAGCATCTACCTGATAGTTCTCTATAGCTCCTGCAGGAAAGAAATTAGGGATTAGGCCATACATATTTGAATTTACCGCAGCTTCTTTCAGATGATAAGCCGTGACCTTGCCATCCTTAATACCAGCCTTAATGCGATATTTTATGGCCATACGGTAAATCCCATCATTCATATCATCTTCGCGGGTGTATACTACTTTAACAGGTTTACGGATAGCATCGGCAATTTCTGCTGCTTCCAGAACGAAGTCACCGTAAAGTCGCCTTCCAAATCCACCACCCATTCTGGTCATCTCAAGAAGGATCTCCGAGGTATCTCTACCGAGCATTTTTGATACCATATTAGCTTTCCATTCCGGTGTTTGTATTGGTCCGACCAGATGAACTTTTTCTTCATTGATATTGGCGAAAAAATTCATGGGTTCCATACAGTTGTGCGGAAGAAAAGGCGAGTCATAAGTACGTTCCAGGACCTCGTCTGCCTCCGCAAACGCTTTTTTGACATTTCCGTCAGACCTCAATGTTTCGAACTTATTACCGTCTAGTAATCCTGTAAGAATATCATTATGTTCTTCTGTACTTTCCAATTTCGATGCATCTTCCCATTTAGCTTCAATAGCTTCTTTAGCCTTCATTGCCTGCCAGGTAGTCTTGGCAATAACCACTACCTTATCACTCTGACTCAATATGCCACCAGCTCCGGGTTCTTCTTCGATCAACTTCCTGGCTTTCTCACCAATTTTAAGTATCTCGATAACCCCGTCCATGTCCTTTGCTTTCGAATCATCGTAGGAAACCAGCTTTTTTCCAAAAGCCGGAGGTCTAACAACACAAGCATATACCATTCCATCTACCTTGTAATCCAGACCAAATAGAGGTTTGCCGGTAATGATTTCATCGATATCCACATTACCCCTGTCGGTTCCTATGATCTTATAGTCCTTCGTCGCTTTTAGTGATACATCTTCGGGAATTTCCATTCCTGCAGCTTCCTTAACAACTTCCCCGTAGCCGAGTGTTTCCCCCTTGCTATTGCTAATAACACCTTCGCTAGCAGAACATTCGGAGGCATCTACACCCCATCTGGCCGCAGCGGCGTTGATCAGCATTTGCTTTGCAGTAGCACCTGTTTGCCTTAGCGCATCCCAGCCTTGCCGTATAGACTGACTTCCTCCTGCCACCTGTCGGGTGTAATTTTCGGTATCGAGTTTTCCCTGTTTCACATAAACATTATCCCATGAAACATCGAGTTCTTCAGCAATGATCATGGGCATGGAAGTCTTCACTCCCTGTCCGATTTCAGGATTGGGAGAATAGATCGTAACCGCTCCATTGTCTGCTATTTCAATAAAAGCATTAAAGTCGTTATAATTCAGTTGAGAGAGGTCTACCGGTGGTTCTGCCTTTGGTTTGCATGCAGTGAAAAGGTTAAAACCGATCAGCATGCCGCCCCCAGCAAGCGAGCTGGTCCTCATAAAAGCTCTTCTGCTAAACGTTAATGATGAATTTTGAGTTGCCATTCTAAATATTTTAAGTCGATTCTTTAGTTCATTTTGGCTGCCGCCATTTCCACCGCTTTGTAGATGCGGTTGTAGGATGCGCAACGACATATATTACCGTGCATAGCATCTTTGATCTCCTTTTCCGTCGGATTGGGATTCTTATCTAATAAGGCGGTTGCAGACATGATTTGTCCTGCCTGACAATAACCACATTGTGGGACATCGATTTCTTTCCATGCCTCCTGTACCGGATGCGAGCCGTTTTCTGAAAGTCCTTCAATGGTAGTTATTGATTTTCCCTCAGCCATAGAAACGGTTATCCCACAACTGCGTACTGCGTTCCCATCCATATGGACTGTACAGGATCCGCATTGCGAAATACCACAACCGTATTTTGTTCCCACCAGGTTTATATGATCCCTCAATACCCAAAGTAAGGGGGTATCTTCACTTACGTCCACGGAATGATCAAGCCCATTGACATTTAATTGATAAGTTGGCATATGTGTTGTATTAACTGTTTATAAAGGATTGTAATGATATACCTTAAAGATATCAAAATTTAGGGTGACTCGTAATCCTTTAACAATTAGTTTTGTTAAATACTATTGCCTGCTAACAATCCGGTCGCGGATCTCACTCCAGCTAATCAAGATTATGCCTTCCTGCTCCAGGATTTACGGGCTTCCTTACTTCTAAAAAAGTCCATTTTGGCTTGCCTCCAGGCAGCCCCAATAGGGATGATTCACTGTTATCTATACAGGAGCATTATACAAGCCTGCCTGGTAAGGCGTTTGTTTTTTTCAGGTTTCAGAGCAGTCCAACAGTTTATACCTTTTCTAGTATTGTAGCCTTAAACGCGATGGCAGTAGCGATAACAATCTGGCTATCCAGCTCGCGGATAGCGGCCTACAAGGACTTGTACAAGGCACTTTTGAGGCAAAGGGCTTTACTGGTGGGCTAATAGGCATGGCGCTGAGAAATGCCAAAAGAGAACCAAAATGGTTCTCTTTTATTGTCATCAATTTTGTTCAAAGTAGGGTATTTGTCATCAGAGTTGTTTTAACTATACATGATCACCTTTTGCAACTTAACACATCCTAAAAACTGAAAAAGAATGTTTAACGCTAAAAAAAATGCCATGGATGTTATCAACGAAATTATTCGTCAGAGTGCGATAGGACCTTTGTCAAGATGGTATAAAAACCTGGTTCTTTCTCTATTTTCTTCAATAGTATTTACGTGTCTTATGATGCTGGTATTACTGTTTACTTATGGAGTTGAAGGGTCATTGAATATTGGGTACTAATTCCTTTAATTTAATCTAGGGATACCACCATATTGTTCTCATAAAACGCCTCAATTAGAGGCGTTTTTTTATAGTAAGTTGCAAGGTTATTACACCCTTCTGAATTAATTTTATATTGCGGGGAGGTGGCGTAAGCCCCATAAGGGCCCGGGAGAAAGTATTGATGTTACAGACTTTTTGGAGTATCTACTACTCTATCCCCAGTTTATTCTCCATAAAAAAACTCCCAGGCAGCCTTAGGAGCTTAAATTGTACAGGTGGAGAGACTCGAACTCTCAAGCCTTGCGGCAATAGTTCCTGATACTAGCGTGTCTACCTCCCTATAGTTATCGGGACCACCACAACTGCTTACTTTATGTGTCTTTATTCCAACACTTCGAGACTGTCAATCCCGCCTTATTTCCGGGTGGCAAAGATACTAAAATGCCGCTAAATTTCTAGTCAGGTTCGATCTCTTTTAGCGTTTATTGACTCATCTTAACAATAAACCATTCATACGAACAGATCCAGGTCCGGTCTCCAGATCAATTAGAAAACCGTTCATAACAACATACTTCAACTCTCCGTCATACTCAAGGAAAAAAGTTGGATTCTGACCTACGGCTAGTTTTAATTCAGGAAGCTTATAGTTCTCACTGATTACATGAACCGGATATGGAGAAAAAACCTGATCTTTTGGAAGGTTCTTAACCCGAACATAAACATATCCTTCATCGAGAAGATTCAGTGCACTGGCATCATTTAAATCTTCCAGTGATTCAAGAACCTGATCGTATACCTTTCCTTCCCTAACCATATAACCCTTGGCATTTAAGGTTTTGTAGCCATAATATGTAGATAGATCACCCTGATCGGATATTCTTGCTTTATACCAGAAATCGCTGTGAATCTCATCGTCTACCTCCTGAAGGTGAATGCCTAAATCGAGTATATAATCCTTTCCTAATAAGTTATAACCAACCTCTTCGAGCTTTAAATCAAATAACTTCCGATCATTCTCAGGGATCGCCCAGTAAGTGTCTAGTGAAATTGAGTTATAACTGCCACGCGCGATGGTATAAATAGCAGACAAGATGGAAACATAGTTCAATTTTCGAATTTCCTGTTTCTCGATATCATCGGCAAAACCACCAGATTCAATGAGTATAGTACTGGTACCCCATTTCTGTATGTTGTCACCGAAAGCCCGTGGTTCAAAATCATCGTTATACCGCCCGACCTGTCCAGGGGCATATTTCTGAATTATATCATTCATAAAACCGATGACCTTTATCGCATTTCCCCGAACATCATTGATGTCTTTTTCATAATTGTAGGCCGGGGCTAAATAAGAAATTGTAGCTGGTTTTGGAGTAAGCTCGGCATTATAATAAATACTTTGATCATGCAGATTAAATCCAAAATCGGCCTCCAAACTATCTCTGACTCTTTTTAATGCCCTTCCTTCAGGCGATTGCAGCCTTAAGGCATCCCTATTGATATCGATACCCAAAGTATTCCTTCTCTGGAATACCTCTGCTCCATCAGGGTTCAGCATGGGGAGAAAATGAATTCTGAGTTTTCCAAAAATTTCTCTTTTTTCCTGGACATTAAATTTACTATCAAGGAAATTGAGTATATCGAAAATGGCCTGGGTTGCCGTAGGTTCATTTCCATGCATTTGAGACCAGAGAAAAACATCGATGCTTCCGTTACCTATACTGATGAGATTAAGATCACGGCCTTCGATGGACTCCCCCACCTTATTCACCTGAAATTTTGGATTACTTGCATATTGTTCGATAAGTGGTTGCAGATCGGCATATTTTATTCTGCGCTTTTCAAGACTGTTTTCCTTATGGTCTTCATAAGTGGTATACAAGATTTCTGTAAGATCGCTCTCCCGTGCCTGAGCATTACAGGAAAATAAAATGAGCATAAGAAGCAAAGAACTGAGGATCTTCATTAATTGGTTTTTTTGGGAATAGGTTTAAAATTAAATCTTTTGGTGTTGTTTCGAACTTCTTTCATAAAATCCTCACCAGGATCTTCTTTTTCAGTCCTGTAGTTGTCATCTTTCTCTAGCCAGAGTTGATGAGATTCAAAATTAGTGTATTCATAGTGGCCGATCAAATATTCTATTGGATACTTGTCTGCCAAATAATGGACGAGCCAAATGTTAGATTCCAGTTGTGCCTGGGTAAGGGGAGTCTCATCGGTCCCTCCAACATTTTCAATGCCGATAGCACAGTGATTCAGTCCGATCACATGGCGGGCCATATATCTCTCAGGCATCAATCTATATATCTTTCCATCCCTGTCTACAAGAAAATGAGCGGAAACATTGAGCCAACTAATATCTTTTATATCAGGCCGATAATTTGGCAGCATCGGATCTTTAAATGCTTCGAATGACTGATCCAGTGAAGGATAAACCGTCCAATGGAGTACTATCATTCTTGGCTCAATTGTTGGCTTTTCCTGATGAAGATCATAGCGGTCGGACAGGTAATCCAGAGTTAAACGGATTCGTTCATCATTAAAAATAATCGGCTTATCTTCTATTTTTTGCTGAGCCCTTGAACAAGCTGACACCAAAACCAGAACGATGCACAATAGCAAAACCCTTTCAATCGGTTTATTCATCATCAATAGTATTTTCGAGAAAAAGCAAATGCAATCCTTTGGTATCGCATTGCCATTTGGCTGAAATAAAAACCAAAAGAAAAGGAAACGAATACAAAGGCCGGTAATATATATAACAAATTAATTCAAATTTATATATTGAGGCAGGAAATAGTCAATTACCTACTATGAAATATATAAAGCGCATCGTTTTTGCTGTGGTCATTTTATTGATCATCACTCTGGCATTTCAAATCCCAAAGCTCAATATCATCTCGGGATATGCCGCTAAAAATATGGCGTCTACAGTATTTATAGCCAATAGAACAGCTACATCAGTAACAGAGAATGATCACCAAGTCCCCTTGATCAATCTAGCTGCTACCGATATTAATAAAAGGGAGAAATCTGTAACATCGAGTGTTTTTGGTCTGATGAAGCGGAAAGCCATTTTTTATGAAGGCCTGGGCTCGGTATTGTTGAATGATGAGGATCGATCCCCTGCCAGCGCGCTTAGACCTGACAGGAATTTGGTGAAAAACCCCTTACCTTTTCCTTTTGGTCATGCACCACCCATCGATACCACAATAACCGGCATAAATTACTCCAGGCTTGAAAGCGTATTGGAAAAGTCCATTGATCAGGATATCGCATCCCGGACCCGTACGGTTATGGTAATCTACAAGAATCATTTAATCGCCGAACGATATGCCAAAGGTTTCGATCGCAACACTCCCATACTTGGATGGTCAATGACCAAAAGTATACTGGCCACACTTTATGGTATTCTTTATACCCATGGGGAAATTGATATTTATCAACCCACCGGTTGGGAAACCTGGCAGGAAGACGACAGAAAATCAATTACGTTTAACGATTTACTGAGAATGCAAAGCGGATTAGAATGGGACGAAGACTATAGCGGTATCTCCGATGTAACCCGAATGTTATTCCTTGAGGATGATATGGGAGCTATGCAGGCAGCAAAAGAGCCTGCCGATCTACCCGGAAAGGTTTGGAACTACTCTTCAGGCACCAGCAATCTCCTTTCCAAGATGTTGCGAGAACGATTCCAAAATTACCAGGACTACCTCAATTATCCCTACCAAAAATTGGTCGACAAGATTGGAATGCATAGCATGATGATAGAAACAGATATTGCAGGGAACTATGTCGGTTCCTCATATGGCTGGGCCAGCACGGGCGACTGGGCGAAATTTGGACTACTGTATCTCAACCGGGGAAGATGGCTGGGTCAAATCATCTTCGACCCTGAATGGGTTACCTATATAACACAGCCCACAGAAGACTCAGAGGGTAAATATGGAGCACACTTTTGGCTGAATGCCCAGGGGAAGCTGCCAGATGTCCCCAAAGACCTCTATTCCGCTAATGGACATCAGGGTCAGCGGGTGTATATTATTCCTTCGAAAGAAGTGGTTATAGTGCGCACAGGGCTCGCGGAGGCTCCATACTTCGATGAAAACGCATTTTTACGGGATATCCTGTCGGCCTTGCCTTGAATTCTTCTGATTTTTATTCCAAATAACAGTTTTCTGATACTTTACCACAAAACTGAGCCCCCTCACAACAATAATTTTCATCAACTCCTGTTCCGACGTATGTTTACAGTGTAATTAACAAAAAGAGTTAATTTTTTCATTTTCATATAGTGTTCTCGTAAAAGAGTCCTGATCGAAAGACAGGGCTCTTTTTGGTTTAGGGCCTCAGCGGCTAAAAAAAACATTTAAGTCCTAAGGAATCCATCTGTTTTTGCCAAACTGAGGCTTTCGTTTCTCAAGGAATGCATCTCTTCCTTCTTTCGCTTCATCCGTCATATAAGCCAGGCGGGTAGCTTCTCCGGCAAATACTTGCTGACCTACCATACCATCGTCGGTAAGATTCATCGCGAATTTTAGCATTTTTATTGACGTTGGGGATTTTGAAAGGATCTCCTGGGCCCATTCATAGGCGGTCTCCTCAAGTTCTTCATGAGGGATCACGGCATTTACCATGCCCATTTCATAAGCGGCCTTTGCAGTATAGCTACGACCAAGAAAAAAGATCTCTCTGGCCTTTTTCTGGCCTACCATTTTTGCCAGGTATGCGGAGCCATAGCCACCATCAAAACTAGTCACATCAGCATCGGTTTGTTTAAACAAAGCATGCTCCTTGCTGGCAAGTGTCAGATCACAAACAACATGTAAACTATGACCGCCTCCCACTGCCCAGCCCGGAACAACAGCAATGACCACTTTGGGCATAAAACGAATGAGCCTTTGCACTTCAAGTATATTAAGTCTGTGGTATCCATCCTTCCCTACATACCCCTGGTGTCCTCTGGCTTTTTGATCACCTCCACTACAAAAAGAAAACACTCCGTCCTTTGGAGAAGGGCCTTCAGCTGTCAATAGAATCACGCCTATTGAAGTATCTTCCTGCGCATTATAAAATGCGTCATAAAGCTCAGATGTGGTTTGTGGTCTGAACGCATTGCGTACCTCAGGTCTGTTAAATGCGATCCTGGCAACGCCATCGCTTTTGCTGTATGTGATGTCATTAAAATCTCCTGCTTTTTTCCAGTTCGCTTTTTTCATCATTTACTAAATTTTAATCTAAAGATACACCTTCTCATCAGACCTCTAGTAGTGTTTATGTTCCTGAAAATCGAATGCGCAGGCTGCTGTT
>CAMYIE010000017.1:0-47571 GCA_947258405.1 uncultured Eudoraea sp. | reverse complement strand
TAAGTATACTACCTACCACATTTTGATGTCGGTGATCGAACAGATTTTTGCTAAGATATTCTAATCTATCTATGATTCTTGAATAGTGTGTTTGGGTACTGAATTGTCTGCCTACTATTTCTAATTCTGCAGATCGTTGTGTTTCCCATACCTCTTTATTGCAATACAAATCAATTGCTTTCTCTGTAAAGCTCTCATTTTTTATAAACCTGGTAATACTATCGTCATCAACACCTGAGATTCCCTCCATCCCAATATGGGTGGCAATACTAGGTGTTCCACATAACATAGCTTCCAGTAGTTTGCCCTTCAGACCAGCCCCATAGCGCAAGGGTACAAGGTTTACCCGACAATTCTTTAAAACCGACCGAATATCTTCAATCCAACCGTGAACGAGAAATCCTGTATCAGGATCATTCAAATCGAGGATGTTCCGGGGTAAATAAGCCCCATAAATATGCAGGTCGATATCGGGCAATTTCCCACTGATAACTGGCCAAAGTTCATTTTTAAGCCAGGCGATGGCATCGAGATTGGGCTGGTGTTTTCCATTACCCACAAAGACAAAATCTCTACGGTCTTTATAGCCTGGTAATTTTTCTATTTGTGTTATTGCCGAGGTATTATACATAAAAGGAAGATAGGCAAGGAGTTCTTGAGGTACCCCGGCCTTTGACCTCAACCATTTCTCTTCAAAGGTTGAAATAATTAAACTAAGATCTGACCTGTATATGCTTGCGAGTTCCCTTTTGGTAGTATCGGCCTCGAGCCATTTTCTGGACAAGTCAGCGAGAGGTTGATCAATATGCGCTCCACGTGCCTGACGCAGCGAATGGAGGTCTTCTGTATTAAGAATCCGAATGCAATTCGGCAATTGTTCAGCCACCCGCCAACCATATTGCTCTTCGGTCATAAATCGGTCGAACATAACTATATCAGGGTTCTGTTTACATATCATACGATCGAAGGAAGGATCGTTCAGACATATTGGGATTTCTTCTATCCCCAAACTGCTCAAGTCAAAACTGTATTCAGTTTTTATGGCTGCCGATGCAAAAGAAATATCAGCACCCCGGTCTTGCCAAAAATCGAGAAGCTGCAACATTCTTTTACCAGCTGCAGTAGCCAGCGGTTCGGGCCATACATGACCAATAACCAATAATTTTCCTGATTTCGATGACATTTACTACATCTTAGCCGCAAATTTCTGGGATATACTCAGTCGCAATTTGCGTTCGTAATCCTCCTCGAGCCATTCCTTGTAGTTCTTGGTATTATTCATAATGCAGTAAGAATACTGCCTGACGCGATATGCGATTTCATCTTTGAGCTGTTTGGCAAGCAGCCTGGCATCGAATACATCTTCGCTATTCTCTACACAAATTTGAGCGTGTTGTTCAATGCTTCTTTCCAGTACGGTTTTTGATTTCAGGCCCTGTGCAAACACCTTTTTATATTCCTCTTTGATATCGAACTGAATATGCTCAGATTCACTGAATTTAGAGCGAAGTTCGGGAGGCATTTCGTATACAAATTCCTTTTCAATCTCCTCGTCGTTCTTGATATTAGACAAGTAGAAATCGGGGAAGTGGAAGATCTCCTGCCAGTCTATAGGTGCATCCCACATTCCAAATCTGGCTACATTGTTTCCAAGATCCACAACTGTGAATTCTCCTTTTTCAGGCAATACCCTGGACCCTCGCCCGATCATCTGAAAATAAAGTGTCAGTGAGCGCGTAGCCCGATTAAGGATGACCGTTTCAACACTGGGTTCATCAAATCCGGTGGTAAGGATACTCACCGATGTGAGTATTGCATCGGGGGTATCTGAAAACCAGTTTAGTATCTCACGGCGTTCCGAGGCTGTATTTTTATTGTCGAGATGTCTAATGGGGTATCCCCCCTTTTTGAAAACTTCATACACATACTTCGATGTGCTGATACCATTATTAAAGATCAGTGTTTTAGTGCCTTTGGCTACTTCTTCATAAGCGCCTACAAGTTTATTTAGCATATTCAGGTTCCCATACAATTCGTCGGACGACTTTACTGTATAATCCCCATTAATACCCAATTTCAGTGATCGCAGGCTTACATCGTAGTTATACATATTGGCCTGGGCAAGAAATCTCTTCCCAATCAATGATTCGATAGACTCCCCCACGATGAGCGTCTGATAGTGATCTTTCATGGGGAGTTTAATATTAGAACTCAGTGGAGTTGCTGTAACGCCTAATATTGTCGATTTCTCGAAATACTTAAAGAGTTTACGGAACGAATTATAATGAGCTTCATCAATGATCACAAGCCCAACATTATTGAGCTCTACCATTTCTTCCTGTAACCTGTTGTTAAGTGTTTCCACCATAGCGACAAAGCAGAGGTACTGATTATCATCACGAAGTTCCTTTACATCGCTATTGATAATCATATTCTTCACCTTGAAACCACTGAGCATATTGGAAGTTTGAAGGCTGAGTTCTATTCGGTGGGTCAATACCACTACTTTTTTACCTGTTTCTTCGATAAAACGTCTGGTGATTTCGGAAAACACGACTGTCTTGCCACCGCCGGTGGGTAATTGGTACAGAAGATTTTTATTCTGCTCATTCTTCCTGAGATAGGAAAAAATGGTATTCAAATCCTGTATCTGGTAGTCGTAAAGGGTCTTTTCGATAGATTCGGTTCGCAACTCTACAGGGGCTTTTTGATTGAAATAGTCGTCATGATCCCTCAGGATCCGGGTTCCTTAAACCTCAATCTTGCAAAACTAGAGCATTTTTATCCTTAAATGAAATCAAAAGATCGGATTTATAAAAAAGTTAATAACCACGAAGTGTTGATACTTCGTTGAGCAATGGCTCTCCCTTTTTAAATCTATAGTAATTGTCCAATAATTGCGGAACTACAGCGCGAACATCCGAAACGCTGGCTACATGAGGGGTCATGAACACTTTGGGATGATTCCAGAAAGGATGCCCTTCAGGTAACGGTTCCTGATGGTAAACATCGAGGCAGGCTCCACTTATATGCCCATGGTCTATCATGTCGATGAGGTCTTGATCGACCAAATGCCCACCACGGGCTACATTAATTACATAAGCGCCCTGCGGCAATTGTTTAAAGAGCTTAGTTTTTATGATACCGGAAGTCTCGCGTGTCAATGGTAATAGACATACCAGAACATTTGATCTTGAAAGAAAATCCGATTTCTGCTTTTCACCGGTATAGCACTCCACAGCGTCAAGTTTTTTGCGAGACCTGGACCAGCCCACTACTTTAAAACCAATCTGACAAAGGTCTGCGGCTAAACGACTGCCCAATGCTCCCATGCCCATTATCCCAACAGTAAGGTCCCCTATTCTTTTATAAGGCAAGGGATCCCAAACCTTTGAGATCTGATCAGTCCGATACCGGGTCAGATTCTTCATAAAAGAAAAAAGAGCTGCAATCACAAATTCGGACATATCACTGGCCAAAACAGGATCTACAACACGGGTGATCTTCACATGAGATGGAATTTCCGGGTCATCCAACAAAAAATCAACCCCTGCGCCGAAAGAGGCAACATATTTCAGTGAAGGGTATTCCTTAAAAATTCCAGTCGGATGTTTCCACACCATCGCGATCTCAATATCGTCCTTAGGGTGGTCTTCCAGATAACTATAAAAAGTAATTTGGGGTGCTGCCGACGCTAAGGCGAATTTCCATTCATCAATTTTTCCGTCTTGTCTAATAATAACTACGCTCATAAATCTTTTGGCTTAACCTGTTTTTAATCGATTATATCCAAAGCCCTTGAAAACCCGTCATAAAAAGGCCAATTACGATCTTCAACAACCTGATAAATGGCGATAATACGCGATTTAAAATCGTGAACCAGACCGTGAAAAGAAATGTATCGGATCGCTTCAGCAAAAGAGTTCATCATGCTTTTGTAAAAAGCCTCCGGAACATTTCGGTCTGCTTCAAATCTTTGTGCTATCTCAAGATTATAGAGCATCAGATCTCCGAGTTTGGACGGATCCATCCCCAGGGTTATATACTGTTTTATGAATTTGTGGGCGACCGATCTTCTGCCCCTGGGTCGTTTTCTTCTTATCGGGAAATACTCATTGGAAATTTTCATCTGTGCCTCCTGTATCAGCCTGTCTTCCTTTGGGTTAAAGACAAAATCGTAATATTTCTTAACCTCTGGGAAACGTTCGTAAAGATCCAGAAGCTGTTCTTCCAAAGAAGGTTTAGGTAATTCAGTCAGGTATTTTTTAAATGCTCTCTTGCTCATCGACCCAAGATAATAATTCTCTGGTTTAGCCCGAGAAACCAATGATTTTGATTTTTTAAAATATTTTTTAAATTGCTGTATATTAAGTACTTATGAATATATTTAACATTATTATAATTCCTGTATAATATTGTACTAAACATTTTGGAAAAGAGCGCAGAAAGCTGTATGTTGAGTCACTCAAATTTTAACATAAATTCAGCGAATGAGGCAACTTAAGATCATCAAGCAGGTAACCAACAGAGAATCTAAATCGTTGGATAAGTACTTGCAGGATATCAGTAAAATAGAATTGATAACAGCCGACGAAGAAGTTGAACTGGCCCGGAAGATCAGAGCCGGAGACCAGGCAGCTTTGGAGAAGCTTACCAATGCAAACTTAAGGTTTGTGGTCTCGGTTGCCAAGCAATATCAAAACCAGGGTTTGAAGTTACCTGACCTTATCAACGAAGGAAATGTTGGTTTGGTAAAGGCGGCAAAGCGCTTTGATGAAACCCGGGGGTTTAAATTTATTTCATATGCCGTTTGGTGGATCAGACAGTCTATCCTTCAGGCTCTTGCAGAACAATCAAGGGTAGTACGCCTGCCGCTTAATAAGATCGGTTCTATAAATAAGATCAAAAAGACGTTTTCCTATCTGGAACAAACACATGAACGACCTCCTTCGGCGGAAGAAATCGCCAGGGAACTCGATATGACCATTACAGAGGTTAAGCAGTCCATTAAAAACTCAGGGCGTCATATCTCCATGGATGCGCCACTGAAGGAAGGAGAGGATTCGAATTTATATGATGTTATGCGTTCCGGGGAATCCCCACGACCCGACGTGGATCTGATGAGACAATCTCTATATACCGAGATCAACAGGGCCCTCGATACCTTATCTCCGAGGGAAGCCGATGTCATAAAACTCTACTACGGTATTGGAGACCAACAGTCGATGACTCTAGCAGAAATTGGCCAAACCTTCGATCTGACCCGCGAAAGGGTAAGACAAATTCGTGAGAAAGCGATCCGCAAACTAAGACATAATTCCAGAAATAAGCTTTTGAAGTCTTATCTGGGCTAGTCTTTGGTGACCTGGTGTCCTTAATCCCACTTATATCTTTTACTAATAATTGTTATAGAAACTAATAAACCCTGCCATAATTGGCAGGGCTTATAGAAACAATCTGAACACTAAAACAATTAAGAACAGCTTAGTCTGCTGATATCGAAATCTTTTAAAATTTCATTAAGGTTTTCAATAAAATTAAGGTACGCGGTGTTGTCGTGATCTTGATTTGCCATGGTTGTAGGTATTTAAAAAAAGAACTAGCCGATCGGACTATAAATAATCCAATTCGGCTAATTCATTTAAACTTAAAATTTCATTTAAATCTCGGAGGAAATCTAAATATTCCTCCCCATAAGTATCGTATAACATGGTAAGATTGGTTTTAAGCTATTGAGATTTGGGTATCAATAATCTTATAGTAAACATATATAATACTATAAGTGAAACCAATTAAATGTGGTGAAGGCGCCCAATAATGTTGTCAATTCCTCAATAATGTCGGGCAACGCTTTTTCTTAGAACTTAATATGGTACTTTAAGCCCGCTGTAAGTGCCCAAAAGAACCTGCCAGGTTCAAATACCAATTCCTGATGAGTGATCCCAAGCTGTGCCTTATAAAGGTTTGATGGATTTTTACCGCTGAACTGATACTCCATAAATAACTGTTGAGAATCAATAAAATACAGGGTTTCGGCAAGAAGTGTGTTGTTGGCGGTTAGCTGCCTTAGCTCTGGTATAAAACCCATGTTCAGGATAAAACCAAGATAATCCGCTTTGGTTTTGAGGTATTTTCGGGCGGTTAGCGATCCTGATATACCCATATTCCCGTCCTGATTAGGAATTATATAGGGTCTGAGCGAAAAATAGTAGTTTCCTTTATATAGACCAAATGATCCCGTGAGAATGGTGGTCTGGTTGTTCAGAAAGTCCAGATATCTTATGCCCAGAGAGGCTTCTTTCGCATTGGGTAAATTTGCATAGAGCTCTGCCCCTACCCTGTGATTGGGAAATATATCAGATTCTGAATAACCATAATTCAAATAGCTGTAAAATCTCTTGGAGATTATGGGATAAAAGTCCAGCTCATACTGAAAACCGGGAGTGTCGAACCTATTGGCATAGTTCACCCGAGGTATAACCTTACCTATATTAGTATTCCTTGTGTATTCCAAACCTACATATACCATGGGTTCATAAACGATATCAAAGACATCTATTGCATTATATATCGCCATTTGGTTATTTAAAACATTCACTTCCTCATCTTTCTCTTCCACGGAGGGGTAGACTCCGCCGTTTTCTTTTATTTGATCTAACAGTTGCTGTTTTAAACTAATTATTTCCTGATCATCAGGTAGATATATTAGAGCCTTGTTGGCCAGACCAAGGGCGATATAGGTGTCTTTGGCATAAATCTCATTCTTTATGGCTGCAACCCATGCTTCACTATTCCGGCGTTCAGTCGAGGTTATTCTATTCAAATGCCGGCGTGCCTCATCGTATTGGGCATCCCAGCTATATGTTTTGGCAAGAAGATTACGTACATCGGTATAGTTCGGGTAACGTGTAAGAATTCGTTTTAATGTGTCCTGGGCAGAAAGGTGCTTGCCGGCAAAAGCCAATTCCCTCGCCTTGAAAAACGAGGCGTCGGGATCACCAATATATGATACTTCTTGTCCGAAAAGTAGCATGCTACCCAGACAAAAGCTCCATAAGATCAATGTCGTTTTTTTCATTCCGGTCTGGCTGTTGATTTGTTATTTAATTTGGAGGCAGGACTCCCGTTCATTTGGAGATCTTTCTCCTCAGCGCCGTTAAGCATTGCATCTGCAGCCCGGGCTATTTTAGATCTCAGAATTGCATTCTCTATCTTATTGCGCTCGATCTGACGTTGCAGCAGTATTGATCTCTCATTTTTACCAGACCAGAAATAGACATCCAGTAAGGCACTGTAAGCATCCGCATAGACCGGGTATTTCACTATACAACCCTCTAGAATCTCAATTGATCTATCATAATTCCCCTGCCATGCATAGATCCTTCCCATCAAGATCTCAGTATCGGCATGACCAGGCACCCGATTCAGGATATATGACGACAGAAGTAGCGCCCGCTCGTAATGGCCGTCGATGGCCAGTGAACGTGCGGTCTTATAAGCATTGTCGAAATCTGCGCCGTTGAAAACACTATTAATCCAGATCATCTCCTGCTTGCTGGGCTCGTAGGAGAGCTGTGCAAATAGCGTACTCTGGGGCGCAATCAACTTGTCTTCCCGCACAACATACTTGTTGATCGCCTTAAACTGTCTGTACTCCTTTATCAACTGGTTTCGGGGTGCATCTCGTTCGGCCTCTTCAATTTGCAGGTCATCGGTAATCTTGTAGATATTACCATCGGCAATAAAATATGGCGATTTGATATAATCCTTAATACCATAGGCATGTCGGTAAAGTGGGATGCTTTTACCTGATTCAATTTTACTCCCTGTCCCTAGCCCCTGACCGATAAAACTTGAATAATCGGGCAGGTTCATATTGTAAGACCCCGCTAATAGTCCCAGTAAAGAAGGAACTATGTCGGCATGGGAAACCAGATTACGCTCTTCAACCGCTACTTTTACTAAAGGGCTATGGATCATCAGAGGAACTCGATAACGCGACAACGGATCCATGGGTGGAAGTTCTGTTAGATTATGACTGCCGGTGATAATAAATATTGTATTCTTATAATCATCAAGCTTCTTGAAATGGTCTATGAAGCCAGACAGAGCTTCATCGGTGTAAAGCAAACTGGCAAATACCTCCTTATTTTTTCGAATGATCTTTTGTGAAGTCCGGTCCCTGGAACTTTCTTCCATAATCTGTTCTACCTTTGTTATGTAGACTTCCTTTTTTGGGATCTCAAATGGCTTTTTGCTGCTTAGCGTAAAAAATACCTCAACGAATGGTCTGGTAAAATCTTCCCGGTCTGCCTGCCATTTGCGGTAAAGTTCTTTATCCGGATATCCTAGTGAAATACCGGCCGCATCCTCCTTCTGCATTTCGTAGGAATCTCCAAAGCCCTTAAAATCCATTAACCGGCTTACCCTGTCCTCAAAAAGAAACTTATCCCATTGAACAAGAGCGCTGTTCCCGCCATAATTAAAGGAAGTGGTGTAACCATTTTTCTTCAGGGTACCTAATAGTGTATTCCTGTTGATTCTTCTACCGGTTTTGTTAAATCCGGTCTCGCCAAAAGGTAAAGAGCCAAGGATCGTTGGAAGGCTTGCATGTCCTTCTCCCGTATTGCTCAAATGATTAGACCAATAAACCGATTGACTTTTTAACGAATCCAAAAAGGGCATAAAACCACTATATGCTCCCTTTGCTCCAACAAATTCGGACCCCACCCCATCGAGGATTATGAATACGATATTTGGTGGCTCTTCTCTCAACCTAATATGTTTCTTCAGATCACTATTGGCAGTGAATGGTTTCATCAAAGGGAAGGGCTGGTCACCTTCATATTTGTTGAGATCGAGTGCATATGTTGTGGCATTTACCACCAGGTGTTGTGTTTTATTTTCATTGATGGGCTTTTTATCTGAATACAGGGTCGCCAAAAACAAGCTGAACAAGATTATTGTAAATGGAAACATCCTACCTATCAGACGATAAGTGGAGGAACAGAGTCGATTGAACAAATAATAAGCCGCTATGCATAAGGGAATGGTGATGGCCAGGGTAATAATAAATTCTGATAAGCTTGTCCTGGCTCGATATACCATCAAAAAGCCTTCACCGAGAATTTCGAAATTAGATACATAATATTCTACCAGGACAACCTCTGTTACGAGTAAGACCAGAAATAGAATCCAGGTAACATTGAAGCCCAGTGAGGATCGCTTTCTCTCCAGCGCCTTATAAATAAATGCCAGTGGGAGTGAAACCAATGCCGAAAACCCTATATGATGGACAAATAGTAAGAAGAGACTTTTTCCAATCACCTGATCCAGCACACCCGATATATATAACCTGGTTTGCTGGTAGATTGCTATAACAACCAGCGAAAGAAAAAAGGCTAGCACCATACGGGTGAAATCCCGTAATGTTCTGACCTCTTTTGTTATATTTTGAGTTGATTTCATGCTTTAACTATGCTTTGGCAAATCCTTTTCTAACCTGTGAGCCCCAACCAGACTGCACTTTAAATAATTTCTTATAATTCCCTCGTACTGCCGACCAGACGACAAGTGGATGGAAGGTAAATGGTTCTATGAGCGCACAAAACATCAATATCAGTATGTCCCTCGTCTTGTTGTACTGGTTATACGAATAAATATCCCATAGTATGGCATAGAAAGAAAACATGACCGAAAATGAATATACCGCCAGGGTTATGGCAATGAAGAAATCCCAGTTGATGATACCTAGATAATAGAATAGGATCACGGTGAAAAAGCCAAAAAATTCCAATAATGGTGATAGCCATTCATAGAAAAACCAATACGGATAACTCAGTAGCCCAAGACGCCCAAATTTGGGATTGAAAAACATATCCTTATGCGTGAAAAGTGTTTCCAGGTTCCCCCTGGCCCATCGATCGCGCTGATTGACAAGGATTTTTGTGCTTTCGGGCACTTCTGTCCAACACAAAGGATCTGGTATATATTCTACCGTATAGGGAATATTTCTCTCGTGCATATATCGCCTCATACGAAAAACGATCTCCATATCCTCCCCAACGGTACCTGTATCATAGCCCCCCACAGTAAGAGCGATCTCTCTGTCGAAAAATCCAAAAGCCCCGGAAATTATCAGTAGACTGTCGATCCTACCCCAAGCCATCCTTCCCAAAAGAAATGAGCGTGTGTATTCGAGTAGTTGAAATTTTGCTAACCAATTTTTCGGGAGTCTGATTTCCTCAAGTTTACCCCCCGAAATTTTACAGGAATTAGCAATCCTTATAACGCCCCCCACAGCGATTACCTTTTTTTGGGTTCTTTGGTAAAATGACTTTACCACATGTAGAAGCGCATCAGGTAAAAGCAAGCAATCTACATCTATACAGCCAACATATTTCATTTCCGATAGCTGGATACCGGTATTCAGGGCATCTGATTTGCCTCCATTTTCTTTATCGATTACGGTGAGTTTTGAAAAAGATCGATGTTTGGATTTATAGATCCCCCGAATAGGTTTACAGGGCCAGTTCGGATCTATGTCCCTTTCTACCTCTACCAGATCGTAAGCATCGATCATTTTCTGCAGGGTATCATCTTTACTGCCATCGTTGACTACCATGACCTCGTAGTTCACATATTGCAGCGAGAGAAGGGATCGTATGTTTTCAACAATGGTCAAGCCTTCATTAAAGGCCGGCGCAATGATGGTGATCCCAGGGGCCAGAGGGGATGCCATTACCTTGGAAAGGTCACCAAAACTATTCTTGTTTTTATAATGAAGTGAATTGCGTGCAGACAAGTATCCCATTATACTGAATAATGTAAACAGCACCACTGTAAACGCCAAAAAGACGATGTTTATGTAGTCTAGAATGAGATTAAAGAGCCCACTATCCATTATACTGTCTATTTATTTAAGGATTCCAGCCCTTTATCTTCTTTGGAAATTGGCAAGGGGCCTTCCAGGAAGCAATATTCCAAAGGCAGCTTGGTTTCTTGCTCGTTCGTTTCAGGCTCAGAAATTAGCTCTGCAGGTATTGCCGGTTGGGCTTCGTTCTCGCCGCTCATATTGTTACCATCAAGTGAAACACCGAGTTTATTGGCAAGTTCTTGCCTTATTTTTTGGCCTTTTTTGCGAACCCGCCTGTCCTTATCGTGTGCAAGGGTTGCCAAAAAGCAAAGTTCTTTATACTCCCCTACCACAAGGATCTCATCGAGAAGAATGAGTTTGGATTCGGAATCGAAATCACGGAACATTTCTCTAAAAATGCTAAAAACCTCAAATTCTTGATACTTCGTTTCCTCAATTTCAATCTCCTGGTCGAGGTTTATTTGTATTTCAATATCGTTTTCGGCCAGTAGTTGTTGCCAGGAAACCTCCTCGGCTATTACCTCAGTATTACGAATGTCTACATAAGCCGGTACGGATTCATCAGAAACTTCATCTCCCAGATTGTTATCGGTCTCCGGGGGTTCTACGCTCACCTCCATTTCCCGGAGGTTGGTTAAATCCTCAGATGGCTCAATCTCTTCATGAGTCTCAACCACCAGGGGGATAAAATCGGGGATGTCACTACCGATTTCTGCTTTTTTTGATTCGTCTTTCATCTCTAGTCTATTTATGATGGCGCTAAGGTCTTGTTTGAATTTCCCCTCCTCATCCACCGGTTCGTTTTTTGCTGTAGTTATATCTGTATTCTCAGTATTCATAGTTTCCTTTTCCAATTCGCCTTCCACCACTGGCAGAAAATCCAGAGGCAGATATTGGGGATCCTCCTCCTGTTTTGCTTCATCGAGAATATCCTCAAACTCCTCTTTAATACACAGGTCGAAAATGAGTTCATCTTCCTCTTCCAATTCTGGTATTTGCACGGATTCTTTCATTTCTATTGTTGCTTTATCGTGTACTGGATCCTCACTTGTTTCAATTTCCTCAGAATGGCTGTCATTTTCCTCGATATTTTCTTGCTGGTCCGCCTCAATCTCAGCCTCAGCCTGAACTTCAACTACATCGGTATTATCTGCCATAAGAGGCATGGTTTCATCAACTTCTTTAATATCATCGACCGCAGTGGCATGATTCTCGTTAACTTCAATGCTTTCATCTGCTGCATGGAGACGGGGCTCTTCAATTGCTATGTCTTCAACAGCCGTTACATCCGCAAAGGCTAAATCCGCCGATGAAGGTTCCCGGATATCGTCGGTGGGCATAATATTCTCAGGGTATATCGTATTGATGGCGGATAGGGCCTTACTTCGAACAGTAAAATTGTCGTCTGATCGCTCTATCTTCTTTAAAAATTCCAGATCATCCCGGTCGCCGAATTCTGCCAGGGCATCGAGCATAGCTATTTTTATGCCTGCATTACTCCTGCGAAAGCTTGCCTTAATGGTATCACGGGCTTCCACTACCCCGAACTCCTTAAGGCATTGTACTGCCTCGGTTTTTATTTCGTTATTGCGGTGTTTAATAAGTTGGATTATGGCCTGGAGCGCATCATTCTGGTTGTAGTAGCGAATGAGTCGAAGCGCAAAAAGAACAACGTCTTTATTCTTGGAAGTGAGCCAGATCTTAAAACGCGGTGGGTTAAAATCATCGAAATTCCTTAGTACATCGAGTAGTTTAAGCTGCTGCCATTCCGAAATACGGTACTTACAGGTATCGAAGAAATAGGATATTCCTTCATTTTTAAGGGTAACCGTAGCTATTTGTGCCTGTTTTCTAACCACTGCTCGACGGTGATTGATAAAACGCCTGATGAACATATAAGACTCCTCTACCCTCATCTGGGTGAGTTCAAGTATTCCCTGTGAAATAACTTCCCATCTTCTACTTTTTAATTTCTCAAATGCATCATGATGCAGCCCGAGTCCTTGGTATAATTCATAAAGATTTTCACGTGCCTCTCCGGATACATCTTTTTGAAGGTCGAGCAAAATCTCGGCCAAAACCAGACGGTCAAAGTCCGACTTAATAAGTTCACGGATCTCAATTTTAGTATGCAGATAGTCCTTTTTCTCCTCCAGGGGAGCCGTCTGTTCAAAAAACAAAAACTGACTTACCATCGGGGCTAATTCTTTCTTTTTTTCAGCCACCATTGTCGCTTTTCTGGATAGTCTATTTCTGATTGCAAAAACAAATACAAAGTAAAGCAGCCCCAGGCCACACGAGATTATTGTTAAATACCACAAAAGATCCATATGGATCTTAGGCAGGCTTAACAATGGCCATGGATATGTGTGCAGGGGATCGATCCGTATTAGGCTTTCTGGAGTTCGCGGTTAACCCGAACCAGTAATTCGGAAGGGCTCACAGGTTTGGCAATAAAATCGTTTGCACCCAATTCAAAGGCACTCAGAACATTTTCTTCATTTCCGGCAGAAGAAATGATAATTATCGGTACACCGCTGCCGAGTTCGTTCCGTACATAATCGATGAGTTCGATCCCGGAGAAATAAGGCATCATAATATCGCTGACGATGATATCCGGAACTTTCTGGGCGAGTTGATCTTTCACCTCCTGCCCATCGAACACGGTGATCACCTCATACCCTGCCTTTTTCAGTCGGTAGGTTAGCAATGAAGCTAGTAGTTCATCATCTTCGGCCAATAAAATTCTCCTGTCGCTCATTTGATTTATCTCTTAGATTCCAGTTTTTCTATCTCAGTATCAAGTTCTTTCTCAACCACAGCATATTCCTCAATAAATTGTTCGTATAAGCTCAACAACTCCACCGTATTCTGGCTTGTTTTACAATTATCATGGATTTGCTCAACCAGTGCATGCAGCCTATGTGTATGCATCATGGCAAGCCCGCATTTTATCTTATGTGCTGCATCCCTGATCATGGTAAAATCTTCTTGCTGCAGATAGATCTTTACCTTACCAATAAATTCCAGGGCGTTTTGTTTGTAATGGACAATAAGTTCGCGTAACATATGCATGTCGCCCATACAGTCTTCCAGCGCTGGTTTGAGGTCCAACCCGGTTTCTGGTAAAACTTCAGCTGATGAATCGTTTTGTATAGCATCAAGCTCATCAACAGCTGAGTTACGATTTTTGTTTTTTACGATTTTTGATAAAAGAATTTCAGGACTATATGGTTTTAGCAGATAATCATCGATCCCGTAGGCTTCACATTCTTTCTTGTCATCTATGGTAAAATCGGCAGTCAGGGCTACAATAGGGATTTCTCTCAAGCGTTGCTGATGATGACTCCTTATGAGTTGCGTTACCTCGAAACCATCCATATCGGGCATTCTAAGGTCCATAAGTACCAGATCAATCTGATTCTTTTCTAACAGTTCGAGTCCGTAATAGGCATTTTCTGTGATGTAGGTGTTGACACCCCAGGATTTAAGTCTTTTCTCGATCAATCGTTGATTCAACAGGTTATCTTCAAATACTATGATATGCATTCCTTCAACCTGCTGAGGCGATAACTCTGTTTTGAGATTCCCCGGATCTTTTATCGCACTGCCTTTATCGTAGGGAACGGTAAATCGGAAGGTAGACCCCACTCCCATTCTGCTGGTTACCTCTAGCTCGCCTCCTAGTTTATCTATGATTTGCCTGACAATACTGAGCCCAAGGCCAGTTCCCCCATATCGAGAAAATATTTCCTGATTAGCTTGTCTGAAAGAGTCAAAAATATGTTGAAGGTCCCTTTCTGAAATCCCAATCCCGGTGTCGCTCACTACAAATTCGATCCAAACCCTGCCTTCCCTTTCTTTAATCAAATTGATATTCAAAGAAATTCCACCTTTCTCCACGAATTTCATGGAATTGCCTATCAGATTTAGCAAAACCTGCGACAATTTTGCAGGATCTCCGATCAACATCTCAGGAATGAGCGGATCCTGGTCCAGTTTGAAGTAAATATCCTTGTCCTTTTTCAGGCTTTGGCATAAAAATGCCGTTTCCTTGATGAGATCTGAAAAATTGAAAGTGACCGCATCGAAGTGTTCCAGACCTGTCAGTATTTTTGAGTATTCCAGAAGTTCGTTGATAATGTCCATGAGATTTTTAGAAGCAGAGCGTATAGCATTTACCTGATCTTGTTGTTCCTCAGTGAGCTTGCTTTCTCCCAATAAATCAGCAAATCCAACAATTCCACTAAGCGGGGTTCTGATTTCATGGCTGACTGTTGCGATAAGTCTCGCTTCGCGATTTTCGGTCAACTCTGTTGAGTCCTCACCGGCTTCAGGCTGATTTGTGGACATGTTTCCCGGGTCTTCACCAAAAATTCGACCCTCCAATTGACCCCGGAAATTATCGAATGAAGCTTTGAGCCTTTTGGCATCTGCAGTACTAAGTTCCTCGAATGAAAAATTCTGAAGCGCATTCTCGAGCTCTGCGAGTTGATTAAGCAGGTTTTTAGGTTTCAATAGTTCAGTGGATTTGGGTTTAATTTCTGATCTACCCAATAAATTAATGACCCGAAGGTTCTGAATACTTTAAATTCTATTGGTTTATCATCAGGTCTAAACTCCATAATTCATTTAGCCTGTGCAATTAAATGTTCTCTAGGTGAGGCATTTTGTTGTCAAATTGCGTTATTTGTAGGTGTAAAATTCCTACAATGCGACCATTTGTCTTATTTATCTGTATTTTATCGATAGTTTCCTGTAATCAAAGGCCTCAGGACGATAAGAAAGAACTGCTTAAAACCGCTTTGGGAATCCATCAAAATATTATTACGCTCGACACCCATAATGATATCGATGTAAAGAATTTTACCGACACGCTCAACTATACTCAAAGGCTGCCCACTCAGGTGAATTTGCCAAAAATGGAAGAGGGTGGTCTCGATGTCAGCTGGCTCATTGTTTATACCGGCCAGGATTCATTAACGGAGACCGGCTATGCCAAGGCAAAAAAAAATGCCATGGCTAAATTCGAAGCTATACATCGATTATGCAAGGAAATTGCTCCAGACCAAATCGAATTGGCACTAAGCTCGGACGACGTAAGGCGCATACATCAGTCAGGGAAAAAAGTGGCTATGATCGGGGTTGAAAATGCTTATCCCATGGGTAATGATCTGAATCAGTTCGAACATTACCACAGACTAGGTGCACGATACATTTCCCTTGCGCATAACGGGCATAGCCAATTCAGCGATTCCCATACTGGCGAGGAGGACGAAATATGGTTATATAATGGTTTAAGTGATCTTGGAAAAGAAGCTGTTATTGAGATGAATAGACTGGGGATAATGATTGATGTTTCCCATCTTTCGAAGCAGGCAACTGATCAAATTCTACAATTTTCTCAAGCGCCGGTTATCGCCTCACATTCTTCGGCTAGGGCCCTTTGCCCACATAGTAGAAATATGGATGATGAATCGCTAAAAGCACTAAAAGAAAATGGTGGAGTTATCCAGACGGTAGCGTTGGGCACCTATATAGATAAAGAGAAAAGCGAAAGACGGCAAGACTATATGAAAGAAGTATATAGCGGAATAGCCGATTCACTAGGGGTGCGTTGGTACGAATGGAATGAATTCGCCGGGTTAAGCGAACAAGAGAAATCAGAATTCCTGGAATATTATCCACAAATCATGTCGATCTCCAATGACATTGTTAAAAATCGATCTGATGTACCTCCTGATGTTGATGTTGAAGATTTTATAAACCACATTGATTATATGGTCTCACTTATCGGTGTTGATCATGTCGGGATAAGTTCCGATTTTGATGGTGGTGGCGGTATTGCTGGTTGGTCAGATGCTTCAGAAACGCTTAATATTACCCTGGAGCTGGTTAAGCGAGGCTATACGGAAGAGGAAATTTCAAAGTTGTGGAGCGGGAATTTGTTGAGGGTTCTGGATCAGGTTCAACAGTACGCAGCAACTCAAAATATTAAATAAACCTCTCCTCAACTTTCCCTATTCCATATTTTGATGCTACAGCTGACCACAAATGTATCAGTTGACAACCTTGTATAACTCAATTTCCTGGGGTACCGCATTAACGGACTACTTCCACTATTATAAAATTTGTTAAGCTTACAATAAACTTTTCTTAAAGGGCTTTCTCTTTGGTTGAAAATAAAATAGCTTTATTTCACCTAATCAAAAAACATCATGCAAGCCTTTGTAAAAGTTATCGTTGCCCTCCTATTTTCCCACATGTCGGTATCAGAGCCTATAAAAGAGGACCGCAAAGAGAAAGCGGACTTCCAAAAGACTATGATCATAAAAAAGAGCAACTGCGCTTCGGCCGGTATATTAACGGAACATCAATTAATTTAAAAAATTGATCAGATGCAAGGCGTTGCTTTTCACAATTCCGATCCGTATTTTACTGTTTATCGAATCCCAGCGTGGAGAGCCCGACTTTACAAGTTCTTGTCTGTAGAGCTTTGGGGTAGTCTGCCCAGTAATCTTCAGCGCAGTTTGTCGGCTTCATATGCCCGCTTATACAACAAACCGATTTCCAAATGGATCATCAAGCCTTATGTCAGTCATTTTTACCATGATAAAAATTACCTCTCGGCTTTTATTCCACCTGAAGGGAAAAGTGAATTTGAATGTTTTCAGGATTTTTTTATCAGAAAATTCAAAACCTTACCCGATAACAAAGAGCCATGGGTATGGCCATGTGAGGGCCTTCTTTGCGATGAAAACAAGGTTGGTCTGATGACTACCTCCAAGGTAAAAAGCGATTTGAGGACCGTACATACTATTTTTGGTGTTGACTCCGATACCATTCCTGCAGATTATACGTTTACGAATGTTTTCCTGCACAATAAGAATTACCACCGTATTCACGCCCCTATAAATGGCACTATCACCAGAATACAGCATGTACCCGGAGATCTGGTCGTGCTACGCCCATGGATTTATAAACAAGATCCATCTTTACCTGCTTTCAGGAACGAACGCTATAACATCGATATCACCGATAATAATGGAAGGGTTTGGTTTATGTCGGTCGTAGGCGGACCAGCGGTCGGCACCATAGAACTGGGTAAGGGCATCCGTCTTGGTAAAAAAGTAAATAAGCTGGAGGAGCTGGCTCTCTTCTATCTGGGCTCTACCTGTTGCATGGCAGCTCCATTGGCTCCCAGAGTTCACAGTAAAAATTCTTTTGTAGAGGTGGGCGCTACTTACTGATTAGAAAATCAATTCTTTAAAATATACCGGGGATTTTAAGATGAGCACCTAGTTTTGATTGCGTTAAGCAATTGATTCCCGAGCTGATAAAGACAATTTCATTTCACTTTATTCAGTTAGATCTGGCGGACAATTGTACAACAATCGCTTAGAATATTTGTTAACAACCCCGTTAAAAACTTAGCTAAAATGGGCGGAAGCCGGCCTTGATTCTATTTAACTTTAACAAAACCATTGTCATGAATGACAGATCTGACGATCTCCTTCGCTTCCGACCGGAGATCCCGACTGCCAGGATCAGCCCGAATATGTCAGAAGATGAACGGTTCCAGAATCAAACACTGAGGCCCATCATTAAATTTCAAAACCCTCTTCTAATTGCAGCTTTTTGCAACTATGTATCCAAGCACAAGAACACCTTTTATGGGCTTGGCGCCGAAAAAAGACTGGAATTTATAGAGAATGCTATTCAGAGGGATATAAAATTTCGAAACTCTCTTAAGGGTATGATCATCGGCCAGTTTACCATCGAGGAATACCAACACTATATCACTAATTCCTCGGCGTTCAATAAACGAATGATGAATATGGTGATTCACCGCCTAAAAGATCAGGTTCAGATTTTAGAACCTTTAATGCTAGTCCAGTAAAGATTCACCGTTTAAGTTGGTAGTGAGTACTTCACTCATATAATCAAAATATGGCCTGACGGCCTGAAAGGATATGTCTACAGTGTCTAGTAAGTCATTGGACAGCACCTCTTTATCGGAAAGATTTCGAACAAAAATAAAGCCCTTTTTTCGTATCAAATCAATATTCGGATGATCCTTACTAAATCCCTTTGGGGCCGTTTTCACTTCCTCACCAACCAGCGGACCCCAAATACCTACAAAATTTTTATCGTTTATAATAGACCTGAATTCCCTAGCATCCTGCTCCAGTTCCTTCCTGATTCTGAGGAGATCCTTGGGTTCGGGTTGCCAGAAGCCTACAGCGATAAAAGATTCCCCCGGGCGTACCCTTAAATAATAGCCTCCCCTTCTATGAGCACCTGCCCGCGAGAAAGACCCGGCGAAATGTGGTTGGTAGGGGGATTTATCCTTTGAGAAACGAACATCCCGATAGATTCGGAACATTTTTAGCTTTTCAATCTCGTCGTGGGTGTTCAAACGATCGTTAAGGGCACTGAAAAAAGACCTGACGGTCTCCTGAACCTCCTTAAACGTTTTTTTGTTTTGCGAAAACCAATCCCTGTTGTTATTGACCTTTAGATCCTTCAAAAATCCGATAACTTCTTTACTGATAGTAGCTTTGCCCATAACTCTGGCTTTAAATTTTAAGCTAAAGTTAACCATTTTGCCTGCAAGGCTTTCGAATATTGGTTATTTTTGTAGTCATTCTTGACCCATGGAAAAATCAGCAATTATCAATAAAATAAAGGCAAACAAAAAACAGCCGAATCTGAGGTATCGGCTTAAAAAAAATGTGGAAGCATTTACCGACCTTTTGTTTTTGACCCTATTCGATATAGAAACACCCGTTGCACAAAACCTCGAAACTTTGGAGCTACAATTCGATGAGCTCATGGATCTCGCCTGTTGGGATGCTGAAAAGCCATGTAGTAAAATTTGGGGGAATTATATACAAAAATTACCAGGCATACTCCAAAAATTAAACCTCGATGCAGAGGCCTTTCATGATTGCGACCCCGCCTCATGGTCTATCGAAGAGGTCTATTTGGCCTATCCAGGGTTTTATGCCATTGCTATCTATCGCCTTGCCCATGAACTGGACAATAAAGGATTCCCGCTGGTGCCTAGATTAATGACCGAATATGCACATCGCCAGACGGGAGTTGATATTAATCCAGGTGCACAAATTGGAGATTCTTTCTTCATAGATCATGCCACCGGGGTGGTTATCGGAGAGACTGCGATTATTAAAAATAATGTAAAGATCTACCAGGGAGTTACCCTTGGAGCCCTTTATGTAGTAAAAAACTTGCAGAAGAAGAAGAGGCATCCGACCATCGAAGATAATGTCACTATTTATGCTAATGCCACTATTTTGGGAGGCAATACGGTAATTGGCGAAAACTCCGTAATTGGAGGTAATGCCTGGGTAACGGCTTCCGTACCACCTAACTCAACCGTCTTCCACACACCCGAGATCAAGATTAAAACGCTGCCCCATGTCTAATAGCATATTAGACCTGATTGGGAATACTCCTTTGGTCAGGTCCAGGGCGTTGAACAGCAATCCTAATGTGGAGCTATATTTCAAGTTAGAAGGGCAAAATCCAGGTGGCAGCGTAAAAGACCGTGCAGCCTATAACATGATCAGCTCTGCACTGGAACGTAGAGAGATCGATCAGAACAGCAGTTTAATTGAAGCCACCAGCGGCAATACAGGTATAGCCCTGGCAATGATCGCCAGACTTTACCATTTGAGTATAGAATTGGTTATGCCCGAAAGTGCAACCAGAGAGCGCGTTCAAACTATGCGGGCCTATGGTGCCAAGGTAACTCTTACTCCTGATGACACCGGTATTGAAGGCTCAAGGGATTATGCGGAGGCTAAGGTTAAAAATGAGGGTTATATCATGTTAAACCAGTTTGGCAACAATGATAACTGGAAGGCGCATTATCTCACTACCGGGCCTGAAATCTGGAGGGATACCAAAGGTCTAGTCACACACTTTGTCTCCTCTATGGGTACTACAGGAACTATAATGGGCACCTCTTCCTTTTTAAAGGAAAAGAATTCAAAGGTTCAAATTGTTGGCGTTCAACCTACTGATAATTCCAGCATACCTGGCATTCGTAAATGGCCAGAAGAATATCTCCCAAAAATATTTGATCCTTCAAAAGTTGATACAGTTCTTGAGGTCAGTGAAGAGGAGTCCCGAATCATGAGTAGACGCCTGGCTGAAGAAGAAGGAATTTTCGCAGGCATGAGCAGCGGTGGTGCAACCGTTGCAGCACTTAGGCTTACCGACAGATTGAATAGTGGTGTTGTGGTATCGATTATTTGTGATCGCGGCGATCGTTATCTTTCATCGGATCTTTTCGAGTGATCAGCTATTAGAAGATTATACAGTCCTCGATGGTAAGCATCGAATCCGGACAGATTGTTGTGCCGGCCTCCTTCCACCAGGTAAAACTGTTTGCTGTGTCCAGGAATACTTTGAAAAAGCTTCTTGCCTGAATCTAAAGGAATGACTTCATCTTCTGTTCCATGGAATACGGCCACAGGACAACTGATATTTTGTACATACTCGAAGGATTTAAACTGGTATTTGAGCAGCCATTTGACAGGAAGAAAGGGGAATCTCCGCTGTCCTATATCGAGCAGACTATAATAGGGCGTTTCTAAAATTAGTTTACCTGGTTGATTTTGTGCTGCCAGTCTTGTGGCTATACCAGTACCCAGCGACCTTCCATAAAGTATGATATCCTTCTCCGGGTATCGGTCGAGCAAGTGGTTATAAAACAACTGACCGTCCTGGTGAAGGGCTTCTTCACTAAGACTACCTGTGCTCTTGCCATAGGTGCGATAATCCATGACCACTACATCGTGCTGGTATTCATTGGACAGGGCCCCGGCAATCTCGCCCCAGCGTGATAAATTGCCTGCATTCCCATGAAAATATAGGATGATCCCTTTGGGGTTTGGGATCTTAAAATGAAGTGCGTTGAGTTGCGCCCCGTCTTCTGAATTCAGGTTAAATTCCGAGTATTGATGATTAAAGCTGTACTCGTACTCTTGTGGTAATCTGGTGGGAAGGAATATAAAGCGTTCTTGTAAAAAATATATCATTGTAGTGAGTATAAGATAGGCCCCTATTAACCAGTATGCACTGCGAATAGCCTTACGCATTGACTTTTTTCGAAGTATTATTGAGATGAATACTACTGCCTGTCATGTCTATCTTTTTGGGTTTAGTGGTAATAATATCGTGTAACATCTTATGGTACGACTCGAAACTATTGAGGTCCTTATGACCCCCGCCAATAACCGTATGCAGTGTGGTACTCCCGGGTTTTATCTTTGACAATTTCACGCTTGTTTTATATGGGATCAATCTATCGTCTGTACCATGTATAATATGAATCGGGCAATTCACATATCGCAGCCATTTATAAGTTGGCATCGGATATTTTATGAGTAAGGACAAGGGCATAAAAGGAATAAACTTTTTAGCCACTTTGCTCAGACTATAATAGGGAGCATCGAGGATCAACATTCTCGGGTTGTTCGTGGAGGCAAGTTTAGCAGCAAAACCCGAACCCAATGACCTGCCGTATAAGATGATATATTTCTCATCGACCTTCTCCCTGATCTTGTTGTAAATCACCTGCAAATCGCGTTTAACAGCCTTTTGGGTTCTTCTCCCGGTACTTTTACCGAAACCCCTGTAATCGACCATCAGTACATCGTAACCCAGACGGGTAAAATCGACGGCAAATTTACCCCAGCCTTTAATGCTTTTCGAGTTTCCTTTCAAATAAAAGACTACCCCTTTCGGATTTTTAGCCTTAAACCGCAAACCATTGATAACAGCACCATCCCGGGTTTCCACATTGTATTCTTCCGTTTCCTGGTTTTCATAGTAAAACTGGAAATCTGAAGCAAGTTTTTCGGGTTTAAACATCAGATAGTCCTGCAAGAAGTATAACAGAACACTGATAAGAATGTAAATCGCCAGGACAATTAGCAATATGTACAACCAGGTCGACATCTCAATTCCTTTGGGTATAATGTACAAAATTCTTGCTTACTCCTTGTGATCAAAATCGATAGAACGCAAATGAAGGCCCGAGGCAGGAGCCACCGAATTAAGTATAAAATCGGTGTCTGGTTCCAATGAGGCTTTGATATCCGCAAGACTTAAAGCGTTTCTACCAAGCTGAAACAATGCACCCATTATCATTCGTACCTGGTATCTTAGAAACCCTTCCGATCGAATCAGTAGCGCATAGCTGGTATCGGGAAAGAAACTGGCATGCATAAAATCATTAGGCTCTATGGCACAGGCACTCACATGTCTGGTCAATCTTTTACCCTCCGAATCGGCGGTGGTATAAACCTTAAAATTATGGGTGCCAACAAAGAGGTTTGCTCCTCTGATCATCAACTCGATATCGAGTTCATCTAAAACACCAGTCATGAAGGGAGCACTGTAAGGGTGATTCTTTCCGCCATAAGAGAATAAATACAGATACTCCTTCTCTACAGAGTCCTTTATAATATTAAATTTTTGATTTATATTAATTATATTAATTATCTCAATATCAGGAGGTAAGTTTCTATTAATAGTGAGTAATAAATCGTCTGTCATTTTAAGAGGATCACCTTTGAGAAAAAGCTCAAAAGCGCCGTTTAAAGCGGATACCTTGGCATCTGTCCTGCCAGCGCCCAGGAGTTTAAATTCACGGTCGGGCAATACGAAACGGAAGGTCTTGTGGATCATCTCTTCCAGTGTTTTCTGATGGGGTTGTTTTTGCCAACCGCTATACCTGAAACCCAAATACCGGATCGTAAATAAATAGCAATTCATCTGTTGCATGGCCTCACCGTTTCTGTAAAACTACCGATTTGAAACAGGATTTTGATTAGTAGAGATAAAAATAGAATTGAAATTGTAACAATTGAAGTTGATCAGGGTCTTATGTTTGTCAACAATAAACATACCAACCCATGCCTAACATTAACACCAGCAATAGAATTGTAATAATAGATGCACTTAGAGGGTTCTCGCTGGCCGGTATAGTTATAGTGCATATGGTAGAGAATTATGCTGGTGCACCTGTACCGGAAGGGGCAATGGAAGCCGCCAGACTGGGCTTGCCCGATTATATAGTAGACGGCTTCATATTCCTTTTTCTACGGGGTAAGTTCTTTGCATTGTTTTCTTTCTTATTTGGACTAAGTTTTTTTATTCAGATGGATAGTGCTAACAAACGGGGTCAGGATTTTAAGTTTAGATTTCTTTGGCGCCTTGTTCTGCTCTTTGGGATCGGATACGTCCATCATTTATTCTATCGCGGTGATATTCTCACCATCTATGCTGTACTCGGGCTCTTTTTGATACCGTTTTACAAGATACCTGCTAAGTATGTTCTGACCATCGCTGGGCTGCTTTTCCTGGGCTTGGGGAGATATATAGTTTTCGCTTTTAGTGGTGGTGACAACCTTTTTATGGAGGGAGAATTCTCACCAAGCAGTCCGGAGATCGTTGCATATTACGAAACAATCAAAAACGGCAGTTTGTGGGAAGTTTTCAAATCTAATGCCACCGAGGGTCAACTTATGAAGATGGATTTTCAATTAGGCATTTTTTCAAGAGGATATCTTACCTATGCCTTTTTCCTTATGGGATTGATTGTCGGCCGAATGCAATTTTTTAAAAATTTCCTAGAGCAAAGGAAACTTACCCTTAAAGTGATGTGGTGGTCATTAGGGATATTTGTTGTTTCTATAGGCCTGACTGCAGTGATTTTCGCTCCTATGGGCCCTAATGTTACTTTCGACAATTGGAGAACTATGGTGGGATTAACAGCATTGGACCTCAATAATTTAGGTATGACCGGGATCATTCTCGCCGGTTTTGTATTGCTCTACCATAAGGCGAAAGCCAGTAAATTGCTTTCGGGCTTTGCACCCTATGGTCGTATGGCTTTAACCAATTATGTGACTCAAAGCCTTATTGGTACTTTTATTTTATACGGATGGGGACTTGGATATCTTGGTGAACTCAGAAACGTCTATACTTTTATAATGGCGATATTGCTGATCGCCCTTCAAATGCTGGCCAGTAGATATTGGTTAAAACGATATTATTATGGTCCTTTAGAATGGTTATGGCGTAGTCTTACCCATACAAAGATCTATCCTCTTTTACGGAAATAAGGGTGAACATTTAATCTATCACTTCACCAGGGAATGCATTTTACCACAGATTTTGATGATTACTCAACATTGAATGCGCTTCATCGAATTTTTTCAAATATTAATTTTCCAATGCCGTTTTTAGGTTGATAAAAAAGGTTCCCCAAAGCCTTGAAATCTACTTATATGAACTATTTATGGAGACCTTCTTCATGGAAAATGTGCTTGGTGTTGACAATAGGCGTGCTGCTGACTTTGATCGTTTCCAATTTCTACGGGCTTTACACAGATAAATTCTACTTCTACAAAGTAGACAATTACATTTTTCCTTTACTTACCATTGTCCATTTCTCCTATTTACAGGCGATGCACTTAAAAGTAAACAACAAGGATTTTAGCGATAACCAACTTCGCAATCTTGAATACGCTCTTTACGCTATTTTGTTAGTATACATTTTTAAGGCTACAGACACAGCCTATATTCTTCTAAGCTACTGGGAATTCGATGCATATGTCATTCCCGAAAGATTTGTCCCTTTTGGAATGACCATCTTATCGGTCCAGATGATGTTAATAATGCTGACGGTGTTGTCTTTCAGGTATCGACGTCAAGTAATAGGGAGATATAATTTTGATCAGATCAACGACAAACTAGATTCTTGGCAATAGCAAGATTCTCTTGTGTTATGGCAAGTGAAAAACCCTGGCGAATTGCCAGGGTTTTCTATTAAGTTGTTCTGTAAGGTCGAATGATTTGAAAATCAAACCCTCTTAAAGCTTACTGATATAGCTTCCATATGGATCTTTAAATTGCAATCCCGCACTGAAACGGTGTTTGCTGAGCTTTTTATGAACCACCAAACCCCATAGCAGAAATTCCATTATAAAGTAACGATCGGCAGGGGTAATATCGGGCTGGTATTCATTGAGCAGTGCTCTTAAAGCAGGTATACTGTCTAGTTTAGATCGATACTCCTTATCGGAAACATCGTCCATGAGTTCAAAGCCTTCTCCTTCGAAAAACCAATGAATCAGTTCGTCGTAGGGCGAAGCAGCATCTTTCTGTTCCAGTTTACGGATTTCTGGAAAGTATTGACCGAAGAGTGATTTTACGGCGTCTTCAATAAGAATGCCGGCAACAGTATCGGCTCCTTCCTGCTCTCCTTCATATACCAACTCGATCTTACCCGTAATAGAAGGAATTAGTCCCATAAAATCGGCCAGGCGAATACTGGTGGATTCTTCCCCGGTAGACAAAATCCTGCGTTCAGCAGTACTCATCAGGTTTTCATAACCGGTAATACTGGTGCGCGCACTAACCCCGCTTTTGGCGTCTACATATTCGCTATTACGCGCTTCAAAACTTATTTGTTCCAATAGGTCTTTGGCTAGTTCCGGAATATGAATTGCGTTTTTTTGGAAGTCATCTAATCGGGCCTCCTGCTCGGTGATATGCTTCGCTACGGATACTTCTTCGGGATAATGAGTAAGGATTTGAGAACCTATCCTGTCTTTTAAAGGCGTAACGATACTGCCTCTGTTGGTATAATCCTCAGGGTTGGCCGTAAAAATAAATTGCAGATCCAAAGGCAGACGAAGTTTAAATCCACGGATCTGAATGTCTCCTTCCTGTAGTATATTAAAAAGTGATACCTGGATACGTGCCTGCAGATCGGGTAATTCGTTGATTACAAAAATACAGCGGTTAGCTCTAGGGATCATTCCAAAATGTATAACCCGGTCATCGGCATACGACAATTTCAAATTAGCAGCTTTTATCGGGTCAACATCACCAATCAGATCGGCAACGGTAACGTCTGGTGTAGCCAGCTTTTCAAAAAATCGCTCTTCACGATGCAACCAACTGATGGGTGTATCATCGCCTTTTTCCCTGATAAGCTCCCTTGCAGACCTGGAAATAGGGGCTAAAGGATCATCGTTGATCTCTGAACCCTGTACAATAGGGATCCATTCATCTAATAGCCCTACCATAAGGCGCGCAAGTCGGGTTTTAGCTTGTCCCCGGAGTCCTAGTAAATTAATATTATGCCGGGAGAGAATAGCCCTTTCCAATTCGGGGATAACGGAATGCTCGTAACCCCAGACCCCTTCAAAACTTGGTTTGCCATTTTTGATGTTCTTCCTCAGGTTTGCCCTGAGCTCATCTTTAATGCTCTTGCTTTGGTATCCCGCTTTTTGCAGTTCCCCCAGCGTTTTTATCTTCATGTGATTCAAATCCATTTTCTTTTTTATAAAATCAGCAATTCTTCTCTAAATTATTTAAGTCGCCTTCTCCTATTCTTTTCATAGTCTTCAAAAATCATCTCACCCAGGTCCTGGAGTCCTGTAAAAAAGGCTTTTCCTTTATTTGCCTGGGTAAAATGACGTACAAATTGCATCAGGTAAGGGTCTTGTGCAATCATAAAAGTGGTAATAGGAATATGGAGTTTCCGGGCTCGCCGGGCCATATTATAACACTGTTCAACGATATGATCGTCAAGTCCGACACTGTTCTTATAATAGGTCCCATCAGGAAGCCTTAAGCAACTAGGTTTGCCATCGGTGATCATAAAAATCTGTTTGTTAGTATTTCGTTTTCGCCTTAGCATATCCATGGCCAGTTGTAGTCCTGCTACGGTATTGGTATGATAGGGCCCTACTTTTAAATAAGGCAGTTCTTTAATAGGGATCGGCCAGGCATCATTACCAAAAACCAAGATGTCTAAAGTGTCCTTCGGGTATCGCGTTGTGATGAGTTCTGCCAGGGCCATCGCCACTTTTTTAGCCGGAGTGATACGGTCTTCCCCATATAAGATCATACTATGACTTATATCGATCATCAGCACAGTGCTCATCTGAGCTTTGTAGTGAGTATCCTCCACCACCAGGTCATCCTCCGTTAAGGAGAACCCATCGATGCCATGATTTATCTGTGCATTCTTTAAACTCTCCGTCATGGAAATGTTTTCCAGTGGATCACCATAGCGGTATTCTCTAAAATCCCCGGTATGCTCGTCCCCGCTACCTGCTTTTTTGGTGCGGTGATTTCCACGTCCGCTACGTCTTAATTTTCCAAATATTTGATCCAGGGCGCGCTGCCTGATGATCCTTTCCATCTTAGCGGTGATCGACAAGTTGCCTTCTCCCGGTATTCCATCTCCTTCCTGCCCATCATCGGTAAGCTCCTCGCGTAAATATCCTTTGGCTTTCAGATCTTCAATAAAATCATCGATGGTATAATCATCATCGGTAAGCTCATATTCCTTATCCAGTTCCCTTAGCCAGTCGAGCGCTTCATCTACATCACCTGAGGTGTGGGTGATAAGTTCCTGAAATATCTCGAATAGTTTATCGAAGGGCGATAGATCCGGTGCTTCGTATTTGGTAAAATGAAATCCCTTCCTTCTTATCATAGCCATTTCATAAAAATAATGCATTTCCCGATACAGGAAACTATTTTAAGAAAACTTAAGGAATTTAGGATCTGTGACGTGTTTCAAGGATCTCTACCACATCATCCAGGCTCTTTCCTTTAGCTTTCAATAAGATAAGAAAATGAAACATCAGGTCGGCACTTTCGTTGAGAAACCGCTCATCGTCCTGGTCTTTCGCTTCGATGACAGTTTCCACAGCTTCCTCCCCTACCTTCTGAGCAATCTTGTTTATACCTGATCGGAAAAGTGACGCTACATAACTAGATTTCTGCTCAGGATTGTTCATTCGGTCGTCTATTACCGACTCAAGTTTTGTAAGAAAGCCGTAGCTGTTGGTATTTAGCTGATCCCAACAGGTATCCGAACCCTTATGGCAGACAGGTCCGCTGGGTGTGGCACTGATCAAAAGACTGTCCTGATCACAATCTACCAAAATATCATTAAGAAGAAGAAAATTTCCACTCTCTTCCCCTTTGGTCCAGAGTCTGTTTTTCGACCTGCTAAAGAAAGTCACTTTACCTGTCTGTTTTGTCTTCTCGAGGGCATCACTATTCATATAGCCCTGCATCAAAACATTCTTTGTATTGATATCCTGAATTATCGCCGGTACCAGTCCGTCCGGAGATTTGCTAAAATCAACTTTCATCATTCTTGTTTAGATTCATAAAAATTTCACCTGCACCTGCTATAGTCGTACGGGCACATCGTGCTGCTTCAACTTCATTTTAAGCTCGCTGATCTCCATTTCTCTAAAATGAAAAACGCTGGCCGCAAGGGCAGCATCGGCTCTACCCTCCTTAAAGGTATCCACAAAATGCTGGAAGGTCCCAGCACCACCCGAGGCAATGATCGGTATATTTCTTTCTGTGGACAAACGTCTCAGAGCCTCATTTGCAAATCCATTCTTAGTCCCGTCGTGGTCCATTGATGTAAAGAGGATCTCCCCCGCCCCTCTTTGCTCAACTTCTGCTGCCCATTGAAAAAGTTCTACTTCTGTGGGCACCTTTCCGCCTACCAAATGTACCTTCCATTCCCCATTGATCTTTTTAGCGTCAATAGCAACAACTATGCATTGAGATCCGAACTTAGACACAAGCTCATCGATCAATTGCGGATTTTTAACAGCCGAGGAATTTATGGATATTTTATCCGCACCGTTGTGCAGCAACAGGTCTACATCTTTTGAAGATGAGATGCCTCCTCCTACAGTAAATGGGATATTGACCTTTTCGGCCACTCTTCGTACCAGCTCGGCCAGCGTTTTACGCCGCTCTTCGGTGGCTGAAATGTCGAGAAAGACCAATTCATCGGCTCCAGCGTCGGCATAGAAAGCGGCAAGTTCAACAGGGTCGCCGGCATCTCGAAGGTCTACAAAATTTACTCCTTTAACCGTGCGGCCATCTTTTATATCCAGGCAGGGTATGATTCGTTTTGTAAGCATATCTATTCGTTGTTTGTGGAATTAAGATTAATGCCATCATAGAATCCCAAATTCTCATTCTTTAAGATCTTGGTCCAAAAAGCGATCTGACCAGTATGATATGACAAATGCTCTGCCAAATGTAATATCACTCCTATTCCACTCATTTTAAATGATTGAACATTTCTAACCTTAAGTAATTGTTCAGTATTTATAGAAACTATTTCTTCTTTGACCGCCGTCACTACTTTTTCCAGTTTTTCCAGCAATTGCGATTTGGTTAATCCCCCGGTGGTAGAAAACTCCTGATCTCTGTGCCTGTTATCTTCTTTTAAGCCGAGCGAAGAGATGCCATATTGCGTCATATTTCCGCAAAGGTGTAATATTTGATTCCCCACGCTGTTAGAGACCGCGTTCGGTCGCAACCAGATTTCATTGTCACTGAGCAAATCCAGACTTTTACGGATCATTCTAAGACTCTCATCGATCCTGTAGATTGCATTTTTGACCAATTCCTCCTGCCATTTAGTTTGATGTTGACTCATTTTTTATAGATAAATGATTCCAGCTCTTTCATTCCAATCTTGTTTTCATAGATAGCCTTACCCAGGATAGCACCATCACAGCCCACTCCTTGCAATCGTATGAGGTCATTCAGACAAGAAATTCCCCCACTTGCAATTAGTTTAATACCTGGCACCCGCTCATCTTCAACCCCACTCATCCCGATAGTGGTTTTGTTGATGTGCGTTTTTTCGATAATCCTTCTATACAGGTCCTCAGCTGGCCCCTGTAACATTCCATCTTTGCTTATATCTGTACAGATCACATATTTAACTCCCTTTTTCCTATGGGATTCGATAAAAGGTATAAGATCCAATGCGGTATCTTCCTCCCAGCCTGATATGGCGACTTTTTCATCCTTGGCATCGGCACCAAGAATTATTTTTTCAGGTCCAAAACGACCTAACCAGTCGAGAAAAACTTCAGGACGCCTCACAGCAATACTGCCGCCGGTTATTTGCTTTGCCCCGCTATTGAAGGCGGTTTCCAGGTCTCTCTCCGAATTGAGTCCTCCACCAAAATCTATTTTCAAGGATGTCCCCGAAGCTATCTGCTCCAATATATCGTAATTGATAATTTCTTTAGCCCTGGCACCATCTAAATCGACCAGATGAAGATATTCTACCCCATGGGCTTCAAAAGCTTTGGCAACCTCCAATGGGTTTTCGTTATAAACCTTCTTTGTGGCATAGTCGCCCTTTGAAAGTCTGACACACTTTCCTTCTATAATATCTATGGCGGGGATAACTCTCATTTATCTCTTTTTCTAAGCATCCAGGTTTCGGGATTGGGAATTGATCCGAAACTAAATTTTTTGTACAAAGCATGAGCGTCTTGAGTACGAAGACCAATACTATTGACCTCCAGGAGTGCAGGATGATCAAACATAGCCTGAATCATTCTTTTGCCCAATCCTTGTTTCCTATAATCCGGATCAATAAAAAAATCCATAATCCAGGCAAATACCACATAATCTGTAGCTACCCTGCCAAAGCCAATCTGACGACTATCCTTAAAGAGACCAAAACATAGCGAATTCGCTATAGACTTTTCAACACGTTCTTTACTTCGGCCCTTTGCCCAATAAGATTCACCAGAAAGGTAGTCATGAATAAAATCCAAATCCAACCTCCCCTTATCAGTGCTTATGAAAAACTGCTGCTCCATTACAGGTCACATATTTATAAAGTTTTCAAGAATCTTTGCTCCAACGGCACTGCTTTTTTCAGGGTGGAACTGAACCCCATAAAAATTATCTTTCCTAAGAGCAGTACTATACGTAATTCCATAGTCTGAAATGGCTATAGTTTCATTACATAAAGGCGCATAATAGCTATGTACAAGATATATATACTCTTTATCGGCTATATTATTGAATAAATCGGATTTAAGCTGATCTATGGTATTCCAACCGATCTGAGGCACCTTAACGCCATGATTGAAGCGCAGTACATCGGTGTCAAATATACCCAGGCCTTCTGTATTTCCCTCCTGGGAATAATTGCATAGAAGCTGCATACCCAGGCAAATGCCAAGCACGGGCTGCGTAAGTTGAGGTATCAGAAGGTCCAGTTTGGTAGCCTTTAGCTTAGCCATAGCACTGCTTGCCTCACCCACACCCGGAAATATGACAAGGTCTGCAGTTGCAATTTCTTCTGCCTGATCGCTTAAAAAAGGATGTACGCCAAGCCGTTCGAAAGCAAATCTGATGCTTTGAATGTTTCCGGCTCCGTAGTTGATTATGGCGATTTTCATTTTTAATTATTCATTTTGCATTATTGATTATAACACCCCTTTTGTGGAGGGAAGTATCATTCTGTCCGGATCTCGCTTTACAGCCATTTTTATAGACTTGGCAAAAGCTTTAAATATTGATTCTATCTTATGGTGCTCATTCTTGCCTTCTGCCTTAATATGCAGATTTGCTTTAGCCCCATCGGTAAAAGACTTAAAAAAATGGGAGAACATTTCTGTTGGCATCTTACCTATTATTTCTCTGTCGAATTGTGCCTCCCATTCGAGCCAGTTCCTACCGCCAAAATCTATAGCAACACTTGCCAGAGCATCATCCATAGGCAGGCAAAACCCGTAGCGCTCCATTCCTAACTTATCACCGAGGGCCTTTTGAAATGCTTCACCCAGGGCAATTCCTGTATCCTCAATTGTATGGTGTTCATCTACTTCCAGATCTCCTTCAGTTTTCAATTGAAGGTCTAGTTGTCCATGCCTTGCTAATTGATCGAGCATATGGTCAAAAAAGGCAATACCAGTATTCACATCGCTTTTTCCACTTCCATCGATATTGAGGCGAATGCTAATCTTTGTTTCTGCAGTATTTCTTTGATATTGCACAGATCGTTCCTTGAGCAGTAAAAAATCGTATATCTCCTTCCAATCCAAGGTTGTCAATGAAATCACCGATTGGATATCTTCCTTGTCTGCCCTGGTCTCGTGGGCCCCTAATTGTGCCATCCCGTTAATTAGTATACCCGCACAGTTGAGATTACGGGCCAATTCCATATCGGTAAGCCGGTCCCCTATCACATATGAATTAGCAAGGTCAAATTCAGGTCCGAAATAGTCTTTCAGGAGTGCTGTGCCAGGTTTTCGGGTTGGTGCTTTATCCTGAGGAAATGTCCGATCGATAACAATTTCATCAAATATAATTCCTTCATTTTCAAAGGCTTTGATTATAAAATCATGTACCGGCCAGAAGTTCTTTTCAGGATAGGCTTCGGTACCAAGACCGTCCTGATTGGTCACCATCACCAGGCGGAAGTCCATTTCCTTAGCAATCCTTGCCAGATAATTGAAAACCCCCGGATAGAATTCAAGTTTTTCAAAACTGTCGATCTGTTCATCGGCAGGTTCCATGATCAGTGTTCCGTCTCTATCTATAAATAATACCTTCTTCGCTATTGACTTTTGCTCCATCATATCGATTTTAAAACTTCCAACAACCGTATATTCTCTTGTTCCGTACCCACTGTAAACCGCAACGTATTGTGGCAGAGTGGCAATCCTGATCGGTTCCTCACTACAATACCCTTGTCCAGAATTTGCCTATATCTCTTATCCGCGTCGTCTACCCTGACCAGAATAAAATTGGCTTCCGAGGGGTATACTTCTGAAATAAACGGTATGTCCTCCAAGGCTTTTATAAGCCCTTCGCGTTCAATTACAATTTGTCGGATCTGACCTGAGAACGCATCGCCCGCAGACAGCCGGTCTAAAGCAGCTTTTTGGGTCAGTTCATTTACATTGTAGGGAGGTTTAATTCTGTTCAATATCTCGATTATCGCGCTGGATGCCCAGCAAATCCCTAATCTAATGCCCGCCATTCCCAGGGCCTTTGAAAAGGTCTGAGTAATAATGAGGTTCGGATATTCCGATAGCTTTCTTATCCAGCTCCCCTTATCTGTGAAGTCGATGTAGGCTTCATCCAATACCAACACACCTTTAAATTCTTGCAATAAAAGCTCCACATCTTCCTCCCTGAAACAATTACCTGTAGGATTGTTTGGGGAACATATGCATATCAGCTTTGAATTTGAATCAACTGCTTCAAGGATGGAAGTCGTATTTAATTCAAAATTCTCTTTTAATACAATTTCGCGATTTTCTAAATCGTTGACCCCTGCCAGGACCTTATACATCCCATAGGTTGGCGGAGCAGTAATAATATTATCGCTACCTGGTTCGCAGAAGGCCCTGAAAATCAGATCCAATATCTCATCACTCCCATTTCCCAGCAGCAGGTTCTCTGAGTTCATGCCCTTCAATCGCGACAAGGCTCCTTTTAATTCGCGCTGTTGTGGATCCGGGTAACGGTTCAGGCCATTATCAAAAGGATTTTCATTTGCATCCAGGAATATTTTTTGAGAACCATCAGACACATATTCATCGCGAGCAGAGGAATACGGTTTCAGGTCCCTGACATTTTTGCGTACAAGTGATTCCAGTTCAAATCTCATGACCTGCTATTTTTATCTCTTATCTGATCCATACGAATACTTACGGCATTTTTATGTCCCATAAGACCTTCCGCTTCTGCCATTATTTCTATAGACGCGCCTATATTCTTCAGCCCGTTTTCCGAGATCTTCTGAAAGGTGATGCTTTTTAAGAAACTGTCGAGATTTACTCCGCTATACTGTTTAGCATAACCTTGAGTAGGCAAAGTATGATTGGTGCCTGAAGCATAATCACCTGCAGATTCAGGAGTATATGGCCCTATAAATACCGAACCGGCATTTCGAAGTTCTTTTAAAAAATAATCCTCCTCTGAACTGCAAAGTATATAGTGCTCCGGACCATATTGGTTAATAAAGTCCACAGCCTTTTCATTATCGGATAAATAGATCAGTTTGCTATTCGCGATAGACTGTTCTGCGATGGCCTTACGAGGCAGGTCCTTTAGCTGTTCCATTACCTGTATTTCCACCTGTTCTATTATATCTTCGCTAGTGGAAACCATGATAACCTGGCTGTCGGTTCCATGTTCAGCCTGACTCAGCAAGTCGGAAGCCACAAACGATGGAATTGCCGTACTGTCGGCCATTACCAGCAATTCACTGGGTCCTGCAGGCATATCGATGGCCGTGTTATAACGGGTAGAAAGTTGCTTAGCTGCTGTAACATATTGATTTCCAGGACCAAATATTTTATAAACTTTGGGTATGGACTCGGTACCAAAAGTCATAGCCGCTATGGCCTGGACTCCTCCAACCTTAAAGACTTTTGTTACCCCACAAAGTTGAGCGGTATACAAAATAGAAGCCGGAACCTTCCCGTTTTCTCCAGGTGGGGTACAAAGGATAATTTCCCTGCATCCTGCGATGACCGCAGGGATAGCAAGCATAAGCACAGTTGAAAACAAAGGAGCTGTCCCACCGGGGATATATAGTCCGACTTTATCAATTGGCCTTTTCTCTTGCCAGCATCTTACCCCATCGGTAGTCTCCAATTCAAGCTTTTCAGTTCTTTGTGCCTTGTGAAAAGCACAAATATTTTCATAAGCCTTTTTAATGGCAGACTTCAGATCCGAAGAAACACCTAAACTGGCATTTTTTAGTTCATCGGCCTCGACCTCGAGTTCCGCCAGCTCAATACCATCAAATTTTTGAGTATATTTCTTTACAGCCACATCGCCCATGTCCTCGATCTCCCGGAATATTGGGAAACAGATTTTTTCCATTTCTGCGGAGTCCATTGCAGGACGTTGGCAAATTTCCGGCCAATCAGACCGATCTGGATTAAAGACCTTTATCATAATACCATTTTTTCGATCGGACATACCAGAATTCCCTCCGCTCCCGCATCTTTTAGCTCCTGTATTACCGCCCAGAATTTATCCTTGTTGATCACTGTGTGGACCGAACTCCATCCTTCCTCAGCCAGAGGAAGTACCGTAGGACTTCGCATTCCCGGTAGGATCCGGACAATCTCGCCTAGTTTGTCATTCGGGGCGTTGAGAAGCACATATCTATTTTGTCTCGCCGCCAGAACAGATTTGATGCGGAACCGCAGTTGTTCAAGAATTTCTCTGGTCTTCTCATCTATTTTTGGAGATACCGCAAGTACGGCTTCACTCTTCAAGAGCACTTCTACCTCTTTCAAATTATTCTTGAACAGCGTACTCCCGCTGGAGACGATATCACATATAGCATCAGCCAGGCCGATGTTTGGTGCTATCTCCACAGAACCATTAATAATATGGAGGTCGGCTTTGAGCTGGTGTTTGTCGAGAAACATTTTCACAGTATTCGGATAAGAAGTAGCAATGCGCTTTCCCTCAAGATCCTTTATGCTACTATAAGACTCCGATTTTGGTATCGCCAGCGATACACGGCATTTTGAAAAACCCAGCATTTCCTCGACTCTAATTTCACTGCCTTTTTCAATGATTATATTCTCCCCTATTATGGCTGCGTGGACCACACCATCGCTTAAATACTGAGGAATATCGCTATTTCTAAGGTAGAAAACCTCCAGCGGAAAGTTACGTGCAGCCGCCTTTAGCTGGTCTTTTCCATTTTCTATGGAGATTCCACACTCTTTGAGGATCCTGAGCGAATCCTCATTGAGTCGGCCTGACTTTTGAATGGCTATTCTAATTCTGTTCATATCTGCAATTTTCTACGATATATGTTTTTAACACAATAAAAAACCCGCTTGATTGCTCAAACGGGTTAGGTATAAAGTGAAATACGACAACACACAACTACCTCGCCTGAGCACAGGGATGGTAGTGATGATGTGTATTTGAATTTCTCATTGCGATGTAAAATTAGAACTAATTTTTATTTATCAAAAATTAATCTGTCTTAATTGTTCCCCAGGATCAACGGCAGTCCGCTATCTCCTGACCCTACTATCACGATCTTAGAGTTTGGCGATTGAGATAGTTTAAGAGTAGCATCTATCCCTTTATCCTTCAGGATCTTATCGGTAAGGGAGGCGCTTAGAATCCTGTTTGCATCTGCCTTTCCTTGTGCTTCTATACGAACCTTTTCGGCCTCTTTTGATGCAGTAACTAAACGAAACTCATATTCGAGGGATTCCTGTTCCTGTTTTAGCTTCCTTTCGATAGCTTCTTTAATCGTTGGCGGAAGCGTAACATCCCGAATTAATATTTCGTTCAGTTGTATATACTGATCCTCAACTATATTTTTGGTTTCTTCATAGATTTCCACCTGAATGGCATCCCGTTTACTGGAGTATAGCTGTTCCGGTGTATATCTACCCACTACACTACGCGCCGCCGATCTGATTGCAGGAAGAAGGATCCGCTCCCTATACTGCTCACTTTTTTCCTGATGTAACTTCCCTAATTCTGCATAATCGGGTTGAAACCAAGCAGATGCATCGAGCTGAATATCCAGGCCATTGCTGGAAAGTACCTTCATTTTTTCAAAAACCTCTTGTTGTCTTACTTCGTAGATAAAAACCTTATTCCAGGGAGCTACAAAATGGAATCCCTCATTCAATGGGGGTTCATCTGTTACAACCCCATCACTGAACGTACGGTAGAGTACCCCGGCCTCACCGGAGCCGATGGTGATGGCCGATTTAGAAATAAGTATTATCAGCACTATAATGGTAAACACTACTGGAAGGGCAATTTTTGGAAGTTTGTCCATTTTATTTTTTTTAAATTAATCCGTTGTATTTTCTTATGAACCACTCAGCTGAAAAAGAGATAATAACAATCGCGAGCAGTATTTTAAAATCGATCAAAGATACGACATTTTGTTCGCTTTTTTGGGTAGGCAAATAGCGTTCATTCTGGTTAATGTCCTCGATGAGATCAATAACCTGATCAGGGAAAAAACTACGTCCACCCGAACGGCCTGCCAACCGTTCTAATTTGTTGTAATCAGCTGTGGCATATTGTTTTTCGATATCGAAATCGAGGATGGTAAATTGTCCGGTTCGACGAAGGCTACTACCTTCTACTTCCAGTGCAAAACCAAAGTTCCCGGCGGGCAAACCACTAAGGTCTGCCTCGTAGTAGTTACCTTTAAGCAATAGTGGAAACTCCCTGTCAGTTTCATTGTCGGCCTCTGAAATACGTAATGTCAGGCTGGCGTTTTTCTCAAATTCATAAGTGTTATCGAAATAAGCAGCCCTGATCTTTGCCAAACTGGCATCCCTGTAAATATTATCGTATTCAACTGTAAGGCGCTGACGTGTTTGGTCTGTTGCAAGGAAGAATATTATTTTACCCAGGAATTCGTCGAAACCGGTAAAACTGCCTTCATCCCGATACCACTGCAGTCGCCATTTCCATAGATCCTGGGCGAAGAGCACAGCTTCTCTTTCCGCTTTCTGGCCAAGCAGGCAAAGCAAAGGATCACCCAGGTCGACACCTTTAATGCGTTGTTCTAATACTACCTGTGCCGGGGTTGTAATTAAAAGGTCTCCTAAGGTTGTTTGGAGCGGAGGGAAATTGTCGACAGAGAAGTTAGAAATGTCAAAGGCGGAAAAACCTTCATTCAAAACTGGGCTGACATATTCAGTTTGATTAAAACTATTTTTTTGAAAACTATTTTGCACTGCATTAAGGAAATTCCAGTCCGTTTCTGTCCCTGTAATGGTAAATATGTTCAGATCTCGCTTTTTTGCAACCTCATAAACCTTTTCGAATGATCTGCGAGGCTGATATAAAATAAGCACATCGGCACGATCCAGAAAGCTATGGTCGTCTATAGAAGGTTTAAAAAAACGGACTGTTCTTTGATTATTGTTCTCAATAGATTTCTTCAGCATTCCCAAATCTGGGTGATTCATGTCAGAAACAACAAAGACCTCTGTTTTCTCGTCTATGATCTCCACAGCAACACTTTTGCTGTTATTATTTGAATTCCTTTCATTCGGCAGGGTTCCTAACTTTACCTCAATGACTTTAACACCTACAGTTTCAGCTTGCAGGAAGAATTCAAGCTGTTTTGAATTATTGCGTCGATCAAATTGAAGTTCGGTCCGGTAACTAATCTGGCCATTTGTAGTTATGGTTAATGGGACTTTGACGTCTGTAAATCCTTGATAATTCACCAAAACCTCTACCGGATACTGATTATTAAGGAATGCATATTTATTGGTGTTAATCTGCGCAACACTAATATCCTCATAAGCAGTGGTGTCGCCAACCACTACGGGATAGATATCTATATTGTCAGTTGGATTGAGGAATTCATAATCCGACCCCACAGTTTGATTGCCATCGGTGAGTAGAACAACGGCTGTAGGACCATCACGATAAGTTCTGCGAATAGTATTCAATGCTGAATAAATGTCTGTAGAGCGCTTATTAAACGCAAAACTATCCATCTCAGTGAGCTCCCTGCCGAATTTCAGGGTCTGCAGTTCGAATCGATCTGATATTTCAAAATCATCCAAAATATCTTGGAATGCAGTAATCAGCTGCTCTTTTTGTCCTGAATCAGCTATGGAAGATGAATCATCTGCCAAAATGATAAGCTTACTTTTAACCAGGAAAAGCTCGTCTTTTATAAATTTTGGATTGATCAGGAGGAGAAGCAAGCTCAAGATCCCTATAAAACGGAAAAAAGCCAGCACAAGGTAAAAACGTTGATATTTATTCCTCAATTCAGGGTATTGAAAAATCACCAATGCCAACGAAATGGCAAAAGCGATTATTATCAGCAAAATCGTTTGTATTTGCATAGCGATATCATGCCTGCCGGATCACTTGTAGATACCGGTAGAAAATCAAATGAATAACAAAGTGGTCACGAAAACTAAAAGTAATGGTCTGGCTATCAGGTTAACATTCCACCATCGACGTTTATTACCTGGCCGGTAATATAGTCCGAAAGGTCCGAAGCCAAAAATAAACAAGCATTAGCAATATCTTCTGGGGTCCCTCCTCTTTTCAATGGAATAGCATCGCGCCAGCCCTGAACGGTTTTCTCATCTAGGCTCTCGGTCATTTCTGTTTCGATGAACCCAGGAGCGATGGCATTACAACGAATGTTCCTGGAACCTAATTCGAGCGCAACAGATTTGGTAAAGCCGATCATGCCAGCCTTGGAAGCAGCATAATTGGTCTGCCCTGCATTTCCTTTTACCCCAACAACGCTACTCATATTAATAATGGAGCCTTTACGCTGTTTAAGCATGGTCCGCTGTACCGCCTTGGTCATATTGAACACCGATTTCAAATTCACCTCTATTACGGCATCGAAATCCTCTTCCGACATACGCATGAGCAAATTGTCTTTGGTGATGCCCGCGTTATTGATCAGTACATCGATCCCCCCAAAATCTTTCAGAATAGCCGATACCAGGCTTTCAGCTTCTGTAAAACTCGCCGCATTGCTTTTGTAGGCCTTGGCTTTTACACCGCTGCTTGCGAGTTCTTTCTCCAATTCGATGGCCGGTCCTTCGCTTGAGCTATAGGTAAATGCCACATTGGCTCCGTGTTCGGCAAAAACCCTGGCAATTCCTCTTCCAATACCTCGGCTTGCCCCGGTGATGATCACATTTTTTCCTTCGAGTATTTTCATGCCAGATAATAAGTTTCTTAATTAAAGATAAGCCTTTTCATTCTTCAGGGTGAGTATTTGGTAAGGCAGAACGGACAAGGCCTTAAGGTTAGTCGGGTTTTAACCCATAACTTCCTTAACCTTTTTACCAATCTCAGCTGGAGAATCCACCACGTGTATCCCGCATTCCTTCATAATACTTTTCTTCGCTTGTGCAGTATCATCTGTACCACCTACAATGGCACCCGCATGCCCCATTGTTCGCCCGGCCGGTGCGGTCTCACCTGCAATAAAACCTATTATAGGTTTCTTGCTGCCGCTCTGCTTATACCAGCGGGCAGCTTCAGCTTCCAGCTGACCACCAATCTCCCCAATCATTACGATACATTCAGTTTCCGGGTCATCGATAAACATTTCGATAGCTTCTCTGGTTGTTGTCCCGATAATTGGATCACCGCCTATTCCGATGGCCGTAGTGATCCCCATACCCTGGCGAACCACCTGATCAGCCGCTTCATAGGTAAGCGTACCTGATTTAGAGACCAATCCGACTTTTCCTTTTTCGAAAACAAAACCTGGCATAATACCCACTTTTGCCTCTCCCGGTGTAATCACACCAGGGCAATTAGGTCCGATGAGTATAGAGTCCCTATTCTTAACATACTCGTAGGTTTTAACCATGTCGGCTACCGGAATACCCTCGGTTATAGTGATGATGACCTTTATACCTGCAGCTGCGGCCTCCATAATTGCATCAGCAGCAAATGCCGGGGGTACAAAAATTATAGTAGTATCGGCTCCGGCTTTTTCAACCGCTTCTTCCACAGTATTAAAAACAGGCTTTCCAAGATGTTCCTGACCACCTTTACCGGGAGTAACACCACCTACCACATTAGTACCATATTCAATCATTTGTGTGGCATGGAAAGTACCTTCACTTCCAGTAAAGCCCTGAACGATAATTTTGGAATTTTTATTGACTAGTACGCTCATTTAATTCGGTTTAGTTTTGCTTGCACAAAAGTATAGTATTACAGCCTAATTGTAAAAGTTCTCAGGCTATTCCTTTATTTGATCCAAGATGGAAGGAATCTTTTTTATATTGTTCAATTCCCTCATTTTTTCACGGGCATCTTCGGCCGGACTTCCAAAATATGCCTTGCCCCCTTCCAGTGACTTTGCTACGCCAGACTGAGCATAGATTACAGATTTTTTACCGATGTTTGCTCCACTGACCACTCCTACCTGCCCCCAAAGTGTAACCTCATCTTCCACTACAACACATCCTGCTATCCCAACCTGTGAAGCGATAAGACATTTTTCACCAATAATGGTATCGTGCCCTATTTGAATTTGGTTGTCGAGTTTAGAGCCCTTTTTAATCGTAGTATCGCCTGTTACCCCTCTATCTATCGTACAAAGCGCGCCGATATCTACAAAATCTTCAATGACTACACGCCCTCCGGAGAGCAGTTTATCAAACCCCTCAGGTCTGTTCTTGTAATAAAAGGCATCTGCGCCGATAACCGTTCCAGCATGAATTGTAACATGATCGCCTATAATACAGTGATCATAAATAACCACGTTAGGGTGTATAGTACAATGATCACCAATGGTAACATGATTTCCTATAAATACATTGGGTTGTAAGACTGTATTTTCACCGATACTAGCTGTAGATGAAACCTGAACAGACGATGGTTCAAAAGGCTTAAAATGTTGAGTAAGCTTATTAAAATCCCTAAATGGATTCTCAGAGATCAACAGTGCTTTTCCAGTCGGGCAATCCACTTCTTTATTGATCAATACTATTGTTGCCTTACTTTTCAGCGCCTTATCATAGTACTTAGGGTGGTCTACAAAGACAATATCTCCGGGCTCCACAACATGGATTTCATTCATTCCTAGCACAGGAAAGTCTTCCGGTCCTACATATGGCACTCCCAGGAGACCTGCAATATCTTTAAGCGAATAAGCTTTTGGAAATTTCATATCAGCAAACAGACTAATCTTTCGAACGCTCCATATAAGCGCCTTTTTCTGTATCTATCTTGATCCGGTCGCCTTCATTGATAAAAAGAGGGACATTCACTCGGGCACCTGTTTCCATAGTGGCAGGCTTAGTGGCATTAGTGGCGGTATTGCCTTTTACACCAGGCTCTGTATGTGTCACTTCCAGGATAACACTAGCAGGCATATCAACAGATAATGGCATGCTGTCTTCTGTATTGAACATGATGGTCACGATCACACCTTCTTTTAGTAAATCGGGCGCATCAAGAGCGTTTTCCTGCAATGCGATCTGGTTATAATCGTCGGTATTCATAAAATGATAGGTACTACCGTCTGAATAAAGAAACTGATATGAACGGGTCTCGACCCGCACATCCTCAATTTTATGCCCGGCGCTAAAAGTATTGTCCAGGACCTTTCCAGTGGTGACACTTTTTAATTTTGTTCTTACAAAAGCAGGCCCCTTTCCAGGCTTAACATGAAGGAATTCTACAATCTTGTAGATGTCGTTATTATATCTGATACACAAACCCTTGCGAATGTCGGATGTTGTTGCCATAAATGATTAATTAGTTGTACTAAAATATCCTTTCATAATTCCGCGTTGGGAATCGCGAATGAATTGTAAGATCTCATCCCGTTCTGGGGTAGCTTCCACTTCTGCCTCAATTATCCGAACAGCCTGGCTATTGTTATAATTTCTTTGATATAGAATTCGGTAGATGTTTTGAATCTCCCGGATTTTATCGGCGGTAAACCCTCTTCGGCGTAAACCGATTGAGTTTATCCCAACATAGGAAAGTGGTTCCCGTGCTCCCTTAACAAAAGGAGGCACATCTTTTCGAACCAGCGATCCTCCTGTCACAAAAGCATGATTTCCGATCGATACAAATTGATGAACCGCCACCAGTCCGGCCAGTACAACATTGTCACCAATGGTCACATGTCCGGCCAAGGTCGAATTATTTGAAAAAATACAGTTGTTCCCTATCAGGCAGTCGTGTGCAATATGACAGTATGCCATTATAAGGCAGTTTTTCCCGATAACAGTTTTCATACGATCTGAAGTACCCTTATTTATTGTGGCACATTCTCTAATTGTTGTATTATTCCCTATTCGAACAATAGTATCTTCTCCCTCATATTTAAGGTCCTGAGGTGGAGCTGAAATAATAGCTCCCGGGAAAATATTGCAATTCTTACCGATACGTGCTCCCTCCATTATGGTCACGTTCGAGCCGATCCAGGTACCTTCTCCAATCTCCACATTGTTATGGATGGTGGTGAAGGGTTCTACCACAACATTTTTAGCAATCTTTGCCCCAGGGTGTATATAGGCAAGCGGTTGATTCATTCTAACTTTTTTTTGCGATTTGGGCCATCATCTCAGCTTCAGCTACCAATTTGTTATTGGCATAGGCATAGGCCTGCATATGACAGATACCTCTTCGGATGGGCGACATAAGGCTACAGTGGAATATAAGTGTATCCCCAGGCAATACCTTCTGTTTAAATTTTACTTTGTCGACCTTCATGAAGAAAGTAAGGTAGTTCTCCGGATCGGGCACTGTACTGAGTACGAGAATACCGCCGGTCTGGGCCATGGCTTCTATTTGTAATACCCCAGGCATAACGGGGGATCCTGGGAAATGACCTGCGAAGAAAGGTTCGTTCATCGATACATTTTTCATACCTACAACGTATTGGTCGGTAAGCTCGAGAATCCTGTCTATCAAAAGAAATGGCGGCCGGTGTGGTAGCATGGCCATGATCTGATTGATATCCATCAATGGCGGAAGACTTAAATCGTATTTAGGAATGTTATTCCGCTTTTCCAGTTTGATGATTTTCGCCAGTTTTTTGGCAAACTGTGTATTTACATAGTGTCCGGGCTTATTGGCAATGATCTTGCCCTTAAGTCGGGTACCCGTAAGCGCAAGGTCCCCTACTACATCGAGCAATTTATGGCGTGCGGCTTCATTGGGTTGATGTAAGGTGAGGTTATCCAGTATACCATTGGGTTTTACCGTGAGCTTCTTTTTCTTAAAAGCTTTTTCGAGCCTTTTCATTGTAGACTCAGAAATCTCTTTGTCTACATAGACAATGGCATTGTTCAGGTCTCCTCCCTTGATCAGACCATTTTCCAGGAGCATTTCTAATTCGTGTAGGAAGCTGAAGGTGCGGGCATTGGCAATTTCTGCCTTAAAATCGGAAATATGTTCAAGGGTCGCATTTTGAGTTCCCAGGACCTTGGTGCCAAAATCGACCATGGTGGTTACCTGGTATTCCTCTGCCGGGATTACAGTTATCTCACTACCCGTGGCTTCATCCCGATAACTGATCACGTCTTTAACCTCATACTCGTATCTATCGGCATCCTGAGTGACTATTCCGGCTTTTTCCAGTGCCTCGACGAAAAATTTAGACGAGCCATCCATAATGGGGGGTTCCGGTGCATCCAGCTCAATAATTACATTATCGATTTCCAGGCCTACCAGGGCTGCAAGAACATGTTCCGATGTTTGAATCTTAACACCTCTTTTTTCAAGGTTTGTACCACGCTGGGTATTTACTACATAATTAGCATCGGCCTCAATAATGGGTTCGCCTTCCAGATCAACTCTCTTAAAAGCAAAACCATGATTAATTGGTGCCGGCACGAATTTCATGGTTACATTGGCCCCGGTATGTAAACCAACGCCTTCTAAAGTAACCTCGTTTGCAATCGTCTGCTGTTTCGACATTTCCTACTTTCCGTTGTTACCCTTATCTATTTCATTGATTTTATTCACAATCTTGGGCAGGTTTTTAAAGTGAACATAAGACTTATTGTAATCTCCATAGTTCAAGGCAGGTGATCCTTGTAAAACTTCATCATCCTTTACACTTCTTCCGATTCCTGACTGAGCCTGAATCCTAACCCTATCGCCAATAGTGATATGGCCAACAATACCTACCTGCCCGCCAATCAGGCAATTTTTTCCAATTTTTGTTGATCCCGCGACCCCTGTCTGTGCAGCGATAGCGGTATTTTCTCCGATCTCAACATTATGAGCAATTTGTATCTGATTATCCAGTTTAACTCCTCTTCTCAATATAGTTGAGCCCAAAGTGGCTCTGTCTATAGTAGTACCCGCACCAACATCAACATTATCTTCGATTACTACGTTTCCGGTCTGAGGTACTTTGGAGAATTCGCCATTGTCATTGGGTGTAAACCCAAATCCGTCGGCACCGACAATTGCTCCGCTATGGATAACACAGTTGTTTCCTATGACCGATTCAGAATAGATCTTTGCCCCCGCAAACACGACTACATCATTGCCTATCTTAACGTTATCTCCAACGTATACATTAGGATAAATTTTAACGTTATCTCCTATTTCCACGTGGTTTCCCAAGTATGAGAAAGCCCCCATGTAGAAATTATCGCCAAAAACGGCAGATTTGGAGATGAAAACCGGGTCTTCGAGTCCTGATTTATCTAGCTTTACTTTGTTGTAGTATTCAAGAAGTTTTGAAAAGGACTTATAGGCATCTTCTACTTTTATCAGTGTGGTAGTTAGTTTCTGTTCAGGGATAAAATCTTTATTCACAATAGTAACAGATGCCTCTGTACTATATATGAATGAAGTATATTTCGGATTCGCCAAAAAGGTTAAAGACCCTTTTTCTCCTTCTTCAATTTTTGCCAGTTTATGAACAGCGATTTCCGGGTTGCCTTCAACCTCGCCCTCAAGCAAATTTGCAATCTGACCTGCCGTAAATTCCAATTCCAATAGTTTTAACCCCTTGCTTAGATGCACACAAAAGTAAGAAAAATTGGTTAGTCCACTAATTTATCTGCTTCCTTCAAACAAGGGCCTCCATTGCTGGTCTCCAGAACAATTAAGTGTGTTTGGTGATATTTGATCTAATCTAATTCTTTAGGGTAACAACTAAAATATTTGACAACACTCTTAGACAGCATCTTTAGGTTAAGATGATCGGAAGCCGATGCTACATCTGTAAGTTTTGCATTACCCTGAAGAATATTAATAGATTCATTATTCTCGTCATAGGCGGTATTCTCGATCTCTCCCCTGAATACAAAATATGCAGTTTCCTGATCTGTGAGGCTATGCCGTTCTTTAAAACTATTAAAACGACCCTGAAAATCGGCCTCATTTTCCGGTGAGTTTTTCAGTCGAATTTTTAAGAATTTCCTGTGAAGTATCATCTTGCAGAGTTCGGAAAGCACAAAATCACTTTGATACTGCCACTCCTTTAAGGCCGACAGTATGTCTATGTCATCTAGTTGTGCAAATTGAGCCAGAACTTCTTCGTTAAATGAATCGGAGTCTATTTTACTATCCATAAAAAACGACAAGGGGCCACTTGCCGGTAGTTTAGCTTGCAGATGAAGTTCCTTTGCGCGTTGCAATGTTTTAATCAGTAATTGTTCGGCTACGATTCCTGTTTTATGGAGATACACCTGCCAGTACATAAAACGTCTTGCCATAAGGAATTTTTCTACCGAATAAATCCCTTTTTCTTCAATAACAAGGGAGTTCTCTACCACATTCAGCATGGTTATTAACCTTTCGGCGTTGATATTGCCTTCCGCCACTCCTGTATAAAAACTATCTCGTTTTAAATAATCAAGCCTATCCATGTCTAACTGACTTGATATTAATTGATTAAGATATATTTTTTTATGTGTTCCTTTAAATATATCGATAGCCAGATCGAGTTGGCCATTAAACTCTTTGTTTAGTGCATTCATGAAATGCAAAGAGATTTCCTCATGAGAAATACCATGCACTATACTATTTTCCATGGCGTGTGAAAAGGGTCCATGGCCAATATCGTGCATCAGTATCGCCAAAAGCAAAGCCTCTGCTTCGGCATCTGAAATCTGTATTTTTTTAAACCTTAAGACCTGTATAGCCTGCCCCATAAGGTGCATACTACCCAGAGCGTGATGAAACCGGGTATGATGGGCACCGGGGTACACCAGATATGAAAGACCCATTTGTGAAATTCGACGCAACCTTTGAAAGTAAGGATGGCCTATAAGATCGAAAATAAGTGCGTTGGGAATTCTAATAAATCCGTAAATTGGATCATTGAA
>CAMYIE010000016.1 GCA_947258405.1 uncultured Eudoraea sp. | reverse complement strand
CTGTATACATTGGCATCGCCATGCAGGAAATCATCGAGGTATCCATGGGCCATCTGGCTCCTGCAGGAGTTGCCGGTACATAAAACCAAAATATTCTTCATAGGATGAGGTTTTGGGACCGAAATTACGAATTTCAGCAAGATCTAATGTTTTGTCATTGTAACCTAATCCAACCCAACTTTTTTGCTGCGCCGTTCAAATAGCAAATTGTCTTTCCATTCCCCATGAAGTTTCCCGACTTTTTCACGAAAACCAATTTTTCGAAAACCGACGATTTCATGTAGTTTAATGCTCCCCTTATTTTCAGGAAAAATTCCGGCCTGGAGTGTCCAAAGTCCTTGCTTTTCGCTTTCCAGAATCAGGTGTTTCATGAGCAATTTCCCTATCCCCATGCCACGGTACTTCTTGCCTACATATACACTGACTTCCCCAATACCACCATAGACACAACGCCCGGATACGGGAGAAAGCGCTGCCCAGGCCGCCACCTTTTCACTCTTTTCCGCTACAAATCGGCAGGTAGTGATATGATTTTTATTCCAGGTATTGTAAGATGGCAGCTCGGTTTCGAAAGTGGCAAAACCTGTCTCTATTCCCTGGGCGTAGATCTCAGAAACGGTCGGCCAGTCTGAAGCGGCCATTTGACGGATAGTAACCATTTTATGAAATTTAACAGCAACCGCTTTCAGGAGCACAGCGGACAGTTTCTGTTTTAGGTGTCTCACAGGCCTCCTTGGCTTTACAATCTGTCTTGTTTATGGCTAATTTCAATACCAGTCTTTGGTCTGTATAGGTATGATCTGCAACAAACAACTGCGCCGTGTGAAAACTACTATTGCTGTATTCAAATTTTACTTCTGCTTCCAGATCCATCGGCTTTATTCGATGTACTTTGTTTAAAATAGCAAGTGCCTTATAGGCAGACATAAAATCTTTTTTGCCTTTTTCTTTCGGACTTTCCCAAAGCTGTATAACGGTCTCTTTCCAATAGCCTGTTCCACTGCCACAGTCTACAGAATCAACGGTTATGTTTTTTACCTCTGTTATATGGTAGTTAGCTTCTACGAAAGCGTTTTCTTCATATTCGAATAAAAGGCTTTTATCGGAATGATCCTGTAAAATGGATAATAATTCTTGAGTACTCATAGTATCTATTATTAACAACAATTTGTTTTAGTATTATTGAAAAACTCATTTAAAAAGTCTTGAATTTCGTTCCATCGGTTGAGGTTAATACAATAGCATATCTTCTTTCCTTCTATTTCACCTTCAATCAGCTGGATACTTTTTAGTTCCTTGAGATGTTGAGAAATAGTGGGCTGCGCCAATCCGATTTCCTCTACGATATCATTGCATATACAGGCCTTCTTACTCCCTATATATTCAAGGATAGCAATTCTGGCCGGATTCGATAGTACTCGAAAGATACCTGCCAATTGGTTCTGTTGATCATTAAAGATCTGTGATTTGGTTATCCCCATTTCATATTTGTATATCGCAATATTACGATATTAATATAAATAAAAAAAGCCGGAGAAGAAAAACCGGCTATTTTATTTAGAACCAGGGTTTGTTCCCGGCCTGATAGGTATTGTAAAATTCTTCGTCGGACTTCGTGAGATAGATGATTCCTTCTATGATACCGATAAGCCCTGTGATCCAAAGTATGAATACCCCAATGCCAATACAGCTCAATACAAATCCAATGATACTTGCGCCCAGTAAGATGAACCCTTCTTTCTGGTATCCGAGTATAAACTTGTGAATTCCAAGAGAACCCAGGATGATGGCTAATACCCCGGCAAGGATTTTTTTATTATCACCGCCCACATCCTTTAAACCTTCCTTAAATTCTTCAGCCGTTTTCTTGGCTTCTTCTTTAAAATCAGATGCTGCTTCTTCAGCCGTATCCTGTGCTTCTTCGGCCGCCTCTTCAGCAGAGTCTTTTGCATTTTCGAAAGCTTCTTCAGCCTTATCGTTAAGATCTTTGTTATCGTCTGACATGGTCGATATTTTGTTGGTTAATAATTCTGATAAATGTAGCAAATATTTTGAAGGGGTTAAAATTTTACCTCTTAGAATCCGGCCACTATGCTACTGATTTCAATGAGTTTAAGTTATAAAGCAGCGCGGAGGACAAAGGCCGGTTTTTAGGTCATTTATAAAAAGGCCTCGTCGATGGGTTCCCAAAGTTCAATTTTATTTCCCTCCGGATCGAGGATCCAGCCAAATTTACCATATTCGAACTCTTCTACATTTCCTACTATGGTCACCCCTTCTTCCTTTAACAAGACCAGTAGCACTTCCAGATTCTCGACCCTGAAATTCATCATGAATTCCTTTGGACTGGGATTAAAGTATTCTGTTTGCTCGCTAAATGGACTCCATTGTGTGGAGCAATCTTTCCCTGAGCTGTCTTTCCACCAAAAGGTACAGCCATAGCTGTCTGTATTGAGCCCCAAATGTTTTTTATACCAATTTTTGATGGCATCAGGATTCTTACTCTTAAAGAAAAACCCACCGAGACCTGTAATGCGTTTTTTCATTGAGTTCTATTTTTTTTTACGGCAGATTCATAGTTTTCAATCCAAACCTGGGGTGTGATCTTAGAACATAACAGGCCTAAAAGCTTATAGGGAATCGTATCGATCTTCTTAAATCGTATACAGCTTTTACCCATGTCGATTTTAGTCTTAACGTGCTTCGGATAAGTTTTGGTAAACCAATTAAAAAGTTCCTTATCAGCATAGATGCCCATATGGTAAAAGGCGATATAATTCTTTTGTGAAGCAATATTGATAAACGGCAAAGGTAGTTTAGGGTCGCAGTGATATCCTTCAGGATAGAGATCGTGCGGTACCACATATCCGATCATACCGTAGTTCATCACTTCTGCAAATCCTTTTGGTAAGTGAAGATTAATCGTCACTCTAAGACGGTTCATTGCTTCCTTCCTTTCTTCGGGTAAAGATGCCAGATATGCCTCAACGGTTTTTGCCTCCGATCTCATTTATTTTTTTTTGCGAGAATAAATGCGCTAATCAACGATACCGGCAACCCGATCATCATAAGGGTTACAAACATGACCAGGGCCATAAAGCCATTTCCATAGTCGGGGATTTCTCCTTTGTACCCTTCCGATCTCATGATAGAGGTATATTCTTCAAAGAAATCCGGATTAATCCAAGTGAGATAGATAAAATCTGCCAGGGCAATCCCAAGCCCTGTTAATGCGGAAATCAACAATCCGGTGAGAACAGCACGTCTAATCCCGATCCGGCCATTTCCTATAGTATCCCGGTAGTGTTTAATACCAAAAAACACAAATGACAGACTGGCGATCATGGTAAAATAGCCGATAAGTTCCTGGGTGCTGAAATCTAATTCCTGGCCAAAATAAAGAGCCATAAGGAAAACGACAAGTGCCAGAATGAAACCATATATCCCAAATCTGATGACTATATTTTTCATATGATGACTATGGAGTGCGTTCCAAAATATAAATTCGAATAGGAAGGCACCTCCTACTAAATTATGAAATTCCCGCTTAGCCGGTTGCCGGGGGTCTGATACATCCCGGTTCAGATTCTTTTTGAGTAGTAGGGCACACCTGCGACAAGCGTTTTAGCAAAATCGCTCTCTGATCTTGTCTGCAACGGTCTGGGCCAATTTTATTTTACTTTCAATAGTCCACCCGGCTACATGAGGACTAAGCACCACATTGTTGGCGTTGATGAGGTATTCGAACTCCGATGGCATCTCGCTGTTGTCGAAAAGAGTTTCAAAAGAAGACTTTTCGTATTCCAGAACATCTAATGCAGCTCCTTTTACTTTTTTGGAACGCAAGGCGCTAACCAGATCATTTGAGACCACGCATTTACACCTGGCGGTGTTAAGTAACCAGATATCTTTTTGAAAGGATGAGAGATAGTCCGAATTGATCATGCCAACAGTCTCTGAAGTCTCTGGCACATGCAAACTTAGCACCTCGGATTTTTGAAATATCTCCATCATACCTACTTGTCGGGCATATTCGTCACCCACGCCACCGATGATGTCGTAACAAATCACTTCCACATCAAAACCGCTGAGTTTTCTGGCAAAGGCCTTTCCGGTATTCCCATATCCGATGATGCCCACAACTTTACCGTCCAGTTCTTCACCACGGTTACCTTCCCTATCCCATTGGCCTTGCCGAACTTCCCGATCGGCCTTGTTGGCCTTTTGAAGCAGATTGAGTATCATACCAAGGCATTGTTCTCCGACGGCATTTCGATTGCCCTCCGGGGCTGCTGCAAGGAATATATCTTTCCCCCTGGCATAGTCAACATCAATATTTTCGAGTCCGGCCCCCAACCGTCCTATGAATTTCAGATTAAGAGCCTTGTCCAGCAAGACACGATCTATTGGCAGTCTGCTTCGAACAATGATACCGTCATATTTGTGAATAATTTCTTCAATCTCAGCCTTGGAGGATGAATAATTTTGGTCATTTACAAATCCCAGATCATCAAATTGTTCTATCAGTAATGGATGGTTGCTGTCTAGGTGTAACACTCGCATAATGGTCTATATTTTAGGATATTCAGTTTTGGTTAATTCGTGTTTTATATCCCCGGTATGTGAGGTAGATTTTCGTTCGAAAAGCAATAGTAAGACCTCTTCGCCCTCGGCTGTAGCCGGACAGTGCTCCACACCTTTTGGCACCACGATGAATTCACCCTCCTGTACGACTTCCGTACGGTCCCTGTATTGCATATATAAGGTTCCCTTTATCACCTGGAAAAGTTCATCTTCCTTCTCATGCTTGTGCCACACAAACTCTCCCTTGATCCTTGCCAGCAACACCTGCATATTATCCACACGGGCCACCTGATGGGGATGCCAGTAAGAATTTAAATAGGAAAATTTCTCTAGTATGTTAATGGGTTTCATCGTGCTGGGGTTATTAAATTTTCATTATTAATTTAGATCGATATTTCTCTTCACCTCTATTCGATTATAGTGTCGGGCTGATTTTTTACACGAAATTCAAATATATCAGGTCTGGCATAGTGCCCGTTAACGTCAAAGTCGAGCTTACTCCTTACGATATCGTCAAGGTCCAGTTCCGCGATCAAAACCCCTTGTTGTTCAAATAATGGTCCGGCGATGATCTCTCCCAAAGGAGATATAATTACACTTCCGCCACGGCATATAAGATCGGGATTTTTTGGAAGTAATTTTTGATAGGATTCGGGATACATGGAACGCCTAAAGTATTGATTACAGCCCAGTACAAAACACCGGCCTTCCAGGGCAATATGCCTTAATGTGTCGATCCAGCTGTCCCGCGCGTCGGCGGTAGGTGCAACATAGATCTCAACACCTTTGGAATACATGGCCATACGCGCTTGGGGCATATAGTTTTCCCAGCAAATTAAACCTCCAAGTTTCCCTTTTTTGGTTTGGAAGGTGACCAGCGATTCTCCTGAGCCCTCGCCCCAGATCAATCGTTCGGTTCCGGTGGGTTTTAATTTTCGGTGTATCCCGAGCAATCCTCGGGAAGGTGTGATATAAAGCACTGAACAATACAGTGTTCCACTGGCCGATTCCTTCTCGGTTACGCCCATGATTAGATAGACATCTAGTTTTTTTGAGAGGTCTTCCAGGAATTTAATATCTTCCGAATGAGGATCGAAAGACTCTTTAGAATATTCCAGGAAATGTTCCCGGCCCTCCGGAGTTCGGTTACCTACTGTCGCACCAAATGTAAATCCTCTCGGATAACCCGGAATAAAGGATTCGGGAAATACTAATACTTCACAACCCTTGCCAGCGAATTCCTTGCTGATCTTTGCGATCTTATCGAAAGTAGCTGTTTTATTAAAAAAAACAGGACTCTCCTGTACAACCCCTACAGTAACTTTCATGGGTATGATGGTCTTGAATTGAAGCCCATAAAGGCTTCTACTCAAATATGATAAATTTTTTAGATCAACCCGCTTAAATACCCAAAATAATTTTGGCAATCCAAAAATAGATGAGGATCCCAAAAATATCATTGCTGGTAGTGATAAAGGGTCCGGTTGCTATAGCCGGATCAATACCCCGTTTGTGCAGGAATAGTGGAGTAAACGTACCAATAATACCGGCCACAACTATTACAACGACCAGTGAAATGGAAATGGCAAATGCCGTAGGCAGGGTACCCTTCCAGAACCATGTAAAAAGCAAAAGGACCGACGCAAGGATTAAGCCGTTTAGCATCGCCAAAAGCATTTCTTTGATCAAGCGATTGCTGATACTGCCTTTCAAATCGTCGTTGGCGAGCCCCTGTACGATTATAGCGCTGGATTGAACTCCAACATTACCCGCCATGGCCGCGATCAGCGGGGTAAAAAAGAAAAGTATAGCATGTTTGCTTATCATTTCTTCAAATCCACCCATTATGGCGGCGGCTCCAACGCCTCCCAGAAGCCCGAGGAAAAGCCATGGCAGGCGGGCCCTTGTAAGTTCCCAAATACTGTCGTCGGCTTCTACTGACTGTGAAATGCCGGCTGCCATCTGGTAATCCTTATCGGCTTCCTCGCGAATCACATCTACTATATCATCGATAGTGATTCGCCCAACCAGACGCCCAATTTCGTCGACTACGGGGATTGCTTCCAGGTCGTATTTAGACATGATCTTGGCAACCTCTTCTGGTTTTTCATTTACATTAACCGAATCAACCCTATGGATAAAAACATCTTTAATCGGAGTGGTGGTGGAGGTTGTCAAAAGATCTTTAAGCGAAAGCCTTCCTTTGAGCATGTCATCATCGTCTACCACGTAAATAGAATGAACCCTTGTAACATTTTCTGCCTGGGCGCGCATCTCTTTAACACAAGTGAGAACGTTCCAGTTTTCATTCACTTTAACAAGCTCTTTAGCCATGAGACCACCGGCTGAATTCTCATCGTAACGAAGCAGGTCTACTATATCCCTGGCATGTTCCCGGTCTTCGATTTCGGAAATAACTTGCTGAACGATCTCATCGGGCAATTCAGCAACAATATCTGCAGCATCATCCGTATCGAGTTCTTCAAGTTCTTCGGCGATTTCCTTGGAAGAGAGATTGTTTAGAACATCTTCTCTTACATCTTCATCGAGTTCAGTGAGCACATCGGAAGTTTTGTCACTGTCGAGAAGTTTTATCAGATAGGTGGCATCCTCAACACTTAACTCGTTTACGATCTCTGCTACATCGGCATAATGAATCTCCTGCATCATAGCAACCAGCTCGGAGTTCTTATGCTGTTTAATAAGTTCCCCGATATGTGCGAGTAATTCGTCTGTTAGCTTAAACGGTGTCATTTGCTATCTGCTCTGTCAGCGTAATAAAATCAGCTACAGCCAATTCTTCCGGACGCCGGTCAAAGATAGCATCTTCTTTTAGATTATCTGAAAGAGCAAAAGCTTTTAGGCTGTTTCGAAGGGTCTTTCGTCTTTGGTTAAAGGCCATCTTCACCACTTTGAAAAAGAGCTTTTCATCGCAAGGCAATTTCACTTCCGGTCTTCGGCTGAGGCGAATAACAGCGGACTCTACTTTGGGAGGTGGCTGGAAGACCTCTGGAGGGACGGTAAAAAGAAATTCTGTCTCATAAAAAGCTTGTGTAAGTACGGAAAGGATACCATAAACTTTGTTTCCTTCTTGTGAACATATCCGCTGAGCAACTTCCTTTTGGAACATCCCTGCAAATTCGGGAACATACGACCTGAGATCGATAACTTTAAAAAGGATCTGGGAAGAGATATTATATGGGAAGTTCCCGATAACAGCAAAAGGCTGTTGGTCAAAATAGGACAGTAGATCGAACTTTAAAAAATCTCCCTCAATGACCTCGAAACCGCTATTTGCCTCCAACAGCGCAGCGTGTTCCAGCTTAAATACCGTTTGCAGGTATTCAACCGATTCACGGTCCAATTCCAACGCCGCCAGCCGAACCGGCTTGTCGAGCAGGTATTTTGTGAGCACGCCGGTTCCCGGTCCAACTTCTATCAGTTGTTTATATCCCTCGTAGGTGAGTGTATCGGCTATTTTGGCGGCAATTTCTTCACTTTTCAGAAAATGCTGACCCAGGAATTTTTTTGCTTCAACAGGATATGCCTTCGAGCTGCCAAAGCTTCTTTTTCCGTGTTTTTTACGTTTTGTCCTTCCCATGGCCAATCTTTTAATCCTCAGTGGGGCTACCGATATAGACCCAGCATTCCCTCCCTGATTCAAGGGTAGCACGCAAACGTGTATAAGCTACTCCCTCGTATAGATCGGTCTTTAACAGTTCCTTATTGGTCACCAAATAGACAATACCTTCTACATTATCCTTCGGTTCATCGGTTTTGATGATCACGGGATAGGCTCCTGCCACCTTATGGTCCGAAATCCGGAAACCTTTTAATATATCCGGGCTTCCTGAAAGTCTTCTGGAATATACCGCTGCCTGGATCATATCGTCTTGCAGGGTACCATAGGTAAACAGATATTCCGTAGCACCGAGGAGTTCAATATTTTGCAGTGAAATCAACTCCAGTTCAGTCCTGAAGGCTACAAACTTACCCTTGAACCGACGTAATCCATCTTCCCTCATTCTTTGGGCATCTTCAGCATAATACTTTGCGAGGTGATCCTTGCTCGGACAACTATACTGGATCGAATAAGTAATGCCCCCCATTTCTTCTTCTGCCATGACCCTGCACATTTTCGCCTCGGTGAATTTTCCTGTAGCGAGCATGTCGGGGATATGGGTATGTTTCATCCATTGGAGCCAGTCGTCGTGCTCAGGCTCATCAATATTGATGGTTACATTATATATATACATCTGTTTTCCTGCTGCAGGGCCTAATTTATGGAATCTCCCCGAAGAAGACGGAAATATTTACGCGCCTGGGGAAAAAAGTAGCTGTCCTGGTAATTGTAGATGATCCTTTCATAATGGACCATGGCTTTCTGAGGATTATCTAACACCGATCTGTAGAGTTCAGCCAATGCAAAATGAGCATCATCGGCCAGGATTCCATTTCCATAAAACTCTACAATTTTAATGTAATTGAATTCGGCTGCACTAAAGTTCTCCTGTTCTTCGAAAAGCTGCCCTTGCTTTAGCAAGGTATCATCTTCTATCTTTTCTCCTTTGTGATTTTCCAGTATATCGTTAAATAAGGTGATAGCGTCATCGGTTTTATTCTGATAAGCCAACAGGTCTGCCCGGGCGAATTTCTTTAATGCGGTTTGAGTCGAGTCCTCAAAAGAATTATCCGAAATCAGCAAGCTAAGCTGCATGGCATCGTTTGCAATCAGCTGGGAAGTGGAACTTCGCAGTACTTTTAGCTGAGTCAGTGCCCAGTCAAAATCACCCTTGTAGAAACTGGTTTGTGCTACCTTGAATCGCGCATCCTGTCCCAGAACATCGTTTTTAAGGTTCTTTTGAACCTGAGTAAAAAGGATAAGGGCCTGGTTGAATTTCTGGTTAAAAACCAGTATATCACCCAAAGCCAGCTTTACATAGGCTTCCGGAAATCGAGCCAGGGATAAATCGAGTGTTTTCTGGAGGATTTTTTCAGCTTCGCCTGGATTATCCATTTTGAAAGTCAGAAAATTGGCATAAGCGATCTGCAACTGTAGCGTCTCAGACTGATACCCGTAGCTAACCAGGAGCGATTCGAAACGTTGTTGTATCTGGCTGAGGTCTTTTTTTGAAGTCTGAGCAATAAGATCGATATCGATCAGATGCAATTGGGCATTCAAAGCGACGACGGGTTCCTGACTGTTTTTTTCTATATACTCGAAAATTGTTCGCGCGTCGTCATAGGCATCATTTTCTAGTGCCACTCCACCCAGGCCTTCCATTCGCTGGAATGAACTTCCATCCGCACGCCTGTAAATAGCTTTTTCCTGTACAAATGCGTTGTAGTATTGCCTTTGCTGTACAAAAAGCCAACTTAAAAGTTCATTCCATAACAGATCGGGGTTTCGCTGAGCTTTTTGCAGCAGTATCTTTTTCAGCAGAATATTGTTTTCATTCTGCGGATCAGCATTGATAAAACTATCGATATTTCGCAACACATTGGCCTTTGAAGTCTTCCCGCTTAGGATCAGTTCCAGGTAAGAATCGAACATCTTTTCCACGTTTCCCTGCTCACCATAAATCCGTGCTATTTGAAAATTATAGTCTAATTCGGGATTTAACGCCATGGCACGGTTATAAGCTTTTAAGGCATAATCGAGCAAGGCATATCGCTGAAACCTAAAGCCTACGCCATAGCCGAAATTGGGATTTTCTTCGATGGTTTCGAGTGCCATTTGATAATATTTATCGGCCATTTCGGGTTGATCTTGCAAACGGTAATTATACCCTAGTTCAATATAGATTGTGGGATAAGGATTGCCATAATTGATCTTCTCCAACAGAAAGGTTTCTGCCTTCTGATACTGTTCCAATTGCTGGTAGCATGCCACCATTCCTTCAAAGTAATCTGATCTGCGTGGATTTTGCCGGACCAGGTTTTCATAAAAAACGACGGCTTTCTCATATTCACCATCATTGAAGTATTGTTTGGCGAGAAAATCGTCCTGGCCGTAGGTAAACTGCACAAAAAATAGAATCAGGACGATGCGCTTCACTAGCTGCTTTTTATCAAATATACGTAGAAAAGAGGAAGTTCCTGTTAAGACAATCCCAATGCCTTGCAGTGATAAACCGCTTAAAACCCCTTCATCTATTGGGTTCTGACCGGCATTGCTTAGTCGATAATATCGAATCCGGTATAAGGGATGAGGACTTCTGGAATACGAATCCCTTCGGGGGTTTGATTATTTTCGAGCAGACCTGCAACAACCCGGGGGAGTGCCAGTGCACTTCCATTAAGGGTATGGGCCAACTGTGTTTTATTTTCCTGATCGCGGTATCTCAGTTTTAATCGATTGGCCTGGTATGTTTCAAAATTCGAAATCGAGCTGATTTCAAGCCAACGGTCCTGGGCGGTAGAGAAGACTTCGAAGTCGTAGGTGAGGGCCGAGGTAAATCCAAGGTCGCCCCCACATAATCTCAAGATGCGGTAGGGGAGTTTTAATTCTTGCAAAATGCCTTTTACATGTTCTACCATGCCGTCGAGTGATTGGTAAGAATTATCAGGATTTTCTATTCTTACGATCTCTACCTTGTCGAACTGATGAAGTCGGTTTAATCCACGAACATGTGCGCCATAGCTTCCGGCTTCACGTCTGAAACAAGGCGTATAGGCCGTATAACAAAGCGGAAAATCTTTATGATTAAGAATGATATCCCTAAACATGTTGGTAACCGGGACCTCAGCGGTAGGGATCAGGAAGAGTTTATCCTCTTTCAATTCGTACATCTGTCCTTCTTTATCCGGCAGCTGTCCGGTGCCAAAACCTGAGGCCTCATTAACCAGGAGTGGCACTTCTACTTCTGTATATCCCGCAGCGGTATTTTTATCGAGAAAATATGAGATCAATGCGCGTTGCAGGCGTGCTCCCTTTCCTTTATAGACGGGGAATCCTGCACCAGTGATTTTAACCCCCAACTCAAAATCAATAATATCGTATTTCTTGGCCAGTTCCCAATGAGGCAGGGAATCGTCACCCAATTCGGGGATATCGCCCTCCCTGTAAATCTCTTCGTTATCTTCTTCTTTACTGCCTGCAGGGACAGAATTATGCGGTATGTTAGGTATCTGATAAAGTGCCTTGTCCAGGTCTGCCGCCGCCGCATTCAGTCGATCGCCGAGCTCTTTAGAGTTTTCCTTGAGTTCGGAACTCCTTGCTTTTAGTGCATTAGCCTCTTCGGTTTTACCGCTTTTAAAGAGTCCGCCAATTTCCTTTGATATTTTGTTTGCCTCTGCCAGAAGGTTATCAAGCTGGGTTTGCAGTGCACGCCTTCGTTCGTCTAATTCGAGTACTTCACCCAGAATTCCTGAGGCATTGATATTGCGTTTTTCAAGTGCCTTGACCAATTGGTCCTTATTATCTCTGATGGCCTGTAGCTGAAGCATGGGAATTGGTTTAAGCGGCAAATTTAGGGACATTTACCCAATGGTACAACGAGGATACAGAATAATGAAAATCAACTAGTCTTTGCTTTCATCCCTTTCCCAGGGTGGCGGCAAAATCCAATGGTGATGTCGAAGCGGATCCCAGGGAATAGCGGCCAGGTCAATCTTGGGATCTATTAGTATTGCTGGTGGCCTGCCGTTGATACTTACGCGCGCATTGGCAAAAACCTCAATTTCAATCCCTTTCTCGGCGTATTTCTCTTTCAGATATTGGGCAAATTGCCATATGAAATCCGGATAAGCCCCTATTCTTCTTTCCTGTTTTCTGGTCAGATAGTTCTTGAGATTGATTACTTCGGTCTTTTGATCAGCCTTATTAACCACCCTAAAAGTAGCTCTGCCGGTACGGTTGCGAAGCATCATCCTCCAACTGAGCCGATGACCCTCTTCGGTCCAAAGTACATCCCCTTCGATGACATGATGCCTTACGGGCAATAACAGCTGCGCCAGGAAGTAGATTCCAGCGATAATTAACAATGGATTTTTATACGCGGGTGGCTTTTCGAAAGATGGCTTAAAAAGCTTTTTCTTTCTTAGAAATAGGCGCCGTACGGTTTCTGCTTCATAAAAAAAGACAGTGAAGGCGAGTGCCATATAGGGGAAGATACCGATCTGGAAAACTATGGAATTAAAAAGGTGAAAAAATATCGAACAACCAAAGGCGATGTTGCGGGTAGGCTTCCAAAGCAATGCCGGAACAATCAGGAGATCGAAAAGGAATCCGGATATGCCGATAAATTTATGGAACCAGCCAATTTCGAGAAGTCCCCCTATTATGGGATAACCCGATTTGCTTTCCAAAAGAATTTCGAGAAAAGTAAAATTAAGCCAGTCTCCGTAGAGTTTAGCAATTGCGGCATAGGTATAGACGATAAATAGCTGAAATATTATAATCCACTTTACATAGGCATACATCGCATCGCTCTGTAAATCTGGGCGTCTTCTGGCATCGAGAGAATAGGTACGGTGAGCCGGAAGGAAGCACATGATGGAGGCGATGAGCGCCAAAAGATAATAGTGGTTGTTATAAGAGGTTTTTTGCATGAGGTAAACAGCCCACCACATCAGTGCAAAACAGACCATACTAAAGCGATATCGGTATCCCAGTGCAATACAAATGCCCAATGTGCCCATGATGGCAAAATAGAAGTACATGCCGTAGCCGGGAAGGGGTTGTAACCAGTCGAACCCGATAAAGTGAAAAGTGAAATCAGGTTCTACAAATACTCTTCTGACCCAGCCGGTAGCAATAGCTCCGAATCCCTCCAGGGCGATCAAAGTCCCCAGGAAGATTCTAAAAACCACGAGTGGGGTATTATCTATTTTCTGAAACAGGAAACGATCGAGCATCAGGAGGAAATTAGTTTGAGTGAGAACTTTTTGTCTTTTTGAAGTTGATCCTTGAGCGCTTCAACAGAATCGAATTTCACTTCGTCTCTTATACGTTCCAGTAGTTCTACCTGAATCTTCTGATCGTATAGGTTCTTGTTAAAGTCGAAAAAATGTATTTCCTTACTTCGGGTTCTTCCATCAACCGTTGGGTTAAAACCTATATTCATCATGCCATGAACAATTTGGTCATTCAAATGTGCACGTACTACATAAACCCCGTTTTTAGGAATAAGTTTATAAGACTCTTCAATATGGAGATTAGCTGTTGGAAAGTCGAGTTGCTTGCCTAATCCTCGTCCCTTTTTAATAATACCGGTAAGCAAGTACGAATAACCGAGATAGGCATTGGCCGTTTTTATATCTCCTTCCTCCAAAGCCTTTCGGATTTTGGTGGAACTGACTGAAACATCATCCATAAGTTGGGCCGGGATCTCTTCTACCTCAAAATCGAAGGTGGCGCCGAAAGTGATAAGGTCGTTTATGTTAGCATTTCTATTCCTGCCGAAACGATGGTCGTAACCGATGATAATCTTTTTGATTCCCAGCTGATATACCAGAATGTCGCGAACAAATTCTGTCGCCGAGAGCCTGGAAAAGGAGGAGGTAAAGGGGTGGACGATCAAACAATCCAGCCCCATATTTTCAAGGATTTGTTGTTTCTCCTCTAATGTATTAAGGAGCTTAATGTCCGAATCTTTCTGTAACACCATCCGCGGATGAGGAAAAAAAGTGAGTACGCAAGACCTGAGGCCCGATTCTTTGGCATTATTTATGAGACGTTGTAATATTTTACGATGTCCTATATGAACGCCGTCAAAAGTTCCGATGGTAATAGCACTATCGTGCTTTTTATCGTATTTGGAAATGCTTTGGACAGTTATCACTCAAGTAAAAAAATAAAAAGGCTTACATTAGACCTCTCAAATTGCTATGATGAGACCAAAATTACAGCTTGTTTTATCATTTACCATATTACTGAGCTGCTTTTACTTAAATGCCCAGGAATCTTATTGGGTCCCGGCTGCGGCTGAACGTGGTAAAATAGAGTCGTTAAACAGGGAGCTAAACCCTGACAAAGCCCGTTACTACAATCTTAACGGGAATGCGCTTTACCAAAAACTTTCTCAGCAGAGTGGGAGAAATGGAAGAGGGGTACTGATTTACTTTCCTGATGAAATAGGTGAACTACAGCCTTATATGGTAAAAGAAAGCTCTGTTTTTGCACCAGAGCTGGCGGCAAAGTATCCCGGGATTAAATCATATATCGGTTACAGTACTGAACAGGAAGGTGATCGTATACGTTTAAGTTGGTCTCATCGTGGCCTGCAAGCCATGCTCGTTCACTCCGACCGCAGTCAGACTTCTTATATTCAGCGGACCTCCGAAACAGGAGACAAATATGTGGTCTATAGTTCTGGCCAATCCAACAAGGAAGCCGCCGGTTTTGTTTGTTATACAGAAACGGCGCTTGCAAAGGAAAACGAAGGACTGGTGGCCCGGAGCCTTACAGACGACCTGCAGTTGAACAGATTCAGAATTGCCGTTTCGGCTACGGGAGAATACACGGAATTTCACGGGGGAACAGTAGATGATGCCCTTGCTGCCATAAATGCAACTATCACCAGGGTAAATGAAGTGATGGAGACCGATCTCGGCGTGCAACTCCAAGTAATAGCCAATAATGATGAGGTGATATTTTTGGACCCGGATACAGACCCTTATAATGGCGACCTTAGCGCCCAGGTTCAACAAACCCTAACCTCCATAATCGGGGAGGCCAATTACGATGTCGGCCACTTATTTCATCTCGATAATGATTCTGGTTTCGCAGGGTTTATAGGTGCTGTCTGTCAGGACAATCAGAAGGGGAGCGGATTCTCCCAGGCCCTGACCCCTCAGGGAGACTTCTATGATATCGATTACGTATCACATGAACTGGGTCATCAATTTGGCGCAAATCATACCTGGTCTTTCAATACCGAAGGTACGGGGGTCCAGGCCGAACCGGCCAGTGGGACAACCATTATGGCTTATGCGGGAATTGTTGCTGGAAACAATGTGCAATCGAATTCGGACGATTATTTTCACTACAACAGCATTCTGCAAATCACAAACTACCTGGCGACTACAAGCTGTTCTGAAGTAATCACCACGGGGAACAATACACCTGTAATAAGTTCGACGGGTGATTTTACCATTCCCCGCTCTACGGCATTTGTACTCGAAGGCAATGCTACAGACCCTGATGGGGGTGATGTGCTTACCTATTGCTGGGAGCAAATAGACGATGGCATTATTACCACCGGAAATTTTGGCCCGGACAATTTTCTGGGTGCCAATTTCAGATCTTTACCACCCAGCACAGATCCTGCCCGGTATTTCCCAAGGCTTTCAGAAGTGGCACAGGGGAATCTAACTCAAACCACCCCGCCTTTGAATTCAGCATGGGAATCGGTCTCCGATATCCAGAGAGAAATGAATTTTGCACTCACCTTACGGGATAATGCCAGTGGTGGGGGACAGGTGGCATCGGATCTTGTTCGCATTAATGTAGTAGATGAAGCGGGTCCTTTCACGGTGACCTCTCAGACTACTGCTGAGACCGTATCTGCCGGAGACCCTTTAACGGTTACCTGGGATGTTGCCAATACCAATGCTGCGCCGGTTAACGCCCAGTACGTAGACGTATATTTGTCTACCGATGGCGGTCTTACTTTCCCTGAAAGGCTGTTGCAGGGGACACCCAACGACGGCAGTGCCGAGGTGTTGATCCCAGGCCTAAGCACCTCTGAAGCAAGGCTGATGGTAAAGGCTAACGAAAATATTTTCTTTGCAGTCAACAGTTCCAATTTCACCATAGTAGAATCTTCAATCGTATTGCAGTTTGAGCAACTGGAGTACGAAGTCTGCCAGCCGGATAATCTGGGCGTTCCATTTGTATATGAAACCTATTCCGGTTTTAGTGAAGTAGCCACCTTCAGCGCACTAAATGTACCCACCGGGCTGGGTGTTAGTTTTAATCCGACCACGGCCGTGAACAACGATACACCGATCAGTATTAACATTACCAATACCGGCGCCGTAAGTGCGGGATCCTATCCGATTACCATCCGTGCCAGTGCGGGTAGTACGACCAAGGATGTGTCCTTAAATGTGGTGGTCCTCAACACATCTTTTGGGACTGTAGTACTTAACACTCCTGCCGATGGCGCCACAGATGTTTCCGCCGGTATAACTCTGAACTGGGAAGAAGATGCTTCGGCGACAAGCTATGATGTAGAGATTGCGACAGATATCGCTTTTTCCAGTATTGTGGAAACGAGTACGACCTTGTTAACTTCTTATCAGCCCAACAGTCTTCAACCAACTAGCACCTACTACTGGAGGGTTAGACCTTTTAATAGTTGTGGAGCAGGTGCTTTTAGCAATGTATTTAGCTTTACCACTATAGATATTAATTGTTCGGTTTTTGATGGAACAGGGTTGCCGATTCCTATTTCAGTAACAGACCCTCAGACCATAACATCCGTCATAACTGTGGTAGATGATCTACAGGTCTCAGATGTAAATGTAGCCCTGAATATTTCACATACCTGGGTTTCTGATCTTGTTATTACACTCGAATCTCCTGCCGGAACGTTGGTTACCCTTACCTCTAATTCCTGTGGTGATCTTGTGGATATCGATGCGGTTTTCGACGATGAGGGTGCAGCATTTACCTGCAGCACAACAGGATCCGGTATCAGCGGAACCATCAGACCACTCGGTTCGCTTGCCCGGTTCAATGGAGAATCCACTTCGGGTGATTGGATTCTTACGGTAGCAGATCAATTCCCTGCAGATGGGGGTGCTTTAAATAACTTTTCTTTGGAAATATGTGGAGAAGGAGTTTTTAGACCAGACGCTGATGGAGATGGTGTCTTCGATGAGTTTGATCAATGCCCGAATACACCAACCGGAGCCGAAGTAGATGTAGACGGATGTGAAGTATTCCGTTTTGCACAAGACAATTTTACTGTTTCTTCTGAAAGCGAATCGTGTATTGGGAGTAATGATGGAAATATTATCATAGAGGCAGAGGCGGCATTGAACTATTCGGTAGTTATATCCGGTCCTGGGACGGATGTTTCGGATACTTTCACCGACCGTTTCGAGCTTAACGATATTTCAGGAGGCATATATACTATTTGTCTGAATGCAACTGATGGCAGCAATGAATATGAAGAGATTTGCTTTGACATAACCATTGAGGAGCCTGCGCCTTTAAGTGTTAGCTCGGTCGTGGCGACCGATGGAACATCGGTTTTCCTGAGTTTAAGCGGGTCTGATGTTTACAATATTGAATTGAACGGAAAATCGATCCAAACCACACAGAATGAAATTAGCCTGGATCTTAAGGGTGGTTCTAACTCATTAAAGGTGAGTACTCTACAATCGTGTCAGGGTACTTATGAGGAGGAATTTGTAAACAGCTCTGAAGTATTGGTTTACCCTAACCCATTTGTGGAGTATGCTTTTGTAAATATAGGATTGCTGGATGGTCCAACACAAATTAGTGTATATGGAACCGATGGTCGATTGCTTATTGAACAGACACAAGATGCGGGCAACGCGGAATCTATGCTTGACTTTAGTGGCCTGCCCTCTGGAATCTACTTCGTAAGGCTGGAAAATCAACAGATGACAAAAACATTTAAAATTATTAAACGATGAGGATTCTCCTACCCGTTCTTCTGAGTGTCTTTGTGCTGGGATGTAGCAAAAAAAGCGATCCGAGTCCGCCTGATGCGGCCAGCCTTGTCTTTCCCGAACAGAACTCGGAGTGTACCACCGGTATCGATCAAAGCCCAACCACCAGTGAGGTAGAATTTCGCTGGCAGGAGTCGGACAATACGGAAACATACGAAGTCAGAGCCACACAGCTCTTAACCAATGTGATCAAGACCACTTCCACCACAGCAACTTCGGCATCACTCACCATCGATAAGGGAGCGCCGTATTCCTGGCAGGTCATTACGCGGAATAGTCAGACAGAGACCAGTACTCCTAGCACTGTATGGAGGTTCTACAACGCAGGTTCACAGACGACCTATGCTCCTTTTCCTGCGGAGATAGAATCACCGAAGTCGGGAGAAAGCATACCTATTGATACCAGCGGGCAGATAACACTGTCCTGGTCGGGTGCCGATATTGAGAACGATATCACTGGATATGATGTTTATCACGGTACTGCAAACCCGCCGGCAGACATCGTGGAATCAACTCTTCCAGGTAAAAGGGAGGTGCAGGTAGATGTTTCTCCCGGGGTATATTACTGGAAGGTGGTAACTAAGGACAGAGAAGGAAATACTTCTGATTCCGGTATATTTTCATACCGGGCTTTCTAGGTTGCATTGAATTGATTCATAGTAAGTTTAGCACCGGCTAATATGAAAGAGGTCACCAGCTCTGCCGCTCTTTCGAGGCGTTCACCAAGAACTTTGTTTTCTTCTTCCAACCAGGGGCTTAACACGTAATTTACCTGACCTCCTTTGCCAAATTCCGAACCTACACCAAATCTGAATCGGCCAAACTGCTGGGTCCCCAGTTGCTGCTGGATATCCTTAAGACCATTATGGCCTCCATCACTGCCCTTGATTTTAAGCCGAAGAGTACCGAAGGGAAGATTGAGATCATCTGTGATGATCAATAGGTTTTCGATCGGCACTTTTTCCTTTTCTAACCAGTATCTTACCGCTTTACCACTTCTATTCATGTAGGTCGACGGTTTTAAGCAGAGCACACTTCGTCCCTTGATCTTAAATTTGCCAATATCGCCTAAACGTGCTGGTTCAAAACTGAACTCCTGCTTTTGGGCCAGGGCATTCAATACCTGAAAACCGACATTATGACGGGTTCCGCTATATTCTTGTCCTATATTGCCAAGCCCTACGACTAGATATTTTTTCATGGGGTCGAATTCTTCAACGAAAGTTGTCTTTTTTCCAAAAAGAATATTTAAAAGTGCACGCATACCAATAACCCAAAAATACAAAAGCATCTGAGACCCTAACACCCGGAAGGCGTCTGGCACACAGATGCTTTATTTAATATGGCTTAACCTTTATCCTTCAGCCGGAGTCTCACCGCCTTCAGCAGCACCTTCAGCAGGGGCAGCTTCACCACCTTCTGCACCTTCGGCGCCTTCTCCTTCTACTCCTTCTTCATCTTCATCCTCATCCTCAACCACAATAGCAGCCCTTGCAGTTTTCACCTGCACCACTACGGTACTTTCAGGGTGTAAAATGGCAAAGTCGTCGTTCAGAAGTGATTCTACTGATATATTATCGCCGATTTTCAAATCGTTAATATCGATATTGAAGAAATCAGGCAGGTTGTCCGGTAACGCTTTAATAGTAAGCGTACGCTTTCTAAACAGCAATCGTCCGCCATTTCTAACCCCTGGAGAATTACCTTCCAGGCGTACCGGAATCTCCATAGTTACCGGTTTGTCTTTGAACAACTGGTAAAAATCAACATGAAGAATTTTGTCGGTAACCGGATGAAATTGAATATCCTGCATTACCGCATCTAATTTCTTTTCACCTTCCAAATCAACCACAACGGTGTGGGCATTCGGGGTGTACACTAAATTTTTGAACATGAGTTCATCTGCTGCAAAGTGTAATGGTTTTTCCCCTCCGTATACCACGCAAGGGACCTTTCCAGCATTACGTAGGGCTTTCGTTGCCTTTTTGCCCACGCTTTCTCTTTCTGATCCTTTGATTGTAATTGACTTCATTATAATATATAGTTACATTAAAAACTTAGATGCTATAGAGGTGTTGTTGTGTACCCTGTGCATTACGTCTGCAAATAATTCGGCACAACTCAACACCTTTACTTTGCCAGATTCCTTTTCCAAAGGGATGGAATCTGTGGTAATAAGTTCTTTTAATTGAGAATCCTCAACTTTTTCATAGGCTGTCCCTGACATTAGTGCGTGGGTAGCCATGGCCCTCACGCTAAGGGCTCCGCGCTCAATCATCAGATCGGCGGCCTTGGCTAGTGTGCCAGCCGTATCCACAAGGTCATCGACCAATACCACATTCTTTCCACTAACATCACCGATCAATTCCATATGAGAGATCACGTTAGCTTTGGCTCTTTGCTTATAACAGATAACCACGTCCGACCCTAATGCTTTCGAATAGGCATATGCTCTTTTAGATCCTCCCATATCCGGAGATGCAATCGTTAGATTATCCAGATTAAGTGATTTTAGGTAGGGAAGGAACATGGTAGACGCAAAAAGATGGTCTACAGGTTTTTCAAAGAAACCCTGAATCTGATCGGCATGGAGATCCATAGTAATGATCCTGGTAGCACCGGCGGCTTCGAGCATTTTTGCAATGAGTTTCGCAGCAATTGGTACTCTTGGCTTGTCCTTTCTGTCTTGTCTGGCCCAGCCGAAATATGGTAAAACTGCAGTGATATGCCTGGCTGAGGCCCTTTTGGCCGCATCGAGCATCAACAGCAATTCCATAAGGTTTTCAGAACTCGGATGGGTAGAACCGATAATAAAGATTCGCGAACCCCGTACAGATTCTTCAAAAGAGGGTTGAAATTCACCATCGCTGTAGCGCGAAATATGAACATTGCCCATATCGGTTCCGTAATGGCGTGCAATTTTTTCCGCCAAGGTCATGCTCTGTGTACAGGCAAAAATCTTAGGTTCCGGAACTTGATAAGGCATATCGAATCTTTTGACTTCTAGTTTCTTAAACGCTTTGTTTAAAGCGGTGCAAATTTAATCATTTATTTGGCTTTGAAAAGGATATTTTGGGTTTTTTAGTTTTGGAAATACTGGGTATTTGTTAGCTTTGCAGTTCCTTCTTCAGGAAGTAAGATCTCTCTTAGGGAGGACAAAGCTCTTTGGCGCTTTCCCTGATTTAAAAAGGATTTGCCATATGCCTCGGTGGCGGAACTGGTAGACGCGCTGGATTCAAAATCCAGTGGTAGCAATACCGTGTGGGTTCGATTCCCACCCGAGGTACGGATAAACCACAATAGAGTGGAAGCACAAGCGAGTTTCGAAAAGAAGCTCGCTTTGTTTTTGAAAGGATGCGTAGTGTTTCCTTTTGTGGTTTTCAAAACGACAATTACTGGGAAGATTTCACCAGTGAAATCATTCCCACCCGAGGTACTTCAAGCCCATTCATTTTGAATGGGTTTTTTATGATGTAAATCGAGTTGTACACACCTCTGTTCCGTCGCGCATTAGGGTGATCAGGTTTAAGACAGCCGGAGCCCGCCGGCTAGGTTCAAAATCAAATACACTTAAGGCTGTGTGGGTTCCCCCGATAGTTTTTGGGAAGATTTCAGTAGGGAAATCATTCCCACCTTTGTTACAACTTCGCATGACTTCGTTGTACATGATACAAAAAGCCTCACCATTGCGGGGCTCTTTATTTTGTTAAATCGATGTTTTCAGTGGATGACCTTATTCCCTGTGAAATACACCAAATGCACCTCGGATTAAAAACCGGTCATCTGCTCTGAAGTTTTCCACAGGCCCTATAGCAGTAAATCCTGACTCGGTGCGATATACATCTACCTCCACAGTTTCCAATACATAATTACCGCCCGATGAATCGATCAACCTTAATACAAAGAATCGGTCTCCATCTTCTACCACTCCGGTTTGGGGTAGTGCTTTATGGGAAACCGAGTCTGTTGAGATCGCTGCATTGACGAACATGCCTTTTAAAAAACCAAATTGCATAGGGTCTTCGATATGTCCGTGTACCAAAACCCTCCTGTTTTCATCGATCGACGAACCCACCCTGTGTACCTTTCCTTCATACTCATCTTTGGAAGATTCGGGAATACTAAAAATGATGTTTTGTCCTTCTCTGACCTTTGATATATCCTTTTCAAAGACCGATAATTCCATGTGGATATGGTCTGTATTGATGATCTCCATAATTTCCGTAGCCGGTGAGATATAAGCACCCCTGGTGATATTCATCTTGCTCACACTTCCGTCTATCGGTGCATAAATACTTGTCTCTGAGGTTATCTTACCCGATTCCACAACCTCCGGTGAAATGTGTAGTAAACGCAATTGTTGACGCAATCCATTTAAGGTGGCCATCGCGGTTCTATAATCGGCCTCTGATCTGAGGAAATTCTTTTCGGAGGTAATATTTTCCTCATATAATTGCTGATGGCGTAAATAATCTGCCTCAAGATATTTGAGTCGCGCTTTGACTTCCAGATATTGTTGCTGGATCTTTACAAATTCCGGATTTTCCAAACGCACAAGTACCTGGCCCATGCCTACTCTGTCGCCAACAAGTAAGGAAGTCTGCTTAACATAACCCCCAACGGGGATACTCACCACAGCCTTGTTTTGAGGAGGCACATCGATCATACCCGTAACACCTATTCTTTCATAAAAAATCAGATCTTTCAGCCGACCGAGTTGCATATTATTCTGATTGAATTGGGATTCGCTCAATTCAATCGTTGTTTTTTGATTTGTTGTTTCCGCGCCTTTGTCAATATCCTTTTTTTCGGTTCTCATGCAGGCGGAGAGGAGTAAGATTGATGAGACCAGAATAGAATTAATAAAATATGATTTCATGGCGCTTTGAATTATTGAGTTAAGTAGTTCAGGGAAATTACACTTTCATTGTACCGACTAAGCTGATCCAGGTATTCAAGACGTATTCCATAAGCATTTTCTAGACTTTGGATATACTGGAAGAAATCGATCTCTCCATTTTTATATCCAGCTTCAGCGGTTTTTAGAATTTCATCAGCCAGAGAATTTCCTTCCTCAAGATAATATGACAGGGCCTTCTTGTTCTGTTCCATATTCCTGAGCAGATACTTATATCTGGTTTCCAATTGAATTTCATAATTACGACTTTTAGCCACAGCTGCTTCATAGGCTAATCCCGCAGCTTTAATCCTGGAACTTTGGCCGTTAAACAGCAATGGAATTTTAAGACCGATCTGATAGCCGTAAAGATTACTCTCCAGCATTTCATTGGATCCCTGAAAATACTCCAGATTGATATCGGGCAATAGGCGCTGCTTTTCAAATTGATGTTCTGCTTCAGACAACAGTACCTGGTTTCTGTACGATTGAAGTTCAGTAGCATTGGAAAAGCCACTAAAATTTGGTTCTAACATCCTTGCAGGCTCGGGGCTGATATACAGGCTGTCGCTCGACTGCACGAGCTGTACTATACGGTCTAAGGCAAGTGCCTGTGCCGTAATAAATTGCTCTAGTTGCAGCCCGATCTGTTTCTGTTTCGACAGAGCGGTGATCTTTTCCAGATAATTGGTTTCACCTAATTCGAAACGCCTGTTGGCAGCCCTCGCGAATTCGCGATACAGACTATCAAGACGGGTATGGATACTTACCTTTTCTCTGGTGATTTGAAATGAGTTATATGCAGAATACAGGTTTTGTAGAAGTTCCTTTTTTTTGATGTTGTAATAATTCTGTTCCAATTCTGATTGCGTTTTCTGTACCCTATGTCGGATACCATAGACTGTAGGGAACAAAAATTCCTGTTTCAGCCCGAAAACATTAATTGGATCTCCGTTTACTGCAATATTGTTTTCATCGTAGCCAAAGTAAAATTCGGTTCTTCCGAAATCGAATGCCGTGCCTTCCCTTGCATCGGAACTTTGTAATTTCAAGGAAGCAGATCTCAGTTCGCTGTTGTTTTCAAGTGCTAAATTCATAAGATCCTGTAGACCTGCACCTTCTTGAGGGAATGCCGCAAAGGGCAACGAAAGACAGAATAATAATACTATACTCATTGCACTTTTTTTTGCCCCCAGTTTTAAAAGGGTTTCAGAAGCGCTATAGATTGAATAGAGTACCGGCAGGACAAATAAGGTGAGTACGGTAGCGGTGACAAGACCACCGATGACCACTGTGGCCAGTGGCCTTTGAACTTCAGCACCGGCACTGGTGGAAACGGCCATGGGTAAAAATCCTAATGCGGCCGCAGAGGCGGTCAGCAATACGGCACGAAGCCGGTCCCTGGTACCTTGTACTATGAATGTTTTCATGGAATCGAATTCTTGTTTTTTTAGTTCTTTAAAATGTTCTATCAGTACAATCCCATTTAGAACGGCGATCCCGAACAGGGCGATAAAACCGATGCCTGCAGAAATGCTAAAAGGCATAGACCGTGCCCATAGCAAGAATATCCCGCCAACGGCTGCAAGTGGGATGGCCGTAAAGATCATAAGGGCTTCTTTGACCGATCTGAAGGCGAAATATAGCAGTACGAAAATGAGAAAAAGCGCAATTGGGACAGCAAGGCGAAGCCGGGATTTGGCACTTTGTAAATTTTCAAACTGACCTCCATAGGCAATAGTGTATCCGGCCGGAAGATCGATATTTTCCCCGATCCTTGTCTGAATGTCATTCACTACCGATTCCAAATCACGATTCCTTACATTAACCCCTACCACAACTCTGCGCCGGGTATTATCCCGGGAGATTTTAGCAGCACCTTTTTCATATCGAATCTGTGCTAACTCTCCCAAAGGAACTTTAATCCCTGCAGGAATGTCCACATAAAGATTTTCGAGGTTTTCAAGATCCTGCCGATGTTGCTGATTAAGTCGGACTACCATATCAAAGCGTTTTTCTCCTTCGTAGACACTTCCAACCGTTCTGCCTGCAAAGGCCATGGAAATCATATCATTTAGACCTTTAATGTTCAATCCATAGCGTGCAATTTTATGCCGGTCATAACGAACGCTTAGAGTAGGCAGGCCTTCTATCTTTTCCATTACTATATCTGCCGCACCATCCACATTGGAAATCTGATTACTCACCTGATTTCCGAGTTCCGATAATTTACCAAGGTCTTCACCGAAAATCTTTATGGCAATATCGGCCCTTACTCCGGTGATCAATTCATTAAACCTCATTTCAATGGGCTGAGTAAATTCAATGCCCTGGGTAGGAAGTATTTCCAATGCCTCTTTGAATTTTTCTGCAAGGGCATCCTTATTACGGGCAGTTACCCACTTACTCTTGGGTGCCAGCCTGATGATGACGTCGCTTTCTTCCATCGACATGGGATCTGTGGGTACTTCGGCCGCACCGATCCGGGTTACCACTTGTTCCACCTCCGGAAATTCCTCTAGCAGGATATTTTCTATCTGTGTGGTCAGGGCAACGGTTTTGCTCAATGAAGTACCAGTTTTAAACACGGGCTGAATAACAAAATCGCCTTCATCGAGCGTGGGAATAAATTCTCCCCCGATTCGCGAGAATATGATTCCCGCCAGTAACACCAGTATGGCAGCGCCCGTCAGCACCCATTTTTTGCGCTCTAACGCCGATTCAATAATGGGTTTGTATTTGTTCTCTATCCACGACATCAACCGGATCGATATGTTTTTAGGATTCTCTTTCTCCGGTTTTAGAAATAGAGCAGACATAACAGGGATATAGGTGAAACAGAGTAAAATAGCTCCGATAAGGGCAAACCCAAAGGTAAGCGCCATGGGTTTGAACATCTTTCCTTCAACTCCACTGAGTGAAAGGATGGGTATAAAAACGATCAGGATGATCAATTGTCCAAAAATGGCAGAATTCATCATATTCGAAGCCCCCTGTAAGGTTATGCTATCCCGGTAAGCTTGTTTGTCTACTTCAGGAATCGCCTGGTATTCAAGCCGGTTGCTGGTCAATCGAAAAGCGATGAATTCAACAATAATGACCGCACCATCGATAATGATCCCGAAATCGATAGCTCCAAGGCTCATCAGGTTTGCATCGACATCAAAGAAATACATCATTGTTAGTGCGAAGAGCAGGCTCAATGGAATTACTGAGGCAACCACCAGCCCGGAGCGGATATTTCCGAGGATGAGCAAGACCACAAAAATGACGATCAGACACCCCAGGATAAGGTTCTCGGTAACGGTTTGAGTTGTCTTGGCGATCAGTTCACTTCGGTCGAGGAAGCCATTGATATATACTCCTTCCGGCAGCGAATGGGAGATCTCGTCCACACGTTGCTTTACAGCGTCGATTACCTTCTTGGAGTTGGCATTTTTGAGCATCATCACCTGGCCCAATACTTTTTCACCCTCACCGTTTCCGGTAATTGCACCAAAACGTATGGCATTACCAAAACCTACATTGGCAATATCACGGACATAGATTGGAATACCGTTAATATTTTTTACTACGATCTCTTCAATATCACTAAGAGAACTCACAAGGCCTTCTCCGCGGATAAAATAAGCCTGATTGTCTTTTTCGATATATCCTCCTCCAGCCACACTGTTGTTATTCTCAAGTGCTGAGAAGACCTCCAGGGCAGTAATCTCCATTGCCATGAGTTTTTGGGTGTTCAGGGCTATTTCGTACTGCTTCAGGTGCCCACCCCATGTATTCACTTCTACTACGCCAGGAATACCCGATAGCTGGCGTTTAACGATCCAGTCCTGAATCGTTCTGAGTTCCTGGGGTGTATATCGGTTTTTATATTCTTCTTCCACATCGAGGATGTACTGATAAATCTCGCCCAGCCCTGTGGTTATTGGCCCCATTTCAGGAACACCAAAGCCTTCAGGGATCTTGTCGGCCGCGGTTTCAAGTTTTTCCGCAATGAGCTGACGGGGCAGGAAGTTTCCCATCTCGTCTTCAAAAACGATGGTTACAACCGAAAGCCCGAATTTGGATACCGATCGTATTTCCAGTACTCCGGGTAGATTTGCCATTTCGAGTTCTACCGGATAGGTTATGAATTTTTCCATATCCTGGGCAGAAAGATTCCTTGAGGTAGTGATAACCTGTACCTGATTATTGGTAATATCGGGTACGGCACCTATGGATATACGGGTAAGCGAGTAGAGGCCGAATCCTATAATAAAGATCACCATCAGAAGGACGATGAATTTGTTCTTTACGCTAAAGCGGATAATATGCGAAAGCATGCTTTAAATACATTATATAGACACCGGTATTGATGTCTTTTACAAACTGGATTAAATCGGGTATTGAATTATTTACAGAAGAGATTATAACAATCTCCTAGCAGAACCTTGGGGGTTGCAGAATTTCCTCAACAAGTAATGAGGCATGAAGCTGTTCGTAAAAATATTTCTTGGTTTGAAGGGTTGCAACAACAGCCGAGGCCAAACCGGATATGGAGGCGTCGCTGAGAATTGCTGTTTGAATCATCAGCGGTACCGACTGTTGAAATGGAAGGTCCTGGTGTTCTTGTCGTTCTTCCTGATGCTCACTCAGGTGTTTATCTTTTTGATTTCCATAGTGCTTGTCTATAAAAACCGCAAAGTTATCCCCATATTTTTCCTTATGGAATTTAGCGTGTTCCAGAAGCGTATCCATTTTTTCCAATTCGCCAGAATTGAAGCTGATCCCTTGTGCCAGAAGAACAACCGAAAGTAAAATAGATACAATTTGTTGCATACCTTAAAGATAGTAAATCTTACTGAAAATGAAGCTGTTATTGGGTAACACAAATCACATTCAGCTCCATCGCGACTATAAGTAAATCAGCTGTCTCTCTTCAGATGAGCTCAGTGATAATTATTATGAAATAGGACTACTGATCTTTAATCAGGATCCAGGTCATTTTTCGATCGGAAATGTCGCGTTCATCAGCCTGTTTTTTAGCAGGCTAACAGCCTTTTTCCCATTTACATCATCACAGATGTTCACCTTGGGTCTGCCTAGCCAGGGATTTTCCTGACCCGCGATGAAGCTGTAATCCTTAATCGACGGCCATGTCTTACCACGACTGATGCAATCTGCTGTTTCGACCAGAATAGGATATTCCGATGTCCGATATAGCTCCTTGTTCAGCAAATATGTAAATACAGAACTGTCGTGGATCCAGGTCCCGTCCATCTGGTTCACTTCTTTGTAGAATTTCAAATAATGCCGATAGGCGCCAAAAACCTGATTGCCAATAGCGGATGGTATCGCTGCCAGTTCCGCGATCAACTTCGACGGGATATAGGTTTTTTGAGTTACATCGAGGCCTACCATAGTCATGGGCCAATGATGCCCCAGTACAAAATCGGCCGCTTCCGGATCGGCAAGAATATTTGCCTCCGCTACCGGATTGGTATTGCCGGCACAAAAAGCATTGCCACCCATAAAGAGTACTTCTTTTACTTTGTGTTGAATTTCAGGATCGTGTTTTAGGGCATCGGCCAGGTTGGTTAACGGACCCAGAGCGATGAGTGTTACTTCATTTGGAAATTTCGAAATCTGGCTCACAATAAATTCTGCCGCGGTAGTTTCCAGAGGCTTTTGAGCACTTGTTGGGCTAAATAGATTTCCCTGTCCGTCTTCCCCGTGAACCGCAGACTTCGCACCACCATATGGAGTTTCCCACGATTTGGCAGCACCTTGTGAAACAGGAATATCGGATCTGCCTGCCAGGTCTAAAAGACGTAAGGCATTTTCGGTGGCCAGTTCTACGGGTACATTGCCAAAAATTGTAGTGAGCCCAAGGATATCGAATTCTGGACAAGCTAGTGCTAACATGATGGCCAGGCCATCGTCTATTCCCGGATCGGTATCGATTATGATTTTCAACTGTTCAATGTATTATGATCTTGATCGGTTTTACTTCAATATTAAAATACAGCTGTAATAAATTAGTAATTTATAATCAATAACCAACAATTGTCAGATAAGTATTCTGTCGGGATCTTCAACATATAAGGATTGAGGTCTATCGGTAATATTTTTTAAGAAATTTAAGATCATGAAAAAAACTTACCTGGCCCTTACCGTTTTAGGCTTCGTCCTCCCCAACTATTTTGTTATCAAGTAATTTCTGGCATCCGGAAATATCATGTTTTGGGCCGACCCGCTTACCACCTTTAGAGGGATTTTTGCCAATAATTATTCAACCGCTTTTTCGGTTGATCTGCTTTGGGTGGTATTGGTATTCTTTTTTTGGTCGTACCATCAGTCTGTAAAGCATGGCATCGACAAAGTTTGGTTTATCTGATTGATTACCATGTTGTTCGGTTTGGCAGGAGTATTTCCACTCTTTCTTTACCTGAGAGAAAAAAGGATTTCCCAAATATAATAGGGACATACGGGACGGTTACCAATCATCGATAAGAGCCTGCCATTTAACGGATACGGGTTATTTTACCAAACCACAACAAACTATCTTTTCACCACATTTTGGATCAGTTTATCTTAAAATACGTGCTTTTTATCTAAAATAAATACGCTTTGCTAAACCTTGGAACGAGCTTTGAAGTCATAAGAGAAAACTAGTGGCTATGAAAACAATTTTACTTATCAAGGAAATCTATCTGGAAGGTTTTAGAAACCTCGGACATTATATCATTAAAAACTCTATTAAGGCTTTTGCCTGGTTTAGTTTTGGCTTGTTCCTGATTACGCTATATGCGTTTGTCTTCAGGGTCGCAACCGGCTATGCTTTCGATTAGGGTATCCGATTCAAACAAATATTAACTTAAACTTTTCAGACGATGAATACGCTTGTACAAAGCCTGAAAAGGCTCAGATTTTTTGTGGTTTACGAATATGACCGACTTGTTGCCGGGTTATATCTGGTAGCCACCTTGACATTCCTGTATATATTTCTTCAGTGATACTGTTCTGTGAATAGTTCGCCGGGACCTGAACACATATGTTTGCTTGATTTATGTTAGTGAGAAAACCCTGTGTTGGACATTGTTCCGGCGCAGGGTTTTTTGTTTGGTTCAGTAAGAAATACTGAACGATTAAACCTATCCTTTTAACGGTTGCGTAAAATTACTACTCTAGTCTGTGAAAAGCACCATTTTTCGGTATCTGGTCGACGAAATGCACTTTGTCGAAAAACTCATTCACTGGCCTAATTATCCGTTAAAATCAGAGTTTTTGCCTCATTTTTATCCTAGTTAACAATAAAGATAAAACTCGCGACTATGAAGAAACTTTTACTCATTAAAGAATTATATATCGAAGCATTTCGAAACCTGGGGCACTGGTTGCTTGTAAAGTATTTTAAAGTCTTTGCCTGGTTTAGCTTCATCTTGCTTCTGGTGGTATTATACGCCTTTTTCTTTAGGCTTTCCACCGGTTTTGCATTCGATTAGAAAGCCGGATTAACAATAAATGGTATGAAAAAACACAGAAAATATAATCTGATAGATCTTTTTGTAGTGTTGGGGTGTGTGTATATCTCTTTTATGCTCTTATTGATTATTCTTGCCATTTTTCCGGCATAATTTGAAATAGCGTCCGTGTCTTGGGGCACCAACGGATAGGACCGAACCTTTCCTCTTTCTATAAGGGGAAGGGTTTTTTGTGAAGACGGAAGATGGAAGTCCGAAGACGGAAGTATATTCTAAGAGAACTTCTGATTCCTCACTCTTCATTTTTCACTCTTCACTTTAACATATTCAGCCTTCCCAAACGGACTTAGCAACCCGTCCTTCATCACATAGTCTTCCACAGCCATTTTTTTGCCGACGATCATATAGATAGTCTTCCCCTGTTCGGTATTATCATCACCCCAAAACACTTTAAGGGTCTTCCTATCCATACTTAACAATAGCGGTAAAACCTGTCCACGACTGTCTAACCACTGCCCCTTTCCATTAACCGTATTATAGTAACCATGGGCGTCCATAACCCGCTCTTTCCCTCTCTGGTCTTTAAATTGGTTTTGAAAAGTGAGTTTTAGAAATTTTCCGTTTAAGGTTCGTTCCCATTTCATGCTGAATTGAGCCTCCATCCCAAAAAGGGTTCCGGTTCCTTCCCAACTGCCCAGTGCCCGTTCGTCGAAGGTTTTTTGGGCTTGCCCGGAAGTATTGATGGACAAGTAGAATATAATGAGCGTAATTTTTATAAATAGCTTCATACGTTGAAGGTATTAAAATTTGTTATTCATCGGATATAATATTTTGGAATAGCTTTTATTCTTTTTGAACCTTGACGTCAGTTCGAGTGATTTGGACGAAATGCAATGGAGGACAAATTATATCGAGAACAACCACAGTGCTCTGCGTGACTTCTCGATACGATCCTCCTCCCTCGGATCACTCGAAGTGACAATAGCGGGGATTATTAAGTGCAACCAAATGTCAGTTCGAGTGATTTGGACGAAATGCAATGGAGGACAAATTATATCGAGAACAACCACAGTACTCTGCGTGACTTCTCGATACGATCCTCCTCCGTCGGATCACTCGAAGTGACAAAACGTCCTTCAAGCCCGACCCCAACAATCAGCAACAAATAATTAACAATTTATATTTGGAAATATTCCAATAATATGGAAATAATCCATAAATTTATCTCCCCATTTTGAAGAACTATGCAGAAAACCATTTTACATCTGGACCTGGATACATTTTTTGTGTCTGTGGAGAGACTCATCAACAGCGAGTTGAAGAGCAAGCCTATCCTGGTAGGCGGGATCAGCGACCGGGGGGTGGTGGCAGCCTGCAGTTATGAGACCCGCGGTTATGGGATCCACTCCGGCATGCCGATGAAAATGGCCCGGGAACTCTGTCCGGAAGCGGTGGTCATCCGTGGCAATGCAGGTACCTATAGTAAACATTCGGATCTGGTTACCGAGATCATCAAAGAAAAAGTACCGCTCTTTGAAAAATCGAGTATCGATGAGTTCTATGCCGACCTTTCGGGGATGGATCGTTTTTTTGGCTGTTATCAATACGCCTCTGAATTGCGTCGGAGGATCATAAAAGAGACAGGTTTACCTATTTCCTTTGGTTTGTCTGTCAATAAGGTCGTCTCCAAAGTGGCTACCAACGAGGCCAAGCCCAACAATCAGCTCAAGATCGATTTTGGCTATGAAAAACCTTTCCTTGCTCCGCTGTCTATTAAAAAGATCCCTATGGTGGGCGACAAGACCTACCAGACGCTCCGCAACCTGGGGCTTAGGAAAGTACGTACCGTACAGGAAATGCCACCAGACCTCATGCAGCGCGTCCTGGGGGCTAACGGGATTATGATCTGGAAGCGGGCCAATGGGGTAGACAACAGCCCGGTGATTCCATTCTGGGACCGGAAGTCGATCTCTACCGAGCGCACCTTCGATAAGGACACCATCGATGTGAACAAACTAAAAGGAATCCTGATCGCCATGACCGAAAACCTGGCCTTCCAACTCCGCCGGGGCGAGAAGCTTACAGCCTGTATTGCGGTTAAAATCCGCTATTCGGATTTCAATACCTATAGCAAACAGATGCGTATCCCCTATACCAGTGCCGACCATATTCTGATCCCCAAGATCCTGGAGATCTTCAGGGTACTTTATCACCGCCGGCTGCTGGTACGCCTCATCGGTATTCGCTTTAGCCACCTGGTACAAGGGAATTACCAAATCGATCTTTTTGACGATACCGAGGAGGCTTTGAATTTATACGCGGCCATGGACCATATAAGAAATCGCTTCGGCGACAAAAGCGTACTCCGTGCCTCGGGCATGGGGGCGAAAACGATCGGGAGGATGGCGAATCCGTTTAACGGACAACCGCCGATTGTGTTGGCACATAGGAAGCAGTGAGTGCTTCGTTTCTTTTGCTTGCCCAAAAGAAACGAAGCAAAGAAAAGGGCACTTTATCTTAGGCAATTTTGAAGCTAAGCTTCAAAACCAGAGTCAAACTCCTAAATCGCCTCCAGGGCTTCGACGATTCTTAACGGAGTTCGCCTCTTTCGCTGAAGATAAAGACTAAACATGAACTGAGTTTTAAACACCAATAAAAGAAAGTGGAGGATTTTTAGAAATAGCAATGCTGCGAGCGGAAGTGCGTTTCGCGAAGCGAAAAAGAGCATGGAGCGACAAGCAGCATTTGCGGTTTTGGCGTGAGCCAAAAATTTCCTCAAATCCTTCTTGATTTTTTGTTTCGTTTTGCATCAAGGCAAAATGAAGAGGAAGAAGAAATGTATTTAAACTGCCACACATACTATAGTCTGCGCTTCGGAACTTTTTCCGAACTCGACCTGCTGGAACTCGCCCAAGAAAACGAAGTTACCCATCTGGCACTGACAGATATCAATAATACTTCGGCCGGACTCAACTTTGTACGTAAGGCATCGGAATATGGTATCCGGCCTATCCTGGGCATCGATTTCCGCAATGGAGTAGATCCCTGCTTTGTGGGAATTGCCAGGAACAATGAAGGCTACCAGGAGTTGAACGATTTTTTATCAAAACATCTACACGGAGAAAAAGAAATTCCCAAAAAAGCTCCGGTATTTAAAAACGCTTACGCGATCTATCCCTTCGAAAAAGCGGTATTGAACCGCCGGAAAAAATTTGCAGAACATGAATTCATCGGTGTTTCACTGGCCGATCTGCGACGGCTTCCCTTTTCCCGCTTTGTGGAATACAAGGATAAGCTTGTAGTATTGCAGCCCGTTACTTTCCGTTCTAAACGCGACTTTAACGCCCACCGCCTGCTTAGGGCTATCGACCTCAATATTCTGCTCTCGAAACTACCCCCGGAAGAACAAGCCGATCCGGAAGAGAAGATGTATCCGATCAAAAACCTGGCAAAAGCCTTTTCCGAATACCCCTTTATTCTCGAGAACACAGAAAAACTCATGGCCTTCTGTTCCATCCAGTTCGATTTCTCCCATGACCGGAAACCGCAGAACCTGGAGACCTATACGGGGAATCGCAAAAAGGACGAACGACTTCTTTTACAGCTCTGTGAGCAGGGCTTGTCTTATCGTTATCCGGAGGCAGACCACACTATTCAAGCACGACTAAAAAAAGAGCTCGATCTCATCCGGGAAAAAGCTTTTGTCTCGTATTTTCTGATCAACTGGGACATTGTCTCTGAAGCACGCCGTCGTGGTTTTTATTACGTAGGGCGGGGTAGCGGGGCCAATAGCATTGTGGCCTACCTCTTGCGGATCACCGACGTAGACCCTATTGAGCTCGATCTCTACTTTGAACGCTTTATCAACCTTTTCCGTGCCAATCCACCCGACTTTGATATCGACTTTTCCTGGCGCGACCGGGAAGAAGTTACCCGCTATATTTTTGACCGCTTTGAACATGTAAGCCTGCTGGGGACCTATGTGACCTTTAAGGAACGGGGAGTAGTACGCGAGCTTGGAAAAGTCTTTGGCCTGCCCAAGGCGGAGATCGATTTTTTATGTGAGGGTCGCTATCGCCTCGAAGACCTCGACCAGATGAGCCGGCTGGTGCTCAAGTACGGCTCCTGGATCAAAGGCATGCCCAACTATCTGAGTGTCCATGCAGGGGGCATCCTGATCACCGCCAGGCCCATCCATTATTTTTCGGCCACCCACCTGCCACCCAAGGGGTTTGTCACCACCATGTTCGATATGATCGTGGCCGAAGATGTGGGCCTCTATAAGTTCGATATCCTCGGCCAGCGTGGACTGGCCAAGATCAAGGAGGCCCTGGAGATCCTAAGACTCAACCAACCGGATGCTTACCGGACGGTCGATATTCACGATATCAAGCGGTTTAAGGAAGACGCTACGGTAAACGAGCTGATCAAGACCGCCCAGTGTATGGGATGCTTTTATGTGGAATCGCCCGCCATGCGGATGCTGCTCCGCAAACTGGAAGTGGACAATTATCTGGGCCTGGTCGCGGCGAGCTCCATCATCCGGCCAGGTGTGGCCAAGAGCGGGATGATGCGGGAGTATATTTTGCGGCATCGGACAGCGGGAAGGGCAGAGGAACTGGCCCATCCGGTGATGCTGGAGATCATGCCCGAGACCTATGGGGTGATGGTCTACCAGGAAGATGTGATAAAAGTGGCCCACTATTTTGCGGGTTTGGACCTGGGAGAGGCCGATGTGCTGAGGCGGGGAATGAGCGGGAAGTTCCGCAGTCGGGAAGAATTTCAAAAAGTAAAAGATAAGTTCCTGGACAACTGCTTTAAAAAAGGTTATGACGAAAAGCTGATCTCAGAGATCTGGCACCAGGTGGCCAGTTTTGCGGGTTATGCCTTTGCCAAAGGGCATTCGGCCTCCTATGCAGTAGAGAGTTATCAGAGCCTGTTCCTGAGAGCCTATTTCCCACTGGAATATATGGTAGCCGTATTGAACAATGGCGGAGGCTTTTACAGGTCGGAGTTTTATGTGCACGAAGCCCGGATGCTGGGAGCCAGTGTTTATGCGCCCTGTATGAATAGGTCTTATGCGGTGAACTGCATTTATGGGAAGGATATCTTTTTGGGCTTTATGTATCTGAAAGAACTGGAAAGTCGGGTAATGAACAGGATTCTGAAAGCCCGTAAACAAGACGGCCCGTTCCGTTCTTTGGAAGACTTTCTGGACCGGGTGATCATTTCCATTGAACAGCTGAGCATACTGATCCGCATTAACGCCTTCCGATTTACCGGGGTGAACAAGCACGAGCTGTTATGGCAGGCCCATCTGTTTTTATCGAAAGGCAAGATCGATGAGCACCCAAGGCTCTTCCCGCCCCAACAGCAAGACTTTAAGATCCCACGACTCCACACCACCGATCTGGAGAGCGCCTTCACCCAGTTAGAGCTTTTGGGTTTCTGTTTATGCAGCCCGTTCGAGATCTTAAAAGAACCTCCTAAGAATGATCATGGCGCTAAAGACCTGGAGCAGTATTTAGGAAAGAATATCGATATCTACGGCTATCTGGTGACGGTAAAAAACACCAATACTCATAATAATAAGCGTATGCATTTCGCCACCTTTGTAGACCAGCAGGGAGAGGTTTTTGATACGGTACTGTTTCCACCGGTGGCTGCGAAATACTTTTTTAGGGGGAGAGGCATTTACAGGTGTTATGGGAAAGTGGTGAGTGAATTTGGGTTCCTCAGTATTGAAGTGATCAAAATGCAAAAAGAAGATTTCATACAAGACCCACGATATGCCGAAATGAAAACCGCTACACGAACCCGATTAGTTAATACTAAAAAGGAAAAGAAAGAATAAGACCTTTTCCAAGAATAGGCGTGAGAAGCTCCGGTTGGTACTCGTACCGCCGAAGGCGGGATGGCGGAGTTCGAACGCCGGTTTTGGACGTTGTGGAGGACAAAAATTCCTAGTGAAAAGGTGTCTTTTCTTTTGCTTCGTTTTCTTTGGACAAGCAAAGAAAATGAAGGGAGAAAGCTGTGGAAAGGTGGTGAGCGAATTTTGGTTCTTAAGTATTGAGGTCATTAAGATGCAGAAGGAAGATTATATATCCGATCCGAGATATGCCGATATGAAAACAGCCAGCAGGACTAAGATGTTATCTGCAAAAAAGAAGATCGGAAGTCGGAAGTCTGAAGACGGAAGTGAAAATATACGAGTGTAGTGAAGACCCCTACCTGACGTTGAGACAGGGCGAACTACCAAAGGGCCTTTCCAAACATAAATGAAATAAATCAACAGCAATCGAGGCTATGGCAGACAAAGCATAATCCTACACTATAGAAACTCCATGATATGGAACCGCTTGGAATGCGTCTAATTCGATATTGAATTCCTTCTTATAAGCACCAGCAATTTTGGCGGTAAACTCAGCTACATATCCACTGCGAATAAGATTGATACAGCACCCACCGAAGCCTCCGCCCATTATTCGAGCTCCTAATACTTCTTTATGGTCCTTGGTAAAATCAACCAGGAAATCCAGTTCCATACAACTCACTTCATAGTCATGTCGCAGCCCCTGGTGAGTAGCATACATCAGTGTGCCGAGGGAAGGCAGATCTCCTTTTTTCAGGGCGTCGACAGCGGCGAGTACTCTTACGTTCTCCTGGATGACGAACTGGCACCTACGGTAGACGGTAGACGGCAGACGGCTTTTTTGTGTTTCCAGCATTTCAAGAGAGACGTCGCGTAGCGAGGCTACTTCAGGGTGCTTTTGTCTTATAAGTTTAATCCCCTTCTGGCATTCCTGCTGCCGTGTATTGTATTCGGAGTTTGCCAGCTCATGGGAGACTCCCGAGTTCAGCAATAAGAAAGTATAATCGCCCAGATCTAGTGGGATATATTCATGGTCTAACGAGCGGCAGTCAAGTAAAATTACCTGACCCTTTTTGCTCATCATCGAGGCAAACTGGTCCATGATCCCACTCATTATCCCTACGTAATTATGGTCGGCCTGTTGGCAGAGCTTTACCATTTCGATTTTACTCAGCCCCAGATTGAACAACTCATTTAATCCGAAACTCAAGCCACATTCTAAAGCCGCCGAAGAACTTACACCGCTGCCAACGGGAAGAGTGGATTCGATGGTGCAATTAAAACCCTGAAGTTTATCAGTCCTTTTCAGGATCTCACTCACCACCCCTTGAATATAATTGTGCCATGAGCTGGATCTGCGTTCCATGGTGGTGAAATCGAATTCGTGTGCAGAACCATACCCCATGCTTTTTACCCTGCAAATAGATGCCGTACCATTGGCCTCAAATGTAAATGTGAGATGTTTGTCTATTGCAGTTGGCAGAACATAGCCGAGATTGTAGTCTGTATGTTCCCCGATGATGTTTATTCTACCTGGAGCACTAACGATCAATTTATTCATTTTGCTGATATTGAAAATCTAATACCGGTCAGAAGTTGGAAGACCGAAGACAGATATAAGTTTTAGTTACTGACCTCCGACTCCCGACTTCCAACCTCCAACTTCTATCATCAAAACCTCCTATCCGGATTGAATGCTGCAAGATCCATACTCGTCTTTTTACCATCAATGATTTCAGCAACCAGTTTCCCCGTAGCCGGTCCCAGACTCCAGCCCATCATAGCATGTCCTGTGGCGAAGCTGAGGTTGGTGTATTTCTCACTTCTTCCGATATAGGGCAATCCATCAGGACTCACCGGGCGTAAACCACTTTGGGCTGCTGCCTTTTCTTCCGTGCTGAACTCAAGACCGGTATAATATTGCCGGGCTGCATTGGCTATGGCCTCAACACGCTCCATTCTTATCTTTTGATTGATTCCTGAAAACTCCATTGTACCTGAAAACCTCGTAAATCCCTTCATAGGGGTTACGGCAACTTTGGCTTCCATCAATACCGCAGGATAACTGATACCGATAGGACGTTCCACATTGATACGATATCCTTTACCTGCTTGTAATGGTATTTTCAGATCTAATTGTTTTGCAAGCTTCCCTGTCCAGCTCCCGGCAGCCAAAACTACTTCATCGGCCTTGTATTCACTTAAATCTGTAACCACATTTTGGATCGATTTGCCGGAAACCGCAATACGCTGAACTTCTTCATTCGCCTGCAGCTTTACACCTGCCTTTTTTAAATATGCCACCATTTTAGGCATAAACTCTGTTGGTGTGGTGTGCCCATCACATTCATAATGGATGGCGCCGGCCACATCGAGTTCTATCTCAGGTTCAAGAATTTTTAGCTGTTCCAGGTTCAGAGTCTCTACTTCCAACCCAATGAATTTTGCTTTTTCGGCTACGCCCATTTCTTCTGCCCCTGCTTTTTCTGTTTTATAAAGCATTAAGAGGCCTTTTCGTTCCAGATGGAAATCTCCCAGGTCTCCCGAGGCCTTGATGTCTTCAAAGAGACCCCGACTCAGGATATTGATGTCTTTGATCACCGGGATGGCCTTTTCGACCTTAGCCTTTGTAGATGACCTTTTAAAATACCAGGCCCACTTTAGGAAATCAGGGTCCAATCTTGGTTTTATATAAAATGGTGAAGCCGAATTGAACATCCATTTCAAACCTTTGGTGATCATGCCGGGTGCTGCAAGGGGGATAATATGACTTGGGGTGATATAACCAGCATTCACATAAGAGGCACCCTGAGTGAAGTTCGATTTCTCGATCACTGTTACCCTATGCCCATTTTTGTTTAAAAAATAGGCGGTGCTTAATCCGGCGATACCTCCACCAATAACGACAATATTTTTACTCATATTTAAAGTACCTGAAATCCGTGAGCGTATGGGTCCGCTTCATCAATAGTGATAGTATTCTGGCCATAGATCCTCGCCCAGCCTTTAATGCTTGGAATGATGGCAGCTTTTCCATCTATTTTTGTATTGGCTTCAACTTTGCCTGTAAAGCGAGAGCCGATAATACTCTCGTGTATAAATTCATCACCTTCCTTGAGTTTCCCCCTTGCTGCCCATTGCGCCATCCGGGCCGATGTTCCTGTACCACAGGGTGATCGGTCGATGGCCTTATCCCCATAAAAGACAGCTGAACGAGCTGTTGCACCCTGGTCAGGAGCTCCTGTCCAAAGCACATGACTTACGTCTCGAATCGTCGGATTTTCAGGGTGAATGAACCTATCGGGATATTTTTGATTGATCTTTTGCCTGATCTCCCTGCCCATGCTGATTAGATCACCAGCAGAGAACTCGGCCATATCCCCATAATTTTGTTGTGTATCAACGATAGCGTAAAAATTTCCACCATATCCCACATCAAAAAATATTTCTCCAAGTTCACTGCTTTCCACATAGAGGCCTTCGCTGGCCAGATAGGAAGGAACATTGGTAAATTTAACCCATTCTACCCGCCCATTGTTCGTGCCATATTCTACTAAAACCAGCCCCGCCGGGGTCTCCATCCGCACTATTCCCTCTTGTTTAGGTCTGATAAGTCCTTCTTCGATCCCGATAGTGATAGAGCCGATGGTTCCATGTCCGCACATGGGCAGGCAACCACTTGTTTCGATAAAGAGAATACCCAAATCGTTTTCCGGGTCTGAAGGGGGATAAAAAATACTGCCGCTCATCATATCATGACCCCGGGGTTCGAACATAAGTCCTCTTCGAATCCAGTCGAACTCTCTTAAAAAGTGGGTGCGTTTTTCACTCATTGTGGCACCTTCCAGAATGGGTCCGCCTTCGGCGACCACCCTTACCGGGTTACCACAGGTATGTGCGTCTATACATCTGAATTGGTGGACTGCCATAGCGGCAAAGTACGCTAATATATCGGAGAATTGGAATAGGAACCATTCACCATTCGGAGGACGCCCAATGGATTTTTATCCTTTAGTGCATCGGGCAGTAAATCCTCTGGCCAGTCCTGGTATGATACCGGTCGTACCCATCTCTTGATCGCTGAGGCCCCGACGGCTCCAAAACGAGAATCCGTAGAAGCGGGAAATGGTCCGCCATGCTGCATGGCCGGACATACTTCGACCCCTGTTGGAACACCGTTATGGATGATACGGCCCACTCGCCCGCGCAGGGCTTCGATAACATCTTCGTATTCTTTCATTTCTTTAGGTTCGCCTAATACAGTTCCGGTTAATTGTCCTTCGAGTCTTTTTAAAATCCTCCGCATTTCGGTTCGGTCTTCACATTGTACCACTAGCGAAAAAGGTCCGAATACCTCTTTGTGCAAGCTTGGATTTCGCATAAAAATCTTACCATCTACAGTAAGTAAGAGCTGCTGCGCGTAGTTCGCCTCCACATCTTCTTTAAAAGCCGCAATCACTGAAGTCCCTACTTCAGAAGACAAGCTAAGTTTAGCCTCTTCATAATTACCGTGAATTTTCGGATGCAGCATTAAACCGGGCCTGGTTTTGAGCAACTGATCCCCTAGTTGTGCAATAAAATTTTGTAAGGAGGGCGATTTGATCCCCAGGATCAGACCTGGGTTTGTACAGAATTGTCCGGCACCCAGGGTAATGGAACCTGCATATTCCTGTGCCCAGCGGCCTGTATCTTTATTAAGCGCAGAAGGCAAGACCACCACAGGATTGATACTACCCATTTCGGCAAAAACAGGTATCGGTTCTTCGCGTTCACAAGCCAGTTTGGCCAGGGCGGTACCCCCAGCAATGCTACCGGTAAAACCCACTCCTTTGATCGAAGGGTGGGAAACCAATTGCTGACCTACCTCAATCCCGCTGCTATTGAGATTTGAAAAGATCCCGTCGGGCATTTCGGTTTTCATAGCAGCTCTGATGATGGCCGAGGCTACCAGTTCACCAGTGCCCGCATGCATAGGATGCGATTTTATGATCACAGGGCAGCCTGCAGCCAGAGCAGTTGCTGTATCACCCCCTGCAGTAGAATAGGCAAGTGGAAAATTACTCGACCCGAATACGGCAATCGGGCCGATAGGGATGAGCATTTTTCTAAGGTCTGGTTTCGGGACTGGTTGCCGGTCGGGGATAGCAGTATCGATGATAGCTTCCACCCAGGATCCCTCGAGGAGGAGTTCAGCCATGGAACGCAGTTGAAAGAGCGTACGGCCACGTTCGCCCAGGGCACGCCCTTTTGATAATCCGGTCTCAGCCATATAGGTTTCGAGCAATTCCTCCCCCAAAGCCTCAATTTCTTCTGCTATGGTCTTTAGGAATTCAGCTTTGCGTTCGCCTGAATAATTTCTGTAGGTTTCAAATGCCTTCGATGCCAGCTGGGCTGCCTCATCGACCTCGTCGATAGAAGCCTCGTGAAAATCCCATTCTGTTTCCGCATTAAGTTTGGGATTAACTGTTTTAAATTTAATGGTTCCTGTTGCAGATAGCTGGTAGCCAATATGATTTTTACCGGTGATCATAGCGGTATTGAAATTTAGAGATTAAGGTTATTCGAGCGGGGACACTAATTTACATTAAAGTTTCCTAATCGGTCCGATAACCCGACTCTTTAACGAAAAGATATGAAGTTGGAGATAGTCATTGTTTGTTAAGATCTCAAGCCTCAGACTTAAGGTCTTTGTATTCAGGCAATTCAGGTCTGTTGGCCAGCCCTTCCTCGATAATCTGTAAGACTCTTTTGCGTTCTTCTCCCTGCAATGGCAACCTTGGTTTACGTACCTGTTCCGAGCCAATGCCGGTGGCCACTTCTGCCATTTTGATGTTCTGAACTAATTGCGGATTGATATCCAGTTCCAGGAGCGGCATAAACCACTGGTAAATAGAACGGGCTTCCTCGATCCGGCCAGCCTTTGACAATTCGTAAATGGCTACCGTTTCTCTCGGGAAAGCACAAACGAGTCCGGCCACCCATCCATCTGCACCCATCAGGAGTGATTCAAGGGCAAGGGTATCTACGCCACAGAGAATACTGAGTCTGTCTCCAAAACGATTGCGAAGTCTGGTGATATTGGTCAAATCGCGAGTCGATTCCTTTACCGCGTTTATATTGTCTAATTCGAGTAATTCTTCGAACATATCCAGGGTGACTTCGATCCCGTAATCCACGGGATTATTATAAACCATGATGGGTAAATCAGTATTTAGAGCTACCTCTTTAAAATAGGCTACTGTCTCATAGTCGGTGGCTTTGTATCGCATGGGAGGCAGCATCATAAGGCCGCTTGCCCCATGACGTTCTGCCCTGGCTGCCGCTTTGATGGCTCCACGGGTGGTCTGTTCGGCAATATTGACAATAATCGGAACTTGGCCATCGACTACTTCAACAGCAGTGTCGGTAAGCTTATTTTTTTCCACCTTTTTTAGCGTACTGGCTTCTCCCAGGGTACCTCCGAGGATAAGCGCAGATACTCCTGCATCGATCTGGGCCTGTAGATTATGTTCAAAGAGTTTCAGGTCTAGCTTGTCATCTTCGGTAAACTTAGTGGTCACTGCTGGCATAACGCCTTTCCATTCGAATTTCATCGGCTTGTATTTGAGGGATAAATGTAGAGTATTTTAAGGTGAAAAGTGTCCCGATAGTTATCGGGAGTGAAAATGGAAAATGGAGAATGGAGAATGGAAAGTGTTACTAGATATGCCACGTCAATCTAAACTCCGACGTTTTATGCAGTCAGTATTTTGTTCTTGTAATTTTTGTTTTTTACCGAACGTATGGTAAAATAATAATGTTTATATTTGTTTTATGCGACCACAAAAAATAAGCGACAGGGAACTTATCGACAAGCTGTTTGCTGTATTTCGGGCCAAGGGATACAGCGGGGCAAGAATTAACGAACTTGCGGCATTGACCGGACTAAAAAAAGCAAGCCTGTATTACCGCTTTCCCGGAGGCAAGGAAGATATAGTAAAGGCGGTGTTAGTGGATATGTCCGCCTGGTCCGAAAAAAATATTGTTGGGGTACTTGAAAGTCCGAATCTGGATGCTGACACCAGGCTCGAAGTTACCTTGTCTAATATCAATAAACTATACGGCCGTGGTAAAAAGAGCTGCCTTTTTGAATCTCTTTCACTGGACGATGGTTTGCAGCTCCTGGGCCATGAGATAAAACAAAGTTTGAGGACATGGATAAGGGCCTTTACCACATACGGACAAAGTATAGGTCTGAACAGGATCGCTGCAGAAAAGAAGGCCAATGAAGTTGTAACCCTGATTCAGGGGAGCCTGGTAGTATCGAGGATCATGGAGGATAATTCGTCCTGGGCTGAAGCTATGAAGCGTATTGAGAAACTCTATAATTATTAATCTAAAACCGAACAAAAGGTAAAATAATATTTACATTTTTGGAATTATAGTGATTGCTTAATATTGTTTTGATCGAAGGATCTAAACCGGGATCATAAACCAGATTTCCACAACTAATCACTGCTAAAGGAAAGTTTTGATCACAATTGATTAACCGATTGTTTCTTTTTATATTATTGGAGTTCTTATGCTTCTACCTTAGTTTAGCGCACGATTAGAATAGATGGAGTCCTGTGGAGAATAAAAAACAGGGTAGATTATATATTTAGACTTCACTATTTGATGATATGACAAATACTTGAAATTACGAAAAATGGAAGACTACTTAGCAATAATGGGGCGTTGTGAAGAGCTTGCCAAAGAGGCAGAATCCAAAGGAAACCGGCCTATAGGAAGTGTCATAATGTTAGGTGGCGAGATCATCGCCGAGGCGTCTGAATCGGCCCATACTAATGAAGACGTGAGCTATCATGCCGAAATGGAGGCGATCCGGAAGGCGCGGAAAATCCTGGGAAAGGATATGAGCCGATCGGTTTTGTTTACAAATCATGAACCCTGCGTGATGTGTAGCTATGCGATTCGTTATCACAGAATAGGTACTGTGGTTTTCAAGGAACGTGCCAGATTCTTGGGTGGTGACGGGAATTATCAAATCCTAACTACAAGAAATGTACCGGCAGCATGGGGTGCCCCGGTACGTGTGGTGTGCCTTCCTGAAAAAGTTAAGTAGAGAATCCATGCCCGACTCATATAGATAGTCTAAAAGAGACATCCAGGAGGCACAGGACAAGGGCTAAACCTGTTCTCATGGAAGAGAGTTACCGGGCCTCAATATATCACCTCTGGATAAGCGGTTGAAAAACATTGCTTTAAAGACCAAATAATACGATAACCAGATTGAAGGGCTATATGTGAGATTGTACAATAGTCCTGAAGACTATAATAATGTGTTCCCATAGGGGGAATTTAGAACTATGAACCTCAATCAAATTACCGTTCCCACTATTGACGTAGATAGATCCATTTCCTTCTACAAAGACCTTGGTCTGAAACTTATTGTAAAGGCATCACCTCATTATGCCCGTTTCGAATTACCTCATGGAGATGCTACTTTTTCGGTACATCTTGTGGAAAAACTGCCAGAAGGGGAAGGTATCTATGTCTATTTTGAATCGGACAGGCTCGATGCGTGGGTGGAAGATTTGAGAAAAGAAGGGATCCTATTCGATGAGTTGCCCGAAGACAGGGCTTGGCTCTGGAGGGAAGCAAGGCTGCGCGATCCTGATGGGAATAAGCTTATTCTTTACCATGCCGGTGAAAATCGCAGGAATCCTCCCTGGAGATTGAAGCCAGAACAATAAACATTTTTCAATTTCGTATTTTCCCTAATGATTTTATATAAATTTTTCTAATCAAAAAAATGGCTTTAATGAGATTTGTCAGCATACTTATATTTTCAGGTCTGCTCTGTTTTCCAACAGACATGACCGCCCAGGTTGATATCTTTAAGGTATCAGACGTCGGGCAGGACACTATTGCCATGACCCATAAAATTTTTGAGGATTTTGACAGCCTTGAAAAACCCGGAGTCTCTGTAGCCGTGGTTAGAGACGGGAAGATTATTTATAAAAATGGTTATGGCAGTGCCCATCTCGAATACGACGTGCCGATATCACCTTCTACCGTATTTCACGTGGCATCGGTTTCCAAACAGTTTACGGTTTTTGCGATTTTATTATTACAGCGGGAGGGCAAACTCTCTCTTGACGATGATATACGCAAATATATTCCTGAAGTCCCCGATTTTGGGGCCAAAATCAGTTTACGGCACCTCGCAACCCATACCAGTGGTCTGCGCGATCAGTGGGATTTGCTCAGGATCGGGGGCTGGCGTATGGATGATGTAATCACTACAGCACATGTACTAAATCTTGTCTCACAACAAAAGGAACTGAATTTTCAACCCGGCGAAAAATACACTTATTGCAATACTGGTTTTACCCTTCTTGCAGAGGTGGTAGCCAGGGTGTCTGGGTTCTCTTTTCCGAAGTTTACCCAAAAGAGAATATTCGAACCACTCAAAATGGAAAGGACGTTGTTTTATGATGACCATGAGAGGATTGTAAAAGACAGGGCCTATTCTTATAAAAAAGAAGAGGACGTTTATAAAAAAAGCCGTTTGAATTACGCTATTGCCGGGGCGACAAGCCTTTTTACCACAGCAGAAGACCTCGCACTGTGGGTGCTCAATTTTCAGAATCCAAAAGTTGGCAACCAGGCTATCATCGATCAGATGAATACGCTGGCCGTGCTCAACAACGGCAAAACCTTTGGTGGTGCCTATGGGCAGTTTGTCGGAACCTATAAAGGGCATAAACAAATTCAGCACGGTGGTGCAGACGCTGGTTACCGGTCATATCTGGCACGGTTTCCTAAAAACGATTTTGCTGTGATCACCCTGAGTAATTTTGCAGATTCGAATCCCTGGAACCTGGCGCTAAAAGTGGCAGATCTTTACCTCGAAGATAAGACAGTACCCAGTGATGAAGAGAGAGAACCAAGTGTTTATAAAAGTTTGTCCGCTGAACACCTCAAACAGTTTGAAGGGTATTACTGGAACGAAAAAGACGAAATGTCTAGGCAAATTAAGCTGGAGAATGATACACTGAGATATATACGAAGTGAAAATAATGTCACAGCCCTTGCTCCTGTTGGTTTTAACAAGTTCGAAATGCTAAAAGTGCCATCATATGTAACCGTTGAATTTACAAAAGAAGATAATTTAGGAGGAATGATAGTTTCAGAGGATGATGAAAACCAATATCGATTCGACAATTATATACCCATAGACCTTTCTGCACTTAATATTAGTCCCTATGAAGGAACATATTTCTGCCCGGAGCTGATGACTGAGTATCAAATCGTCTTTAAAAATAACGAGCTCCTGGCCAGGCATTTTCGATTGGGAGAGATTCCTTTAAAATTGATCAGGGCAGATCTGATGGAAGCTCCAGGTGGAATCAAAATTCATATGCATAGAACTGAAGACGGTAGCGTAGACGGTATGAAAGTAAGCACGGGAAGAGTTAGTGATCTTTGGTTTGAGAAGAAATAAAAAAACCGCAACATTTGTTGCGGTTTGAGGATTCGATTTGATTCCCTGTGGTGTTATTAGTTACCTCCTGCGGCAACAGTGGTATGATCACAACTATAAAGCGCATCGGAGGCGGCATAGACGGCAGCGTCGGCGGCTTTCTGAGCTTCCTTGGCAGCGTCGAGTGACTTCCTCATAAAATAACGTACATCGCCAAGATTCCTGGCGCTACTTGCCTTTTTGGCATTTGTATAGGCTTCATCAGCGAAATCTCTGGTATCAATAGCATATTTTTCTGCATCGATAGCATAACTTCTTACATCTTCTTTACCACAACTTCCGGAGTAGTGTTGAGCTTCGGCGGCCATATTCACGGCTTCATAGGCCGATCCTAATATTTCACCGGCGAAAATCTGCGCCTTTCTGGCATTTGCACGAGCCTGACTATAGGTGGCGGCAAAGGCGGCGCTTTCGGCAAAGGTTTCAACCTGTCCGACAGTCTTTTGGACTTCTTCTGCATGCTGCTTGACACCGATTATTTCACTTTGGAAAATATCGCATTGGCCTAGTACGGTTATAGGTGCAATGACCGAAAAAGAAATGGTTAAAATGAGTACTTTAAGTCTTGTTGGTTTCATATTGGAAAACTTTTTCTACACCTAATTAAACACTTATTATTGAATATAGTTTTAATGATTTGGACAAACCGTCATAAAACAAGATAAATGGTTCCTGAAATATACAAAAACAGAAAATACCTGTATAAATTGCCCTATCTCTCTAAAATTCAGCTCGGTAAGATGTAGTATAAACTGGTTGAAACGAAATACTTATCTCTTTCCAAAGTCTGTGACCTCGTAAATTCTAAAATTCTACAGTTACTATTTCCGTATGAAGTTGAAGAAATAAACTCCCGAGAATCTCTTTTTGCTTGCAATGGGAATACAGTGAGTAAAACTATTTTGTTCTTCCAATGGGCTCTTTCGCAGAATCTAAAGATCTGTTAAAACTCTGTTTGATGACATTAGGAACCGACCCTATACATACTTTAGAAAACCTGATCCACAAGAACAGGATCAAAGGAGCTGGGCTATACCTCGGTGTTCTCGGAGCTATTGTAGTAGCAATATCCACATTACCCCTGATGAGTGTTGATATCACCAGACAGAGCAGGGGAATGGTTCGGGCACAATCTGAGAATATTGTGATTAAATCGTTGATAGGAGGCAAACTGACCTCTTTCTACATGGATAATAACCAGTCGGTCCGGAAAGGAGACACGCTGTTGGCCATTTCGGTGGATGGTATATCCACTGAAATTGCGCAAATCGATTCAATTATCCTTATCAATAGTAGTTTAAAAGATGACTTTGAATATTTGCTTCAAGGGAATTTCAGCCAGGTAAAGACTACAGCGGTTAAAGAGGAATTAAGGGTTTACCTGACAGAAAAAGAGATGCAGAGAAATGATTTGAGAGCGGCTCGTCTTCAGTTTACCAGATACAGCAAGCTACATTCAAATCATGTGATTGCGCAGGTTGAATTTGAGGAATACGAACAAAAGCTCGCTCGGGCTACAAAGAATCTGAAACTATTTAAACAACAACAACGGCTATCGTGGGAATCGAAAAAACAACAGCTCACAGAAAGAATTAAGGAAAGTCACATTCGATCAGTTGCGTTGCGCGCCAGATTCCAAAATCACTATCTGGTTGCTCCTGCAGATGGTATTCTGGAGCAGGTGAACGGCCTGGAGATGGGAGCTATGCTACAGCCGGGGGAAGAGGTGGGCGTTATCTCACCTGATGGAGAACTGATCGTTGAAAACATCGTCCATACCTGGGATATAGGTTGGATAAAAGTGGGACAGCCTGTCCGCTTTCAATTCGATGCCTTTCCCTATCAGCAGTGGGGTATGCTTGAAGGTTATGTAAAGGAAATCGACAAGAATATTACCATGGAGAGCAACCGGGCCTACTTTCGAGTGTTCTGTGGATTTGAGAATACCGGACTGTCATTACCGAATGGCCATCAGACTGAGATATCCAAAGGAATGACACTAACAACAAGCTACTTTATCGTAAGAAGGAATTTATTCGAACTGATCTTCGACAAATTAGAGGATTGGTTCAACCCAAAGAGGTTAAAAGCCAAAAGTGCAGAAAACCAGAACCGGTAAATGAAATCCCGAAATGTTAAACAGCACGATGGAAATGATTGCGGACCAGCCTGCCTGGCCTCGGTAGCTCATCATTTTGGGCTTAGGGTACCAATAGCCCGCATTCGTCAGATGGCACATACCGATGGTCTGGGGACCACTATGTTAGGCCTTGTGGAGGCTGCAGAAAAAATAGGATTAAGTGCCAAAGGAGTACAATGCAAGAAAGAGTATTTGCCCCAATTACCTTTACCTGTTATAGCGCACGTCGCCCTTCAAACTACCCCTGCCTATCACTATGTTGTATTATACAAGATCGGAAAGACAAATGTGCGGATCATGGATCCTTCCTATGGACGTATGCGAACTTGTAGCATAAAGGATTTCCTGAAAGACTGGACAGCTGCAGTTGTTTTATTGGCCGACAAAAAAGGCGATAAACTGCTTATCCAAACACAGGGCCCCTTAGGGCGTTTTTGGCAAATGATCCGACCGCATAAAAGTGCCTTTATACAGATCCTTTTTGGGGCTTTGATCTATACACTTCTCGGATTGGGGATCTCGGTCTATGTGCAGAAGATTGTAGATCATGTCTTGATCAACGCCAACAGGAATCTTTTAAACTTATTGAGCCTTGTTATGCTGGGGATCATTTTGCTGCAGGCCTATATAGGAGTAAAGAGGAGGATCTATGTACTAAAAACAGGACAGCTGATCGATGCAAGATTAATCCTGGGCTATTACAAACATTTGCTGCGCCTCCCCCAACGTTTTTTTGATACAATGCAGGTGGGTGAGATCATCTCCAGGATCAACGATGCGGTGAAAATTCGTGCCTTTATCAACAATACCGCGATCGATATGCTGGTAAACATGCTAATCGTGGTATTTGCATTTTCACTGATGTTCACCTATTCCTGGCGCCTTGCTTTACTTGTGGTACTCATAATTCCATTTTATATGTTGATTTATCTTCTGATAGACCGGGTCAATAAAAAAGTTGAGCGCAGGCTGATGGAAGATACCGCAAGCCTGGAAAGTCAGCTTGTGGAAAGCATCACCCATATCAGGACGGTGAAGGAATTTGGGTTGGAGTCTTTCACCACCGGGAAAACGGAACATCGTTTTATCACCCTGTTATTCACTTTCTACCGGTCTTCTATGAACGAGATCCTTGCTACCGGTTCCACCCAGTTCCTGGCTTCATTTTTTTTGGTGCTACTGCTTTGGGCAGGATCAGGTTATGTGCTGGACGGAGAGATCACTGCAGGTGAGCTCCTTTCGTTCTATGCCCTGACAGGATATTTCAGTCAGCCTCTCCTGGCGCTTATCGGTGCGAATAAGACTATTCAAAATGCTTTGATCGCAGCAGACCGATTATTCGAGATCATGGATCTGGAGCGTGAAAGAACGCAAAGTCGACTTGCATTGCACAAAGAAGATTTTGGGGATATATGTTTTGAGAATATCGGGTTTCGATATGGTAGCCGGGTGGAGCTTTTTAAAGATTTCAACGCCTGTATTAAGCAAGGGGAGATTACGGTTCTGGTTGGGGAAAGCGGGAGCGGCAAGACCACTTTAATAGGTTTGATGACACAACTCTACCCCTTGAATGAAGGACGGATTAAAATAGGAGCAATCGATTTAGCAATGGTCGATCAAAAGAGTTTGAGAAGATACATCGGTGTTGTCCCCCAACAAGTAAACCTCTTTAAGGGAAGTATTTTAGATAATATCGTCCTGGATCAGATTCCCGATTTATCGAGGGTCACCAAGCTGTCTGAAGAATTGGGTATCGATGAAATGGTACGTCTAATGCCACATGGGTATTACACGGAAATAGGGGAAAATGGGGCAACGCTTTCAGGCGGACAGAAACAACGATTAGCCATTGCCAGGGCATTATATCGGTCGCCCGAAATATTGATTCTGGATGAAGCTACAGCCGGACTGGATGCTAAAGCGGAACAATTGATACAGGGGGTTGTAATGAGATTTGTCTCCAACGGAGGTACGGTAATCATTATTTCCCATCAGTTGAATAATACGGTTATGGCAGATCAAATCCTGGTACTAAAGCAGGGTCTACTGGTAGAAAAGGGAAGTCATTCTGAACTTCTTAAATTTAGAGGTGACTATTACGATCTTTGGGAAAGGCAAAAATATAGAGATTGAATATCAATTTGTCCCAATGTAAATTGAATTGGATTTGGTTTTGGCTGGTCTGAATAGTTCCCTCAGAATCTAACGGCAAATTGCATTAAAACAGTACTTTTGAAGGACTACCTATCCCTATGAAGAATTTTTATCCACTAATGATCACTGTACTTCTGGTCTTTGCAGGATGTAACAAGGCTCTAACCGCAGATCAAATACTTCAAAAAAGCATAGAATATCACGATCCTGAAGATCGGTGGTTGCTTTTTAGCGATTCACTCCGAATTACACTGGAATCCCCCAATGTTCCCAACCGACTTAGCACGATTTATATGGACAACAAAGCAGGGGTATTTTATGTTAAGGCTGCCAGGGATAGCAATATTGTGGAATATGGGGTTGGCAAAGCCAGTTGCCTGGTTAAATGGAATGGCAGCAGTGATTTCTCCTTAGCTGAGGCCGAAGAGCACGGTCTGAATTGTGAGCGGGCAAAGATGTACCGGAATTATTATACCTATCTCTACGGACTGCCGATGAAATTGAAAGATTCGGGAACCCTTCTCAATAAGGAAGTAGAAAGCAAGACTTTTAAGGGAAAGGAATATTTGGTTTTGCGGGCCGATTATGATGCGGAGGTGGGTACCGATATCTGGTATTTTTATTTTGACCCTCAATCATACGCAATGGAGGTTTACCAGTTCTACCGTTCAGATGAGAATGGGCAAATTAAGGAAGATACAGGGGAATATATACTACTGAGCGGTGAAGCCGAGGTTGGTAAAATCCGGATGCCTAAAACCAGGGCCTGGTATTACAATAAGGACGATAAATATTTGGGAACGGATATATTAAAATAGTGTTCCTTGAAGATAGATTTCCTATACTAGATTCAATTCTGCGGATATGACAAATGACAAGAGTGATAATACGAAAATTCTCCTCTACGGGGCAAACGGCTATACCGGCCAGCTTATCACCAAATATGCCATGGAGAGCGGCCTGACACCTATCCTTGCGGGTCGTAACAAGGAGGCGATCAAGTCCCTGGCAGAGGCAAATGATCTGGAATACAGTATTTTTGATCTGGGCGATCGCGATGCAGCAGAGAAGGCACTGGAAGGTATCGATCTGGTACTTCACGCAGCCGGACCTTTTATATATACGGCAAAACCGATGATCAAGGCTTGTCTGAAGAATGGGGCTCATTATCTCGACATCACCGGGGAGATCGCGGTCTTTGAGATGGCGAACAGATTTGATGACAGGGCCAGGCAAAAAGAGTTGGTCATCATGCCCGGGGTGGGCTTCGATGTGGTACCTACCGACTGTATGGCCGTTTATCTAAAACAAAAGCTACCCGATGCCACCCGGTTAAAATTGGGATTTGGAAGTGTTGGAGGTGGTATTTCACGCGGAACCGCAATGACGATGATTGAAGGACTTGGTGCTGGTTCTGCCGAACGGGTAGATGGCCGCATTGTTAGGGTACCTATGGCCCAAAAAACCATCAGGGTTGATGTAGATGGCAAAACCTATCAGATGATGTCCATTCCATGGGGAGATGTCTCCACGGCTTACCACAGTACAGGTATTCCCAATATTGAAACCTATACGGCCGTCTCGGCTTCAGCTCTTCGAATGGCCCGACTTCAAAACTATTTTGGAGGAGTGATGCGCAGTGGAGTGGTCAAAAGATTTTTACGGAAAAAGGTAGAAAAACGTCCGGCCGGGCCATCTGATGCACGCAGGGACAGGGCTCGAAGTTTTGTATACGGGGAAGCGACTAATGCAAAAGGCGAGAAAGCAGCGGCTATATTGCACAGTCCGGAAGGTTATACACTCACTGCGATGACCAGTGTAATGATTGTCCAGGCCGTTCTGAATGGTAAAGTAGAAAGCGGGTTTCAGACCCCAGCCAAAGCCTTGGGAGCGGATTTTATTTTAAAGGTAGAAGGGACAAAAAGAGTCGATTTATAGGTTGTCTGCCCTAAATGAGGATTTAACGAGGTGTTGTCTGTTGTAGAGGATTTACCCCACTAATTTTAGAAAAATAGTTTGCCATAATGAATTGAGAATGTATATTTGCACACGCTTTACAAAAGCGATGTAACAAGATTTGAATCCGACTGTTGTCGGAGTCCGCCTCAAGCGAATAAAATCATTGGTCTGGTAGTTCAGTTGGTTAGAATACCTGC
>CAMYIE010000015.1:70691-71754 GCA_947258405.1 uncultured Eudoraea sp. | reverse complement strand
AATTAAGACGCCGGCCGATAAGATAAAAACGTCTTTTCCAAGACTCTTTAAGGATTGTACAACTTCCTTGTATTTGATCATCAAAGGCCTTCTCTTAAATTTAAAGCTTTTGGCTGGTGCAAAGTTTTGATTTCCTTTCCGGTTTTCCCTTTAAAAACGATGAATAGCAAATCTTTAAAACCCTGGTAATAGACCATGATTATCCGCTTTGTGGCAAAAGTACGATATTTCTAAACCCATCCAACTGGTATCTATTCACTTAATAAATCACCGAAATGCCTTTTGGAGTGCCTATCCGCAACCCTGGCCGTTTTACCTATATTCGATTAATTATGCAAATTTTTGAATTTATGGACGACAGTCAACAGTTGGCAGATGCAGGGACGAAAGTGTATAAGTACGTCGTTATCAGATCATGGTTACGATCAGGTCTTAGTTGCTGCTGCTGCTTTGGTGTCCAATGGAGAAAGCATAAAAAGCACAGCAAAGAATGAAACGAAAAGGATGCCTCTCTGAAGACTTATTAAATTCTCGAATAGACTAATTGCGATAATCATTCCGACCCAGAGTGCAAATACGAGGTCCTTCCCCGATCTCTTAATAAGCAGCCAGTAGAAAAATAAGATCCATGCTCCAAATACACCATAATTGACGAATTCATTAAAAATTTGATTATGTGTACTGACCGCATCATTACCCATGCATTCGCTTAAATAACGGTATGACGCCTCCTTACCCTGCCCTAACCACGGATGTTCAATTATTGCGTTCAAAGAACATTTCCAGGATAACCATCGGTTAGCTATACTAAAATTCAATGATTCGAAAAGTCCTCGTAGATTCAGGAAAAAGACTATAGCAACTGAGCTAATAGCAATGCCTGCCAAAAGCAGTCTTTTGTTGATGCTGTTCTGCCAAACATAGGCGAGAATCACCAAAAGGCTCAGTATCAAAGAGATCTTTCCTCCCATAAAGACCTGATTAACAAGGATAAGTAAACAAATAAGAAATAGTTGCCATTTTACTTTTACCAATCTGCCAAACGTAAATAAAATGATAGAAA
>CAMYIE010000015.1:0-70651 GCA_947258405.1 uncultured Eudoraea sp. | reverse complement strand
AAGGTCATATACATGCCCAGATAACTGTGGTGATATGCGCCTGGAAGGTATTCCGAAAGGTCGTATTTTAAATAGTGGTTCAGCGTGAAACTCCTCTTGGTGACAAAGGAGTAGAAATAGATCAGATATCCATAGCTATAGACAATATATAAAAATACCCCCAAGACAAAGGACTGCAAAACGGGCTTCCTAATCCTCGGAATATGATCATTGAAAAGATAAAAAGCCAGAGGCACCAGGAAGAGCGCTAAACGACTTGTTCGTAATTCAATTTGAAAATCAGCGCGCAAAAGACTTGTAATAGGATCTACCGCCAGCACGTACAACCCTATCCATACCATGGGCTCGCGTAAAATTGAATGCCATTGAGGTACCTTTTTCTCTCTGACCGAAATCATTAACAAATTTAAGCAGGCGAGTCCCAGAGCTATGCTATCGACGATCATTGGGAATGGCAGGACCAGGATCATTGGAAAAAGCAGTAAGAAAGGATATCTCAGAACAGTTTTCATGTTTTGATTTTAGGGTTGAAAACTATGAAACCATATGAGAGAAATAGGGTCCAGATACTGGTAAGATCTCCTGATTTCAAGGCGTTGAGAAAGAAATAAAGCATAAATGCTTGAAAAAAGGCATTTCTTTTATACCAAAACGGAATTATTGTAAAAAAGAGAAACGGGATCAACCCTAACAGTCCTAATTCAAAGAGAACTTCCAGGTAAATATTATGAGGATATTCCCTGCCATCTACCCCGGTATACAAGATGCCGAAACTGCCGATACCCTCACCGAAAATAAACTTCCAGGGAGCTGCTAAAATAGAATCAATAGTATATTCTAATCGCTCAATCCTTCCTCTTGTCGATCGGTCCACGGAAGGGTCCAGTAATGTTTTAAAGCGCAGTAATCCGAAGTTGATGACAGCAAAGATCTTATCGAAAAAATAATAGATAACAAATACTATTGCGCTTGCGCTGAATATAGAATAGGTGAGGTGTTTCCTGGTGAGTTTAAAGGATGAGCCGAAGTTGATTATTTTATCAAACTTCCATATAAAGAGGGTGAATATCAGAAACAGGAAGGCTCCCCTTCCGCCCAGTCCAATTAATGTTGTTAGGGCGATAATAGTGTAAATAAAGGGTTTCTTAAGATATACCAACAACAGGATCAGAGCTGCCGTTGTTGTACTCAGGCCGAGATAGTGCTTCCTGATTAGATAGAACTCGTATCTGATCAACGTCTTATCGGCATTCAGCTCAGAAAAATAAAGGAACCTGGCAAGCACAAACATGATGGCTACGGGAAGAAAAAACCACAAAAGCCATTTACAGAGCTTTTCCAAATCGATCTTGGTAATAAAAAGAGGATAAATAAAGTACAATATATTGACGATAAAAATGGCGCTCTTTTCATAGGCATATAGTCCGGAATCGGTATATAGCAATGATATCACCATGATGACGAAAATGAAAAACAGCATCAATAGCGAGAACATTGATTCTCTGGTCAATACTATCTCGTATCTTCGAAATACCATACCTACCACGATATCAACAGCGGCCAGAATGAATGCGAATAAAGTAAAATTAAAATCCAGGTAGAAGTAAGTAAACATGGATTTCAGTGGCCCTGAAACTATTAGCAGCCATAAAACAAAGGTCTGATACGAGGAATAATTAATTGTAGTTCGCATAGATGATTTATGGTTCCAAATTTAACACTACCCAAGCTTAGTTAATAAATATGGGGTAATATTTATTTGATAGGGCGCTTCATAATGCATCAGAATCGTGTTTTGATCAGCTAAGAAATCAATATGCTGTAAGCAGAGCAGGCCTTTTGGCCACGCTTGGATAGCTCTTAGTGGCCAGCAGCCTAACCGAATCTGACATACGATTTTCAAGTAGAATCTTTTTTGCGAATTCATACCAGGTCATGGCCTCCCCATCTGTATAGTGGTAAATACCAAACGATTTTTTTTCTCCGTCAACCAGATCCATGATATATTTTGCCAGGTGATCGGCATGGGTCGGACAGCCATATTCCTGGTTGGTTACGCTGATGGTCCCTCCAAGCGCAGCTCTCTTTTTGATATTAGTATAAAAATTCCTTCCCCTCTGTGAATACAACCATGAAGTGCGGATAATAAAATATTCGGATAATATATCCTGAATACGCTTTTCACCCTCCCACTTAGACCTTCCGTATTGGTTTATTGGATTGGGAATATCCGAGGGTAGATAACCCTTCTGCTTTCGACCATCAAAGACATAATCCGTAGAAATATGTATCAAAACCACATTATTTGCTTTACAGGCTTCGGCCAGATTAGCAACGCCCCGCTCATTGACCTCAAATGCTATCTGAGGGGTTTTTTCGGCTTGTTCAACATCTGTATAAGCCGCACAGTTGATACAGTAATCAAAATGATTATTGGAAAAAAGCGCGTTTACAGATTCTTTTTCTGTAATATCCAGGTCCTTTCGTTCTGCAAAATGAAAGCTGACTTCAGGATATTCCCCCGCTAAGGCTCTGATCGCCTTGCCTAATTGTCCGGAAGCACCGGTAACCAACACTTTAATCATAATAAGAGATCTTTGAACGACGGAAGTTTCCTGTCCTTGTCGGAAAGGATTAAACTATCCTCATCTGCCTCCCAGTCGATCCGCAGGTCCGGATCGTTGTACATGATTCCTCTTTCGGATTCCTTATGGTAATAATGATCGCATTTATAAATAAATACCGTTTGGTCCTTTAATGCTAAAAAGCCATGAGCCATCCCTTTGGGGATAAAAAGACTGATCCCGTCGCCTTCTGAAAGCCTTATTTTGAAATGTCTGCCAAATGTAGGACTGTTTTTACGGATATCCACCACCACATCGATCGCTTCGCCACGCACCACCCTTACCAGCTTGGACTGTTCATGGGGTAACTTTTGGTAATGGAGGCCCCGCAATACTCCTTTATGCGATACCGAATGGTTATCCTGAACAAAATTTACCGGGATTTCCAATAAGGCTTCAAATTTTTCCTTGTTGTAGGATTCATAGAACTTTCCCCGACCATCTTCGAAAATATCATGTTCTAAGATATAGCACCCTTCTAAACCTGTTTTTTTAAACTTCAATCTTTTGCCTTTTTACCATTTAATCCAATTGAAGCAAATACTCCCCATAACCACTTGATAATAATGGCTGAGCCAGTCGATGTAATTGCTCCTTTGAAATATACCCCTCTTTATAAGCAACCTCTTCAATCGAGCCAATTTTAAGTCCCTGTCGTTCTTCAATCACAGCTACGAACTGCGCAGCCTGCATCAGAGAGCTGAAGGTCCCGGTATCGAGCCAAGCTGTGCCCCGGTCTAGTATACTCACCTTTAGCTTACCCCTCTTTAGATATTCTCTATTGATATCGGTGATCTCCAATTCCTTCCTACCGCTGGGTTTTATCTCTTTGGCAATATTGATTACCTCGTTGTCATAAAAATATATGCCGGGTACCGCAAAACTTGATTGAGGTGTATCTGGTTTTTCCTCTATTGAAATAGCTCGGCCCAGTTCATTGAACTCTACTACACCGTATCGCTGAGGTTCCTGTACGTGATATCCGAAAATAATGCCTCCATCAGGATTTGTATTGGCTTTCAACATCGCGTTTAGACCGGATCCATAAAAGATATTATCCCCCAGGATTAAGGCTACTTTTTCATCCTTGATAAACGTTTCGCCAATAAGAAAGGCCTCTGCCAAACCCTTGGGTTCCTCCTGAATAGCATATTCAAATGAACACCCCAATTGCGACCCGTCGCCCAATAGTTCCTGAAAAAGCCTTTGGTCTTCTGTCTTTGTAATAATCAGAATTTCCCTTATACCCGCCTCCATCAGCGTTGCAATAGGATAGTATATCATGGGCTTGTCGTAAACCGGCATGAGCTGTTTGCTCATTGCCATTGTTATCGGGTAAAGGCGGGTCCCGGAACCTCCTGCCAGAATAATTCCTTTCATGAGTCAGAGCTTATATTTCTCCAGATACCAGTCGATAGTCTTGGCCAGGCCTGTTTCAAATGACGTTTCTGGTTTCCAGTCTAGTTCATTTTGAATTTTAGATGCATCTATTGCATACCTGAAATCGTGCCCCGGTCGGTCTTCAACAAATTTAATCTGTGCTGAATATCTCCCGGATGGCTTGGGCCTGATTCGATCCAGGTAATTGCATATAATATTAGCAATGTATAAATTATTATGCTCATTATTTCCGCTTACCAAATATGTTTCACCTGATTTGCCCTGCTTGTAAATTTCAAGGATGGCGCGGCAATGATCACCTACATAGAGCCAATCTCTTACATTGGTGCCCTTACCATAGATCGGGATTTGTTGACCTTTAAGGGCAGTACGGATAATGGTTGGGATTAATTTTTCGTCATGTTGTTTGGGCCCGTAATTGTTGGAGCAATTACTGGTTACCGTATTCAGTCCGTAGGTATGATGATAAGAGCGCACTAAAAAATCAGAGGCCGCTTTGGTGGCACTATAGGGACTATTAGGCGCATAAGGTGATTGTTCCGTAAAATAGCCTTCTTTCCCAAGACTGCCATAAACCTCATCGGTTGAAATATGATGAAAGCGGAATTTGCTTTCAGATTCTAATGAGGGCTTCCAATATTTCCTTGCCGATTCCAACAATGCATAAGTTCCTTTGATATTGGTTTCGACAAAATTATCTGGGTTGTCGATAGAATTGTCGACATGAGATTCGGCAGCAAAATGGATGATGCCATCAACATCAAACTTATCGAATATTTCGTCTACCAGCTGGCGGTCGGCTATATCACCTTTAATAAAATTATACCGTTTGTTATTTTTAACCTCTTCCAGATTAGATAAATCTCCGGCATAGGTGAGTTTGTCGATATTAATTATCCTTACCGCATCATCTTGTGACAGTATATAGGGGATAAAATTACTGCCGATAAAACCGGCGCCACCTGTAATAAGGATTGACTTAGAATACTTAGTCGGGTTCGACATCAGACAACTAATTCATTTGCTTTCCGGTTAAGATATTTCAACATATCCCAAAGAAGGTAAGCCAGGACCAGGATTAATGGTACCAGTATCACAATATTGGTGAACAGCGTTTTCTCTATTTGTTGGACATCTCCAAAACTGATGATCCTTATGGCCTGTTTCTGTTCCTGAATCTGGAGTTTTTTAATTTCTATTCCCTGGATTAATTCTTCTTTCAGCATCAATAAGGCGGGAACGTCGAGTTGCTCAGTTTCATTAAGCACCAGGGTACCCTCCAATTCTTTGTCTCTTTCCAACTTACCGGAATAGGCGGCAATCAAACGATCTATCTGATCGACCAGATCGCTATTTTTTTTAATACGTTCATTGGCATTGGCCACCTGAAGCGCCAGCAATTCATTGTAGTACTCATTGGAATTAATGTAGGAGATCAATTTCTCGGTGATATCCCGACCCGTGTCGGCATCTTTGTAATAAAATATTATCCTGTGCTGGAGGTTGGTCTTGTTTAAAATTTCATTACGAACAACCTCTATTATACCCTCCTCATCCCGGAACTTTTCGAGCATTTCGAGATATTCAATCTGGTCATTTATGTCGACTTCCGATACTTGTTCAACGGGCTCTATTTCTATTTCAAAACCTTGAAGGTCATCCACATCAATGTTGAGTGCTCCAAAAAACGAACTGTCCTTTGCCTCTAAATTCGCTGAAATACTATTGACAATATCATATAAATAGACTTTACTTTCCAGGTTGGGCTTAACAATTACTTCGGTCTTTAGTTTAGTTTGAACTATAGTGTTTAAGCCTAATCCGATAAGAATACCAACGATTATAAGTACAGCGAACTTGATGATGTTCTTTTTTATATAAAGGAAGAGCCGCAAAAAGTTGTTAAAAAGAATGTTCAATCCATTTTTAAAGGATTTAAAGATTTGACCTAAATCTATCTCATCGGCCGTTGAATTATGGTTTGGTTTTTGATCCTCCATATTTACTTTTTGAATATTTGTTGTAGAATTTTATCCGTGATTAAATAAGTAGGTTTCACTCCCGTGGTGCCTAAGCCTCCTGAAGCCAGTGTACTGCCCGTTTTTAAAGGATTATCAGAAGCATAATAGGCATAGCGGACCTTAACATCGGGGCGGATGCTTTTCCTGATCTTAGATGCCGCCTGTATGGCCTTCTGGTAATGAACTCCCTCCATCTCAAGTCCTATCGCCTTCCAGGTAGATTCGTGAAAGAATTGTAGTACGTCTTTGTTCTGTAGTGAAGTCCCCAGCACAGTAACCATAGTCCCTTCCTGAACTTTTAGTCCGTTGTCCTTAAAATCGTCAGCAGAAAATTCATTGTCAATCGGATAGTTATCGGCAGTTCCTTCAAAAATATGTGCGGTAGGAATCATTAAATCTCCTTTACCTCCTTCCAGAATACCCGCTTTCCCCATAATGGAAACTGAAGCCACATCGAGGAAAACCGCTTCTTCTTTTTCCGACCGGTAAGGTTTAAGCAATTCGTCGATGGTCTCATAGGCCTGTTCTCCAAAGGCGTAATCCATCACAAAGATAACAGGTTTTTTATCTTTAGTAAGGCCCTCAGGCAGCTCATAACAACAGCTATCCTTGCCTAAACGGGCCATATCGAAAATCTGAACGTCTATATTGGTCCCTGACACATCTTTTATCTCGATCATTCCGTTTTTTTTCGCAAGTGAGATCACTTTCTTTCTCAGCGCTTCATTTTTTTGAAGACTCAGCGCCTGGTAGATCTTAAGTTTATCTCCTTCGGGAAATTCCTTTTTTAAAGCATTGCGGGCGAAGAGGGAATTCACCACCGAATGCATATTAGCACTGATGATATGGATGGGCCTTCCCAGAAGCTGTTTGCTGTACATAAGCTCCTTAATCGTATTTGCCCATATTTCCCCGTGAATATGATGCCCCAGGCGTTCCCGTAAAAGAGCACTGAAAGTAATGATCCGTTTTTCACCACCGGTGGCCTCTTCGATCGATAATTTTCCCATCCAGTAGATCACTTTCAAGAACCTGTCCGGATCTTTTTTTGTGGCCAGTTTATCATAAGCTTCAAGTGCTTCAACATAGGTCCTTCCGAGAAAATTTGCAGTGTATATCAAGGCATTTTCCTTATCGGCCTGAGTAGTAAAGTTATTCTTTTGTATCGCCTCCTCAAGTTTTTTCCAGTCGCGAATCGTTTCCGAGCTTTCTTCTATGAATATCTTATCGCATATTTTCTGGGCCTCTATATACAGGAAAGTTAGGTGAGTAAGGATGTCGTATATATCCGACCGACCCTTTGTAATCTCAACGTTCATTTGCTCCTGGTCTATTCGGTAGCAGTTGCGCCGTCTTTTAGGCGGAATGATGGGTTTTAAATGGGAATGGGAATATCCTTCTTCCGAGGTTAAATTAATGTACCGGCATTGCTCGACCCCCTCAGGTAATCGTTCCAGGACATATATCAATCCATTTAATTCCGATTTTTCTTCAGCGATAGATCCATATATCTCGGGTTGCAGCAATAAAAGAGAATTTTTCAGGGCTTCGCCCGACACGCCATTGGGTTTATAGAACCCGCGATTAAACAAATGTCTCATAGTGACATAAAGTCGTTCTATGGCATCTGTAGATTCCCTTGCCCTGGTGGTGTTATTGAATGATTTCATTCCGGAGCAAAATTACATTTATTATTTGTGAAATAAAGCGAGGTTCTGAAATGTGGCCATTCAACAGGCTTTACTAATCTTATAATAGGGGAAGCCGAAGAAGTTTGTCTGCGATCTTACGATCATTCGAAAGTCGCTGAACCTTATTTTGCCCACCGAGTTTTCCTATCGATTTCATATAAGACTGGAATCCGCCTGCTGCCATGGAATGGACTTTGAGAGGCTGAAGAATCTTGCCGTCGATAAGATCGAAATAATAGGAATTCTGTTCCTGAAGCGTTTTATCGAGCACAGAGGTGAAAAGTGACATGTCCGAAGGTGGTTTTTCAAACTCCACAAACCATTCGTGATAGGGCAGGACATCTTTTTCCGGATTGATCCGGGGTGCCACTGTGAATTCATTTACAACCGCATCTGTTGCGGCAATAGCTTTTTCCATTGCTACTTCCACCTCTTTGGCGATCACATGTTCTCCAAAAGCCGAAATAAAGTGTTTGATCCGCCCGGTGACAATTACCTTATAGGGTTTCAACGACGTAAAAGCAATAGTATCTCCAAGGTTATAGGCCCATAATCCAGCATTGGTTGAAATTATCATAACATAATTAACGCCCAGTTCCACATCTTTGATGCTAAGTCGTCTGCAGTTTTCATCGTGGAATTCATCGGCCTTTATAAACTCGTAAAAAATCCCGGCATTAAGCAATAAAAGCATGCCCTTGTCTTTCTGAGAATTCTGATAGGCAAAAAAGCCTTCACTGGCCGGAAAAAGCTCAATGCTATCTACAGATCTACCTATTAATTGTTCGAATTTTGCGCGATAGGGTTCATAATTAACACCCCCGTATATAAATAGGTTAAAATTTTTGAAAAGCTTTCCTACCTTTTCCCCTTTGAAGGCATTAAGGCGTTCAAAATACATCTGAACCCAGGATGGAATACCGGCAATAAGTGTCATATTCTCATCCACCGTTTCCTCCACGATCTTGTCAACCTTGGTTTCCCAGTCTTCAATGCAATTGGTCTCCCAACTCGGAAGTCTGTTCTTCTGGAGATAATTGGGTACATAATGGGCAGAAATCCCGGAAAGACGACCCAGGTTAATACCGTTTTTCTTCTCCAGCTCCGGGCTTCCCTGAAGGAAGATCCATTTTCCATTGACAAATCCTGTATTTCCTGTTTCTTTGATATAATTAAGTATGGCATTCCGGGAAGCCTTAACCTGCTCTTTAATCGAGAGATCGGTAATAGGGATATACTTTGCACCTGAAGTGGTTCCGGAAGTTTTGGCAAAATATATTGGTTTCCCTGGCCAAAGGACATCCTTCTGCCCTTCGATAACTTTTTCAACATAGGGTTTTAATCCTTCATAATCCCGGATCGGAACCCTGGCTATAAAGTCTTCATGTGTTTTTATCTGATCAAAACCATGGTCTTGCCCAAAGATTGTGGATCGTGCACTGGAAATAAGGGAAGCGAATACTTTATCCTGAGTTTCGACAGGGTACCAGATCCACCTGGATGCTTTTCGGTCCTCATACAGGGCAAACAATCGGGCGGCAAAAGACTTTAAAGACATCTCAAATCAGTTAAAATCGATATAATCTTCAGGGTTTACTGCTGCTCCACTGCTCCAAAGTTCAAAATGGAGGTGAGGCCCTGTGGTAAATTCTCCTGTATTGCCCACCGAAGCAATCACCTCTCCTGCCCGAACGATATCGCCCTGTGATTTATTAAGCGAACCGTTGTGTTTATAAACCGAAATGAGGTTGTTCTCGTGCTTTATTATAATAACATAACCTGTTTCGGCCGTCCATTCGGAAAAGATTACGGTCCCTCGGGCTACCGACTTTACCGGCATGTCTCTTGGTGCTACAATATCTACTGCATAGTGCTTTTTATCGGCATTATATGATTCAGAAATAGTACCGCTTAAGGGAGAAAACAGAATAATACTACCGGTCTCGGAATTTCGTTCAAAGAGGTTGTACTTGTCTTCCAGTGCCACTTCTGCTCTTAGAACAGAATCTTCGCGTATAGGAGTAAGGTCTACGGTAGAAGGATCTATCTTAAACTGCTCGAACATAGAATCGCGGTTAATGCTATTGTTCTCTACATCGCCCTTGAGCACCATGCGAACATTATTTAAATACCTATTGGTATAATCTAAAACTGTTACCATTGAATCCGTTTTATAGGTCAGCTCGGTAGCTTGTCGTTTTAGTCTGGTAGAAGAATAGCCCGGTATATATTCCCTTAGTGGGGTAAAGGCGATCAAAAGGGTAGTTAGTCCAATCAGGATAATGATAAAAAGCGATCCGGTCACAAAAACATTGAGTCTGCTTAATTTAAATGATATTTTTTCTTCAAAGGTACTTTCGTTCAGGATTACTAAACGATACTTGTGAAGCAGCTTTCTTTTTATTTCCTTCCTCTTTTTACCTTTCTTGGCCATAGATCACAAAGATAGGCTTCGGATTCCATAAGAATAAAGGGTTTTGTTAAAATTGGCCCTTCAGAAGCCCAAAGTATTGCAATATATACGATTAGAATATATTTTAAAGTTTTTACAATTAAAAATAAAGTAGACCGTTAGAATTTACATCAATAGTATTTGTTTTTTAGTATCTTTGTAATCCATTCAAATCCAATAATATGGTATCATTATTTACCTTTTTAGCTATAGGGCCCTGGCAGATCGCCATTATCGTTGCCGTGGTTCTGCTTCTTTTTGGCGGTAAAAAAATTCCCGAATTAATGAGAGGTTTAGGTAGCGGAATTAAAGAATTTAAGGACGCTTCCAAAGAAGACGAGAAGCTGGAAGAGAATAAAGAACCTTAAAATTTTCTTCCTTTATAGATAGCAAGCATCCATTTGGGTGCTTTTTTTTGGTCCCTAAACTATAATACTAACTGGTATATATTAGATTTTTCCTACAAATAAGTCTCTCAACGTTCTGATTTTCAGTTCTCAGTACGCTTAAAATCCGTTAAACCACATATCTAGGGAGTACACGACATATTTCGGGTCTTTCACAACAAAAACTAATTCCAGAGTATTTTAAGGCATAATTTCGTCGTTAAAAGGTAGATTTTAAACGGCCAGATGCATAACCACCATTCATTATCCTCACGAACCGGTTCATGGATTTCGCATAATTAAGTATCAGATCAACGCATGAATAATGCCATAAAATACGCTCTTCCGCTTGTCCTGTTATTCATTGGCATAAGCGGTTATTGTAGCGAAGTAATGACGGCCGACGGTGACTCCAGGGGGTATTTCGAACTCAATGACTCATCCGGAGAGCTGTCCTTATCCGATAATCACCCAGAGACTACCGAGGCTAAATTCAGGAGCCTGGCAAGGAAACACAAAATCCCAACCCGAAAAATAACCAAGCTGGTCGACGTAAATTCTGGCTATTATATTATTGCCGGGGCTTTCGGTGAGCAGGAAAATGCCAGAAAATTTATCCGTAGCCTTTCCTCAACAAACCTGAAAGCCTTTGTTATTTATAATCCTGAGAACAGGCTTAACTACGTTAGTCTGGAATATCATAAATCTGGCCTGGATGCAATAAACTCTTGTCTGGAGAGTCTTAAAAGGCAATATTCAAAAGATGTATGGATTCTACAGGTGGTGTCTGAAACAGGTACTTCAGTCCGGCCGCTGAAAAAGCCATCAGGAACAATCACAAAAGGCAGCGCACTTAATAATTTCGGGGAAACCGCTAGAAAATACCGGATCGCCCATAGGATAATTGATCATCTGGAAGCGGCTCAAAACGGTTTCTATCTGGTGGCCGGTGTATTTGGCCAAAAAGAAAATGCGTTACAAAAGAAGGCTGCTTTAAAACGCAAAGGATTGCAGGCAGAAATACTATACCATCCTTCAAAAAAGATGAATTATGTTAGCGTTGCCTACGCTGCAGATTGGAAAGATGCCATTTCTGGGGTGCGCAATCAACTTTCAGGGAAATACACAGAAAAGCTATGGATCCTGGGGGTTGTAGATAAGAACACAAATACAGACGAAAAGATCAAAGCACCTGTATATAAGGCCCCGTCGCCGGAAGAAGAGGTAAAGAGGTTCTACGCCCTGGCAGAAGATAAAGACATTCCAACTAGGTCGGATCCCGGATTCGTCGGGCTCGATAACGGATTCTATATGGTAGCGGGTGTTTTTGGAGACGCTAACAATGCTAAAACATATCTATCGAAATTGCAGAAGCGACTTCCAGGAGCCAATCTTGCTATTCATCCAAAAAGCCAACTCAGCTATATCTATCTGGACCATTATGAGAAGGGAATAGATGCTCTAAAAGATTATCAGAGTGGTATGAGCGGAAGTTTTAAGGACCCGCTCTGGATCTTACATATCAACAGGGCCGGGGATAAATTATCCTCAACCAAAGAGCAAATCACAACCGAAAAGAAAAATCTTTATCAAAACACTCGACCTGTTCAAAGGAAGTCTTTCCTGAACAGGAAATTTGCTTCATCGATTATAAGCAACGATAAATTATTGGAAAAGGCGGATCTCTATTTCAAAAAGATGTGGTATGCAGAGGCCGCCGAGCTATATGAATTGGTACTCAATGAAAACCCAGAGAACCAGACTTTCGAAATTATAAGAAAGGCCGGTGATTCCCATTATTTTAATACCAATATGGAACGGGCTTTCTATTGGTACGACCTTCTGTACTCTAAGTACAAATCGGACATGAGAGCTGAAAACCTTTTCAAATATGCGCATTCTCTTAAAGGTACCGGGAAATATGGTAGAGCCAAAAGATTGATGAAGCTATATAACAAGGCCCTGAAAAAAGAAGGGGGTGGCAATCGATACCGTGCAAGACCTGGAGATGCCGTTCTAGATAATATTATTAATACGGAAGAACAGAATATAAATATCAACAACGTGGCCGTGAATTCGGAATATTCCGATTTTTCACCCATGTTCTACCAGGATGATAAAATGGTTTTTGCTTCTGCCATGGATTCTGCCTTCTTTAATACCAGACGGTATAAATGGAATGATCAGCCTTATTTAGACCTTTATGTGGCAAAACTTAACGAGCAGTCGAACGAGGTGAGAGATGCCGTAAAATTCTCTAAAAAGATAAACACAAAATATCATGAGGCTTCGGTGACATTTTCGCCGGATCAGCAAACTATTTACTTCACTCGTAACAATTACGGAAAGAAGCTTAAGCGCGATAGCAAAGGGGTTAATAACCTAAAGATCTATATGTCCAGGAAAAACGGAGACAGCTGGTCCGAAGCTGTTGAATTGCCTTTTAACAGCGATGAATATTCTTCCGGACACCCGGCATTAAGCCCTGATGGTTCAAAGCTCTATTTCGTTTCCGATATGCCCGGCAGTATGGGTAAAACCGACTTGTTCGTAGTTGATGTCTTGGGAGACGGTCAATTCTCAGAACCGAGGAATCTTGGACCCGAAATCAATACCGAACGCAGGGAAATGTTTCCTTTTATCAGTGATGAAAAACTCTATTTTGCCTCCGACGGACATATTGGTCTGGGCGGTTTAGACATCTATGAAGTTGCCATTACCGAGGAAGGCTTTTCCGAAGTAAAGAATATGGGACAACCCATCAACAGCAAACGAGACGATTTCTCCTATATCATCAGGGAAGAAACACAGAAAGGCTTCTTTGCCTCCAACCGGAGGGGTGGAAAAGGAGACGATGACATCTATTCATTCAAGCGGATATTGCCCGAAGAGCCTAATGAAAATGCAATTGCAGGAGTGGTAACCGAAGTTATTACAGGAGAGGTAATGCCAAAGGCAATGGTAGAACTGCTCGACGAAAACAATGTGAAATTGATGGAGGTGGAGGCCGATGCCGACGGTAGTTTCGTCTTTGAGGAACTCGATAGCAATACCCGCTATGTGGTCAGGACCACGAAAGACAGCTATATTGAAGATGAGCAATTCGTTACCACCGAAGATAACAAGAGGATTGAGATAGAAGTGAAAATGAATCAGCTGGCCGAGCGTGTTGTGATAGAAGATGGTATCACCAAACTCAAAATCGACATGATCTACTTCGATTTCGACAAGTTCAACATCCGAAATGATGCAGCGGAAGAACTCGATAAACTCGTTGAGGTGATGAATACCTACCCCACCATGGTAATCAAGGTTGAATCGCATACCGATTCCAGGGGTAAAAGAGCTTATAACCGATATCTGTCTGATAAAAGAGCCAAATCTACCCGCAACTACCTTATCTCCAAAGGAATCGATCCAAAACGGATTGAAAGTGCCATCGGATATGGTGAGGAACGATTGCTTAATGAATGTAATGGCAGTGTACGATGCAGTAGTGCCAAACACCAACTCAACAGACGTTCAGAGTTTATAATCGTGAGCATGTAATCGCCTTTTACCGGGGTAAATGATCCTGGAAAGACAGGTTCAAATGATGCTTCCCCACAGTCCTGGGCCGTTTCACAACAAAGACTGGACAAGGAATACGGAAAGACCCGTAAGTGGAGTTATATCAATAACCAAATACCACAGAAACCAAAATATTATTAACCATGAAACATTTGCTACTTATAAAGCAGATCTACCTGGAAGCATTTAGGAACTTGGGGCATATAGTAGTAAAAAACTATTTTAAGATCTTCTCCTGGTTTTGCTTTTTAAGCTTTGTAATCGTGCTCTACGCATTTATTTTCAGAGTGCTTACAGGATTTGCATTTGACTAAACACCAACTGACCTAAAAACAGGAAGCGCCTCTTAGAGGCGCTTTTTTTTATTGTCTTTAATTACCGCAGGCTATCGGGCCATCGTTACCTCTTGTTCGCTTTTAATAAAGCTTGTTGTTCTAAGGATCGCCTCGAGTTCGAACATATAATCCCTTTTGCTGGTAGCCGGGGCAAAGGTAAATCCTTCCAATACCAGCTTGCGTTTGTTTTCAACGTCGTCAATAATATAGGTTACAAAAGGACCAGCCATAGGGTAATTATGGATCTCCCATATCCCTCTCACCTCAATGGCATTTTTTCCTGCCAGCTGTGTGGTAAAAACATAAGGCGCAAAAGCCTTTTCCGTTACCATATAAGTGGTTTTGCCAGGGATATCTGGCCCTGGAATATACTTCTGGCCAATTGAATCGCGCATCTTGACAATATCGGACACCAGGGTTGAATCGTTGGTAAAACTGCTGGCAGGCATTTCATAAGCGATAAGGTTCATACTCCCCTTCGGGATTTGCCGGTCGATCCACACAAAATTATCCTCCTCCTTACCCATAGTGTATACCGAAGGTAGTCTTAACTTCACCCCGAACTTGTCTTCCATAACCTTTTCCTTGCTGAGCGATCTCAGGAAGCGCTTCTGAGCTTCCTTCACCTCCGTGTCCTTAAACGAGGCAATGATCTGCTTTGCTCCCTTGTCGAGGTTCTCCAGGAGTTCCTGTTCGGTTTTACCCTGAATTACTCCTACGCGCTGAGGGGTAGCGTAGACGTCTACCTTTACCTGGGCCATATCTGCTGTATCGAGCCCCACAAAAAGCACAGAACGGCGATGCCTTGTCATGCCTGTAAACACCTGTTTTGGCATGTGTTCTATTGTGAAGAGCGGTTCCTCCCAGTGTAGGCCCAAAATAGGTGCGGCAAAATGCTCTCTTACCTTGTCACCTACTTCCCCTTCCCATAAATTATTATCCATTACAACAGCCAGGGAATTTATGGCCCCTATAGAAGATGGTTTATAAGGTTTTTTATTGCCACTATTGCATCCCAGCAATATAATGGCGGTCATTAGAAGTAGTGCTATGTTTCTCATTTCAAATTTCTCATTTATCGAGATGTCCCCAAGTTAAGTGAAATTGAGGTACGGTCAAAGATAGAAAGAGCGAAGGATATCTCTCGTTAAGTAAAGTATAATTTTCGCCGCGTAAAGTGCCTAGCAGTCGCAAAGCTTTAGTCGGGTACCAGGAACAAGGTTGCTCCCGTTGATGCCATTCCATTGCCTTAAATTCTCGATGGAAATACCGGGATATTGACGCGATATTGTCCAGAGAGAATCTCCCTTTTTAACCGTATGTATCTTTGCCCCTGAGGCATTGGCTGCAGTTTGTGTCTTAGCTCCGGAACTTGCATTTGCCGAAGAGGTCACGGGCTTCCTGGGAAATATGGTTAAGCGCTGCCCAACTCTCAGCCGGTCGCTACGCAGACCATTCCAACGTTTGATCTGACTCACTCCGACTCCGTACCGTTCAGCAATCCTCCCAAGGTAATCTCCACTGCGGACTCTATAGCGGATTTTATTTTGGGTAGTGACCATCTGAGGTAAGGGTTTTTCTCTTTTTTTAAGGTCTTCGGCTACATAAGCATAGATCGTTTCTTCATTGGCCACAAAATGACCTATCGCATATTTAGGAAGTCTTAGGTAGTAATCTTTCCCTTTTATATAAGGGATGATATTTAGTTTATAAGACGGGTTTAGAACCCGGATCTCTTCCTCAGTGACCCCGGTCAATTCAGAAATATGTTCAAAACTGATAAGGCTCTTCACAAGAACGGTGTCGGTTTCAAAATATGGTCTTTTGGCATTTACCTTTTTCAGCCCATGTTCATCTGCGTATTCAAAGATGTACATGGTCGCCAAAAATGCCGGCAAATAACCGGCGGTTTCTCTCGGCAGATATGGCCTGATATTCCAGTAGTTTTTATAGCCTCCTGATCTGCGGATAGCTTTATTTACATTACCAGGTCCTGAATTATATGCGGCCAACGCCAGGTCCCAATCCCCGAAAATTTCATAAAGTTTGGAAAGATATGCGCAGGCTGCCTTGGTAGCTTTTACTGGATCTCTTCGTTCATCCACATAACTGCTCACGTTCAGGTCGTACATTTTGCCAGTTCCATACATGAATTGCCAAAGACCGGTAGCACCCACCCTGGAACGAGCCCTGGGGTTCAGGGCCGATTCAACTACGGCCAGATATTTGATCTCTAAAGGAATATCGTGATTGTCGAGTTCTTGTTCAAACATCGGAAAATAGAACTGGCTGCTGGTTAACATGCGTTCCATCAGGTCTCTTTTCCCCAGCAAAAACGATTTGATCACCCTCTCAAGAGAAGGGTTGTACGCAATATTAAATGGCGTTTTTTCATTTAATTCTTCTAACCGCTCTTTGAGTATATCAGTGTTGAATCCTTCCAGGACATCTACCGCTGTATCGGGGTTTTGGACGCCTTGATACATTTCTTCATAGAAGTCTGCATTTTTCTGAAGCTCTTTCATCCACAACCGGTCGTAACGGGCTGCCTCAGGCAGATCGGCAAGGACCATGACGGAGTCTCCTTGTTTAATCCTAACAGCATCAGGATTGTCTTGGTCTGTAAGTGATGGTGTGGAACTTTTGGCGTCCTGCAATGACATTGAATCCAAAGGGGTATTCACAGATCCCTCACTTTTAGGACGAATGGGTATCCCTTCCAAATCCGGGGCTTCCTGTGAAAAGGCAACACCAAGACCTATCAATAGAATTGAGCTGAGGAATAAAACTTTTAAACCGGTCATAAAATAAATTTCAGGCCGTGAGGATTTACGAAAATCGTTTTTTTTTTCGAAATAGTAAAATTATCCTCCCGGGATAGCCGATGTTTCGCATTTGCCGTTATTTTTAATAACGGGTCTAGGCCTCTAATATTGCTGCGATTCCTGGGAGAGTTTTACCCTCAAGACTTTCGAGCATGGCACCTCCTCCGGTAGATACATAACTCACCTTATCCTGAAAGCCAAACTGTTTTACCGCAGATACTGAATCCCCTCCGCCTACAAGTGAAAAAGCACCAGATTCAGTGGCCTTATGTATATAATTTCCGATTTCAATCGTGCCGTTGGCAAACTTCTCCATCTCGAATACCCCAACAGGGCCGTTCCATAAGATGGTTCGGGAGTTCAGGATTACTTCTTTGAATTTTACCAGTGTCTGAGGCCCCACATCGAGGCCCTGCCAACTTTTAGGAATTTCCCTTACATCGACTAGTTGCGTCTGTGCATCAGCTGCAAATGCTTCGGCCGCGAGGACATCTGTAGGTAGATGAACTTCCACTCCTTTCTCCTTTGCTGTTTTCAGGATCTCAAGGGCCAGGTCCATTTTGTCGTCCTCACAAATCGAGTCTCCGATAGCGCCCCCCTGAGCTTTAATAAATGTATAGGTCATGCCACCACCGATGATCAGATGGTCTATCTTATCTAGGATATTATCAATAATAGTGATCTTCGAAGAAACTTTCGCTCCTCCCAAAATAGCGGTAACCGGTTTTTCACCCGTGCGCATCACTTTCTCAATTGCTTTTATTTCTTTGGCGAGCAGATATCCAAAACACTTGTTAGAGGGGAAAAAATTGGCCACAATAGTAGTCGAGGCATGAGCCCTGTGTGCTGTTCCAAAAGCGTCATTGACATATATATCCCCCAAGCTGGATAACTGGCGCGCAAATTCCTCATCGCCTTTTTCCTCTTCGGAATAAAAGCGGAGATTTTCGAGTAATAGGATCTGACCGGACTTCAATTCGGCTGCCGCCTTTTCTGCTTCAGGCCCCACACAGTCGGCAACAAATTTTACTTCTACTCCAAGCACAGCGGAGACCGTTTCGCGGATATGGGATAGTGATAATTCGGGTTTTCGTTCGCCTTTGGGCCTGCCCAAATGGCTCATCAATACAGCCGAGCCACCATCTTCCAAAACTTTTATTATAGTAGGCTTTGCAGCTTCAATCCTGGTGGTATCGGTAACTTCAAAATTTTTATCCAGAGGGACATTGAAGTCTACCCGGATCAGTGCTTTTTTATCATCAAAATTGTAATCATCTATAGTTTTCATTTCGATCATTTGCTTAAGATGCCCAAATGTAAATATTTATGCCACAACATCACGCGGCTATGGTATAGAATTAATCATCGAATCCCCTATATTTGAAAAGATGTTATTCAAAGACATTCTCGGACTAATTCACATTAAAAGCCATCTGGCTTCCAGCGCTGAAGCCGGAAGGATCGCGCATGCCCATTTGTTTGTAGGTCCGGAAGGTTCGGGCACCTTGCCGATGGCGATCGCATATGCCCAGTATATTCTCTGTGGGAATACCGGGGGCGAAAACGATAAGGGCGATGAAGCCTGTAATCTAAAATGTACATCGCTCTCTCATCCCGATCTGCATTTCGCTTTTCCAGTAGCCAATACCTCTAAAATAAAAAGTCATGCCGTAAGCAATCATTTCATGGAGGAATGGCGCCGATTTGTGAACGAACAGGTTTATGGGAATTTATTCGACTGGTACCGGTTGCTTGGCGTGGAAAGAAAGCAAGGGCAGATCGGGGTTGATGAAGCCCATGATGTGGTTAAAAAATTATCCCTTAAATCTTACGAAGGTGGGTATAAAGTAATGATTATCTGGATGGCGGAAGCCATGAATATCTCGGCCTCCAATAAATTGCTAAAACTCATAGAGGAACCGCCGGCCAAAACGATGATCATCCTGGTAGCGGAAGATGAATCGAGAATTCTACAGACCATTCGTTCAAGATGTCAGGTGTTACAATTCCCGCCACTTCCAGAACAGCTAATTGCTGATGCGCTTGTAGAAAAAGGATTGGTCAGGGAAGAAGCACACAGGCTTGCCCACGAATCAAATGGTAATTTTAATAAGGCTTTGGACCTTATGTATAGCGATTCGGAAGACCTGGTTTTCGAAAAGTGGTTTGTGCAATGGGTTAGGAGCGCTTTTAAGGCCAAAGGCAATAAGTCGGCCATTCACGAACTGATCTTATGGAGCGAAGAGGTGGCCAAAACCGGAAGGGAAACCCAGAAAAAATTCTTATCCTATTGTCTGACGGTAATGCGCCAGGCCTTGCTGATTAATTATAAAGCTTCTGAACTTGCTTATATGAAGATCCATGTAGATGGATTCCAACTCGAAAAATTTGCGCCTTTTGTCCACGAAAACAATATTCTTCCGATCGTAGAAGAATTGGAATCGGCTATTTACCATATAGAAAGGAATGGTAATTCCAAGATAATCCTGACAGACCTCTCTATTAAGCTCACAAGACTATTACATAAAAAAGCAGCTGTAGCTTAGCCTACTCTTTTTTGCTATTTACCACCTCAATGACCTGATCGGTGAGGTCTTTGGAGTCAATTCCATAGAGAACCGAACCGCCATCTCCGCCACCCAAAATAAAAGTGTAGCCCTGAGCTTTCCCGTAGTCCTGGATTTGCCTGCGCACTTTATTCACCAGGCTGTCCATTTCGACTTGACCTTGCTGCTGAAGTATTTGTTCCTCTTGCTGAAGTTGCTGACCTATAAACTGACCGCGTTGCTGAAGCAGATCGTATTCTTCCTGAGCCTTGCTTTGAGACATAGACTCAGCTTTGGCCTGGATGGCCTGAGCCTCAATTTGAAAGGCCTGTGAAATACTATCGCGCTTCCTGTTAAAGCTCGTAGATTTTTCCTGATACTTTGCTTCTATTTCAGATTTTTCAACACTCTTTTCCATCAGCCTGACGGTATCCACATAACCGATCTTATCCTGATTACAACCCCAGGCAAGGATAACGACTAATACTAAAACGATTTTTTTCATACTGTTAAAATTATCCGGCCAAAAATAGAAAAGCTTTTTCAGATGGGCAGCCTAAAATTGAAATTTGATTGCGAAAACAAAAAGCTTATTTCAATTCAAATAACACGGGTTTATTAACTATAGGTATTTTCTATTAAAAGTTTAAAAATAAATTGATTGTTTCTATTGTATCTTAGTAATTGTCGACGGCTCTCCCGGCCACATACAACACTTCTAATATACATTAACGTTGCTGCGCTGTTATGCGCTTAAAAGGGCTAAAAATAGCTCTGGGGCTTTTTTTGGATTATATAGAGCAAGGAGGAATACTCTCCGTTGCTTCTAGCTTTCATATTAGATCGCCAACCGAGATATGCGGCTTTTATATATCGGCCAGGTGTGGATCGATATTTTTCAGACAACAGGGAAATATAGTAGGAATCGAATCGCATAGGTTTGATCTCTTTGATTTCCATCCCAAGATTTTCCATCAGCAAGTGAATTGACTTTTTTGAAAAGTGCCATAAATGCCTTGGCACGTCATAGGCCGCCCAAAATTTTCCATAATACCTGGCGTCATAAGAATTGAAATTCGGAACGGCAATAAATAATGTTCCGCTGTTGTGAAGAAGCTGCCTGATATTTTCTAATGTCTTCTCCGGTTCAGGTAAATGTTCCAAAACATGCCAGAGTGTTATAACCTGATATTTCTTTCCCAAAGGAAGCTCGTCAAATAAGGTTATACCTTTTTCCATAGCCCTGGTCCTGGCCTTGGCATTCGGCTCCACTCCTGCTACATCGAAACCCTTTTGTCGGGCTGCGTATAAAAGATCTCCTGTACCTGCCCCGAAATCCAACAGGGACCTTTCTTCACCGGCATACCGGTCTAGTAAACGTATTTTCCGGGCAATGTTTATTTTCTTAACCGTACGGTACACCATAGCCATAACTCCCCTGGCTGTATCGTTGTGGGAGAGATAGTCCTCACTTTGATAATAAGATTCCAGATGATCTGGTATTGGTGTAGTTACCAATAAGTCGGATTGCGGATCGCGCATCAACTTAAAAGACTCGCCGCTTACCAGATAATCTTTAGTGTCCAGGAAATGTTCCATGAATATTAGATCGTAAATATGAATTGTTCCACGTGGAACAATTGGTATTACCTTCCGAGGTGTACAAGTAAAACACTGATGTCGCTGGGCGAAACACCGCTTATACGCGAAGCTTGCGATACAGTTACCGGCTGTATGGCCTCGAGTTTCTCCCGGGCTTCGAAAGAAAGTGATTTTAGTTTTTTATAGTTAAACCTCTCCGGGATCTTTATATTCTCCAGTCGTTGTAATTTGTCCGCGTTGTTCTTTTCTTTTTCTATATATCCAGAATACTTCACTTGTATTTCGGCCTGTTCCAATACTTCTTTGTCCAGTGCATTGCTTTGCACATAATCAGCTACTAAAGGTATTTGGAGCATATGATCCATGGTAACTCCTGGTCGTGAAAAGGCTTTAAACATCTTATCGGACTGTTTCACCTTATTCGATTCTATCGAGTCTAGAATTGGATTGATCTGTTCAGGAGACACACTGGTCTTTCTGAAAAAATTCACAAATGATGACGATTGTGCAGCCTTGGCTTCCATTTTGCGCATTCGCTCCTCAGAAGCAAGTCCGATTTCAAAGCCTTTTGGTGTAAGTCTGAGATCGGCATTGTCCTGTCTTAATAACGTTCGGTATTCAGCCCTCGAAGTGAACATTCTATATGGCTCTTCTGTGCCTTTTGTGATGAGATCATCTATTAAGACACCGATATATGCCTCATCGCGCTTCAAAATGAATGGTTCTTTTTCTCTGATCTTCAGATGGGCATTGATTCCTGCCATAAGACCCTGGGAAGCTGCTTCTTCGTATCCCGTAGTACCGTTGATCTGTCCTGCAAAGTACAATCCTTCCACCAATTTGGTTTCTAATGTATGTTTCAACTGAGTGGGCGGAAAATAATCGTATTCAATAGCGTATCCCGGTCTGAAAAATTTAACCTTTTCAAATCCTTTTACCGAGCGCAGGGCTTTAAACTGCACATCCTCCGGCAGGGAAGTTGAAAATCCATTGACGTATACCTCTACCGTATGCCATCCTTCAGGTTCCACAAAGATTTGATGGCTCTGTTTATCAGAAAACCTATGTATTTTATCCTCAATTGAAGGGCAATATCTTGGGCCGATACTTTTTATGCGCCCGTTAAACATAGGTGAGCGATCGAACCCTTCCTTTAGCAACTCATGAACCTCAGGACTCGTATGTGTCATATGACAATCGCGCTGTCGGCTTAAAATGTCGGTACTGAGATAAGAAAAACGACCAGGTATTTTATCACCAGGCTGAGGAATCATAGCCTCAAAGTCTAACGATCTGCCATCGACCCGTGGCGGTGTGCCTGTTTTCATTCGGCCGCTATCGAAACCAAAATCTGATAATTGTTCTGTTATCCCTGTAGCAGCTTTTTCACCAGCTCTTCCGCCTCCGAATTGTTTTTCTCCAATATGAATAAGCCCATTTAAAAATGTACCGTTCGTTAAGACTACCGATTTAGCTCTGATATCGAGACCCAGTGATGTTCTAACCCCTTTAACCTTATTGCCCTCTACCAACAATCCTTTTACCATTTCCTGATAGAAGTCAACATTTGGTGTCTGCTCCAGGGCATTTCTCCATTCCTCAGCAAAACGCATACGGTCGTTCTGCGCCCTGGGACTCCACATAGCCGGTCCTTTAGACTTATTCAGCATTTTAAATTGGATGGCCGACTTATCTGTGATTATTCCACTATATCCACCCAACGCATCAATCTCCCTGACTATCTGTCCCTTCGCTATGCCCCCCATGGCCGGATTGCAGGACATCTGACCAATTGTTTGCAGGTTCATGGTAACAAGTAGCGTGCTGGAACCCAGATTGGCAGCTGCCGCAGCAGCTTCAGCCCCTGCATGACCCCCTCCTACAACTATAATATCGTATTCTTTGTCAAACATCAGAACTATTGTTCCACGTGGAACATTCTTATTTTATCGTCTTCCTTTTTTCTCATCAATTCGCTGTCCCTGGATTGTTTATCCTTATATCCCATCAAATGCAATATTCCATGGCTCATCACCCTTACCAATTCCTCATCAAATCCAGATCCATATAACACAGCATTCTCCTGAAGCCTGGGGATTGAAATAAATATATCGCCTGAAATAAATTTTCCCTCGCTATAATCGAATGTGATAATATCCGTTAAATCATCCTTATCGAGGTACTTTTTGTGAAGATTTTGCAAGTACTCGTCATCACAAAATATATATGTTATGGTGCCTTGATTATATCCTTCAGAATGTATCACATTACCAATCCACGCGCGGTACTTATGTTCGCCCTTTAGAGAAAAATCTATTTCATAAAAGAAATCAATCTTGTGCATTGAAATATTCCTTTACTCTCTGTTGGTAAATTCTGTGCAAAGGTAGTGCTTGCCTGTTTAATATCTCAATATCCATTTTTAAATCCTCAAGTGCCTTGGGCTTTGTAGTAATAGGGTTATAAAAATCTTCTTTATTGGTTTTACCCTCACGTTCCTCCTTTTTACCCTGGCTAAGTGCAGCGTTTTCAAGTCTCATCATTTGATGCTGAATCGCATTGGCCCTATTAATGGTTTTTTCGGTAATCCCGTTTCGTAACAGGTCGTTCTCAAAGTCCTCCATTTGCTGTAACAACTTCTTAGTCAACTGTTTATCTCTTGTGCGCAGCATGTCCTCCAGTTGCTTCTCGAGCATTTGCCGCAGCTGTTGCTGCTGTTTGTAAATCTCATAGATCTCTGCCATGTTCTCTTCAGTTCCCATGCCCTGGCCTTGCCCTTCTTCTTTACCCCTCGAGCCTTGTCCTTCTCCTTCCTTACCATCACCTTGCTCTCCTTTATTTCCTGATCCGGATTCTCCGTCTTGTCCATCTTCTGCACCTTCACCCGGTTTGGAACCTTCACCATTCTCAGGCTTTCCTTTAGAACCCTGTTGGCCCTGGCCCTGCATCTGACCCATTCGCTCGCCTAATTCTTGTTGTCCTTTTATAATATCAGGTAATTGAAAATTTTCGCCTTGCCCGCTGGAACCCGCACCCGCTGCCATGCTTTGTTGCATATTATCTAAAATATTAGCCAAAAAGTCTGCCAGGGAATTAGCCGCCGTTAATACATACTGCTGATACGATACTCCCTGGTATATTCTTCCTTCTACTATACTTTCAACAGACTTGTCTATATTGTAATATACCTCGCCGATTTGTTCATTGACAAATTCCGATAATTCTGCACGACGTAAGGAAAGCGAAAAAAGGCTATCATCTACATGTTCGAATAAATCCCTTAGATCTTTCTGTTTTTTAACTACGCTCGAGAAGTGGGTAATATCCAAATCTCTTCCCTCCAGTTGGTCAAAAAGAGATTCTTGCTTAAAGGAAAAAGTGACCAGGTTTTCGAGGATTTGCCTCAGCATTTCCGCATCCTCCGTAATGGAAGAGCCGCCGGACGCCCCTGCACTCGATGCTTTAAGTTCTTCGCTCATCTGCTGGATCTTTTCCGATGCAGACTTTTGCTTTTTTCCGGCTTTAGATTGGCTATTTTGTTTTTCTTCGTTTTCTTCGTTTTGCGAACTCTCCTCTTGTTCTCTATTTAGTTCCTCAACGGCCTCTTTTTGATCGTTCTTTGCGCCTTCCTCGAGATTTTTATCCATCGATAATGGCAAGGGTTTTTGTAGCTTCTGATTGTCTTTATTCAATTCTTTTAATTCTTCGGTTAACTCCTCAAAATCTGAATTGATCTTTTCCTGTGAATCCAGATTCACGCTATCTTTCCTGGCCTTTGAGAGTGCTTCCTGTAATTGGGCCATTTCTTCAAGTTCACGGGCTAATTGAGAGGCCTTCTCGGTTACATAATACCGCTTGGTCAATTCCAGGAGTTGTTCCAGGTTCCGTTCGCTGTTCTTTTGGCTCTTGCCCAATTCTTCCAAACGCTGGGTCAATTCTTCTTTCTCCAATTTATCTGCGATCTTTTTTAGCTCATCCAGTAATTTCTCATTCTTACGCGCCTCGATTTCCTGTCTTTCAAGGCGCTCCTGCAGCAATTTACTTAGTTGTTCATCCTTATCACCTTGTTCCAGATTCTCCTTGAGCTGACGGCTGAACTTCTGCATCATCTGTTCCTGCCTTTCCTGCTTATTGAGAAACTCCTTGATCTTGTTCTGGTCGTTAAATGTAAGACTGTTCTTTTCCTTCTGGTCCCGATTGATCTCCTCAAGATCTTTTTCCTGTTTCTTGAGCCCCTCCATAGATCTATCCAAATCGTCCAAAATAGATCTTTGCATATCTAACTGCTTGTTATTCAATTCATTATTATTGAAAACGCGTGTTCTGAATAACTGACTTTTCACTTTCTTTCCTCCCCTGATGGCATCGTTATCCATAACCTCGAAATAAAACTCATACTCCTCCCCTTCCTGGAGTTGCAATCCGCTTGGAAACGTATAATAGAACTGTTTAAAGTTTGTAAAAGGTCTGTCGAGCAGTATCTCCTGACGTTCCTCCGTACGATTGATAGGATAACATATAAGTTTTAAAGAAACCAGTTGATAATCATCTGCTGTTTCACCGTTGTAGTAGCGTACATTAGGATTGATAGAATCGATAACTTCCCTGGCTTTGATAGACGGCATATTATCCCTGATAACCTTAAACCTGTAATTCAATTTTTCGAAAGCACGCGCATTTATATTAGAGGTAGAAAGTTGATAATCAAGATTATTGTAGACCGTGCGAGCCAACGAAAAAAGTTCATTCTCCTTTTCGAACAACTGAATACTATCTCCTTCCATCAGGGCTATTTCATCGGTATTCAGTCCTGCGATCTCCCAGGTAACACGAGTCCCTTCCGGAAATGTTGCATTGCCTGTACTATTGAGTGTTTCGGAGGCCTTATTTACATAGGCCGGATATTTTAAAACCAGCTTGAAATCCTGAATCACGGGAACTTGAAGGGCTTCAAGTTGGTATGTCCTCGACCGGAAACCGTTAGCCTCGAAGTAGAATTCAGCATCCGTCAGAGGAGGTGAAAATGTGTGTTGAAAGACACCGTCTATATTCTGCATTAAATTAGAGCGCTCACCAATCACAATCCTGATCTCATCGGGTTTAACATCTCCCTCGGTAGCTACTTTTACGATGACTTCTTCTGTTTCAAGAACACTGAGATCTCCAGCCATTACCCTGAACTGGAATGGGGCCGGTGGTTCATAGGCCACATCATAATTAACAACGCGATTATAAGTGCCCAGGAAAGAGCTCAGGTTACCACTTATTCCAATAATCAGAAAAAGCGCCAGGGGTATTAGCAGGTATTTTACATATTTGAGGCTCTCCCTTAGGTCTATTGCTTTACCGAATGGTATCTCCCTAAGCTCGGAAGAGCGTTGTGCTATGCTGGCCAGCAACAGTTCGGATTTGTTTCTGTCTTCTGCCAACTCTAAAAGATTAATTAGTTTGTCATCGACCTCTGAAAAATGTTTGCCTATGATCCGAGAAGCGTCACGGTCTGTGATCCCTTCTTTGATTCTCAGCAGATAAATTACAGGTATGATTATAAACCGTACCAGCAGATAAATTTCAGTGGTTAGAAAACCGACCAGAAGCGCCAGTCGGCCAGTAGAATTGAGCCAGAGGAAGTATTCCACCGATAGTGTGGCCAGGAAAAAGAGAAAGCCTAGGGCCAAAAACAAAATGATCCCCTTGATCAATACCTTGGCATAGTACCTCCTTGAAAATCTCAGAAGTTTGCCGATTATGTGCTCATATGCCGTCAACGCCTATCAATTGTAGCAGCAAGATACCCGATAGTTTAGAAAATAATTTCAAAATATTGTTAAAAGAGCCGTTTAACAGGTATTAGTCGGGAATCATCAGTGCTTTTGGGATTCGGTATCTACCTAGTATCTTTGCAGCCTAATACTTACTATATGCCAGATAAAGTGCGGGTTCGATTTGCCCCCAGTCCAACAGGGCCTCTACATATCGGTGGCGTTCGTACCGCCCTGTACAACTATCTTTTTGCGCGTAAGCACCAGGGGTCTTTTGTTTTGAGGATAGAAGATACCGATCAAAACAGATTTGTAGAAGGGGCCGAAGAATACATTTTAGAAGCGCTCCAATGGTGCGGCATTCCATTTGATGAGGGCCCTGGCAAAGAATCCGGATTCGGTCCATACCGTCAAAGCGAGCGAGGACACTTATATGGAAAGTATGCAGAAATACTGGTAGAATCGGGTAAGGCTTATTATGCTTTTGATACGGCCGAGCAACTTCAGCATTATCGCGGCAAAATGGAGGCTCAGGGCCATACTTTTATCTATAACTGGCAGAACAGGGAACAACTTAAAAACTCCTTATCACTTCCGGAATCAGAAGTGTCGGATCTTATTAACTCTGGCACTCCTTATGTAATCCGTTACAAAATGCCGGAAGACCAGAAAATGGAATTAAGTGATTTGATCAGAGGCCAGATCGAGATTGATACAAAAATTCTCGATGATAAGGTCCTCTTTAAAAGCGATGGGATGCCCACATATCATCTGGCAAATATAGTAGATGATCACCTGATGGAAATCACCCACGTTATCAGAGGCGAAGAATGGTTGCCTTCACTTGCGTTACATTATCAACTCTATGATGCTTTTGGTTGGGAGAAACCAGCCTTTGCACATCTGCCATTAATCCTTAAGCCGGTGGGGAAAGGAAAGCTCAGCAAAAGGGATGGAGAAAAACTAGGCTTTCCTGTTTTTCCGTTGAGCTGGGAGCAATCTATCGGTTACCGGGAAGCAGGTTATTATCCGGAAGCGGTGGTTAACTTCCTGGCTATGTTAGGATGGAATCCAGGAGATGATCGCGAAATTCTATCCCTGGACGAACTCGTTGAGTTGTTCAGTCTGGAACGCGTGCATAAGGCCGGGGCCCGGTTCGATCCTGATAAAACCAAATGGTATAATCATCATTATCTGCAGCAGCGCACTGATATTAAATTAGTTAATGATCTTAAAAAATATTCTGAACCCGAGTTGAGTTCATTCTCCGATTCCTATCTTGAAAAGGTGGTAGGGCTTTTAAAAGAGAGGGCCGATTTTGCGCTCGACATATGGACACAGGGTCGATATTTCTTTTCACCACCAGAAAATTACAATGAAAAGGCCGCTAAAAAACATTGGAAAAACGATACGGCTGACTTGATGATGGAGCTGGTTGGTCTTCTTCAGAAACTTGATAGTTTTTCCGCTTCGGAACTGGAAAGCCATCTTAAATCCTGGATCGGGCAAAAAGAAATTGGGTTCGGAAAAATAATGGCGCCATTGAGGCTAACCCTTGTTGGGGACCTCAAAGGACCAGGTGTATTCGATATAATGGAGCTTCTGGGAAAACAGGAGAGTATAGCACGAATAAACAATGCCGTGGAGCGATTATAGAATATTTGATTACCGAGATTTTCACTGACGTATAGATGTAACAAAAACCACAGAATCCCGACCAATAAAATGTCTTGATTCTTTTCACAAACTTAAATCCTAAGCTATGGGCGATTTTTTCCTGATTCCTATTATTTTCTTCTCACTGATCGTTTTGATCTCTTCATTCTTTGTTGTAAAACAGCAAACTGCTGCCGTAATAGAGCGATTCGGTAGATTTCAAAGTATCCGAAACTCCGGGCTTCAGATGAAAATTCCGCTTGTAGACAGAATTTCTGGCCGGTTAAGCCTAAAAATTCAACAATTGGATGTAATAGTAGAAACCAAAACATTGGATGATGTATTTGTAAAACTAAAGGTATCGGTACAGTACGTCGTTATCCGAGAGAAAGTCTATGAGGCCTTCTACAAACTAGAATACCCACACGACCAGATCACTTCTTATGTGTTTGATGTTGTAAGGGCGGAAGTGCCTAAAATGAAATTGGATGATGTCTTTGTTAAAAAGGACGACATTGCCATCGCTGTTAAAACCGAATTACAAGATGCGATGCTCGATTATGGCTATGATATAATTAAAACACTGGTAACAGATATAGACCCGGATGCGCAGGTTAAATCCGCGATGAACCGGATCAATGCTTCAGAGCGCGAGAAGATTGCTGCTCAGTTCGAAGGGGACGCTGCCAGGATCCTGATCGTTGAAAAAGCTAAAGCCGAGGCAGAAAGCAAAAGATTGCAGGGCCAGGGGATCGCCGACCAGCGAAGGGAGATCGCCAGAGGTCTTGAAGAATCGGTAGAAGTCCTGAATAAAGTAGGGATCAATTCACAGGAAGCCTCAGCGCTTATTGTAGTAACACAACATTACGATACACTACAGTCTATTGGTGAAGAGACCAACACAAATCTGATATTACTACCGAATTCACCACAGGCGGGAAGCGATATGCTGAACAATATGGTAGCGTCTTTTACAGCCAGTAATCAAATAGGAGAGGCGATGAAACGCCAAAAGCAAAAGGATGACAAAAAATCCTAATATACCGTATAGTATTGTTTAAGATTATTCCTTTTTCTGTTCGATCTTCGCCCAGGTATCCCTGAGAGTAACCGTGCGGTTAAGAACCAGCTTCTCTGAGCTGCTATCCGCGTCTACACAGAAATATCCAAGACGCTGAAACTGGAATCTATCTCCGGGTTCTGCACTTACAAGGCTTGGCTCTAGCTGGCCGGTAACGATTTCCAGCGAATCTCTGTTGAGGAATTCCATAAAATCCCTGTCTTTATAACCATCCGGATTCTCATCGGTAAACAGACGATCGTATAATCTTATTTCAGCTGGCAATGCATGTGAGACTGAAACCCAGTGCAAGGTACCTTTCACTTTACGCATACTTTCTTCGGTCCCGCTGCCACTGCGGCTCTTAGGGTCATAAGTACAATGGATCTCTGTTACTTCCCCTTTGTCGTCCTTGATACAATGTTCGGCCTTGATGATATAAGCACTTTTTAAACGGACCTCCCCGCCCAGTTTTAGCCTGAAGAACCTGCGGTTGGCCTCTTCCCTGAAATCGTCAGATTCTATATAAAGCTCCCTGGAAAAGGGCACTTTTCGTACTCCTGCCTCTGGATCCTCAGGATTGTTTTCTGTTTCCAGCCACTCTTCTTCACCTTCTGGATAATTGGTGATCACTATTTTTACCGGCCGTAACACCGCCATTACTCTGGGTGCAATTTTATTCAGATGCTCGCGTATGTGAAATTCAAGCAAGGAAACGTCCACAATATTCTCGCGTTTGGCGATACCGATGGTATCCGCAAAATTTCTAATAGATTCAGGAGTATATCCTCTGCGGCGCAAGCCAGAAATCGTAGGCATTCTTGGATCGTCCCATCCCGATACTACGCCGTCTTCCACCAATTTCAGCAACTTTCTTTTACTCACCACTGTATGGCTCAGATTTCTCCTGGCGAATTCCCGTTGTTTAGGCCTTAACCTGTCAGAGTCTACCAATTGATCCAAAAACCAGTCGTACAATTCCCTGTGGGGTGCGAATTCGAGTGTACAAAGCGAATGAGAAACCTGCTCGATATAATCGCTTTCACCGTGGGTCCAGTCGTACATCGGATAAATACACCAATCGGTATTTGTTCGATGATGTGCCTTGTGTAAGATACGATACATTATAGGGTCGCGCATCAGCATATTAGAGGACGCCATATCGATTTTTGCCCTTAACACATGCGTTCCTTCCTCAAAATCTCCATTTTTCATGCCTTCGAAAAGGGTAAGATTTTCTTCTATGCTACGGTTTCTATATGGACTCTCTGTACCAGCTTCAGTAGGTGTGCCTTTTTGACGGGCCATTTCCTCCGAGGTTTGGCTGTCTACATAGGCCTTTCCGCTCTTGATCAAGAACAGCGCCCAGTCGTAGAGTTGTTGAAAATAATCAGATGCGTAACACTCTGTTTCCCAGGTATATCCAAGCCATTCTACATCTTTTTTGATAGCATCGACGAATTCCTGTTCCTCTTTTATGGGATTGGTGTCGTCGAAACGAAGGTTTACCGGGGCATTATAACGAAGCCCCAGTCCGAAATTGAGGCATATAGAACTCGCATGTCCTATGTGGAGGTAGCCGTTTGGCTCAGGTGGGAAACGAAACCTAAGCTGTTTGCCGGGCATGCCCTTGGCAAGATCCTCCTCTACGATATGTTCAATAAAATTAAGCGATCTGACCGGATTACTCATCGTACATTTTTAGAGGCACAAATGTAGGAAAAATGCAAGTATTGGCCCCTATAAAACAAGCTCACCATACAATAAATGCGTTTCACAACATATTTAATCAGTGCCACAACATTAAATTTCCCGCGCGGTAATTATATGACATATTTGTTGTTAAGTACTAGGATCAGCGCAAATAGAACCTAGTGATCAATAAAACAATTGCCAAAAAACAGAGCCATACGGTTGATCCGCACCCAAATCTAGTAATCGGTAAAACTGTAGTTCCCCAAAACTACATCTACTTATGAGACCAAAACTATCTTTCTTTCAAAAATTGATCTTTTGTGTTTTCGTGCTATTGGGAACATGCGGAATCCAGGCACAGATTCTAAATGCTCCGGTTCCAGCACCTAATCAGACCCCTCCGGTGGGAAGTTCCCCCTGGACACAAGCTTGTGCTTCAGACAGCTTTAACGATTTCTGGGTAAATTTTACCTGGAGTCCTCCCCTGGTAAACTCGGGCAACGAATTCATTTTGGAACTTTCAGACGCCAGCGGCAGCTTTTCAAGTCCTGTTGAACTGGCCAGAGATGCCACCAAAAACACCAACTTTGATTTCTTTTTTCAGTTTACAATACCCAACACTACCCGTGGGGAAGGTTACAGAATGAGGGTAAGAAGTACCGATCCGGCCATAACCGGACCCAGTTCTTCTCCTTATCCCATGTATTATATCGATGTAAATTCGGCCATAACCATTCGTCCTCAGGGACAAGCCGACTTTGGAGATGGTACTGCGGAGGTATGTGATGGAAACTCAATATCCCTCGAAGTATACAATCTTCCAAATGCAGGGACCTATCAATATAACTGGTATCGCAGTGGTACTCCACTTGCCGAAAAATCTTCTTCGATTACCGTAAGTCAGGCTGGTATGTATATCGCCGAGATAGATTATGGTTCTTGTTCAGGATCAGGAAATACATTATCCAACATCATAGATGTTACTACCGGCAGTAGTCTCGGAATTGCGATCAATCCTCCAGCCAAAACCGACTTGTGTACTGGTGAGACTGTGGATCTTATCGCAAATATAGTAGGTATGGGACTTACCTATACCTGGTTTAAAGATGGTGCTCCCGTTGCGGGCCCGGCTGTTGACAATGATACATATACTGTAGATGCGTCTTCCCCAGGGTTCGAAGGAGACTACGAGGTTGAAATATTTGGACCGGGTGCCTGTGTAGAGCGTTCTGCTGCAGTGACTATTACCAATGCAGGTAATTTTACGGTTACCCGCAACAATCCAGCCAATGTAGTTGTATTGCCCGGGCAAACAGAAGTATTAAGTGTTACTACCGATGCTTCGTCCCCTGATTTTCAGTGGTACAGAGACGGTAACCCAGTAAGCGGTGCCACTACTAATAGTCTTACCGTAGGTGAAACTGAAACCGGCAATTATTTTTGCAGGGTATCTCTGAGCGGTGGTGCTTGTGCATCCACTTCCATAGATTCGGATGCCACTACTGTTGTGGTTCCAACATCCTTTGAGGCCATTATCGCCTATGGTGGATCCTATTCCGCTTGTACCAATACAAGCGTAGTGCTTCAGGTCCAGACAATAAACGCAATCGACAGCGGTGGGGGAAGTACAGATGTAACTGCCCAAATCGCTTCAAGCTTAACCTATATATGGAATTTAGATGGAAGTGCTGTTAGCGGTGCTACTTCATCATCAATCAGTCTTGCTGATATCAGTGAGAACGGAGATTACACCCTAGATGCATCGATAAGCACATACAATTTTACCTCTAATACACTTCCAGTACAATTACTGACCAGTGAAGTGCTCAGCATTAGCAGTACCAGCCTGATCAGCTGCAACAGTTCGGAAGATATTACTATAAGTACCACAACAGATCTTAGCTCTGAAACATTCGACTGGTACAGAGACGGACAAAACCTTAATGTATCCACGCCTGAATTAACAGTAAATAGTCCAGGTACATACCAATTGGTATTGCAAAGAAATGGCTGTCCGCTACCTTCTAACGAGGTGGTGATCTCAACACTCGATCCATCTTTAATCACGATTGATCCATCGGATACCGTAGTCTTTCCGGAAGGAAGTTCCAGAACGATATCGGCCTCAGGCGGGGATAGCTATCGTTGGTTCAATTCAGACAACGTAGAGATCAGTAATTCGTCATCGATCACCGTATCTGAAGCTGGAGAATTCACAGTGATCGCCTCAGTTGGCAACTGTGATGTAACTCGAAACGTAACCGCAGAATACCTCGACACTTTTAGGGTTCCTAATGTGATCACTGTAAATGGTGATGGAATCAACGATCTATGGATCCTTCCGAATTCATACTCAAATAAAGATGACGTTAATGTGATTATATATAATGAAAGAGGTGAGCAAGTGCTCAATGTAAATAATTATCAGAATAACTGGCCCCAGTCTTCTACGGCCTTCCCTAAACAAAACATGGTCTTCTATTATAAGATCAGGGATGCTGTTTCCGTATTGAAGCAGGGAACCATAACCATTATACGCTAGCCAACCAAAAATGACCCGAAAATTAATATACTTACTGTTTTTCCTCCTGGCGTTTTCCCAAATGAACGCCCAGGAGGAATTGCCGATTATCGCATATGATGTGCCTTCACAGAACCTATTGAAATTCAACAGGTTTCTTATCAACCCTACATTTTCAACCGTTAGGGAAGACAAATCGTACGTGAATCTTTTACACAGAAACCAATCGGTATCTTTTGATGATAACAACCAGCTTTATTTCTTGAGTTACAGTGGTCGGGTGAACGACAGAACGGGTCTTGGTCTTAGCTTATATACGCAGCGTGAAGGGATTTTGAGCAACTACGGAGTACTTGCTAATTATGCCTATGGCATTAAACTTAGTGATAAAAGCAATTTTACTTTTGGTGCAAACCTATCATACTACAGTAGTGGTATTGACGAAGGAAGGGCTAATCCTATTGAGATCGATCCTTTCTTGTCTGATTTCGACGACAGTTCGCTGCTTTCGTTCCAGCCTGGTTTTAATATTTCGTACGACAAGTTCGATTTCGGTGTTTTTGCCGAAAACCTTTTTGATTACAACTTAAAAAGCAATGAAACGGTAACTGAATTCAAGGATAAAACCTTTTCCGGACATCTGCAGTACACCCATTCTTTTGAAAACCAAAGTGGTATTATAGAGGGCGGCCGTCTAATGCCCCTGGCCCGAGCCCGGGTAGTTGGTGATCAGGAATTTATCCTGGGAGGAAATCTCATTCTCGATTTGCCAAAGATCGGTTGGATACAAGGTGGTTACGACAGTTTCTACGGGGCTTCTGCAGGTTTAGGATTTAACCTTAACCGCAGACTTTCTATCGGATATACCATGGAAAAAGGGCTGAGTAACAATTTCGACAACCTTGGCCTTACCCATGAGATCTCATTTGCCTATTCCTTTACCCCCAACCTTACCGAAGACCGTGTAATGCTGGAAGAAGGAGCGGCCGTTTTGGCGCTTAGTGAAGACGAAGAACCAGAAGAGCTTACCGACGAAGCTATCGCTTCCAAGGACAGGGAAATTGAAGAGCTCAAGCAAAGGCTTTCTGAAAACGATGCTATACTGGCAGAATTGATTTTCAGGCAAGATTCTATTGAAAATAATAGTGAGCGCGACCTGGAGCGCCGATTTGAAATGGTAATGCGTATGGTTAGGGCCGAAACCCAAGGAGAAAGACCAGACCTTGAAGACAAGGCAAAACAGATCTATTTCATTAACAACGACCAGACTGCTATTGCAGAAAATACCACGGAACCCGATCTTGGAAATGTTCGTGAAGGCCGGGAGACACTTTTTGACAATACTAGACCAGAAACCCAAAAAACAAAACAGGATTACGTTAAACCTGAGACCAAGAAACCAGAACGGGAATATGCTACAATCGTAAAAGACAAGACTGAACTCGATGCCTTTACCACCGCAGTAAAGCAGAAGAAAGTAAACGGACAGAAATTCCGCGACCTGGAAGGGGTTGCCGATGGATATTACGTGGTAGCCAATGTATATAAAGGTGGGCATTACATGAATAAGTTCATGAACACCTTAAATGATCAAGGATTAGAAGCAGACTATATAGATAATCCCAAAAATGGCTTGAAATACGTCTATATCGATCGTTTTGATACCTGGAATGAAGCACTTGCCGCCTATAAATCTAAATTCGGAGGTTCCTACGACGGAGACCTTTGGATCATGAATGTAGAATCGCGCTACTCTAATGAAGCCTATGCAGAAAACAGTCGGAAGATAAAAGAGAAAGCTTCCGAGTATGAAGATGATGTGCTTCAGAAGAATGTAGTAGTACGCGATAAGGTCGACACAGAAGGAAATCAATCCCGTAGTTTTAATGTCGATGGGTTAGGGAATGGTTACTACATCATTGCCAATGTCTTTGCCAATCCAAAAAATGCCAATCGTTTTGTAAAACTATTAAATTCCCGTGGCCTGAATGCCAGCTACTTTATCAATCCAGAAAATAACTATCGGTATGTTTATTTAAAGCGGCATCAGACCTGGACCAACGCACTCATATCTTACTACTCAAACCTAAATGAAACGTATGATGACAAAATGTGGATCATGCGTGTCACACCAAACCAAATAACCTAATGAACCAACGCTTTGCTAAAAATTTAATTTTAGCCTTTGCGGTTTTTGTATACGCCATAGGCTATTCTCAGGAATTCAACTCCTTTGATATTCGTTATCAGAACAATATCAAAGGTGATCTGACTTTTATCGCCAACAACATCGTCAATAGGGACGGGGGTACCGGCAATACGGAGCCTGAAGATCCCTACAACGCAACCGGAAACTCATCTACCTACAACGATTGGCTGAACATGCAATATATCGATGTAGATAGTGATCCCACAACTTTCAGTTCCAGTTCAGCTACTTTTAATTTTTCTCAGGCCAGCTGTAACCTTATCCGCTATGCCGGACTTTACTGGGCGGCTACCTACCCCAGTGAACAAGCAGGACAGCCTCTTGGTACGAATCGCCAAAACGATTTTAACCAGGTAAGATTAATGGTGCCTGGTGGTGCATACGTAGATATTACAGCCGATGAAATTTTATTCGACGGTTTTACCAGCGCCGATCCTTCGGTACAACAAAATAGTCCATACGCCTGTTATGCAGACGTTACGGCTTTAATTACAGCCCTGGCAGATCCTACAGGTGATTATACAGTGGCCAATATACGATCAGTTGTTGGATCGTTATCGCCCGGTGGTGGTGCTTCCGGTGGTTGGACTTTGGTTATCGCATATGAAAACCCCACTTTAACAGGTAAATTAATTACCACCTTCGATGGATTTGCCCGTGTACGAAGTGCAAACCCAACCGTTGATATCAACTATAGTGGCTTTAATACTATACCCGTTGGTCCGGTAAATGCCAACATAGGCGCAGCAGCCCTTGAAGGCGACAACAGAATTACTGGTGACAGAATGAGGATTCGTGCAGCCAGTAACCCGGGTTTTACCACGATCAGCGATCCGGTTAATCCGGCAAGTAATTTCTTCAACAGTAATATCACGCTCGATGGGGCCATCGTGAATACCCGAACCCCTAATAGTGTGAATACTTTGGGTTATGACACAGATATGTTCTTATTGAGCAATCCCCTTAACTCGGTCATACCCAACGCTGAAACCGATGCTACGCTTCGTTTTACCTCCAATGGTGACCAGTATTATCCCTTCTTCAACTCCTTCAACGTAGAGATCATTGAGCCGAATATTGTAGTTGAAAAGAGGGTGGAAGACATTGCGGGTAATGATATCACCGGGGCAGGGGTAAACCTTGGTCAGTTTCTCGACTATGTGCTGACCTTCGAAAACATCGGTAATGACGATGGGACAAACTATACCTTAAGAGATGTATTACCCATCAACGTAAGCCTGATAGAATCTAATTTAGTCTTGCCTCCGGGTGTAACTTATGTTTACGATACGGTAGCCAATGAAATCATCTTTACCATTCCTGATAATATCATTGAAGCCGGGGATCCTCCATCTTCAATACGAATGCGTGTACAAGTAGCCGAAAATTGTTTCGATTTTATCGATGCCTGTACAGATCAAATCCCAAACCAGGCATTTTCGACTTATGAGGGCGTAATAAACAACAACGTGATCACCGATGACCCGTCTGTTTCAGATTTCGACAATTGCGGTTTTGTAACTCCGGGAGCCACTAACTTCTTGCTTGATGATCTCGAAAATTGTGATTTTAGCAGAACCGTTGAGCTTTGTGGTAATAACGTTTTACTCGATGCCGGAGATAATTTCGATTCCTATATCTGGTATAGCGATGAGAATCAAAACCAGATTATCGATGCAGGTGATATCGTATTAAACGATGGCGATCCCGATAATGACCCTAGTACATTGATGGTCAGTGATTTAGGGATATATATCGTAGATAAAATTATAGCCGATCCTTGTAAAGGATTCCAGGAGATCATCACGGTAGTGAACTCAGGCTCGGCACAAACCAATCCGATAATCGATCTAATAAATGATCCTACCAATTCGGTTGAAGGTCAGGTCCTGATTTGCCCTAATGATGGTGATTTGCTCCCTGAAATTTTCCTTTGTGGTGTTAACGATACCGAACTGATCCAGATCAATATCCCCGATGCAACAAGCATAGTGTGGGAGCAATTGGATGAGGCCAGCTGTGCGGCCACTGTACCGGATTGTGCCAATAAGGATTCGGGTTGTACCTGGAACAATGTTGGAAATGGAAGCAACTATACCGCATCGTCACCCGGTCAGTATCGACTGGTGATCAATTATCAGAATGGTTGTTTTACACGTTTCTATTTCAACATCTTTCAGAATCCACTGGATCCACAATACAATGTAACCGATATTATCTGTACCTCACCGGGCAATATAACGGTTACCAATATGCCCGCAGATTATGAATATCAGCTGCTGGATGCTACCACCGGAAATGTTTTGGTCGCCTATCAGGCAAGCCCAAGTTTTACCATCAACACAAATGGCGCATATACAGTTGAAATGCGTCAGCTTGGAGTTGTGGACGGTTGTATTTTCCGAATAGAAAATATAGGGGTTCTTCAGCGTAATTTTCAGGTCGATATTACTACCCAGGATGCCGATTGTAATGGTCTGGGCTCAATCTCAATTTCTGCGCTCGATGTTGAACCACAATATTATTACGAGATCTCCCAAGGAGGTGTAACAGTAGACACGCATGGCCCTACAATAGATAACAATTACACTTTTGCCAATGTTAATCCGGGTATTTATGATGTCCTGGTAACCACAGACGATGGCTGCAACCATACCGAACAGGTAACCGTGGTAGACGCCAACGACCTGGAACTTACGGCTCGTATTTCACAACATATCACTTGTAGAGAGGGTAATATCATTATGTCATCTACAGGAGGTAAAACGCCCCATACCTACGCCATCTGGGAATTTGTGGATGATGTTGGGGTGACTCAGATCTCATATCCTACACCAGGAGATATACCTCCATCAGAATTTCAAACCAGTCAGATTTTCGATATTCTGTTACCGGGCACTTACACTTTTGTGGTGGTAGACAGAAATAACTGCTTTGACATTTCAAATTCTGTAGTGATCGAATTTCGACCTTCAGCAGACTTTGACCCAACATCTGTAATCGATGTACTTTGCTTTGGTGAAGCCACCGGACAGATCCAATTCAATCTATTAGATAGTAACGGTTATCAGCTCACCTATTATCTCTTTGACGCTACAACTTTTGACGAGAATAACTATGATTATATTAACGCCATAGCCACAAACAGCTCTGGGGTTTTCCCGGGATTGCCAGCTGGAGATTACGCTATTGTGATCAATCAGCGAAAGGGTAGTGCCTCATGTGATTATTTTGAATATCATACAGTTTCTGGTCCTGTTACAGGTATTACTGCCGACGCGGTGCTGATCCAGAATTATACCTGTGTCCAAACCGCGATCATAGAAGCACAAAATATAGTTGGTGGAACCGCCCCATATGAGTACAGTATAGATGGCGTGAATTTTGTCTCCGGTCCGGGTGCAGAAACTTTTAGTGGGCTAACGGATGGAACCTACACGATCACGGTACGGGATGCCAACGGATGTACGTTGCCTACCAATCCTATCACTATTCCTCCGCTTGATCCTCCTACGGATATCACATTTAGCCATACTCAGCCTGTCTGTCCGGCCCTTATCTCTGATGTTACCCTCACGGTAATTGGCGGTACTGCTCCATTTGTATATGAAATCATAGCACCGGCCCCATTAAATAATGGGAATAACAATATTTTCTCAGGACTTTCTCCAGACACCTATACATTCCGTGTAACAGACATCAATAGCTGTACATACGAAGAAAGTTACACCATCCCACCTGTGACTCCAATTACAGTAGCGGGTCAGTTGATAAGCAATGTGTCCTGTTTTGGTGGTACTGATGGTGAAATACTATATACCGTTTCAGGCTTTGCCACTTCTTATGATTATGCCGTTACCGGCCCTTCGAGTTTTAATGGAATTGCCGAGACAAGTACAACGATTCCACTTAGTGGATTACCGGCAGGGACTTATGATATCGTGGTTACTGATAATGATACCAACTGCACCGATACTGCATCGGTCACAGTAAATGAACCCGCTGCACCATTGGCACTTAATGCCGTGGAAGTACAGCCTACCTGTACCACCGATGGAAGTGTGATTTTAACCGCCACAGATGGATGGGGAAGCTATACCTATTCGATGACCTACCCGGATCTTGTAACCATAGTTACCAATACATCAGGAAGCTTTACTGGCCTGAATCAAATGGGTACCTATGAAGCCTCTGTAACAGATGCTAACGGTTGTGTAGCAACCACTAATTTTGTATTGAATTCAGCGGTTCCTCCCGTACTCAGTATCGTGCCAAATGATATATGCTATGACGATGTGGTAGGGCTTACGCTTACCGCCAATGTTACTTCAGGGGGAGATGGGAATTTTGAATACAGCCTCAACGGTGGCCCCTGGGATACCAATAATGTTTTTGCCGGTCTTGGACCAGGCACATACACGATCGATGTACGCGACGGAAACGACTGTACAGGTACCGATACAATAACCATAAATCCTGAACTTACCGTTTCTGCCACTGCAGCCAATATAACCGCTTGCGGAACGACTACAGATGTCACCATTACGGCCGCCGGCGGTGATGGTAATTATGTCTACGCCATTGTTGCCGATGGCGTATCGCCAGTTCCCGGTGATTTTGCTGCTGTGAACCCTATAACTGTAACAGGCGCAGGAGATTACGATGTTTATGTAAGAGATAACAATGGGAATGTAACATTCTGTGAAGCGATGTACGATCTTATTATTGTACAGGATGATCCAATTGTTATTACCCCATCTGTTACACCCAATATTTGTTTTGGCGACAGCAACGGATCTATCACCTTGACGGTGACCGACGGTATGGCGCCTTACGAATACAGTATTGATAATGGAACCAACTACCAGATCAGCAACGTTTTTGTAAACCTTCCTGCGGCCACTTACCCGGTACGTGTAAGGGATGCCAATGGCTGTGAGGAAACCGCCTCTGTTGTGATCACTGAACCAGCTCAGCTGGTGGCGGAGGCTATCCAGACACAAGCATATACTTGTTTGCAGTTAGGTGAAATCACTGTAGGAAGTATAACACCCACATCAGGTGGGTCAGGAGACTATCAATATAGTCTGAACGGCGGTACATGGACGCCTTCCACTACCGGAGGTTATGTCTTTGCCAATCTGATCAACGGAACCTATACCATAAGGGTTAGGGATGCAAATGCGGTTTCCTGTGTGATCAGTTTGCCGGATATTATAATACCACCTCTGCCCGTGGAGCCAGTCTTGAGTACCACTATAACTTATAATTGTGATGGGAGCGGAAATATAACTGTACTGCCAAACGATCCGAGCTACACCTATAGCCTGGATGCTGGCGCGCCACAGGCTTCCAATGTGTTCAACAATGTTGCCATCGGCAGTCATACCATTACAGTGGACTATGGAAGTAGTTGTACTGTGGATACTCTTGTACAAGTGGAAGCGGGTAACGCCTTTACAGCAAACATTACTGCCTTTAGCAACCTGCTTTGTAACGCAGATGCAAGCGGATCTATCAGCTTCGAGATTGAAAACTTCGATCTTGTTAACGGCTTCGAATACGAGGTAAACGGCGCAGGTTTTTCTGCCCCTCAATTCGCCTCTCCAATAACGGTAAATGGCCTGAGTGCCGGTATGAATACTATTATCGTGAGAGATGTTCTCGATAATAGCTGTTCCATTACCCTAAATCAAAATCTGACAGAGCCTCTTGCGATTGTGGCCAGTGCCAGTATCACAGAGCAGGCGACCTGTACCAATGGAGGAGCCACCATAACTGCAAGTGCAGTTGGGGGAACACCTGCCTATGAGTATCAACTGGAAGACGACCTGGGTGGAATTATTACCGCCTACCAGTTCGGAACAGTGTTTGCCGGAGTGGCTCCTGGAGACTATATCGTTCGTGTAAGAGACACTAACAGCTGTGAAGATCCAATTGATGCCGTTATCACTGTGAATCCGCCTGATACAGTAACCTTTACAACCACGCCAACAGCTTGTTATAGTGGAAACAATGACGCTGAGATACAGGTAGATGTAACGGCTGGCAACGGTGGCTATCAATTCAGCATTAACAGCGGGCCCTGGATGATACCAACTCCTACAACCGCCATAACTTATACGTTTAACAATCTTTCTGCTGGCAACTACACCATCGATGTAAGAGACCAATATGGTTGTATCGGTGTTCAACAAAATGTAACCATCAATCCTCAGTTGCTGGCCAATGCGGTACTAACCGCAGATCTCACCTGTATTGCTCCGGCAACAATAACGGTAAATGCCAGTGGTGGTTCAGGATCTTATTCCTACGAATGGTCTAACGATGGCGGAACGAACTGGTTCTCCACCAATTTTGTCGGCAACGTTTTTAGTACGAACACGGATGGTACTTACGATTTCCGGGTGACCGATACAACGGCTCCCGTGGCATGTGCCGTATTATCGAACTCTATCATAGTTAGCCCTGCAGATACCCCTGTGATCACAACGGTTACACCTACTCATAATCTGTGTAACGGAGATAGTATCGGAGCTCTGGATGTAGTCATCGACACCTCCATTGGTAGTCCGCCCTATGTGATCAATGTGGTGGAGACCATTTCTGCGACGAACTATGGAACGCAAACTACCGGTCTGCCTGCAGGTGATTATGAAGTTACCATTACAGATGATAAAGGCTGTGTGTCTTTGCCGTTCCCTGTAACCATAACCGAACCTGCTGCTTTAGCGTATAGTATCAACCTGGTGCCGATTACCTGTAATCCGGCAACTGGTACCGATCCCGGTTCTATTACTGTTGAAAACCTAACGGGCGGTACTGCGGAATATACGTACTACCTGACAGGAAACAACGGCTATTCTGCCTCTTATCTTACTACAGCCGGAGGTGAGGACCATACTTTTGCGATCCTCGAATTCGGTATTTATGAAGTAGATGTAGTAGACGCCAACGGTTGTTCCTTAAGAACTACCAACATCATCGCATCCCCGCCAAACGACCTGGATATTGATGTCTCTACCGCTACAGCTAATTGCGCAGTAGGTGGAACCGCAATAGTGACGGTTTCTTCAGCTGTGGGAAGTGGCAATTACGAGTTTGGTATCCTGGATAGCTATGCTATTCCCTATGCTTCGGTCTATCAGCCAGCAGACGGTCCTCCCGGGGATACCTCTACGTTCACCGGCTTGGTCCCTGGTGTAACCTACACTTTTGTGGTACACGATTTGACAACAAATTGTTACTATTTTGAAAGTGCTGCCACTCCTATCGATACCCCTTCAGCCATGACCATATCACCGGTCGTGGTGGCCAATGTAACCTGTACAGGTGCAATGGACGGTAACGTTAGTTTTGATTTCGACAATTTTGATGCAGGGGCTACCCAAGTTGATTACGAAATATTTAATGCGCAGTCTAACCTTACAACAGGATTCACTGGTTCTGCCGTGGTTAACCCACCTGCCGGACCAATTACGGTAACCAATTTTGCCACCCTGCCTCCAGGAGTATATTATCTCCTTCTTACGGAAGTTGGTGGTGCTTTTAACGGATGTACCGTAGGTTCTCCAAGTTTTACAGTAGATGAGGCGACTAACTTGCTTAGTGTTACGGCCGCTTCTCCTACAAATGATAATTGTAACCCGAATGCAGGGGTAATCACAGCAATCGCTCAATTTGGAGCTCCTCCTTATGAATTCCAGTACCTGCTAGATACAGCACCCGCACCAACTGCGGCTTCGCCTGGTTGGATAACCGCTACAACTGCGAATGTGGAATCTGGCAACTATATTGTATATGTAAAAGACGATAATGGTTGTATCCAGAGCGATCCTGTGACTGTTGTCCTCGATCCTAGTCCTGAGATCTCCATTGCTATTGTCGATGAATGCGTGCCCGAAGGTACATTTGAGATGTTAGTTACCCTCGATGTTGCCGGTGTTGCGCCATATCAACTCAGTGTTAATGGCGGACCCTATCAGAACATCGTCTTTAATGGAAGCAACCAGTATACGGTTAGCGGCCTTAGTTCAGGAGTCGGACAATCAATTTCCGTCAGGGATGTGAACGGATGTCTGGAAACGGATCCGTTTGATATTATAGCTCCTCTAGAGTTTACTGTATTGCAAACCGCTTTGCTCGATTGTGAGCCAGGTGCCGCTGCCAATGCAGAAATTACCATTGAAGTCACTTCCGGTTCGGGAAATTATGACTTTGAAATTGATGGACCAGGACTGGTCGATCAGCCCAGAACGGCTTTGAGCTCCAATCCATTTACCTGGATAGGTGCCAGTGCAGCCGGGCCTTACGATGTGATCATCTATGATAATAATACCTCGCCTCCTAACTGTGCACAAACTGTAACCATAGATGTGCCTGTTGCAGTACTGCCAATTTTCAGTGAAACTCATATCGATGTGAGCTGTAACGGTGGTGCCGATGGCAGTATTACACTCACTGAAGTAGACAACGGATTAAGTCCGCTTGTTTATACCCTTACGCCTATGCCTCCTGGGGTTGTCCTTGTGGGCAATACCTTTGAGAATGTCCCTGCGGGCACTTATGATGTTCGGGGAACCGGCACCAATAATTGTTCTGCTGATATATTCGGAATTGTAATAGACGAGCCTAATGTTGTAGCCGTCCCTGCCCCAATTGTGGTAGAATTTGGTTGTGCTTCAGGTAATAATGTAAACAACGCCTCCATTACTATTGATGATGCCGGAATTACAGGTGGAAGTGGAACTTATACTATCTATGAGTTTATTAACGACCAGGGAACACCTGCCCCTGGCGATGACGTGGTGGTCCAAACCGGGTCTAATACGACCTATATTGAAACCAATCAAACTGGTGGCAGTTATACCATCAATGTATATGATAGCAACGGATGTATTGGCACCACCAATGCCATCATTCTACCTTATGATGAATTGCTGACCGCTACAGCTGCTATCACAAACGCCATCACCTGTAACCCGGGTACGGATGGAGAGATTACCATTACCGTAACCTCGGTTAATATGGATCCGACAAGATTCGAATACAGCATAGACAATGGTTCAAATTATCAAGTGTCTAATGTATTTTCAGGCCTTGCCGCTGGCACGTACAACTTCCTTATCCGACATATAGATACCGGTTGTATCATTACAGCCTCAGAAACCATTCTCGATCCAAATACATTTACTGTAGACGTAGTGATCGTAGACGACGTAGTCTGTTATGGAACAGCGAGCGGTCAGGTTACCCTTGAACTGGTAGATGCCACTTATGTTGGTCCTTTCGATTGGAATATTTACGATACCAATGGTACCCCTTTAAATACCGCTGATGATGTACTGGTAGATAATGGAACAAGCCCGACTAACGGTCCAACCCCCGCAATAAATTTGCCGGAAGGAGAGTATATGGCAGAGGTGATCCAGAATAATCATCCTTTCTGTACCAATACAAGCCTGTTTAATATTGCAGGTCCTCCAGCGGCTATTACGGCTAATACCGATATTATGCCTATCACCTGTATCGGCAATGATGGAAGTATTGAAATTATTGATGTTGTCGGCGGTTGGGGAGCTTATACATATTATGTAGGCACCGTTCCTCCAACAGGGCCAGGAGATTATGTGGCTGGTCCACTATTTGACAATCTATCACCGGGAACCTATGAGGCCTGGGTAATAGACGCTAATGGTTGTGAAGAAATGATTCAGAACAATATCGTTCTGGCCGATCCGGCACCGATCACGGCAAGCCTCCAGATCAACCAGGAGAATTGTATCAATATTCAGGGTGAAATAGAAGTCGTTGGTGTTACTGGAGGACAGGGTAGTAATTATACCTATCAACTTATCAAGGACGCAGCTCCTTTTGGTGCTCCGCAAAACACAACTACTTTCAGCGGATTGGGTGCAGGAATCTATGAAGTAGTGGTAACCGATCAATGGTCGTGTACATTTACCACACCACCTGTTGAACTTTATGAAGAAGTGGTGCTAGTGGGTAATGTAATTAAGCCTATCGATTGTTCGGTTTCACCTGATGGTGAAATTACCATCACCGCTACAGGAGGTTCCGGCAACTTTGACTATGCCGTAACATTCCCCGATTTAGTTACTACAGCCAACAATGGAACCGGAGTGTTTACCGGATTAAGCCAGGCAGGAACATACACCTTCGTGGTAAGCGATCTTAATACAACTCCTAATTGTACCTATACTATTACCATGGACCTGGATGCGCCTACTCCGGTGACATTCGATCCTCATACTATAGTAGATGTAAGTTGTAACGGACTTAGTGATGGTAGTATTACAGTTAATCTTGTGCCAACAGCTGCTGGTGTTAATGATAATCCTCCCTATGTATACAATCTATACAGTGGGGTGGTATTGATTGCCGGGCCTCAGGCCGATCCTACCTTTACAGGTCTTGCAGCGGGTACATACGATGTGGAAGCTGTTTCCAGTCGTGGTTGTTCCCTCAGGGAAACGGTAGTGGTAAACGAGCCCACTATTTTAACAGCCACAGCCATTGCAACACCATTCGCTTGTAATCCTGATAATACCGTCAATACCTCAACGATCACAGTTACGGTTCCGGTAGGTGCGGGCACAGCTCCGTATCTCTATAGTATTGACAATGTGAATTTCCAGGCTTCCAACACTTTTGATATTGTCGATAATGGAGCTACTCGGAATATTACCATTTACGTGGCCGATGACAACGGATGTACAACAACGACCGGAGTTATCATAGAGCCAATAAACGTTTTTACCGCTGCGGTTACACAAGATGTTGCGATCAACTGTGCAGGTCCGGAACAGGTCACTATCACGGTTACCGACGACGGGAATCTAGCAAATGTGTATACATTCGAGTTGTTACCTATCGGTAATCCGAATGGTTCGCTTACGGCAACTCCAACCAATGTAACAGCAGAATTCGAACTTACAGCTCCAGGAACTTATACTTTCCGTGTTACGGATACCAGTACGGGATGTTATTTCGATACAGCACCATATACCATCGCGCCTTACGATCTAATCGACGTTGTGGCAACAGCTACTGCTCCGGTAATTTGCTTTGGTGATACCAACGGTGCGATCGAGATCGATGTCACGGGCTATACAGGACCTTATACCTACGAGGTGTTTACCGATGCCAGTGTATCCACAGGAATAACCGGTGTGGGAGATACTGCCACTAATCCATTTACAATCAATGGCTTGTCGGGTGGTAATTATTTCGTGCGAGTTACGGAAACTAACAATCCACTTTGTGTAGAGGATTCCAATATTATTACCATAATATCTCCTGATATGCCGCTTACCGCAGTGGTAAATCCAGTGGCAAATGTGACCTGTGCCAACGACCAGGGAGAGATCCTGGTGGATCCGAGCGGTGGATTCCCTCCTTACGATATAATTTTAACAAATACTACCACAACCCAGGTATATAATGCAAATGGAGTGACTAGTTTTGTTTTCGGCGGCTTGTCAGCCGGGAATTTTACGATAGACATCACCGATGCAAATGGTTGTGTGATCAACGATACTGAGGTGCTAATTCAGCCCATTCCGATCACAGCAGATATTACTGCTGTTCCATTAAACCTTCAATGTTATGGAGATCAGAACGCCACAGTAACGGCTATTAATGTAGTTGGTGGTGAAGGCGTATATCAATATCAGCTGAACTATTACGACTCAACCGGAACCATTATAGAATTTACCAGTGGTCCTCAGGGAAGCGATACATTTACCGGTGTTGGCGCTGGTATATATAGTATTACCGTATCAGACGGCTGGAACTGTGATGTAGAAACGGTTCAGGTAACTATCACTGAGCCTACAGAAGTTCAGGCGGCTCTGATCCAACTTACCCAAATGACTTGTACCAACCAGGCCCAGTTACAATTAACGGCCACCGGTGGAACAGCTCCTTATGAATACAGCACTGATGCGGTTGTATACCAGCCTATGTCTGGTGGCAATACGCATACGTTTACGGTAACTGATGGTGTTTATCAATATTATGTAAGAGATTCATTCGGATGTATTGCTGACATTTCTAATCAGATTACAGTAGATCCGATAATGCCACTAACCATCAGCCTTGATGCCAGTGCGGCTATGATAAACTGTACCGGAGAAGCTACGGCAGCGATCGATGCACAGGCCTTCGGAGGTCTTGGCAACTATTCTTACGAGCTCTTTGGTGATGCTGCCCTGACCAATTTACTGGCAGGACCACAAACCGATGGTGAATTCGGCAACCTGATCGCTGGAAGCTACTGGATAAGAGTAACCAGTGTAGACTGTATAGAAGTAACCAATGAGATCATCATTACTGAGCCTGTACCGCTACAAGTAGATCTTCAGGAATTCACCGACATTACTTGTAACGGTGCAGATGACGGTAGCATTACCGTTGAGGTTTCAGGAGGTACGGGGACGATCTATTACGCCATAAGCCCGAATCTGAATCAATTTGATACAGAAAACGTGTTTACCGATCTTGAACCTGGTGTGTATGATGTAATCGCTCAGGATGAGAACGGATGCTTTATGACATTCCAATTCACCATTTCCGAACCTATGCCGGTAGATGTAGCCTATACAGCCACTCCCGAGGTATGCGTAGGAAGCGAAGATGGTACTATAGACCTTACAATTTCAGGAGGAACCGCTCCGTACAGCACAGCCCTTAATTCGAATAACCCGGCCGATTTTATTCAGGACCAGGTGTCTTTTGCTAATCTTGCTGCCGGAACTTATGTAATATTTGTCCGTGATGCCATGGATTGCGAAACCAACGTGATCATACAGATTGATCCTGGTGTGAATCTAAACGCTGTTGTAGAGCCGGTGTATATATGCGATAGCAATTTACCCGACAATTATCTCAATGTCACTTTGGAAGATCCATCCGTATCAGCCTCCGTGATGTATGCGCTGGATTCCACCGACCCTCTTGATTTACAACTAGAGTCGAATTTCAGCAGCATTGCTCCGGGTAGTCATTTCCTGACCATTTCTCATGCAAATGGCTGTATAGAAACGATAGATTTCGAAATAGATTCCTTCGAGCCCTTGACTCTTGTTCTGGAACAGAATAACATGAATGAGATCACAGCGGTAGCAGAAGGTGGTACGCCAGATTATACCTTCTATTTCAATGATGATAATAACGGAACAGATAATACATACTATATCACAGAAACCGGAAATTATACCGTACGTGTAGTTGATGAGAATGGTTGTGAAATGACGGCTGTGATATTTATGGAATTCATCGATATAGAGATCCCAAATTATTTTACACCAGACAATGATGGAATGAATGATTATTGGATTCCTGATAACATTGAAGGCTATCCAGAAATACTAATAAAAATTTATGATCGTTATGGTAGAGTAGTCGCCAAGGAAGCTGTTGTTCCAAGAGGTTGGGACGGTACTTACAAGGGCAAGGAATTACCTAGCGGTGACTATTGGTATGTAGTAAAGCTCAATGGAGAAAGGGATGAGCGTGAATTTGTAGGGCATTTTACTTTATATCGATAATGGACTTAACCTAAAACACCTATGCGCAATAGAATTTTGATCTGCATATTGCTGTTATACGCCTTTAACTCCAAGGCACAGGAACTTACGCTTCCACAGCTCTCCCAGTACCTGGCAGATAACCCCTTTGTGATTTCTCCTACCTATGCAGGCATTGGAGATCATATCAAAGTCCGGTTAAACGGGCTTACACAATGGGTGGGTATTGAAGATGCGCCCGATACTCAGTCTTTGGCGGCTGATGGTAGGATTGGTAATAAATCCGGGGTGGGTTTCCTGCTCTATAACGATAGCAACGGGGAAACTAAGCAACGCGGGGCGAGGATTTCTTTTGCGCACCACCTTACCCTCGATAAATACGACGACGAGTTCTTGTCATTCGGTATTTCATATAATTTCAACCAATTCAGGATAGATATAGAAAATTTCGTTAATCCTGATCCGGGTGTCACAGACGACAGGTCTACAACCAACCATAATTTTGATGTTGGGGTTCTGTACCGTAAAGACAAGTTCTATTTGAGTGCCAATGCCTCGAACCTCCTCGATAAGGACCTGACAAAGTTCAATCCTGTGTCTGAACCCAACGCTTTGAGGAATTATTATCTGTATACCGGCTACAGGTATTCCAAGAATAAAAACAGCAAGTTGGAAATAGAGCCTTCTGTCTTTTTTCAATGGTTCGAAAGTGACGGTAGATCGGTAACCGATTTGAATGCCAAATTCAGGTTCTACGATTTTGAAGATTATTACTATCTGGGTGTAACCTACCGTTTCTTAAATGATCAGGTCGGTGACCCGCTATATATAGCGCCAATTCTTGGCCTTAAGAAGAGCAACTTCTACTTCGGTTATTCGTATCAGATTATTTTGAACGAAATTCTTGGGTTCAGTACGGGTACCCATGTGATCACAATAGGTGTAGATCTCTTCCAGGGCCTTAGTAATTGCCGTTGTACCTATTAACACTTTAAGAGGTTTGCCGTATGTTTGCAAAAAAAACAGGTGGACCAGATAGAATTAAAGGACATCAGGCTCTTTGCAAGTCATGGGTGTTTGAAAGAAGAGAGCATAATAGGAAGTGATTACAGTGTGGATCTTTCGGTTTGGGGCGACCTTTCAATAGCAGCAAAGTCCGATAGCCTTGCCGATACTATAGACTACGTTCATCTTCATAATATTGTAAAGGAAGAAATGGCTGTTCCATCAAAATTATTGGAACATGTGAGCTCCCGCATCATCAACCGAGTTTTTAATGAGGTGGTAACTGTTGAGGAGATCTGTGTTTCAGTGGCTAAAATCAATCCACCTATCGGTGGGGATGTAGCTTCAGTAAAGGTGATTCTTTGTGAAAAGAGGCCTTGAGTTTCTTTCTCAAAGTATGAAAATGTAGTACCTTTGCCGATTGAAAAGGCATCGTGGCCGAGTGGCTAGGCACAGCTCTGCAAAAGCTTGTACAGCGGTTCGAATCCGCTCGATGCCTCAAATTTTAATCCTATCTTTTCGGTAGGATTTTTTGTTAGCTTGTACAGGGGGTTCTCCCGATAACTATCGGGACGCTTCGATGCCTCAAATTTTAATCCTATCTTTTCGGTAGGATTTTTTTTGCATTAGTATTTCTCTGGATTATAAATTGAAATCTGGTGATTTACTCCCTGATCAGTTCAATTCCTTTTTCGATATTTAAACGATCCTTGGGAAGGAATCCCTTGGTGATCAGCACTGCCCCACAAAATACCAGTATAATACCAAGACCCTTTTTTAGCCAGCGTATCCTATCTCTGGTAAGCTTTCTGCGCAACTGCTTTGCCAGGAGGATCTTTATCATATCCGTAACAAGATAGGCTGCAAGCATACTGCTAAAAAATATAGTAATACGTTGAGGATCATTATCAAGGCTTGGGCCAACAATTATGATCACACCAAGCCAAAATACCAACACGCCTATATTGATAAAATTCAGTAAAAAGCCCTTTATAAAAAGACTGAGATACCCGCCTTTTCTTGGCTTGATATCCGTTTTAGATCCCATATACTCCCTGTTAAAGAAAATTGTGATCCCATAAACGACTAATATAACCCCTCCGAAAACGTAAAGACCGGGTTGGTTGCTAAGGTTTTCCAACAATTGAAAGCTACTGAAATAAGCTATGGAAAGAAAAATAATATCGGCAAAAATCACTCCGAAATCAAAAACAAGTGCGGCCCTGAAGCCTTTGGTGGCGCTTGTTTCAAGGAGTACAAAAAAAACAGGGCCTATCATGAAACTCAGCAAAAAGCCTAAAGGGATCGCTGCCTGTATATCATCTATCATGGGAACTTTAACAATTTACATCCTCAGTACCTTTCCGCCAAATACGGTTTTCTCATCCATTTTAGCAGGGTCGCCATAAACCTGAACTTCTCCACCGGCCTTTACGGTGGCTTTTACATAATCTGTAGCATTGATCTCGGCCATAGAGCCCGCATTAACATTCACAGTGGTGAACTTGGTTTTGAACTCCTTTCCATTATAGGTGCCTCCAGTATTTATAGCCACATCCTGATTCTGCGATGAGCCAGTGGCAGTAATTATACCTCCGGTAACAGATTTTATCAGCAGTTGTTCCACTCTGGCGTCGATGATAACCTCGCCGCCTTCCTGAGCCTTAATCTCCAATACATCCTGAACGATCGTTTCTTCAGAACTGATCCTGGCGTCTTCATTTACATCGATAACCACCAAAGGATCTGTATAATACAAGTCGATAAACGTTCTGTAACCACTAAAAAGCTTGGTTACCTGCATTCTTAGCTTTAAAACACCCTCAATATTTACTACCGCTACATTTTTGGTATTAGCTCCCGATATTACAGCTTTATTCTCCGAAGATTTTATGAGATTAACCGATAGCCCATCATAGGCCTTTACCTGGGTGAAAGATTCAAAGGATACTGTTATCTCCTCATTTTGACTGCATAATACCTGCCCGCCAAAAATCAGAATCAAATAAAACGTCCACTTCTTCATTTCGAGGTGATACTAGGATATTTCGTACAATAATATAACAAAAAAATCCTCTGTTTATTGGCTTTTAGGCCTTTCTTATCAATGTAAAATCTAAATGACGTTTTACCAGGTCGGTATTCTTTACCATAACTACAACCTCTTCTCCCAGTTGATACGTCGTTTTAGTACGCTCTCCAACAAGGGCGTATATACTTTCATCAAAGGTATAATAATCACCCTTTAAATCCCTGATTCGTATCATACCTTCACATTTGTTTTCAATGATCTCTACATAGATACCCCACTCGGTGACCCCTGAGATTACCCCTATAAATTCGGTGTCCGCATGATCTTGCATATACTTGATCTGCATATATTTTACAGAATCCCTTTCAGCTCTCGCGGCAAGGTTCTCCATATCCGATGAATGTTGGCTGGCTTCTTCAAAAAGTTCTGAATTAGGTGATTTTCCAGCATCCAGATAGCGTTGAAGCAGCCTGTGTACCATAATATCGGGATAGCGCCTGATCGGAGAAGTGAAATGGGTGTAATACTCAAATGCCAGTCCGTAGTGCCCTATATTTTCCGTGGTGTATATAGCTTTGCTCATACTGCGTATCGCGAGGGTATCTACCAGGTTTTGTTCCTTTTTTCCCTTCACATTTTCCAGTAATTTATTAAGCGAGTCTGTGGTAGATTTCCTGTTCCTTAGATCTAATTTATGACCAAAGCGAGATATGATCCCATTTAAAGCCAGGAGTTTTTCCTCATTAGGTTGGTCGTGTATCCTATAAATAAATGTTTTAGGTGGATGAGATTTCCCGATAAACCTAGCCACTTCACGATTAGCCAGCAGCATAAACTCCTCAATCAGTTTGTTGGCGTCTTTTGCTTCCTTAAAATATACCCCGGTAGGGTTATTATCATCATTGAGATAAAACTTAACCTCTACTTTGTCAAATGAAATAGCACCGGCATTCATGCGTTCCGATCTCATGGTTTTAGAGAGTCTGTCCAGTGTAGTAATAGCCGTCACCAAAGGATCCGGAACTGAATATGCACCATTTCGGATAGAAATATCAGCCGGGATATTTGCTTTTTTAGTTTCGATTATATGTTGTGCTTCCTCGTAGGCAAACCTTTCGTCTGAATTGATAACAGTTCGCCCGAACCATCTTTTAACAACCTTTGCCTGGTCATTTATTTCAAAAACTGCCGAAAAAGTATATTTTTCTTCTCTCGGTCTTAGAGAACAGGCCTGGTTAGATAATATCTCCGGCAACATTGGAACAACACGATCTACGAGATAAACCGACGTTGCCCTTTCATAAGCTTCTTCTTCTAAAATAGTATCCTTGCGTACATAATGTGACACGTCTGCGATATGGATCCCAATTTCATAATGGCCGTTATTTAGTGTTTTAAAGGATAGTGCGTCATCAAAATCTTTTGCATCGGCCGGATCTATAGTAAAGGTGAGGACATCCCTGAAATCCCTTCGTTTTGAAATTTCCTCAGCTTTAATCTTCGTGTCTATTTTCTGAGCAAACTCCTCTACCTCGAACGGAAACTCGTAAGGAAGACCATATTCTGCAAGGATCGCGTGAATTTCGGTATTATGTTCGCCTGGCATTCCAAGCACCTTTTCTATCTTCCCGAAAGGAGATGATGCATCTTCTGGCCATTCCAATAATTTAACCACCACCTTTTCTCCACTCTTTGCACCTCCCAGGTTATCGGTAGGAACAAAAAAGTCGGTGTACATCCGGTTATCTGTGGGTCTTACAAATGCAAAAGTCTTATGCATTTCTATAATTCCAACAAAGCTGTCCTTTTTTCTCTTGATGATATTAACCACCTCAGCCTCTTGTCGTTTCGAATTTTTGCGTGAATAAACATAGACCTCTACCTCATCTCCATGAAAAGCCTTGTTCAACTTGTTAAAAGGTACCACAGCATCTTTGGCTATATCCTTTATCACAACATAAGCATGGCCCTTTGGCATCAGATCGATAATTCCCCGATGAATCGTCCTGCTATTCAGCGCCTTGAACTTTCCTGTATTTACTTCCTGTATTCTCTTTTTATCGCGTAGTTGCCCGAGTTTTTTTATCAAAATATTTCTTCCCTCGGTATCTTTTATATTTATTTTAGAAGCGATCTGCCGATAATTAAAACTCTTTTTTGGTTCTGCTTCCAGTACTGTAAAAATTCCTTTGGTGATTTCATTACTTCTATGACTTCTCGCCCGCTTCTTTCGCTTCGACATTAAAAATATTTTAAGCCCGAAAATTACAAATTATAATCCTTAAGCATATGTAAACCGATAAGTATCCCTGTTGGCTTATTAACAAATACATATAGTATATAATTTTTTTATGGTTATTTAAATTTAAAAATGGTTATTATGATGGCTTGTGAATAGGGAGGATAATATTATGTTCAAAAATTTGCTTTTAACAACAACGGCATTTTATTCACAAATTATGATTATCAGATCGGCCTATATATCAAAGCTTTAAATATTTTATAAACGACGTTCATCTAATGAAATGAACAATATTCCTTGATAAGATTAGCTGGAATTCTATGTTGATAATTAAAAGCAATCGTTTGATAATATATACCTAAAAAGTGAAAAGTTTAGTTTCATTATTAAGAAGGTTTTACTAATGAAAATAATCTGGTTATTTATAGAATATATTTATAGAAATTTTTACTCACTCTGTTAACAATTACACCTATTCGCTCTTCGTTAATTATCAATAGATTGCGATAATAGCCAGATAAGTGATGTTAATAAGTCTTTTGAATTTCAATACCACCACGATTCGTAACTTTGTTGAAAAGATAAACCGCTAGATATGAAAATTGCTATTGGAAACGACCACGCAGGAACTGAGTATAAATTAGCGATAGTTGGAATGCTGAAATCCATGGATATCGAAGTTATCAATAATGGGACCGATGGCTCTGATAGTGTTGATTACCCTGATTTCATTCATCCGGTAGCAGAAGAAGTAGAAAAAGGAAATGTTTCTTTTGGTATCATAATCTGTGGGAGTGGAAACGGGGCTAGTATGACTGCAAATAAGCATCAGGGAATCCGCGCTGCCCTGTGTTGGACTAAGGAGATCACGGCATTAGCCAGAGAACACAATGATGCCAATATTCTCAGTTTACCCGCCCGATTTATTTCTCTTGCTCAGGCACTTGATATGGTAAAAACGTTTTTGAATACAAAATTTGAAGGAGGAAGGCACGAAAGAAGAGTTGAAAAAATACCTTGTAGTTGAGACTACCCAAATACTTCTTAAGAATCATTCTCATTCTCATCAGGATCATTCTCACGGAAAAGATCTGAAAGGACGCAATTTACTCATATCCATATTGCTCAATATTCTGATCACTGCCGCACAGGTTGTAGGAGGAATTATATCGGGCAGTCTGGCTCTTTTATCTGATGCATTACATAATTTTAGTGATGTTCTTTCTCTGCTGATAAGTTATGGCGCTACCCTCTTATCCAGAAAAGAAGCCTCCACAAATAAAACATTCGGTTATAAAAGGGCCGAAATAATTGCAGCTTTTGTAAATTCTGCCACACTGATCGTAGTCGCTGTTATCCTGATCATTGAAGCGGTTAAAAGGTTTGATAGTTCTGAAGAGATTGGTTCCAACCTGGTGATAGTATTGTCTTTTCTCGGTATTCTCGCTAATGGCTTTAGCGTATTGTTGCTAAAAAAAGATGCTGGTAGAAATATGAATATGAAATCGGCCTACCTGCATCTATTAACCGATATGATGGCTTCTGTCGCGGTGCTGATAGGTGGTTTGTTGATGAAGTTTTTCCAATGGTACTGGGTAGATCCTGCACTGACCATTCTAATCGCACTTTACCTGATCTATATGGGCTATGATCTGTTAAAATCCTCTACCAGGGTGCTTATGCTTTTTACACCAGACACTATCGAAATAAAGCAGATCGTTACTACGATCAACAAAATGGAAGGCATAAAGAACGTGCACCATGTGCATATCTGGCAACTCAATGAAGAGGAGCTGCACCTGGAGGCGCATATCGACTTTGAGCGCGATATCAAACTCTCGGAATTCGATGTTATACTGGAGGAAATAGAGGATGTGGTTCAAAAAATTTACGGAATAAATCACGTGAATATCCAACCGGAATTTGGTAAATGCGACAGCAAACGCGTAATTGTTCAAGACTGATCTATGGTGATCGATATCAGAAATTTCGATGAACTCAGTAAACTAGAATTATATGAACTGCTTCGTTTACGGGCCGAAGTTTTTGTTGTGGAGCAACAATGCGCCTATCAGGATCTTGATGGGAAAGATGTGAAGGCATTACATATTTTGGGCAAAAAAAAAGGAGAAGAACTAGTAGCCTATGCACGCGTTTTTGAACCTGGATTTTATTTCGAACAGGCGAGTATCGGAAGGATAGTAGTAGCTCCTGGCCATAGAGCAGAACGATTAGGCAAAAAAATTGTATTAGCAGCCGAAAAGGCTATTATCCAGTTTTATGATGGTGAAACTGTAAAATTATCAGCTCAATCCTATCTTAAAAGGTTTTACAATGAACTCGGATATCGATCGATAGGGGAGGAGTACTTGGAAGATGGAATTCCCCATATCGCCATGGTCAAAAACCTCTGATCAGGAGCTGTTCTCAGTATTGAAATAATTTTTTAGCGAAGTCTTAACCACTTTACCGAGCACATTTCGAGGTAAGTCCTCCACAATTTGATATTTTCTGGGCAACTTATATGAAGGAAGCTTCTCCTTCAGCCATGTGGTAAGCATGTCGTAATTCAATTCTTCTCGCTCACCGACCAAAACCGCGGCTACGACCTCCCCCCATTCCTCATCGGGGATACCCACTACTGCACAATCTTTGATTCCAGAATAGTTTCGAAGCACTTCTTCAATTTCCAAAGCCGATATCTTGTACCCGCCCGACTTTATAATATCAACACTGGTTCTGCCTAAAATTTTATAGGATCCATGGCTCAGGACGGCCATATCGCCGGTTTTAAACCATCCATCGGAGGTAAATGCCTTTTTGGTCGCTTGTGGATTATTCCAATATTCTTTAAAAACACTGGGACCTTTAACAATGATTTCCCCGGGTTCGCCTATCGGCACATCGCATAATTGCTGATCTACGAGCCTTATTTCAACACCCTTAAAAGGATTACCTACATGGCCCGCCCTGCGCTCTCCTCTGTATGAGTTGGTGAGGCCCATTCCAATTTCCGTCATCCCATAACGTTCCAACAATATCTGTCCGGATATACTTTCCCATTTATTAAGGACACTCTCAGGCAAGGCTGCAGAGCCAGACACCATCAGCCTTAGGCTGGAAACACCTGCACTTAACATCTTTTGTTCCTCTCTTGAAACCGCTTCCCAAAATTTGATCAGCTGATAGTACATTGTGGGCACCCCCATGAATAGACTTATCTCACCAGAAACAAGTCGGGCCCATACCTTTTCGGGTTCGAATTTGGGAAGAAACTCACAGCAGGCCCCTACCCACAGCGCACATAGCATAACATTTATAATACCATGGACATGATGCAGGGGAAGCACATTTATAATTCTGTCGTTTTTATCCCATTCCCAGGCGCTTATAAGGGTTTGGATTTGAGCATCTACATGGTGATGGCAACTCACAACTCCCTTAGGCTTGCTTGTAGTTCCGCTGGTATAAAGTATCATGGCCCTCCTGTCTGTGTTGATTACAGGCAATGCTACCCCATCGGATCTCATCACAGGTCCGATAGCAGATAAAGGAATACCACATTCCTCAGCAAGTGGTTTTAGAAAACCAAAGTATTCTTCATCAACCAGAATCATTTCAGCTTGTGAGTCTTCCAGCACGTATTTCATGGAGGCTAAGGGGTGTGATGCACAGAGCGGCACTGCAATTCCACCAGCGCGCCAGATGCCCCATTGAACAACGGTATAGTTAAAAGAAGGCGCTATGAGAAAACCAATACGCTTTTCGTGCAGATCCTTCTTAGATTTAAGCAGTTGAGTGGCGATAGATGCAGATGCTTCCAGAAGTGATTTATAGGAATAAGACACCCCCCCACTTATAATCGCTGCTCTGGAGGTGTTCTTTTTCGCTTGTTCAATGATCTTCACCTTATATCCTGATCAAAGTTCAACAGTTTTCTTCCCTGTTAGACCTGAGAAATTATTGCTGTTCCGGTATTTTGATGAGCTGCATAATGTGCGGCCTGTTAATTGCTGGCTCAGCGGAGCGGCCATTAATAAAAGTACGACTTTAATATTGCTTTTACCCCCGAGTAATACGAACTGCCAAAAAGGTTCAAATGAACTAACAGGTAATATAATTGATATACCTTTATTCTGTCATCAACCGGACCCTGAGAGGGCAATACATTTTCATAGGCCTTGTAAAAACTGTCCTGAAAACCACCAAAGAGCCGCGACATCGCGATATCGACTTCACTATGACCATAGTACACTGCCGGATCGATCAGGCAGGGCACCCCATCTGTGCTGATCAGATAATTTCCCGACCATAGATCGCCATGTAAAAGGCTAGGTTCGATATCTGATGTAATCTCCTTCAAGGTACTCTTCATAACCCCATTTGATGGCAGCTCCTTTTCGGAAAGCAGCCCTTTGGCCCTGGCCATTTCAAGTTGTGGTTCCAAACGCTGTTCCACGTAAAAATTGATCCAATTATGATGTCTGTTATTGGGTTGTTTTAAACTACCGATATAATTGTCTGATACCCATCCAAATTCAGAAGCCGCTTCCTTATGCATTAAAGCCAATTGTGTCCCAAAAGAGTACATATCTGAACTTGAAGGCCTCCTGAACTCTATATATTCCATAAGCAGGACAGCACCGGCCCCTGCTTTTTCACAATAATAGACCTCAGGAGCCTTGATCGTACCGGTATCCCGAATGGCTTTCAGGCCTTCTCGTTCACACTGGAACATATGAAAAGCCTGTGGATTTCTGAGGTATTTGCAGAAGAGGCGATCGGAGGAGGTATAAATGAGGTAAGACTGTGCAATATCACCTCCGGAAACCGAAACCACTTTTTGAATTTGTGCCCCCATCAGGGACTCTAGTGATGTCTGTGAAAGCTTTTCCATTCCGGAAAATTAACAATACTCCGACAGATAGACTCCGATTACCAGACCTTTTAATAGTCGGGCAGCGTTAATACAACTCCGTATAGTATTGGTGTGCCATTCTACGTGTGGTGAATTGTGGGATTACATCATCTATCGCTTTAAACACAATTTCTTGCCACTGTTCGGGCTTATCATAATAAACAGGGAGCACTTCATTTTCAAGTGAGCTATACAAATTCTGACTGTCTTGCTGGTCCTGCTCCCAGGCAGGCAGAAGGTGATCTACCTCGGGCAAGACAAAACAGTTTTCACCGTGTACCTGGAACTCAGGTATCCATCCATCGTTCACAGACAGGTTTACAGAGCCGTTCATAGCAGCTGTCATACCACTGGTACCGGAAGCTTCCCGGGTGATACGAGGAGTATTCAACCATATATCCGATCCCAGTTTTAACTTTTTGGAGAGAGCCATTTCATATCCTATCAACACCGCCATATTTGAGCGGTATTTTGTGTGATGCACCAGATGATTGAATTGATCTATGGCATAAAAATCGGTAGGATAAGGCTTTCCTGCCCAAATTACCTGTACTGGTTTTCCGGTTTTAGACATAATGGCTTCCAGTCGATTCAGATCCCTCAAAAGCAAATCCGCCCTTTTATATTCTGCAAAACGCCTTGCCCACACAATAGTAAGCACATCGGGATCAAAAAGCTTTCCTGTTTGATCGAGCACTTCCTGGAACAGCTCGGCCTTTAAGGCCTTTTTTCTTTTTGTAAAGGATTTGGAGTTTCTTTTTTCCCAGGCCTTCCTCAATTCAGCGTCTTGCCAGAATTTCTGGTTCTGTGCATTGGTGATGGGGATGATCTCGCTGACTCCACTGTAATTTTTCCACATTTTACGCGCCACTGTCGAGTGGAGCTTGGAGACGGCATTCGCCCTTTTCGCCATTCGCAAAGCCGAAACCGTATAACTTATCATGCCCCCATTTACAGTTTCCTTTTCAAGCTCTTTCGGACTCAGTGTTCGGCCGAAAAACCCGCAATCGTTCAGGTGTCTTCCATCGCGTTCAGCATTTCCTGCCATTTCCGGAGTATGAGTGGTAAACACCATCTGAGTTTTGGTCACCCCCTGGTCGCGCAGATAATAAAAAGCGGGCAGGGCATGTCCTTCATTCAGGTGATAAATATCTGCGCCGCCAAGCGCTTCCACTATTTTGGCACCACCAATTCCCAAAACAATGTTCTGCGATATTCTGGTAAGCTGATTATTGTCGTATAGATGGTTTGTAATAGTTCTGGACAGATGATCGTTCCCTTCTACATCTGTAGTAAGCAGGTATAAAGGCACACTCCCGAAAATCTCCGGTTTTAGAACATAGGCACGAACCTTTACCGCCGGATTGTCATAAATTTTAACCTCGACTTCCAGGCCACTATCCTCTAAAAAATTATATGCTTTCTCTATGAAGTTGGTCTGAAGCGTCTGGTCCCGATTGCGTCCCTGATCGTAGTAGCCATATTTCCATAGCATTCCAATGCCGATCATGTTTTGCTTTTGCTCGTAGGCCGAAAGCATATGGGAGCCCGCCAGAAACCCCAGGCCTCCTGAATAGATTTTAAGCGCCTGGTGTACAGCAAATTCCATACTGAAATATGCCACACGTTCTTTGTACTGAGCATCAGGCCTGTAAGGGTGATACCATTTCCCGTATTTGCTTTGCATATGAGGTGATTTTTTGAAGCGCTAAATATATGATAATCACCCATAATACACACCTATTTGCTTTATAAATAGAAGTGTATGAATAAAATGGTTTCAATAAGGCGTTAAGACCCGCGGCAAACTCTAATTCAAAATTGCCTTGTAGTGGGCGGGGTCAGATAGTAATTCCCTGGCGCTGAGGATTGCCTCGTCCTGATCCAGATAATATTCGTATAGGCCCTCGCGATAGAAATATCGCTTAACGATCTCATCTTCCAATCCCTTCCGGATAGAACTCTTATAGGTGTTAAGCGCATCCGCCTTGCTCCTGTCTATTTCACTTAACAGGTTCTGGTATTGCTCTTTTACATCATCACCAAAGAGATATTTGTCTTTTCCCACCATAGCCTCTTTTAGCGCTCTTTCTGTATTCGTAACAAATTCGAAATTACTCTTAGATACGTAGGCCTTAAACTGCTCAAAATCCTGATCGGTGAAGTTGAATGTTGAAAGATCGGTATTGGGATGTTCATAATAATACCTGGTAGCGTAATCAAAAATAGTGTTGTTGCTTTGGAGCGCCTTAACCAGAGAATTCGATTTAAGGGTTTCTATCTCCAGATCGGGCAAAACACCACCCCCGTCCTGGACTTTTCTCCCATTCCTGGTTGTGAATTCTTTGAACTCAGAATTTCTGACCGCGTTTCCTAGTGCATCCCTATTTCTATAGTCAAGCGACTGGATACATCGCCCCGAGGTAGTGTAATAACGTGAAATCGTTACTTTTAACTGTGTTCCATAAGTTAACCTTAATGGTCTTTGAACAAGGCCTTTGCCAAAACTCCTGGCTCCGATAATAACCGCTCTGTCCAGATCCTGAAGACTACCGGATACAATTTCACTGGCCGAGGCACTACTGCCGTTGATCAGCACTGCCAAAGGTATTTCGGAATCCTCAGCCTGGTTTTTGGTCTTGTATTCGCTATTGAACTTTTTTACCTTCGATTTGGTGGTCACAATCAGTTCACCTTTTGGGACAAAGAGATTGGTCACATTAATCGCTTCCGATAGCAAACCACCGGGATTTCCTCTTAGATCCAGGATAATTTGTTCCGCCCCCTGTCCCTTGAGATCCTTTAATGCTTTTCGTGTTTGTTGAGATGCTTTTGCATTGAATTTGCTCAGGACGATATATCCGGTTTTTTCATCTGCCATTTTGTAAAAGGGAACTGCATCTACCTCGATCGCTTCCCGCAGAATCGTAGTGGTCATGGTCTTACCCTGTCGTACAAAGGTTACCTCCACACTGGTATTTCGAGCACCTTTAAGGAGCTCGGTGGCATCGTCCTTGAAGTCGGCAATAAGAACATCTCCGATTTGTGTGATTTCATCTCCAGCCCTTAAACCCGCTTTGTCCGCCGGATATTTCTGGTATGGTTCAATGATCAGAAGTTTGTTTTTATACGAGCGTACCAGCGCACCAATACCCGAATATTTACCCGCATTGTTAATCTTATACGCTTCAACATCCTGTTCATTCAGAAATTTGGTATATGGATCGAGATCATCTAACATATTCTTGATAGCGGTATCCATCAATTCTGCCGGATTGGTTTCATCCACATAATTCATATTAAGTTCCTTGAACAGGGTGGTGAAAATTTCAATCTGTTTAGCAATTTCAAAAAAGTCGTTCTTAAAACTACTCCCCGCCAACAAGATCAAAACAGCAACAACAGGAATGATAATTTTCTTACGGAGCATTTTCTCTGGTTAAAATTTATTTACAAGTTTCTTAAAAACCCCTTGCATTGATTTTTCAACTTCATCATACGGGGGTAAATCCTTACCAAGGTATAAAATAAGGAACGCAAAGTTTCCCTCTATGTTGTTAAAAATAAGATGTTTGTTCAGCCGGTAAGCCTCTCTGAGCAACCGCTTGATGCGGTTACGATCTGCCGCCCGTTTGAAATTCCGCTTGGGCACACTAACTGCTGCTTTAACCCTAACCTCCTGGTCTTTATCAACGGGCAGATAATATAATTTAAGAGGGTATTGGGTAATGCTATTACCCTTTTGAAAAAGCAGCTCAATCGTCTTTCTCGATTTTAGCTTTTCTTGTTTGCTGAAGCTGAACGACATCGGTGTCAAATTTAAGCAATCCCGGGGGCTTTGGCCACTATGACTTTTATCATATTTATCCCTAAAATAGGATTTTATCTTGCATTCATTTATATTTCCACAGCAATCATTACAATACCACTACTCATGGGGGAGTTCAATGTAAAAAAACTAACGGGAGACGGAAATAAAACGGAATATATCTCCCATTTACTCAAAGATATTGATGCCCTGGAACATATGTTAAAAAACGATATGTTCATCAAAACTCCGGTGAGAATAGGTGCGGAACAGGAGTTTTGTCTGGCAAACGAAACCTGGGACCCTTCAAATAAGGCATCTGAAGTATTAAGGGAAATCAACGATGAGCATTTTACATCAGAACTAACCCTCTACAATCTGGAAATCAATCTGGATCCTGCCGAACTAACAGACAGATGCTTTTCGGAAATGCACCAGCAACTCAACAAGCTACTTGAAAAGGCCCAGGCAGCTGCAGAAAAGTTCGGTACAAATATTATTCTTACCGGGATCTTACCGACCGTAAGCGAGAAATATATGGGCATGGATTATATGACTCCGATTCGTCGTTATGAGGTACTGAACGAAGCCATAAAAGACATACGAAAAGACGACATCGAACTTCATATCAAAGGGGTGGATGAGGTTAATCTTCATCATAACAATATACTTTATGAAGGGTGTAACACCAGTTTTCAATCACATTTGCAGATCGACCCCGACGACTTTTCCAACACTTATAATTGGGCTCAGGCCATTGCCGGACCCATACTTTCGGTTTGCACTAATTCTCCTCTTTTACTTGGGCAGGAGTTGTGGGAAGAAACAAGGATAGCACTTTTTACCCAAAGTGTAGATACCAGGGCGAGTACCTTTATCCTCAATGAGAAGGAATCAAGGGTAAGTTTTGGGAGTGACTGGGTAAAGGGTAGTGTATCCGATTTTTATAAGGATGCGGTAATCAGATTCCGAAGCCTTCTCACCACCGATTTTGAAAAAGACAGCATGACCCAGTTAAAGGAAGGTAAGATCCCTAAACTGAGAGCGCTTGCATTGCATAATGGAACCATTTATAAATGGAACCGAATTTGTTATGGTATTACGGAAGGCCAACCACATCTGCGGATCGAAAACCGTTATATACCCTCCGGCCCTACTACTGCAGATGAAATAGCTAATATGATGCTATGGGTTGGGGTAATGACCGGCAGGCCAAAGGCTTTCGATGAGATCCATACCAAGATGAATTTTAAAGACGCCAAGAGCAATTTCTTTAATGCCGCACGTTATGGTATGGCCGCACAATTTCATTGGGACGGACAGCTGCTGAGCAGTCATCAGCTCCTGCTCGACCACTTACTGCCTATGGCTTACAGGGGGCTTTATAGCCTTGGAGTAGCACCAAGAGATGCGGAATATTACCTGTCTATAATTGAAAAACGGATTCATACTGCAAACGGCTCAAGATGGATGATTGAGGCGTACCGCAAACTCAGGACAGAATTCAAGGCTCCGGTAGCTCTGAGAAAACTGGTGGCCACTATGTACGAAAGGAGTAAACGGAAATATACCGTTGATGCCTGGCGGTTGCCGAGGGGAGATGAATTTAAAGTACCGAAAGAAGAACTTGCCGTACGGGATCGTATGAATACCAAGACCATTACTGCAATGGAAAACGACAGTGCCGAACTGGTATTGAAAATGATGCTTTGGAAGAATATTCACCATGCTCCGATTCTGGACTATAACCTCGAACTGGCGGGGTTGCTTACCTGGACCGATGTGCAGAATTACCTTGAAAAACCGGCACAGTTAAAGGAAAGTATAGGTTCGATGATGACCACAGATCTGGTTACGGTAGAGGCCGATATGAAGCTTTCCGAAGCAAAAGCCCTGATGGAGAAGAACAGTTTTAATTGTTTGCCTGTTGTTCATGGGAAGCAATTGATTGGGATTATTACTTCAAATGATATTTAATGACGCAAAACCCTCCTGAGACCATAGAAGAGTTGGATACTATACGGATAATCGGGCACATCAAAGGACAGACGGAAGGCCCGACGCTCATATTTTTTGGCGGTATACATGGGAATGAACCATCGGGTGTCCAGGCCCTGGAAAAGGTTTTTGCTGAACTTGGGCCAATCCAGGAGCAACTAAAGGGCAATATTATTGGCATACGGGGCAATATTCCAGCCCTTGCACAACAACGCAGATTTTTAGAAAACGACCTCAACCGTATCTGGACTCGGCGGGGTATAGAAGCGATAAATAAAAAAGAAAACGGAGAAAGAACGGTTGAAGAAGCCGAACTCTTAGAACTTCACCGTCTCATTTCTGGGATCATAGATGAAAAACCTGCTCCGTTTTATTTTATAGATTATCATACCACTTCGAGCCCAACGCTTCCATTTATCACTATCAACGACGCCATGATTAACCGGAAATTTGCACGATTGTTTCCCTTGCCGGTTATCCTTGGATTGGAAGAGTATCTTGAAGGCCCGCTTTTGAGCTACATCAACGAAAAAGGTTATGTGGCGATCGGTTTCGAATCGGGACAACATTCCACCCCTGAAGCTGCCGAAAACAGCGTAGCTTTTACATGGCTGGCTTTAAGGTTTACGGGCGTACTGCCAAATAATTCTCAGCCTGAGAAAGAGCAGTATCTCGAGCAACTGCACTCTGCCGCCAAGGGAGATACCACTTTTTATGAGGTGACCCACAGGCATATTATCACCAAAGAAGACAAATTTAATATGCTGCCAGGTTTTAAGAGCTTCGACCCTATACAAGAGGGAACCAAACTGGCTTCACACAATGGCAAACAACTCGAAACCGATAAAAACACCATTGTATTTATGCCCCTGTATCAGGAACAAGGGGAAGAAGGATTTTTCCTTATACGCAGGATACCTAAGTGGATACTGAAACTGTCTGCCGGCATGAGGAAACTTCGTATGGACAGGTTTTTAACCTGGCTTCCTGGTGTTTATTGGGCATCGCCAACAAAAGATCAATTGATGGTAAACCTGAGGATTGCCCGGTTTTTAAGCAAACCTCTTTTTCATTTACTTGGATACAGAAGCAGAACCCTGGATAAGACTCACTATTTAATGACCAACAGGGAAAGGGCAGCTAAGAATGGTATGTATCGCAATACGCCCTGGTACCGATAAACCTTCAAAACTATTTACTATTCATCTGATGACCAGATATTGTTCTCCCGGTCTACATCAGCCATAAGCTGCGATGGGTCTATAACAATGGCTTTTATCTCCTCAAATGGCCTCTCAATTGAAAACTCATAGGTAGGGAAGGCCCATGGCCAGTCTGGCAATATGGTTCTCTGGATATTGGGATAGGGATTCTCTTTTTCACCTCTCATCATCCTTAAGGCCGCGTAGAAGGTTTCCTGGCTTCCGTCCTCATATAAAACCAGAATATCCAATGGCATCGGCATTAAACCTTTGCGCTCCATAACCACCGTGGTTTTGTTTTCTTCGCTTTTTACCGCCCCAACGGCATAATCGATAGTATTGGTGGTCTGGGTCCAATCTACAAGATACCAGTCGAGCACCAAACCCGACTTTTTCTCCGCAACCCTTTTGATATCATTGGGAACAGGGTGCTTAAATTTATAGGTGTTGTAGTATTCACGCACCGACTCCATCAATTTATCCTGCCCGATTATGTAGCCGAGTTGGGACAAGAATATGGAGCCTTTGCTATAAGCTGAAATTCCATAGGCGAAATTGAGATCATACCGATCCGCATGAGTGGTTTGTGGCTGTTCCTTGCCCGATTGCACCAGGGCAAAATAGCCCTTATAAGAATTTTCAAAAGGATTTTCTTTTTGCTGATCCATGACCTTGTTCATGCAAAGACTAGAAATAAATGAAGTAAATCCTTCATCCATCCAGGCATGCTTGGCTTCGTTGGTAGCAAGCAGGTGCTGAAACCAGGAATGAGCTAACTCATGTACGGTAACCCCCACAAGGCTTGGAAAACTCCTTTCACCTGTGATCAGCGTACTCATGGGATATTCCATACCACCGTCTCCTCCCTGTACAACAGAGTACTGCTCATAAGGATAAGGCCCTATATTCTTATTAAAGAACTCCATAGCCTCTGCGGTTTTAGGCTGTAGCTTTTTCCAGTTCTCCAGGAGCTCGGGTTTGTTCTTATAGAAAAAGTGCAGGGTGGGCCCGCCATCCATTTCGAGGCTGTCGTGGATATAATCGGGATCGGCACCCCACATAAAGTCATGTACCATTGGCGCAACAAAATGCCAGGTGTGGGTTTTTCCTTTACGTTTTTTAACGGATGTTCCGGGAGACTCATAACCATGACCAATCTCATCAGGATTTTGCAAATAACCGGTTCCGCCTATCACATAGTCTTTATCGATGGTGATCTTAACATCGAAATTTCCCCATTCACCATGGAATTCCCTCGCGATATATGGATCTGCATGCCAACCCTCAAAGTCATAGGCTGCTAGTTTCGGGTACCATTGACTCATTGAAAGCGCAATCCCTTCATCATTGTTTCTTCCCGACCTGCGGATCTGCACAGGTACCTGACCTTCGAACTCCATCAACAAAGAGGTGCTCTGGCCCGGGGCAACAGGATGATTAAGGCCAACTTCCAATACCGTACCCTCCAATTTGTAATCCAGTTCTTTACCGTCCTGTTTTAGCGAATTTGCATGCAGGAAACCGATCTCATTCTCTTTTAAAGCAGATATGCGGCTCTGGCCTGTGGTGAACATCCGATCGTCGGGATCGGAAACACTTTGCAAACGAAGGTCCATTTCACTGCCCGGTTTAAATGCATTGAAATACATATGATAGAAAACCTGGCTTAATGTGTCTGGTGAGTTATTGGTATAGGTCAATTTCTGTGTACCCTGGTAGCGAAATGTCTCTACATCCATATCTATGTCCATGGTATAGTCGACCTTTTGCTGCCAATAGCCCGATTGGGCAAAAAGCATAACAGGTGCCAATACTGCCAAAATTACATAGTATAAAGATTTGAAGTTTTTTTGCATTTGCCTACAGATTTAGTTTGCCTTTAGACACCTGATCGGCCATTATAAGAGCATTAAAAGCATTGGCCATTTTGCCGGAAGTGGAGATCTGGTCAAAATTTTTGGCCTTCTCAACATTGCCATCCAGGACTACCGAAGATTTGGTGCTCAAACCAGATTCCATAATGATCTTTTTTACCTGTGGCGCACTTAATTTAGGGTAATAAGACCTTATCAGCGCAGCAACCCCCGCTACCGCTGGTGCCGCCATAGAGGTCCCTCCCTGAAAATCGTATTCATTGTTGTTGATGGTGGAATATATCTTTCCTCCGGGGGCAAAAACATCTACATTGATCTTTCCATAGTTTGAAAATGTAGAGACCATCTCAGAACCGTATTTCTGTTCCAGAGACCCCACGGTAATTACGTTATCGGCCATTTCAGGACCATTGTTTACCTGATCGTTAGGATAATTTGGGTTGTTGGGATCATCCAGGTCAGATCCATCGTTTCCAGCGGCATGCACTATCAGCACATCTTTCGATGCCGCATATTTTATAGCATCGTAAACCCACTCGGCATTAGGTGAATACGACTTTCCAAAACTGCAATTGATGATCTTTGCGCCATTGTCTGCCGCATAGCGCAGCGCCAGGGCTATGTCTTTATCGTATTCATCACCATTGGGTACTGCCCGAACACTCATGATCTCCACATTATTGGCCACCCCATTGGCTCCCAGGCCATTGTTTCTTTCCGCAGCGATAATACCTGCTACATGAGTACCATGACTTTCATCTTCGAACCTGGCATCGGGATTTCCATTACCATATCCAAGATCCATTATATCGTAGGGGTTATCACCCACTGGCTCACGCCCGTCGAAGCTGATATTGTAGTGATAGTTCAGCTGTTCGGTAAAATATTTGACTCCTCCATTAAGGGTTTCTATCACATCGGGAATACTCTCCTCGAAGCTATACATCTGTTTCAGGACTGCTAATTGCTGCTGCAATTCCTGGTCTTCCGACTTAATACCCATCACATCACTCTTTTCATAGCTATCCTTACCCAGGTAATTCTTAACCGCAGCGTCGGCATTTTTTACGGCCTGAAGTATTTGCTCATATCGCTGTTTGTTTTGTTGGGCTTCGCCTGATTTAGACTCCTGCTCTGCCTTAGCCCTGGCTTGTAAGCCGGCGTCTCCAAGCTTTAATTTGAGTATCCTGGAAAGCTCTAACTGCTCGTTGTATGATTCACCCAGGAAATTATATCCATGGATATCATCAACAAAACCATTTCCGTCATCATCCTTATTGTTACCAGGCTTTTCGCCCTTATTTGTCCATAATACCCCATCAAGGTCTTCATGTTCAAGATCTATTCCGGAATCTACAACGGCAACGATTATTTTCTTTCCTTTTCGATTACCGATTATCTCATTATAAGCCTTGTCTACGCTCATACCGGGGATAGTGTCTGAAACCAGGTCGAGATGGCCCCAGTTTTTCTTTTCTGCCTCGGTGAGCTCACTGATTTTCAGCGGTACCGAATCGATATTTTCAACAGGAGTGGAGACGAGTACTGTACTACCACAACTGAACCATAAAAACGAGGCAAAAACCAGACAGATCAAAGATTTAAACGCGGGTAATTTCATAGAGTATAGTATTTAAAAATCACTTTAAAATCCATATTATCAGTG
>CAMYIE010000014.1:134483-154302 GCA_947258405.1 uncultured Eudoraea sp. | reverse complement strand
TGGGATTTGCCGGACTAAAAAGTAGATAGCTGATGGATTATGTATTGATTCCCGATAAGTTTAAAGGCTCCCTGAACGCTCAGCAGGTAATAGGCGCATTAGGAAAAGGTATCCGAAAAGCCGACCCTGAAGCCGTTTTACACAGCGCTGTATTATCAGATGGGGGCGATGGGTTTTTAGAATCCATCGACCATTATGGCCAGTATGAAAAAGTAGTGTGTGAGGCCAGTGATCCCCTTGGAAAAAATATTCAGGCTTATTATCTCTACGACCAGGAAAGCCAATCGGCTTATATTGAAATGGCCCGGACCGCGGGCCTGGTCTTGTTAAGGGAGTCGGATCGGAACCCAATGCTGACCTCTACTTTTGGGACGGGGATGCAGATCCGACACGCCCTGGATAAAGGTGCGAGACAACTCTTTGTCGGTTTGGGAGGCAGTGCCACCAATGATGCCGGACTCGGAATAGCAGCGGCATTGGGCTATCATTTTCTCGATGCTGAGCATCGTCCTTTAGAGCCCATAGGTAAAAACCTATCCCGTATCGTTGGAATTCAAAAACCAAAGGACGATTCATTCTATACCAAAACCAAAATATTTGCGATTAATGATGTTAATAATCCGCTCTATGGACCAAAGGGTGCGGCCCATGTTTACGCTGCCCAGAAAGGGGGCTCGAAGGAGGATATTTTCAAACTCGATCAGGGGCTGAGGGATCTGGATACCCTAATGAAAAAGGAATATGGTGTAAGTAATGCTTTGGTTCCGGGTGCCGGAGCAGCCGGTGGTACTGCCTATGGTCTGATGAGTTTTCTCGGGGCTCAATTTGTTGGTGGAACCGAATTTGTATTAAGTGTTGCCGGGGTAAATGAGATTTTGACAGAGAATGCTGTCGACTATATAATAACCGGGGAAGGGAAAATCGATGATCAGACCCTGAGTGGAAAACTAATTCATGGGGTAATTGAACTGGGAAGGACCTACAAAATTCCGGTAATAGCCGTTTGTGGAATCCTGGACACCGCCATGGATAATCTATTGCAGCAGGGGTTAAGCGCGGTGATCGAGGTTCGTGATAGTTCAAAACCACTACTCTACAATATGGAAAATGCGGCTGCATTAGTTGAACAGGCTGTACATCACTTTTTTCACAATAAATGAACAAGCTTAAATCATTCGAGTTTATTCGACAGTGATTGATGCGCGGTACTCCTGCACGATGGCAAAATAACCCAGCGCATATTCATCTGGATTTTCTACATTGTCGAGCACATTAATATTATCGAGATTAGTGATGTCAAAGACATTTCCCCGAGCCGTAGCTACCGGTGTTTGAAATGGACCTTGTTGGCCATCGGTTTGTTGGACCAGCAGGTCCATATAATTGTAAAAGGTTTGATCTGCCCCAAGGATGCTAACCTCCAATACCGTGCCGGGCTCGAATATCTGATCATAGAAATATGAAAAGCTAAACTGCTGCCCCTGGAAGAACTGGTCTTCGGTAGTCAGAAACTCACTAAAACCAAAGTCAAATACATAAAAGTCATCCCGATCCGGGTTATCGGTAAAAGTTACAATGAGCTCGGTTTCCTCATCTCCAAAAAGCGTTCCATCGCCGATCTCAAGATTGTCGATGGGGACTGTTGGTACGTAGCGGGTCTGGGCTGCATAACGTTTTCCCTGATGGCGTATAATCATTGTATACTCAATATCGAAGGCCGTCTGGGCCACGCTGATACGCTGATCCCCGTCGAAAGTGGGATCGGGCAAATACACTCCTGATCCTGGTGGTTGTTCGGAAAGGCTCGAGACCCCGGAACCGATAACGTTGCCATCCTCATCAAAGGCCTCCTGGATGATTGAAATATTATCATCGGCGCTGGTTATAGGGATTTGATCAAAAAATCCACTGGTAAGTGTTAAACTTACCACTACAGGTATAAACTCTTCATCGATATCCACTCTCATCAGGGCATTGACGACAAGCCTGGGATCATCTTCCGGAAGCTCTACCTCAATGACGTCCTCACATCCTAAAATAAAGATGAGAATAGCTAAGGAGTACCATGGAATTTTTTTCATATTCTTTGTTTTCATAACTATCATTTTTCACTCTCGTATTGTCACTTTTTGCCTGTATTCCTGTACTACGGCAAAATATCCAAGAGGGAATAATTCGGGCCTACCAGTGTTGTCAACCACCTGGTTGTTATCAAGGTCCGTAATGTCAAAAATATTACCCCTTACAGTGGCCACTGGTGTTTGAAATACACCCTGGGATGCTTCGCTTTGTTCGATAACCTGGTCCATATAATTATAAAAATTACGATCGGCCCCCATTAGGGTAATCTCAATTTCAGTATCGGGTTCAAATTGCCGATCGTAGAAATACGAGAATTGAAACAGCTGATCCTTATAGAATTCATCACTTGTCACCAGATATTCATTAAAGGCAAAATCAAAAATGTAATTATTATCCTTATTGGGCTGATCGGCAAATAGTACAATGATCTCGGTATCATCTTCCCCAAAAAAAGTAGCATTACCTTGTTGAGCGCTAATTATAGGTACTGAAGAGACATAGCGGGTTTCCGCAAAATAACGTCTACCCTGATGGCTGATCAAGAGGTTAAATACCGTTTCCTCTGCAAAAGTCACAACGGTTGGGATTCTTTGATCGTCAAAAAAGTCGGGATCCGGTTCATAGATACCGGTACCCGGTGCAATTTCGGCCAAAGTGGAGCTGCCTGAAAATGAGATTACCCCATCTTCGATTTCCTGGTAGCTTATCAGAATGTTATCGAGGTTTGTCACAGGGATTTCTCCAAAAAAGTTATCGGTTAACGAGACTTTTATCCTTACCGGCAGAAAAGGTTCAGACTGGTCTACGCGGATCAGCCCTTCCACAATTAGCCTGGGAGATTCTGAGGGTGTTTCGACCTCGATAACCTCTTCACAAGAAGTGAAAATCAGCATCGTAAGAATTATGTATGTCAGGCCAGTTAAGCGCATCTAAAAACTGAAATTATAGGTAACGGAAGGAACAATTCCGAAAATCGAGGTTTTAATCGCCTCGTTTGCTCCTGTGTCTTCGTTCTGCCTAAAGTTAATTGAGGCTGCATTCATCCGGTTATATATATTGTATACACTAAACACCCATTCTGATTTCCAACTGGTTTCAGGATTCTTTTTCCTGGGTGTAAGTGTTGCTGCTATGTCCAAGCGGTGGTAATCCGGCAGTCGTTCCTTGTTCCTCAATCCATAGAAAGGCACTACTAAACCCTCGAATTCGAACTGTCCTACAGGATAGTTGGTAGGCTGCCCTGTTTGATAGATAAAATTGGTATTAAACCGCCATTTCTTGTTGATTTCGTAGCTGCCATAAAGGGCAATATCGTGTGTCTTATCATAAGGGGTACTGTACCATTCTCCAAAGTTGATTCCGGTTTCCAGGTTACTGCGCCCGTTGTCTACTACAGGAGGTCTTCCGGGGGTACGCTGTTCTGATCGGGAGAGGGTATATGCGAGCCAGCCTCTTAATCGGCCTTCATTCTTGCGGAACAATAGCTCAAAACCATAGGCTTGTGCTTCACCATTAAGGATAACCTGTTCAATGGCATTATTGGCGATGAGATTGGCCCCATCTATATAGTCGATACGGTTTTCTATGTCTTTATAAAAGACCTCTGTTTCGAGGCTATAGGCACCTTCTTTGATGTTGCGAAAATATCCCAGTGCGTATTGGTTGAGTAGCTGGGGATCTACCCAGGGACCACTTGGTGTCCAAACGTCTAATGGTGTAGGGGAGCTGGTATTCGAGAGCAGGTGCAGGTATTGTGCCATCCTGTTATAACTGGCTTTAACCGAATTGTCATCATTAAAGGCATAGGCCACCGAAACCCGTGGTTCGAAGTTGAAAAAGTCTTTTAGTGTAGAGCCCCGACCAGGGTTTATGGTGTCGATAGGTGTAGCCTCCTGGTAGACCAGTTGGAATGGATCGAATACAACAGGTTGATCGTTTTCGTACACATAAAGTTCGTCTTGTCCCAATCGGGCAAAATGACTCACTCTAAGGCCATATCCCAGACTAAGGTTGTCGGTAATCTTATGCTCAACATCTACGTAGGCCGCTGCCTCATTGGCATACTTTTTTGTGAGCTGGTCTTCAAGAATTCCAGAATCGGGATTATTGGGTTCGATCTTCCCCGGATTAAATATGTAGTAAATATTATTAATGCCGTAATTCATCTGTAAATTATCGCCCAGATAATGTTTTAGATCGTACTTTACATTAAAATTCTGAATGCCTGAATTCCATCTGAACCCTACAAAATCCAATTCCAGTCCATAGTAATAATCCGAATAGATCAAAGATAGATTAGAGAACAGCTTATTGGAGAACAAGTGATTCCAGCGGAAATTGACAAAGGCGTTTCCGTAAATATTGACAAATTGTTCGTTGACATTGAATTTATCCCTCCCAAAGTAGCCTGAGAGATAAATATTGTTGTTATCGTTGATCTTGTAGTTCAATTTAGTATTGAGGTCGTAGAAGCTAGCCGCGTTATCGATGTCAATTAAAGGCAGAAACAACTGCGCATAGGAGGCACGTCCGCCGATAAGAAATGAAGCTTTGTCTTTAACAATGGGCCCTTCTGCGAGGAGACGGCTCGCCACAGCACCAATACCGCCGCTCATTTTAAATTCTTTACTGTTTCCTTCTTTTTGATAGATTTCGAGTACCGATGAAACCCTGCCGCCATACCGTGCTGGTATACCACCTTTATAGAGTTTTACATCTTTAATGGCATCGGGATTAAACACGGAGAAAAACCCAAAAAGATGCGATGAATTAAAGATTATGGCTTCGTCGAGCAAAATTAAATTCTGGTCTGCCGCGCCCCCGCGGACATTGAAACCAGAAGAGGCCTCACCAGCACTGGTTACACCGGGAAGTAATACAAGAGATTTTATTACATCGGCTTCGCCAAGTACCACCGGAATATCCTTTATTGTCTGGACCGATAGGGTATTAACACTCATTTGTGGCTTTCGGATATCTATCTTTTTCGTCTTATCGGTCACCACCACTTCCTCCAGTTGTTCAGCTTCCTCGGCCATCTGAAAATTGATTTTCTGATTCTGATTCAGACTGATCGTTCGAATGATATCCTGGAATCCTAATGAAGTAACCAGAATTTCATACTCCCCCTCAGCAAGTGTGATAGAATAAAATCCATATTCATTGGTGGTTACGCCTGTTCGCAGTTCGGGGATCAGAAGGCTTACTCCAATAAGATTTTCATTACTGGAACTGTCGGTTATCGTTCCGCTTAGGGTGTATCGTTGTTGTGCCTGTACCTGGAAAAGGAAAAAAATGAGTATTGGCACCAATAAATGCCTGGCTGGTCTGCTCATTTAGCGAAGTTTATTTAAATATAGATATTCAGACAAAGATAAGGTTGCCTGATTTTGATAAATAACATGGAATTAACAAGTAAATTCCATTTAGTTCGTCACATTCACAGATTTTCCAGGATGCCGTTAAGCGTTCTGCTGGGTCTCATGGCTTCTGAAACCAGACCAGGATCTGGTTTATAATAGCCACCAATGCTTTGCGGGCTTCCCTGAGCGTGCAACAATTCTTTGAGGATATCCTCTTTCCGTTCCTTAAACGACTGGGCTATACCGGAGAATATCTCCTTTAATTCGGCATCCTTGTTTTGATTGGCCAGGGCCTTGGCCCAATAATAGCCGAGATAAAAATGACTACCCCTTGTATCGAGTTCCTCTACTTTACGGGAAGGAGAACGATTATTATCCAGAAACTCTTCGGTTGCTTCATCCAGTGTTTCCGATAGTACAACAGCCTTCTGATTTCCGTATTTGTCACCAAAGAATTCGAGCGATACCCCCAGTGCCAAAAATTCTCCGAGGGAATCCCAGCGCAGGTGTCCTTCCTCCAAAAACTGTTCTACATGTTTAGGTGCCGAACCACCGGCTCCGGTTTCAAATAACCCTCCTCCATTCATAAGCGGCACAATAGAAAGCATTTTGGCGCTGGTACCTACCTCCAGTATAGGGAAAAGATCGGTTAGATAATCCCTGAGCACATTTCCGGAAACAGATATGGCATCCTTACCTTCTTTGATCCGCCCCAGTGTATATATAGTGGCTTCAACAGGGGCAAGGATTCTCAGATCCAGTCCCGATGTATCGGATTCAGAAAGATATTTATCAACTTTTTTTATGAGTTCCGTATCGTGGGCACGTTGATTATCCAGCCAAAATACAGCTGGAGTTTGAGACATTCTTGCGCGCTTTACGGCCAATTTCACCCAATCCCTGATCGGGGCATCCTTTACCTGACACATTCTCCATATATCCCCTGCTTCCACCTGGTGTTCCATAAGAACGGTATCGTCTTTAACGTCTACCACTTTTACTTTTCCACTGGCCGGGATCTCGAAAGTTTTATCGTGCGACCCATATTCTTCAGCTTTCTGGGCCATTAGCCCCACATTAGGTACAGTACCCATGGTAGCAGGATCAAAGGCACCATATTCTTTGCAAAAATCGATAGTTGCCTGGTAAATACCCGCATAGCTGCTATCGGGGATCACCGCTTTGGTATCCTGGAGATTTCCACTGGCATTCCACATCTGCCCGCTGCTTCTTATCATTGCAGGCATAGAGGCATCGATGATCACATCGCTGGGAACGTGCAGGTTGGAAATACCCTTATCTGAGTTTACCATGGCCAGATCCGGACCATCCAGCAGCGTTTTTTTGATATCGTTTTCGATGCACATACGCTTGCCTTTTGGAAGTTTTTTTATGTCTTCCAACAGGTTTTCAAGGCCTTCTCTGGAACTGACACCTAATTCTTCAAAGGTATCACTGTATTTGTCGAACACATTGGCAAAAAAGGTTTCCAACACATGACCGAAGACGATGGGATCCGATACCTTCATCATAGTGGCCTTTAGGTGGATCGAAAATAAAACACCTTCTTTCTTGGCTTCTTCGATCTGGGTTTTAAGGAATTTCAACAAGGCCTTCCTACTCATCACGGTGGCATCTACTATTTCCTGCTCGAGCACGGATACCTTTTCTTTTAAGATATCGACTCCACCGTCGGCTTTCTCCAGTTCGATCCTCAGATCGGTGCCGTGTTGCATGGTGATCGATTGCTCGTTAGACTTAAAATCGCCATGATCCATTGTTGCGACATGGGTTTGGGAAGAGGAGCTCCATGCACCCATCGAATGGGGATGCTTTTTCGCATAGTTTTTTATAGGTTTTGGTGCTCTTCTGTCTGAGTTACCTTCCCTCAACACAGGGTTTACCGCACTCCCCTTGATTCTGTCATATCTTATTTTAATATCTCGCTCCTCAGCCGAAGCAGGTTCATCAGGATAATCTGGCAGGGCATAGCCCTTATATTGCAGTTCTTTTATGGCCTCTTTTAATTGTGGAATAGAGGCACTAATATTGGGAAGTTTGATGATATTGGCATCTGGGTTTTTTGCCAGCTCCCCTAGTTCTGCCAGATCGTCTGGTACTCGTTCGTTTTCTCTGAGAAATTCAGGAAAAGCAGCCATTATTCTTCCCGCAAGAGAGATGTCTTTTATATCCACTTCTATACCGGCAGTCTTGGTATAGGCCTTAATTATAGGAAGCAATGATTGTGTAGCCAAAGCCGGGGCTTCATCAGTTTTGGTGTAGACTATGTTCGGCATAAAAATGAAAGATTTTCCTTTAAGAGCAGCAAATATACAATTTTAGGAATGCCAAAATAAGAGGCTCAGGGGAAAGTTTTGGTCTTTAATTCTAAGTCGGATTTTTACAAAAACAAAAGCCATATCATTGTAACGGGTACATTGATATGGCTTTCTAGAAACAGCTTGCAAACCTTTTGTGATCTACCGGAGTACATCACTGCAACCATTGATTGCATTCGCGAGCTGGATCAACGTTTGAAATTTCTTTCGCCTCAATCCTGAAATCGAGCTACTACACAAAATTTCTTCTTATCGTTTTTGTTCTCTTAGTTTAAACATAAAACCGAGGTTTTATACTTAGATCAAAATTACTCACATAGTGTCCAAAAAGCGACAGCCTTTTTTCTTCTAGCTCACCGATCATTCCGCGCCAGTAACGAATTACTTTTGCTTTCTTCACGGCTAAACAACAATATAAAGAACGTCAACTCTATAATGGTCATACAGATCTGCCCTAGACAGGCTTATCCTTAAAACCATAAATCGAATATAGGATTTTTACATCCTACCTCCAAATTTTGTAACCTAAAATAAATCAACAGGTTATGAACGCCAGTTATGAACAATTGTTCATAAATTCAAACCTTTTAATGCTTTCCCGGATAGTAGTAATGGCACAAAAAAAAGACCGGTCGTACGAACCGATCTTTTTTTTAGATTTCTTTGCGAACTATGGTGCGGAGGTACCGCCATCTTCTCCACTTCGTTTGAGCTGTCGTTGAATTTTCTTGATTGCCGATTCTATTGATTTTTCCGGTTCGATGATATTATATTCGCCCCAAAAATCAGGATCAGAAAATCCGATCGCTTCATCACTCATAATGATGGTCGATTTTATCCGCTCCTTATTTTTAGGAAAATCACCTGAGGTATTTTTTTCCCAATCGGTTACCGCCATCTCAGCAGTCATACTGTAGACAGAATTAAACAACCGCCGGTCCCAGTCGACCTTAAATTCAAGCAAGACATTGCTGTATCCATAATACCAGCGTCCGTCTTTTTCGCGATAATCTACTCTGTAGGCCACTTCATTGGGGAATACCTGTGCGTTCCTGGGTTTTTTCCTGACAAACATTTTACTGGCCATGTATTTGTCGGTTATGTTCAGTGCATAGATCGCACTGGTCAGTATTTTCTTGTCTGCATCGATAAAGAGTTTGCCTTTATACAACGGTTCAGCAATCTCCGGACGCTGTTCAAAATTCACTACATAGATCAGCTTATCATTAATGCGGGTAGACCTATCGAAAGTAAACCGGTAATCAGAAATCCTATCACTGCTAAAAATATACTCCGGATATTTCATGATATCGACAAACAATGCGTTAAATGGCCCCCCCTGCAACTTTAATGCTACAGTGTCCAGTTTGCTGTAATCAGTACTTTTACGAGCTTTAAATAGCTTTACCGCATCGCGTTTAGCCGATGTATAGGGCGTTTTATAAATATTGACCACTGCTTCTGATAGCGATACGTTTCTTCTCCTTTTTTTGATGGTCTCTCTGTAAAAGGCGGTCATCAGCGTCGCATCATTAAAATAATTCTCTCCTTTTCTGTCCAGCGTTTCCCTGACTAATCTTTCGGCACTCTTTGGAATAATCACATTGACTTCTGCCAGCTCGGTCACCGAGACGTCGAGTTGTACCCTATTATTTTTAGCACGCATTTGATTCAGGGGAATAATTTTGGTCTTATATCCCAAAAACGATACCAGGACATTACCATCGGATGTATTCTCCGGTACTTTTAAAAGAAATTCTCCCTCTGTATTGGTAACGGTGCTGATATTGGTTCCTTCGAGTGCAATATTGGCGAAAACCAATGGGTTATTGGTCTGACTGTCCAAAACTTCACCTTTATATTGAGTAAAGGACATTTCTTGCTTCGGTATATCCTGAGCATGGAGGTCCTGTAAAGGAATTGAGACCATTAGAAGCAGCAAAATCGATCCTAAGATCCCGATTTTACTGGTTATGGTTATTAGATTTCGTTTCATTATCAAAGTTTTTTGAGATGGAAAGTCAAAATTAAGCACTAACTCCTTCTAAGTTAATGATAATCATCATAATATCGTGTTAAGATTTATTTAATTCGATGAGCTTACCGAAGAGTTCAATTCTGCCTTGACCTTTGATTACCAATAAATTGGCCCATTTCCTAGGTATTTATCTGCAATGGGGGCGTAGTATTGCTTTACCTCTTCAAGAGCGTAGATCTTATCGCTCTTAGTATAGAGGTCGTATTGATTAAAATCCCTGATCCAATTTAGGTACTCCTCATCTTTGTCGTTGATAAAATGACGGTAACTATCACCGCTATGCCAGGGATAAAAAGAATGATACCTGATCATGACCATACCAGCTTCAGGGATACGATTGGCCTTGTGGTTTTTTAAAACCTGGTAAAGGTATTCATCATGTCCCCACGCCAGGTTGAGGGCATCCAGGCCACAATGTTTCTCATATATTCCCAGTTCACTTCCGTAAACCGGATGATTCGTATCGGGGTTAAGTGCATTAAATTCGGGGTAGACACAACTCTCAGGGAGTGCACAGCCGACTGCAAACACATCTCCCACCATTCCCCACTGTTCCTTTTGGCTTGTGCCGTCTTCATCGCTGCCCCATAAAAACATCACCTTGCCCAAATCATGGATCAGACCCACCAGTTGCATCCAGTCGGGACGTTGGTCCTCCCTGATGGCTTCTGCACTTTGGATAAGATGCTGCACATTGGGAAGGTCGAGATCAGGGTCGCTTACGTCGATAAGGTCATTGAGGTGATCCATCGCCTCCCATAGGCCCATAGGATGGTCGTACCTGAGATATTTCTTATGCATTGAACGGACATAATCTAGCGTTTGATTGCTACGCATTTTTCGGTAGTGGTTGCGCACTGCAACTTTTATATCCGGAGCTTCATAATTTCGAAAAGTCTTCTCCATTGCTAAATATTTCCAAGTAAAAGGTACAAAATAATCGTGACAGCCACTAGAAATGCACCAAAACCCCGGGCGTATTTCCAGGGCTTCAGATCCAGGATGCCGGCGTCTTCTATCACAAATTTCTCCTTATTATCCTGGGTTCGTGATGCCAGGTGCATCACCAGGATATTCAAAATAAATTCGATGCCCCAAAGATGAACAAAGTGAATATCCACAGAAAATATATAATAGGTAATCACATAAAAGAACAAACCAAAAAAGAGTCCGGCTTTAGCCCCGAACGCATTTACCTTTGGAAAAAGAAAACCGGCAATGATCACCGAGGCCATAGGAATGAAGAAGATTCCATTGAGTTGTTGAAGAAGCTGGTATAGGCCCTCCGGGGCGTTGGCAACAAATGGGGCTATGCCTATAGCAAAAAAGGCCAGCAGGGCTGAACTGATTTTACCGACACGCACCAATCGTTTTTCCGGAGCGTCGTTATTGATATAGCGCTTATAGATACCCAGGCTGAATATGGTAGCCGCACTGTTAAGTGCACTGTTGAAAGTGGTGAGTATGGCCCCCATCATCACCGCAACAAAGAATCCGGTTAGCCAGGCGGGCAATAGCATTTTTACGAGTTGTGGGTATACCAGATCGGGTTGCTCGTAAAATTGGTCACCAAAGTAGTAGAAGCCAATTATACCAGGAAATACTATTACAAGGGGCACCAATATTTTCAGCAATCCCGTAAATAGCAAACCTTTTTGAGCTTCTTTGAGGCTTACCGCTCCAAGAACACGTTGAATAATAGACTGATGCATGGCCCAGAAATAGATTTGATTGATAATCAATCCGGTAAAAAGTACCTCAAATGGTAAAATGGCGTTTCTGGCACCTTCTCCTATCCCGGATTCCCGACTGACCACATTAAATTTTTCGGGACTGTTCTCAAAAATTTTGAGAGTGCCTTCCAGAAGGTTTCCTTTCCCGATAGACCATACGGCAATCAGTGGCACCAATAAGCCGGCTACCAGCAGCCCAAAACCGTTGATCGTATCGGTATAGGCCACCATTTTGAGTCCGCCGAATATGGCATATATGGCACCGATGGTGCCTACCACCCAAATGGTTACCCATATGCCTTCTCTTTGGGTAATTCTAAGTAGTGAAGAAATTTCAAAAATGGCCTCGATATTCAATGCACCGGTATACAAAACAATCGGCAACAGAGTGGCGACAAATGATATGATTAACAGAAGGGCAATTAGTGTCCTGGTAAGGCCGTCGAAACGGGCTTCCAGGAATTGTGGAATTGTACTGAGACCCATTTTCAGATACCGGGGTGCAAAGTAAAGAGCGGCGATAACCAGTGCGATGGCCGAGGTTACCTCCCAGGCAATTATAATAGCACCGTTTTTATAGGCAGAACCATTCATGCCCACAAGGTGCTCGGTCGAAATATTGGTCAGTAAAAGCGATCCTGCAATCACTATGCCGGTTAAGGATCTACCGCCTAGGAAATAACCGTCCTGGGTTTGTAGTTTGTCTTTTCTGAGTTTCCAGGTCGCATAGCCGGCGACAAAGGCCGTAAATAGCAGAAAGGTAAGGAAGGTCATGTCCATAAAAATACACAACTGGCCCTAAACATAATGCCCCGATCTTAAAAAAGACCGGGGCATCTATTGAGTTTAATGGATTGGGGAATTACTATTCTTCAGGGAAATCCTCGTCTTCCAGGATCTCTTCCATTTGCATAACATGCCTTTCGGTATGCCCCGCCATAAAAATCACAATCTGATAGGCATCTAGTGTGCCAAACGGCATTTCGTTAAAATGGTTGCGGAAGTCGTCTTCGGTAGTCTTTAAGTATTCGATGTGTTCTGTTCTTTTGGCGGTCAAAGCGTCCAGGGTTAACTGATAGCCACCAAATTTACCTGTAGGCTCAAAAGCCTCCGAGGTTTTAACCTTCTTCTCCCTGCTGCTGATCATAGCGTAGACCTGGTCGTCTTCCATAGTCGCCGCAGCTCTCATGGCCTCATCTGGAGGTGTTGCCAGTGTTGTTTTTAGCAATTCGGCAAAAGCGTGCTCAGAAATAGTAAGATGTTCCACACATTCTGCAATTGACCATGATTCGGGGGTAGTTTTGTAATCTAACTGTTCTTCACTCAGACCTTCGAGCGTATTGATCATGTGTTCGTGGGTACTTGTAAGTTTACCCACTGCTTTTTCTCTCTCCTCGTCGGTGAGCTTTTCAGCGGTAAGGCCAAAGCTCAAAAGGAGTAATACGGCAAAGGGAGCTACTAATTTTTTCATTTTAAAGGTTTTAGGTTAATGGATTAATTGCGATTACATTATATCAAAAAGATGATATCAGGTTTAGTATATACGCTGATTATCAAACTCAGGGACGGTCGGTATGTGTTAAATTATTGGTTTTCGCCCTAAGAAAAAGATGGTTACCGAAGAAGGCTGCGTTAATATTAAATAATAATTACTCCCGTTTTTTACCCTGGAAAACGCTCACCTTAGAATCAAAAGGATTACCACTGGCCCTCCGTAATGCCACTACCTGTCCGCAATGCCACACAGCATCCTCAATCGGGCCGTTGATCTGATTCCAAAAAGGATATTCCCTGGCCCCGGATTGATTTATGAAAATTACTTTATGCTCTTCGAGCGTATCAGCATTTAAAAAGATCTCGCTTGCCTGCTTGATATTTTTAAGAGTAAGGGCACGTTTGGCCGGGAATGACAGGTTGGTTTCCTGAGAACCAGTTCGATCGTTCGGCTTTTTAACCGCCGAATTATAAATGACCCTGGAAAGGTTGTAAATATGATCAATGGTCTCGGCGATCGTCCGATTCGACTCAGATGGCTTATAGGCCAGGTCTTCTGGTCTTAAGTCTTTGGTAGCCCAGTAGTAACGGAAACCGAGGCCGTCGAGCATCCTCGAGACAACACTTCCCGCTGTATATGTATCGGGATATTCCGGTATCTCCTTGTAAGGAATAGGTTCTTCATTGGCTTCCTGCGAATTTCCTATCTGAATGAGTATTAAGGCCAGGAAAGTTGTTGCTATTTTCATGGGTGATATATTATTTTTGGTGAAATGCATCTGAGATAAATCGCAGAACCTCCGGCAGGGATTCACGCCAATACGTCCAGTTATGAGCTCCTTCCCGAACCCGGTATTCATGAGGGATCTTTTTTTTCTTCATCGCGATGTGGATGAGGCTGTTCCCTTCGAACAGGAAATCATCATCTCCGCAATCGATAAACCATCGTACGGATTTAATTTTATTGGCAGGCAATGAGTCCATCAATGAAATTGCATTGTGCCGGTGGTAGTATTTAAGCAGTTCTTCTTCGGGTTTTTGCCTCTCTTCTGGGGTTAGTCTGCTTTTAAAATCAGTTAGTGTCAGTTCTCCTACATAGGCGCTTAAAGGGCAGGCCGAGGAAAACATTTCGGGATGATGCAGAGCATACATAAAAGCACCCCCTCCTCCCATGGATAATCCAGCCACAGCCCGGTATCGCTTTTCGCCTTTGATACGGTAAGTTTTTTCTATATAGGGGATAAATTCCTGGAAGAAATGATCTTCATATTTCCAATCGTCCCGGTTGAAGAATCCAAGTTTCCCCGTCTGGGCATCGGGCATTACAATAATCATAGGGGTAGAAGTCCCTGTTTCTATGGCAAGGTCTGTTATTCGTTGCACTTCACCGAACTGTACCCAACCGGTATGATCGTCTCCGCTTCCATGGAGGAGATACAACACAGGGTAACTGCGCTGTGACGTATCGTAATCAGGAGGCAGGTATACCGCATAATTGCGCTTACTCCTGAGTATTGAACTTTCCATGCTTAAGTTATCAAAGACTTTACCTTGTTGTGCCATGGAATTAGAAAATATGATCAGAGATATAAATACTACAATCCCTAAGTAGGTTACATTATTAAATCGATAAGCCTTCAATGGTGATGGAGATTTTAAATCATTTATTTAAAAGCAAAAAGATACGTATTCCCATCCATAAATTCTCTTAATCGAATTCAGAATTTCTGAGTCTAGATAGACTATCAGCAGTTATCGAATTGTAATAAGTATAAAATCAGATCCGTAGTGTTTTTGATATTGGAATAAACAATGGATTAAAAATGTGCAAGTAGGTGTTTAAAACCGAAACCCTCTGGTCTGTACGTATCGTAATTGGCAGGCATTAAATTGGGCTTTAGCTATAAAGTTACGACGATATGTCTTAAAAATGAAGTAATTACAGAAACCAATAAAGTCAGAACTACAAGGCTCGTATAATCAGTTTTAAAATTTTATGTTGATATCGAACCTTACCCGATTACTGGTTTCCTTAAAAGTTCCGTAAGGGATTAGCTGCTCAACGAAAAACCATCTTGTTTGAACATCGATTCTTTTTGTGATCACATAAGCAACCATTAGCTCGATGCCTTTGTAGTTAGTAAGTCTTCCATCGGGAGACCCCTGGGAGGAATAATCCCATCGGGCCCAGTCGTTTTGCGACAGAAAGTCAACCGCAGCATATCGCTCCTGGTAGTTATAGCTGGTCCTGAAAAACCAATGTCCACGATCGTCCAGATCACCAATTCGGGTGCTCACCGTCAGGCCTTTTTTTTGATCGATAAAATTTGTTGGGATCGAATCATTTTTGCTGAGGTCCTCAAGATTCTGGTAGTAATCCACTTCGAGTGTCAGCTTATTTTTTGAAATCAGGTTTATTCTGCTTCCAATATGAACAATAGCATAATTCAGGCGGTAGGTCTCATTGCCATCGGGAATATTTGGCATTTGCCTGAAATAAAAGAAACCCGGAAACAGAAGAAGCTGCTGCTCCCCCCAGCCAGAGTGGAGTTGAATTCCCTGAATATAGCTGTCTTCTGAGAAGCTACGGCCGTCTGTTGCAAAAATAAAATGCCCGGCGTTAAGCCTTAGTTGTTGTAATATGCCTGCTTTAATGGGCAGATCAACACTAGCAGCCACCCCTTCCGGAAAAACATTGTCACTCCAGAAAAGCTCGTTTTGTTTTTCAAAGGGAAAGTCGTTCTTTCCCAGCCAGGCAGAGAACCCCTGATAGGTAAATTCTGCAAATGCTCTTTCAAATGAAATTGGGATCCCACTAAACTCATCTCCAAGTGTGATCTGCGGGTCCTGTTGTTTTATCGGATCACCGGTCCTTAGCCGCAGACCCACTTCGACCCAGTTTTCCGGGCGGTAAATTAATCCAGCCCTCGCACGGTAACGGAGTCGACCTCGATCTGCTTTGTAACTTCCATCGGGGGTACGGACCCTCCAATCTTGCTCTACCCTGAAACGAAAGTCGCCCTCAAATTCTATTTTGCGATCTAAACTATCCGACTGAGCCTCAGCCTTTATGAGTAGCAGCGAAATAATAATAATAATCAAAAAGGTCGGCCAGGCTTTGGCCGCTGATGATTTTTGTAGTGTTCTATTCCAGAACATGAATATTTTTTTCTTCACATACCGATTTCAATTCGTCGGGCCAGATCGATACAGTGACCTCACCCAAATGTGCGGTTCTCAGCAGATACATATAGGTGCGTGCCTGTCCTATACCCCCGCCAATACTGAGCGGGATCTGATCGTTAAGAATGGCCTGGTGATAAGGCAGTTCCAGGAAATCTTTCTGACCTGAGAGTTCCAATTGGGCAACAAGGCTTTCCTTGGTTACCCTTACGCCCATTGAACTCAGTTCATGGCGTCTTTTGGTTACCGGGTTATAAACCAGGATATCACCATTGAGACCGTGATATTGTTGCCCGTTCTTCACTATGGTTGGCGTGATCCAGTCATCATAGTCTGCGGCCCGCATCTCATGTGGATACCCATCTTTTAGGACGGATCCAATACCTATAATAAATACGGCGGGATACTTTTCCAAAAGCCTGTTTTCCCTTTCTTTTCTCGGGAGATCGGGAAACATTTCAAGGATATCTTCGGCGTGAATAAAGGTGAGTTCCTCAGGGAAATCGGGATAGCGTGGGTCTGCTAATTCTGGAAAATGCTGACGTGCCATAATTCCGGCACCTCGAATAACCGCCCATATCTTTTGAACAGTATCTTTCAGGTATTCGAGATTCCTGTCGCTCATTGAAATACGTTTTTCCCAATCCCATTGATCCACATAGGAGGAATGATCATGGTCCAGGAAATAATCTTTCCTGATGGCCCTCATATCTGTGTTGATACCTTGCCCTTCTTCACACTCAAATTGTGCCAGGGCCATTCTTTTCCACTTTGTAGCTGCCTGCACTACCTGGGCTTCAATCCTTTTATCCAGACCGAGACCTGCTGGAAATTCTACCGGGGTCCTGGAACCATCTCTATCGAGATAGTCGTTAACACCGCTATTCTTGCTGACGATTAAAGGAACCTGTACCATTTGCAGGTTCAGGGCCTCTGCAAGGCCTTTTTCGATATATTCCTTTACCATATAAAGTGCCTTCATCCTCTTTAATGGAGGTAATAGAGCAGTGTAGTTTGCGGGTAAGACTTTGCTAACTTCTTCGTAAGTGCTTATCCCGGGCCCGGCCAGATCGGATCGCTTATCTCTCATAGTGATATGGTTTAAGTTTATTCGGCCTGACGCTTCTGGAAAGGCCACCTAAAATTAATTATTCCGGAGGCCGTAAAAGGTGATAAATCTCATGTTCCGAGTTTCATCGGAAGTAAAATTTCTGCCGTAAAATATGATCTCAGATAAAGCTGGCTGGGCCCGATACTTCCAGTTTATCCAGAAGGGTAGAAGTGTTAATAATCAGGGCAAATTCGTCTTTAAGACTTGCCAGGGAGATGGAATGCACAAGTTGCGCTTCATAAAGACTACCATCGAAACCGGTTTTCGAGTATGTTGCGGTGGCATCGGCTACAAGGATAGGCCTAAAACCCAGATCGGCAGAGGATCGTACGGTTGCCGATACGCAATGGTCTGTGGTAAGGCCAACGATTACCAGGCTTTCTATACCACCGACTGTTAATAATTCATGGAGCGCGGTCCCAACAAATGCACTGTTGGTGTTTTTAGTGATCACCTTTTCGCCTTCCAGGGGGGCTACCTCTGCCTTGATATCATGGCCTTGTTTTCCTGGGAAGAGTGGTGATTCTGGATTTGTGGAACAATGTTGAATATGGAATATTGGCCAGTTTTTAGAGCGAAAATAATCGAGTATCTCACGGCAATTAGACTCAGCCGAAGGATTATTCCGACTGCCGCCCCAGTGCTCGGACTGGTCCAGACCTTTCTGGATGTCTATCAAGAGTAAGGCGATCATCTGCTAATCTATCTTATAAATTATCGGATTAAAGGCCTTGGAAGCTATCATAACTTTGTCACCTACATCAATGCCCTGCATTTCAGTGGGTTGTGCTACCACTTTAATCATTTGATTCTGCACTAATACTGATACAATATAGATAATTCCTTGTTTTTCAATTTGTTGTACTTCTCCAACAAATTTGAATTTACCACTTATCTGCTGATTGACGAATATTTCATCTGATGTCCCTTGTCTTATGATCCTGCCCTCTTCCATTACCATAACGAGATCGGACAATCTGGTGATCTCACTTATATCGTGACTGACCATAATTGTGGTCAGCTTAAATTCACGGTGGATTTTATACAGATGATCCTGTAATTTTAGCCTGAACTTATAATCCAAAGCTGCCAACGGTTCATCAAGCAACAAGATCTCAGGCTGCTGTGCTAATGCCCTGGCGAGCGCCACTCGCTGCTGCTGGCCTCCGGATAAGGTCTGGGGTCTGCGTGAGGCAAGAGTATCGAGCTCCATAAGAATTAGAAGATCGTCTATAGATGTATTGCTGCTATCAGAGTGTGCATATTCGAGATTTTCCCTGACACTCATATGGGGAAAGAGGGCATAGTCCTGGAATACATAGCCTATTTTTCGTTTCTGTGGTCCTACGTTGATCTTCCGAGCAGCATCGAACCAGGTTACATCATTTACAGTCAACATGCCATCATCGGGTTTGAGCAATCCCGCCAGCATCCGAAGGGTAGTGGTTTTACCTGCACCCGATGGGCCATAAAGCGTTACAAAACTTCCTTTGGGTATTTCCGATTCTATATGGAGTGACCAACTGCCATCGGAAGTCTCAAATTTTTTATGGAGGTTAAGACTTATCATTTCCAAAAGCGTTTAAGGTATCCCCCGTTGATAAGGTAGACCATTAGCAGAATGGCAAAGGTGATCACAAAGAGTACGGCGGAATAGAAATTGGCGGAAGCATAGTTTAGAGCCTCCACTTCATCGTAAATGGCGATAGAGGCAACTTTAGTCTTTCCTGGGATATTACCTCCTATCATCAAAACGACCCCAAATTCACCTATGGTATGGGCGAACGCCAGAACGATACCCGTAAGTAGTGAAGTCTTGATATTAGGTAATTGGATCTTTAAAAGGGTGGTCCACTTCGATTTCCCCATTACATAGGAGGCTTCACTCAGGCTGGTTGGTAAGGCTGCCAGGCCCGCCTGGATTGGGTGTACCATAAAAGGCAGACTATATATCACCGATGCCAGAACAAGTCCTCCGAAGGAGAATACCAGTTGAATTCCAAACCATCGGTCGATAAAGCTTCCAAACGCATTACCGGGACTGAAAGCGAGTAAGAAATAAAATCCAAGAACGGTAGGGGGTAATACCAGCGGCATACTTACCAGGGTAGCTATGACAGGCTTAAGCCTCGACCTGGAATGCACCAGCCAGTAAGAAAGTGGCAGGGAAACCACTAATAGCACCAGAGTAGTTGCCAATGCGAGTTCAAAGGTGAGCAATAAAGGCTGCCAATCGATCATTCTGAAAGCATTATCTCATTCTGTTTGATCATCACTATAACTGGTTCCCCGATTTTTAATTCCATCTCAGTTCTTGATTCTATTCCGATGATACCTATAACTAATCCCGATTTGGTGTCTACGGTAATTTCACAAAGAAGTTTGCCCTCTTTAATTTTTCGGATGATACCAGGGATCTTGTTTTGAAGGCTGATATCGGTCTGGTTACCCTTACCAATAATTACTTCAGTTTCCTT
>CAMYIE010000014.1:79590-134460 GCA_947258405.1 uncultured Eudoraea sp. | reverse complement strand
GCAAATAAGGGGCCGAAGACGGCGTTTCAAGTACCAGACATTTCAGCGTGGTATCTCCTCCCAAAGAAACAGTAACTTGTGAAAGCCCATTGCCTTCAATTATCTTGCTTATCTCACCTTGCAGCCTATTCATACTTCGAATATCCGAAATCTTCAAGGATCTTCGCAGCTTCGTCAGACAAAAGATAGGTGTAGAATTTTTCGGCCGCAATATTTTTAACACCTCCCCGCTTAATAAGCACCACCCCCTGTTCAATGGGATCGTAAGCTTGCTGTGGAACAGTTTTCCACTTACCAATTCCTCTGAGATGCTTCGACTTTACCGTAGATAAGGCCGTAAAGCCCAAAGTGACTGATCTGGTGCGTATAAACTGATCGGTTTGGGAAATGCTTTCCCCATATACCAGTTTATGGTCGATACTATCGAGCCAATGCCTGTTTTTTAAGAACTGAAGGGCCGCTTCGCCATATGGGGCAGTTTGTGGATTTGCTACCGCAATATTACCAACCGATGGATCCAGGATCAGATCCATATTTAAATCCAGTGACGGGTCTGCAGTCCAGATAACCAAATGTCCGTAAGCATAGATTTCAGGTTTTTTTGCTGCCAGCCCCTGATTGAATAGATACTCAGGGTATTTCATATTGGCAGCTAAAAAGATATCGAAGGGTGCGCCTTCGGCAATCTGGGCTGTAAGTTTGCCAGATGATCCTAAAACCAGCTCGCATTCTAATCCGGTTTCTTCCGTAAAGCGGCTTATGATTTCACGGATTGCAAACTGGGTATTGGCAGCCGCCGCCACGGTGAGCTTTTGCGTTTCATTCTTCTTACATCCCAAAGCCATTATAACGATTAATAACCACGGCACAAGCGATTTCGGATATACTAAATCTCGTTTGCAATATTTTCTGATGATTCGATTCAACGAAATGAAATTTTGATTTTGCCAGGTATTCTATTCAAGGGTAAATGCCAGATATCTGTCTCCTGAAGGGGTTCCCATTTTCCCCCCACCGCAGGCAATGACGATGTACTGTTTTCCATCGACTTTGTAGCTTGCTGGGGTGGCATAACCGCCAGCAGGCAAGTCGGTTTCCCAAAGTAGTTCTCCATTGACCATGTTAAACGCCCTGAATTTTTCATCTTTGGTAGCAGCAATAAAGAGGACACCACCTGCTGTAATAACAGGGCCACCGTAGTTTTCAGTACCACTTACAGGAAAGAGCGGATCTTTTAGAGATTCTTCGTGCCCCAGGGGAATGGTCCATAAATAATCGCCAGTATTGAGATCGATGGCATTTAAGGTACCCCATGGGGGCTTCATCACGGGAAAACCACGACTATCCTTAAATCTGCCAAATCCTACCATAGCATATGGCATATCTAAGGCCCTATCCGTTCTATGATCTCCTTCTTCTTCAATTCCATGGAGGAATTGAGCAATGCCCTTGATTTCGTCCTCTGATAAATTCGGCAAGCCAACCATAGTCCCTTTTCCATTTAGAATGATATTGGAAATTTCTTCCACACTCAATCTGTCCTTCACATTTTTAAGTTCGGGTATTATTCCCAATCCTTCCAGTTGACCTCCATGACATCTTGCACAATGAACCTGTGAGAGTTGCTGGCCCCAGCTGGAATCCTCGCCCTCATCACCGCCAACCTCGGCCATGCGAACAATCCATGCCATTTCATTGGAATTCACATACATGATCCCGGTTCGGGGATCAACTGCTGCGCCACCCCATTCTGCACCACCATCAGCTCCGGGATAAAGGATAACCCCCTTTGTATCGATTGGAATAAACTGACCATTAGAAGTAATATCCCTGAATTTTTCCATTACCGTCGGAGGTTCGATATTTTGATCCTTATCGATAAAATCATCTACAAAAGCCGGCTCATCTGGTGCATATAGGTCTTCTTCAAGAAGAATTTGCCTGGCAAACGGTTTGGGTTTCAGGGGAAGTGGTTGAGTAGGGGAGGTAGTATCTCCTTCCAGGGTGGTAACAGGAAAGGGCTTTTCTTCAATAGGAAATAGGGGTTTACCATCAATCCTGTTGAAAAGGAAGACATGACCACTCTTGGTGATCTGAGCCACGGCGGGGATTAGTTTCCCATCTCTTTCGATCTCTAACAGATTGGGAGGTGCAGGGAGGTCGCGGTCCCATACATCGTGATGCACCATTTGAAAGTGCCAGAGACGTTCGCCGTTTTCTGCATTCAATGCGATTAGGCTATTGGCAAAAAGATTATCACCAACTCTGTCTCCTCCATACCAGTCGAAAGCGGCCGAACCCGTGGGGACGTATACGATCCCTCTTTCTTCATCGAGTGCCATCCCTGCCCAATTATTAGCACCTCCTGTGGTCTTGTAGGCCTGAGCTGGCCAGGTATCATAACCATATTCACCTGGTTGTGGGATAGTATGAAAAATCCATTCCAATTCTCCTGAGACAAGGTTGTAAGATCTTATATGTCCTGGTGCTGCTCCCGGTGATTCTGAAGTCCGGCAGCCAATAATATAACGATCTTTATAGATCACACCCGGCGTGGTAACCACAATTGGGATTTTTTTTGGATCGCGGCCTAGGTTTTTCCTCAGATCTATACGGCCTTCCTGTCCGAATTCTTTTATCAATACACCAGTTTCGGCATCCACAGCAAAGAGATAGAAGCCAGAAGTGAATAATAATCTGCTTTTTTGTTCTCCCTGCCCCTGCCAGTGCATTAGCCCACGGCTAAGGCCAAGACCTGTTTGATCGGTATTGGTAGGTATAAATGTCCAAAGTGGTTCACCTGTTGCAGCCTTCACCGCAAAAAGACTATTGACAGCATTAACCCCATATAGAATGTCACTCGCTATAAGCGGGTTAGTCTGTATCTGCGTGCTTCTATCATCGGATAACCCTCCACTTTTATAGGTCCATTTAAGTTTTAACCGATGGACATTGCCACTATCTATTTGATTGAGTGTGGAGAAATGTGTCCTCGCAGGGTCGCCCAGATAGTGGCTCCAGTTTCTGAAATCTATATTCTCCCATGCATTATTATTAAGCTGGTCCTTAGCAGACTCGGTAGAGCAAGCTCCGCAAATCAATATTGATATGATTGATAAAATCGAATATTTCATACTATCCTACTTCGATGATGTATTGTTAATTCAACGCGGTGTTGCTCAGTTATTCAACAGCCTTGATAATAAAAGCCCAGGACTCGTTGTGTGGAGCTGCCAGAACACCAGGAAACTTTATAACTCTTGGCTTCATCCAATGTGCCTTGGCCACCTGGAGGGTTTGTACATTATATGCTTTGGCGGGAACATTAAGCATAACAACACCGCCATCGGGAAAATATACCAAATATTCGCCTTCACCATTGCTCATGCAATAGGCCTCATTGGGTTTTCGATCGCCCAAAATTCTATTCGAAGGCTCAAATGAAAACAGATCGATATTATCGGTCAGCATCCTCATACTGCGGATATTCATGGCCGACTGAAAATTAAGCCCAATTCCGGCTGAAGGTCTGTGGAACCTGGCGGAAGCATGACCGGCAAAAATGTTTCTCCAGAATCTATGTTCTGCTTCACGTACTGAACCCGACCACAGTTGGCTTTCATCGGCACCATAAATCTTTACATTGTTGACAGGCCTTATTTTACCTGACTCTTTAACCGCATTTCGAATCCAGATTCCTGTATTGTAATGGAGCTGTCCGTCCTGTGCATTGTTGTTTGAGATATCCATAAAATCATAACTCAGTGTATCCTTCAGGCTATAGCTATAATTGGCGTTTTGGTGCAGCTCCGGATTGGTGTATTGGGCATACCAGCCACCAAGATCGGGATGCTGGACCTTGGCTCCCGGCACCATACCATTAGTAGGATCCCAGTGGTCCCACATTTCGGTAATAAAAATCTTTTTTCCATTATTATCCACTTTGTTGCGGATATAGTCAGACCAGTACTTTCCCCAGGAGTGATGGGCATTGGTTTCATTGTCTATGCAATACAGGACATTGTCGTACATCAGGCTTAGTTCCAGAACACGGTCTACAAAGTTTTGTTGGTATTTGATCAACAAAGGATTGTTGTCCAATTCAGGGATACTCTTGAAAAATGGGTTGATTTTCATTTGGGCGGGATAGTCGATACTATCTGGCAAACGGCTTTGAGCCGAGGAGTAGTTCCGATTGAGCATAGGGTTAAATGGATTATCGGACCATCGGCCATCACCCCAGTAAAAATCATAGGTAGCCCAAATTTCCATTTGGACAATGATATCGAGCTTTGCGCTAATCTCGAATAATTTCTGAAGCCGCCTCCAGTATTCCGGATTGGGCTGATCTAAATCGTAAAGACCCTGATCGTCTATTGAATAGGGTTTCAAATTGCCCTGATCCCGGCTGCTGAGCGTACATCGTATGTAATTGCCGCCAACAGAATCCAGTAATTTCAAATGTGCTTCCAAATCGTCGATCTGAAAGATATTATCCTCTTTGGTCGCTCCAAGCAACAAAATGGGTTCTCCGTTATAAGACCAGTAAAATGGGTTTTGTTCGTAAATGGCAATCCCATTGTTATCTGATGAAGAGTTTTTACTACAGCTGATGGCAATTGAGATCAATACCAGGAGTCCGCCAAAAGTCAGATAATTATTGTTTTTCATTGAAGAGAATCATTTGTTGGCAAAATACCAATTTGATCAGTTTGTTTATCCATGATTTATTGGAAATATTTTGGTCCCATTCCTCGAAAATGAATTCATTGTCAGAAACTTGATAAAATTTCAAAGGCTGTAATCGGATGGACTAAATGGCCCTCTTATTTTCTAGTCAAATGCTGCCAGCGCAAATCGGCCATCTTTTTGATACGATCTTCTGCTTTTTCCCACAACCTCAGAGCATCGAAACCATCCTGATGGTAAAACAGGTATAAGCGCCCATTTACAATTTTAAAGGTTTCGGGGTTGATTGGATATTTTCCAGGAAGACTTCCACCAAAACCATTGGGCATGCCCAGGCCAAAGGCACAAAATCCTCCATAAGCAGGAAGATAGTTTTCGGGCTGGGACTCGAATAGGGTTTTATGGTCCTCCGAGGAGAAAAAATAATGGATTCCGTCAATCGTATACTGATATTTGCTCAGCCCCTTAGTCGCTTTGTTTTCGTTGTGATATGCTACAAGGTCGTACCCCTGAACCGCAACACAATCATCCCCCACATTATAATCGCCTGCTTCCTGATTATAATAGGTAGCTGCGATTTGTTGGGCCTGCATATTTCCCAATCCAAATAATACCAAAACAAGGTAAGAAATGAATCTCATTCAATTTTTTTTAGTTCTATTTCGATCAATTTACTAATTCAAACCTAAACCATCGCTCTGTCAAGAACCTTCAAATTTAATCATAGTTTTTTCGCCATTGACATAAAATCGAAATGCTCTCGGCCAATACTGAATTTGTGCTCTCCAATCTCTTTAAATCCGTTTTTCAGATAAAATCTCACTGCCCTCTCATTTTCTTTGTAAACGGAAAGCCAAATATGGTCGTATGAAGCGGACTTAGCTTTGTCGAGAAGCCTCGTTTGTAAAGCAAGTCCAATTTTTAGCGAGAGAAAGTCTTTCAGAACATATATTTTCTGTAGTTGACAAACGCGTTCCCGGTCCAAAAATGGAGTTGCGGATTGCAGTTTGAGTTTTGCGTAACCTACGGGCAACCCATCGGCAAGGGCCAGCCAATAGACATTTTGTTCTTTTTGTAAGCTTTTCCTGATCTTTTGGACGGAGAAGGTCTTATTGTAATACTCCTGAAGATCACCATGATCCCGGAAAAGATGTCCGAATGCCTCTGTAAATGTCACTCTTCCCAGGAGGGCAATAAATGTAGCATCTTCAATGGTTGCAAGACGAATTTGTATTTCGGGAATGTGGTCCATAGAACCTCATTAAATTGCTTCGAACAAAGCTTCGGCAGGTTTTCTGACTTTTTTTAGAAATTGGGTTTTGTCTTCTTCAGATCGATAACCTATAGTGGCGATTACCGAGGCGTTCAGCCCATTTTCTGTAAGACCCAGGATCTCATTGTACTTAACAGGATCAAAACCCTCCATCGGGCAGGCGTCGATCCTCAGTATTGAACAAACTGCCAGAAGATTGCCCAGTGCAATATAGGTTTGTTTAGCTGTCCATTGATTTTTTTGAGAATCTGTATAGCCCGCCATCGATCCCTTCATCATGCTTCCATAGTCTTTCAGGCCTTCCAGTTCCAGGTCCTGTGTTTCCGCTTTGAGTTGTAAATAGTCATCGATATGCTCATCTGTTACATCTGTATAATTGCAGAATACGATAAGCTGCGAAGCATCTGTAATTTGCGACTGTCCCCAGGAGGCCGGTTTAAGTTTTTCTCTTATTTCCGGATTTTCAATGACCAGTACTTTGTATAATTGAAGGCCATAGGAGGAAGCCGAAAGCCTGACGGCCTCTTTAATGGTTTCAAGGTCTTCCTGTTTGATCTTTTTGGACGGATCAAACTTTTTGGTGGCATAACGCCAATTCAAACTTTCGATAAATTCCATAGCATTTGGTTTTATACGCCCATAGGAACTTCCATGAGCAGGATTCGACTTTTGGAGGTGGAATTTACACTGATTTCCTCAACATCCCAAATACCGAAACCATCTCTTGTTCTCAGTTTTTCACCTTCAATTTCTACCTCTCCTTCAAGAACGAAGGCGTAAACACCATTTTGTTTGTCTTTCAGTGTGTATTTAACGGATTTTCCTTTTTCAATTTGGCCCAAATGAAACCAGGCATTTTGATGAATCCATACGCCCTGGTCTTCTGCACTGGGCGAAAGTACCTGGTAGAATTCATTTGTTGTCGCAATATCGCGAACTGATATCTGGTCGTATCGAGGTGCAACATTCTTTGTATTGGGAAAAACCCAAATCTGCAGGAATTTCACTTCCTTATCCTGATTTTTGTTGTATTCGCTATGAGCTATCCCTGTTCCCGCGCTCATCACCTGCACATCTCCTTCGCGGATGATAGCTTCATTGCCCATACTGTCTTTGTGTGCCAAATCGCCTTCAAGCGGTATTGAAATGATCTCCATATTATCATGACGATGCGTGCCAAATCCTTTACCAGGGGCCACCTTGTCATCATTCAATACACGTAAGACCCCAAAGTGCATTCTTTCAGGGTTATGATAAGAGGCAAAACTAAAACTATGGTAGGATTGGAGCCAGCCGTGATCGGCATATCCCCGACTATCGGCGCGGTGAACTACAGTTCTCATTGATTACTAATTGATTTTTTAAATCATTTATTAAATCCAAAAATCAAAAATAGTGATTCAGATCACAAAATCATCAATCTTCATATCCGATAAATTCTATAGAGATGGTGGGTTCTATTTATACAAAGAATCAATATCCGTTCTGCAGAGTTCTATAAAAAGGTCGGCCAGGCGACGGCTTACCTGATCGAAATATCGTTTACCTTTTTCAGCTGTCGCGGCTTCAGGGTTTCCAACACCTGTATCCTCGGTAATTTTAGACCAGGGGCGCTCTGTCCAGGTCCAACCTTCATTAAATGCAGAGATCTTATTTTTCTTTTCTTTTCCCTCGCCCCATTCTTCTTTGGATAGCACCAGGTCGGGCCTTAAATGCAGGATAAGGCTGGTCTCCAGCTCTCCGGCATGATCGCCCGGTTCATCAAAATAATCGTTCTTTTCCTTTGCGTGGTACCATTCGGTAACACAGAGGAACATTTCCGGAAAATCAAGGCCGAGTTCCCTTATGATCGATTTCCAATTATTCCCACCATGACTGTTAAGGAGCATAAATTTTTTAATCCTCTGACGATTAAGAACAGTGAGTATATCTTTCAGCACGGCCTGCTGAGTGCTGGGCCGCATGTTCATATCCAGGTAGATGTCGGTCTGACCGGTATTCACTCCAAAGGGAACGGTAGGTAAGACTATCACTTTGGCACCATTATCCCATGCTATCCGGGCTGCTTCGGCAGCAAAGGCCGTTCCCTCGATATTGTCTGTGCCATAAGGCAGATGGTAATTATGTGCTTCGGTGGCACCCCAAGGTAGTACTGCCATTTCGAAGCGGGTATCTTTAATGTTTTTCCAATTATTTTCGGAAAGGATATAAGGCCGGGCCATAGTTGCGGTTCGATTATTATGAATGCTAAAAAGTAAGACTTTTTGATCTAATGCGGTTAAAGAATTGTTTTTAACAAAGGAGGTGCCAGCAGAAGATAAAACATAGCAGTATATAGTCCGGGAAAATAAGAATTTGTATAGAGCGCCAGCCCTATATGGGCCGCCGCATTAAAAGCAACGCCTACTAAGATGAAGAACAAAGGAATAATCGCCAGTTCCTTGATCCTTTTATACAACACAATTCCACCTAACAAAAAGAAGGCATAGGCAGACATATTAAAGACCAGCCAATAATCTTCTGGATAAGGTTCCTGACCAAAAAGTGCCGGCAGTTCGGTTACCAGCGACGTTAAGTACTCTTCCGTGAAGTGCAACATTTGGATGCTGAGGGCAAGCAGGTACAATGGCAGAATACGCTCAGGTGGTGGCATTTTCTTATATGCTTTCCTGAGATAGATCAAAAAGGCAATTAAGGTCGCAGGAATAAATAACCAGACCGCACTGATGATATAGCCAACCCACCCAAAAATGCCTATTGCCAGTAGACTAATGATAATGGGTATGCTAATCGTTCTATCCATTTGCGCTTTCCTATACCCGTTATAAACCCCAAGATCTGCGATCGATCTTAGGATCTCCTTATAAAATACGAAATTACAGGTTACCGTAGAGGCAGATATGGATAAAAGTTGAAACAAAGAGGCCACCGTTCAGGTGGCCTTTTGATTATTTTCCGTTGAGGAATTCCTCATAGGTTTTTAGTGTAAGAGATTCGGCTTCCCTGATTTTCTTTTTGAGTTTTTCAAAATCAGTCCTGGCCTTTTCATATCTGGCGCTGATGATTTTTAGATTTTCCAGGTCGGCTGCAGAGGGTTTGTCATAACCACCGGCTACTTTTCCATATAGTTTGGCCATTTTCTCCCTAAGCTGGGGATCTGCCGCCCCTACATAATTGTCTCCTGTGGTGATCACCAATGTCTCTTTCAAGGCGTTTAGTTTCCCCAGCATTTTGGAATCCCCATCCGTTTCAGCTTTACTGATATATTCGTCTAGCTCGTATACAAAATAGGCTAATTCCTGGGTCATATCATATAACTGATTTGTTGTGCTGTTTTTAAGGATACGATCTTCTTCTGAAAGCGGAGAAGTGCTGTCATAAACCAGTTCGAACTCGTGCTCGTAGGTTTCTTTGCCTTTTGTCATAACTGCCTTATAGTGTCCTGCCGGAACGGTTGGCGAGGTAAATCCACCGAAGGTGAGGGTTTTCCCTTTGGCCACTAAAGGCTGCTTCCGTTTAAAATTCCAGTTCACAATATTGATGCCCTTGGTCTTGCCAGGCCCTAATTCAGCGACTTTTTTGCCTTCCATATCATGGATTTCCAGGGCCATTTTGCCAAATGTATGCCGTTTGCTTAAAAAATATTTCAATTGCAGGTCCCTGGATTTGCTTCGGCCGGCAAACTGTGTTTGATTACCAAAACCTCCTGAAAAATTGGTCTCCTCGTTAATTACGGTCGGAGCATTGGCAAAGAAATGTACTTTCTTGCCTACGAGTTCCTCATTGATTGAGCGTAAGGGTGAAATATCGTCTATGATAATAACGCCACGTCCATGAGTTCCCATAACCAGGTCGTTAGTCGCTTTTTGAAGTTCAAGATGATGTATGGCTACCGCTGGCAAGTTATTGGTAAACTTGCTCCATTGGTTTCCACCATCTGAGGTCACATAAAGTCCGAATTCTGTTCCTAAGAAAAGTAGATCGGGATTTACAAAATCTTCTTGTATGCTTCTGGCAAATCCATGGATTTCATCGGTAACTATATTTGTCCAGCTAGCTCCAAAATCTGTGGTCTTATAAACATATGTATTGAGATCCCCTCTGGTATGACCATCAAAAACGGCATAGGCGGTTCCTTTATCATGAGTGCTTGCCTCGATATGGTAACACCAGATATTGGCCGGCAAGCCAGTAATATTCTGAACCGTATTGGTCCATTTCTTACCACCATCGCGTGTAACCTGCACATTTCCATCATCGGTTCCAACCCAAATAATATTTTCATCGAGTGGGGATTCCATAATGGTAAAAATGGTGGTATGGTTTTCCGCTCCTGAATTGTCTTTCGACAGTCCGCCTGAATCCACCTGATTCTGTTTGGCCGGATCATTGGTGGTGAGATCAGGAGAGATGATTTCCCAACTATTGCCCATGTCCTCGGATCTATGCAGATATTGGCTACCCATGTAAAAGCGATCGGGTTGATGACTGCTTATGGCCATTGGTGCGTTCCAGTTAAATCTTAGTTTTTCTATTCCTACTGAAGGTTGAGGTTGGATGGTTTTCACCAGGTTTTTTTCGGTATCGATACGCCATACATTCTCAGCTCCCTGCATTTCTGAATAGACAACCGGTTTTGTAGGGTGTTTTAATACTCTGAATCCATCGCCCTGCCCTGCAGATTGCCAATCACCTGCTTCCACTCCGCCTGGAGAAGAAGAAGGGCCATACCATGAACCGTTATCCTGGAGTCCGCCGTAGACATTATAAGGCTCTGCATCATCCACACTGATGTGGTAGAATTGCGATAGGGGAAGATCATCAACAAAGTCCATAGAGGTGCCCCCATCATGGCTGCGGTATACTCCGCCATCGGTACCTACATACATAACATCAGAATCTTTGACACCAAAAACAATGTCGTGGATATCGGGATGCATAGTACCGAGATTTTTAAAGGTTTTGCCTCCATCGCGTGAGATAGATCCAAATAGTCCTGCTTTCACCACTACATTCTCATCTCTGGGATCCACATTGATCCTTGAAAAGTAAAAAGGTCGTACGGTGATTCCGAAATCATTATTAAGTTGTTCCCATGAGTTACCGGCATCATCACTTCGGTAAAGACCTTTTCGTTCGTCCTCTTCTGCTTCTATGACTGTATATAAAACATCGGTATTGGATGGAGCAATAGCTATACCCAAACGCCCCAGGGATCCTTTGGGAAATCCGTTGTGGATTTTATTCCAGGTTTTTCCACCATCGGTAGATTTATAAAGCGCACTATTTTTACCTCCCGATTCGAAGGACCATGCTGTACGCCTGAACTCCCACATCGATGCATATAGAATATCCGGATTTCCTGGATCCATTGTCAGATCGGCACATCCGGTTTTGGTATCGAAATAGAGTAATTTTTCCCAGGTTTTTCCACCATCTGACGATTTATATACGCCTCTTTCCTCGTTGTCGCTCCACAAGGCCCCGAGTACCCCGACGTAGATCTCATCGGAATTCTTTGGATTAACTATTACATTGGAGATCCGTTCGGATTTCTCAAATCCAATTCTATTCCAATTGGCACCACCATCAACCGATTTAAACAGTCCATCACCTACTGAAACACTATTTCTTGTCCATGTTTCACCGGTGCCTACATAGATTGTATTATCAGCATCATTGGGATCTAGTGCAATAGTCCCGATAGACTGACAGTAGTCTTCAAAAATCGGATTAAAGGTTAGTCCTGCATCTGTTGATTTCCAAACACCCCCTCCGGCGGCTCCGGCGTAGAGTATTCTGCTATTGGTAGGATGTACTTCGATATCGTTAATTCGCCCACTCATCAAAGCGGGGCCAATATGCCTGGCTTTTATGTCGCCGAAGTAGTCACCCACCTCGATAGATTTTTTTTCCTGGGCTGGCATGCTAAATGGCAGGAGTAACCCTGTTACTACAAGGGATAAAACAATATTCTTCATAAGGTGCTAAATTGAGATAAAAAAGGCCCTTATCGCTAAAGGCCTTATTGGATTATATACTTATTCTTTAGATTCTTCGGTGGCCATTTCTTCGGGAAACGCAAAGGCCTCATCATTTACTTCAGGGTTTAATTCGATGCTCTCTATTATGACTGGTTGGGATTGCCCGTCTTTTATGCCTTGAGTCATTGAAAAAGCAAAATAAAGACCGTCTACTTCCTGGTAATCACTCATGGTGACCTCTTGAGTCATACCCTTCATCTGCCCTGTTTTCACTTCAGACTGCATAGCGATAGGGACATAATTTTCGGTTTCAAAAAAGTAAAAGCTGATATCCTCTTCCGAATTTCCATCTACTGTCACAGGTTCTTTGATTAATTTGATCTTATAGGTTTCTGTTCCGTCAAATGTTTCTGTTCCAATATATTCGGCAGTATACCCTTTTTCCTTGTAGTCCACGAAGGAATCAGGGAAGTCGTTGGTGTTAAGTTTAAAATTTTCGGTTGTTTCTGCATCGCTTTTTTCAGCTTTCATCGTCATAAAGTTAGTGCTCCAAAGCACCTCCCCATCGTACACTCCTTGTTTGATCTCCTGACCCTGGAAACTGATGACCGTCATTTGGCGACCATCCTTTAACTGAGTGATTTCTAATGGGATCTCCATACCCTGCTGGGTTACTTTGGCTTTCATTTTGATGCCCTGAAGATTTTTCAGGTTTTCCAGACCACCAACATTTTCAAAGTAGTTCGACAGGATCTCATCTACGGTTTGAGACTGGGCCGGTATAGCAAGTGTTAAAAGCAGCACAGAAAGAATTGTTTTAAGTGTATTCATAGTTTTTTCTTTTTTAGTGTTAAGGATTCAGCCCGTTAGTATCAATTAGGCTGGTTTTGTTACAAATATTAAAAATAAATTACAATCTGGCATACCGCCATAGAGGCTCTTATTTAATGATTTGTTTTGTAATTTTAGCGGAAAGACCAACCATGCCAGAAAAGGACCTCTGCAAAAACTGTGAGAAATCATTTGATTCCTCCTTTGATTACTGCCCGTATTGCGGACAGGAAGCTACAGACAATCTCACTTTTAGTGTTTTGTTTAGCAATACGATTGAAAACTATTTTTCGATTGATGCCAGGTTTTTCAGGAGTTTTATTCCGTTAATGCTAAAACCGGGTGTCCTGGCCAGGCGTTTCGTAGATGGGAAGAGGCTCCAATATCTTCACCCAGCCCAGTTTTACCTCTTTATTTCCGTCTTATTCTTTTTTATCTTTTCCTTTAGTGTACGCAAGGCCGATAAGGAAGTAAACAAGGCCCTGGAAAAAGGCTTCGAAACAGAGATCAACCTCGATTCCATACCCGCTGTACAAGATTCCCTGGGCATCGCAGAAGCACGCAAGGCACTGAAGGAAAACCAGCAATATACACGCTTTAGCGATGAAGAGATAGAGCGGCTCGATTCGATTATAACGGCAAGTCCTAACCAAAATCTATCCTTTGGTTTCTCACAGGAAAAACTCGATTCACTGATATCAGAGGGAGCACCGGTAGATGAAAAACTGAAGGCCATGGGTCTTAAAGAAGATGCAGGACAATTTAATAAAAGACTCTTTAGACAATTATTAAAGCTGTATGAACAACGTGCCGGAGGGTTGCTTCAGACATTATACGATACCATCCCGGTAGCCATGTTTATAATGCTGCCACTTTTCGCACTACTGTTAAAACTGTTTTATTGGAAAAGGGGAAGTTTTGCACACCATATGGTATTCTCATTTTACTATTTTACCTTTTTATTTACCACGTTTTGTGTTCTGCTTCTAGTAAACATGATAATAGACCTTCCCGGGCCGCTTGAATTCCTCATTTTGATGTCGGTGATGATTTACCTCATGATCGCCCTGCGGAATTTCTATCGCAGCAGCTGGATCGGGGCGTTTTTTAAATCGGGATTTATATCCTTCCTCTACATGTTATTTGTGGTTCCTATAGCTGCGGTCGGGGTTATTACCGTGGCCTTTTTCCTCTATTGATTAACCGATGCTCAATCCAGCATAAAAAGCATATTGGCAAAAAAGAGCTTGCCATTTTCCCAAAACCCTCTAAAAAGTGGATTATCTACGAAATAAACAACACGACCCTTACCTTTGTCCTGTACCCCAAAAACCAAACTGTTGATTAGTCTTTCTGCCGTTTCGCTTCCTGAAAACCCCGCCACCGGTATGGTATGTTCCCTTATCGCTACAACATTGCCGGATTTTAGCAAATCATAGCTCCCGTTGCGCCTTTTTAAGGTGTAGTATTGGTTATTATAACCAAATGCCAGAGGATGAGTGGGATCTACCCATGTTTTGAAAATAGCGCCTTTCACCGTTTCTTTCAAGAGATCCCTGGCTGTTTGCTGATGAGGATTTAAATCGACTATCGAACTATCTTTTTTAAGCTCACGTTCCTTTATATCGAAACCTTCTCTATCGGCTAACCCCTTAATAGCCCCACCTACCAAAACCAGCTGACCACCATCTTCCACCCATTTTTTTAGTTTCTCCAGTATTTCTTCAGATAAGAATTCTTTGTAGCCACTACCATGTGGAAGAATGAGGATATCAAAATCAGAGAGGGGCGCAGATTTTATTCGATCGGATTGAAGAATGGTCAGGGGATATTTCAGTTCTTGTTCAAAGAAATACCAGATCTCGCCGAAATTTATGGTCGAAGTAGGTGTATCTCCCAACATGGCTACCCTGGGTTGTTCTAACATTTTAATATGGCGCGAGCCTAAATCTCTTCCTTTGTCTATCCATCCGGTTTTTGTGGGATATATTATTTTTTGATGATTATTTGAAACTTCAGTCAGGATATCTATAAAATTGGGCTCAGTTTCATTATCCTTTTTAGTGATGATTAGACTGCCTCTCTGGTATGTTTTATCATCTATAGTAAAAGGTTCCCGTGCATGGCGAACCCTGATACCTTTTTGAAGCAGCTCGGTTAAAAAACGAGCATCTTCCATACTGTTCCAGTCGGTGAAAAAAGCATAAGCTTCATCGGTAAGATCCTTAACTTCTGTTTCTTCTTCTGGATACTCCACATGGGCTACTTTAGTTTCTGATGCCAGCGCATCCAGACCGTGTGCGTAGGGTAAGGACCATGCGGTAATATCGTAGGTGAGGGAATCCGAAAGTTTGGCATTGGGCTCGAAAAGCACTTTTACGAGGGTTCCTTTGGGCTGATCCGTACCGATAACCAGTGTTTGCTCGTCGCTTTTAAAGGATTCGTTTTTCTGTGTATTGTAACGGTAACCCTTAACCATTGTCCCTGTCCCTCGACCGTATTTGATATGGTGCATATCGAGCCAGGAGGCGAGATTTTTTAGCTGATCTTTCCTGCCTTTTAAAAGATAGGATTTATAGCGATATCGATGGGATTTGAAAAAACTTGCAAATTCCTGATTCAGTCGTTTGCTATGCTCCGATGCAACTTCTAATGTAGACAGTCCTGTGGTAAGATGATGTGAAATTCGGTCTTTTAAGGTAAGTGTGTCTGAGGTGCTGGTAAGTACACCCAGGCCTGCTCTCCCGCCACCGCCTTGCTCGTAGGTCATACCAATGGCCCCATTGTAAGTGGGATAGGTATCCCCATAACTCGGGTAAAACAGATCGAAGCGTTCCCGGGTAAAATACAGCCAACCTTTGGCATCAAAATATTTTGCATGATTCTTACCTATGATCCTTTGAAATTCGCGCTGAAAGTCTGTGATCACTTCGTGAAATGGTTCTGCGGCCGGGGCAAAGTAATAAGGATAGTCTACTCCCTGTTCATGAAAATCTACATGAACATGAGGTAACCACCGATTGTATTCCACTATTCGCTGCCGGCTTTCCACTTGAGTGAGCCATGCCCAATCCCTATTGAGGTCGAACATATAATGATTACTTCGGCCACTATGCCAACCCTCGTGGTGTTCACGACTTAAGGGGTTGACTTCTAATGGAGTGTTCTTAACCTGACGATACCAGTTGACATATCGATCACGACCATCCGGGTTAATACAGGGATCCAGAATTACAACGGAATTCTCCAGATAATCCTGTCGGGTGGTCAGCAGCTCATATATCGTCTGCATGGAAGCCTCCGTACTGGAGCTTTCATTCCCATGGACATTATAACTGAGCCAGACAATGGCTTTTTCGGAACCGGTACCGCCCTTGGTACTTTCGAGATGTGCCTGGCGTATTTTTTCAAGAGAACCTATATTCTCTTCAGAGGAGATATACAGTAACAAAAGAGGTCTGTCTTCGTAGGTTTTGCCATAATACTGAAGTTTAACCTGATTCCCGGCATTCCGGGCTACATGTTCACAGTAATCTACCACCCGGTGATGTGGGGTGAATTTGGAACCTAATTCATATCCCAGAAAATCTGTAGGTGATTTGAGATTCTGGCTTACGGCAGTCCAGGCTGAAATCAGAAGTAATACCGTAATAAACTGTCTCATTGTTTCCCTGTTTTTGGCGCAAACTCAAAGCTAACCAATATAACCAATTTTAAGGGATATGTTCGTTGAGTATCCGTTTGTCATGGGCCAGTAGCATACCACCAGATCAGGATGTGATCAAAGTGATCATTTGAAAAACATCTTAACGTATTTTTGTGAAGAGATCGCTGAAGTAATCCTATATTTGATCGAATATGATCCGCTCTATGGAGGTTGAGTGTATATCCTATCGAAAAACCGGTTATTTTTCCAATCTGATCAACGATTATTTGGATGAAAGTGAACATCTTCGTTCATTTTATCATCGTTTTCCCCGGATAGATTCTTTCGGATCTCAAATCGAAGAAAAAAAATCGAGCTATCCAAAGCAGCATCGTCTGGTCCTTCACAAGGTGCTCAGTAAACAGTATGAAGGATTCCAGGTATCATCATCCACTCAGGAGAAACTTAAGCAGCTAAAAAATACTACCACTTTTACCGTGGTCACAGGCCACCAGCTAAATCTTTTCACAGGACCATTATATTTTCTTTATAAGATTGTGAGTACTATCAATCTATGCCTGCAATTAAAAGAAGCCTATCCTGAATTTGATTTTGTCCCTGTATATTGGATGGCTAGTGAAGACCATGATTTTGACGAGATCAACTATTTTAATTTCCGGGGTCAGAAATTGCGATGGAACAGGGATTCCTCCGGAGCCGTGGGAAGGCTGAAAAACGATGGACTGGAAGAGGTTTTTGAGGCGTTCAAAGGGATTCTGGGAAACAACAATAGGGCTGATGAGATTTTAGGGAAGTTCAAAAGGGCATACCTTCAGCATAAGAACCTTGCTGATGCTACAAGACATTTAGCTAATGAATTGTTTGGTGAGTACGGCCTGGTAATAGTGGATGGAGATGATGCAGGTTTAAAGGAATTATTATCACCATATGCACTAAAAGACATAATTGAGAATACAGGCTTCAATGCGGTAAATGCTACTATTGAAGAATGGCAAAATTCAGGAGATAGCTACCATTTACAGGTCAATCCCAGAGAGATCAATTATTTTTATCTGAAAGATGGACTGAGGGAGCGAATCGTTAATACCAAAGAAGGTTTTGGCGTGAATAATACAGATATCCGATTTAGCAAATCTGAGATCCTCCAGGAAGTCGAGCAATATCCTGAGCGATTTTCTCCTAATGTGATCAGCAGACCATTATACCAGGAAATTATATTACCCAATCTTTGCTATATAGGAGGTGGAGGAGAAATCGCCTATTGGCTGGAGCTCAAAAAATCATTCGACGACTATGAGGTTCCTTTTCCCATACTATTGTTGAGAAATTCGGCTTTGATGATCTCCGAAAAGCAATATGGCAAATTACAGCGGTTAGATCTTAGTCTGGAAAATATCTTTTTAAAGCAAAGTAGCTTTATCAATAAAAAGATAAGGGAAATCTCGAATATCAATATCGATTTCACCGTGCAGAAAGATCATCTCCGCAAGCAGTTCGAGGATCTTTATCGTTTAGCCCAACAAACGGATAAATCATTTTTAGGGGCGGTCAGGGCTCAGGAGGCAAAACAGACGAAGGGACTTGAGAGACTCGAAAAACGACTGCTGAAAGCTCAAAAACGTAAGCTGAAAGACCAGGTTGTTCGAATGACCGAGCTTCAGAATGAATTATTTCCGAATCAGTCCCTGCAGGAAAGGACGCTTAATTTTTCCGAAGTATACCTGGAATATGGTTCGGATTTAATACCGATGTTATTACAAGCCTTGCGACCTTTGAAACTGGAGTTTACCGTTATCAAGGTTTAGGCCGCAACGATATTTTTTTTACTAAATAACCTAACAAACCAATGCATACGATCGATATAGATACCGTGGAAATGACACTGGATGTCATGAAATATGCCATGAACCGGATCACCAATACGCGTCCGCCACTCGGATCCCCCAAAAGTGAGGAAGAATTAAAAGAATTAGTGGGGCAGACTGTTACAGCTGAAGGTATAGGAGGCGAAAAGGCATTTTCATTATTCAAAGATATTCTGGTTAAGGCCACTGTACCTATAGATCATCCCAGACATCTCGCATTTGTGCCTGCTGCTCCTACCAGGGCAGCAATCCTTTTCGACCTGGTCACATCTGCTGCCAGTATTCATGGCGCCTATTGGATGGAAGGTGCCGGTGGTATCTTTTGCGAAAATGTAGCCATCAAATGGTTGATCTCGCTTACAGGAATGCCCGAAGGTGCCTTTGGGGTATTCACCAGTGGGGGTACGGCAGCCAACTTGTCGGCCATGGTCACTGCACGTGAACACTGGCGAAAAAAGGAAGGTCACCACGATCAGAAAGGGATTATTATAACATCGAGTGGAGCGCATTCTTCGATCAAGTCGATGGCCAAGGTGATCGATGTGGAGGTTATTCTTGTAGATACCGAAGACCTGATGACCTCAGAGCTGCTGTCTGCAAAAATCAAAGCTTTGGAACCCGGACAACGTCAAAGGGTATTTGCAGTAGTCGCTACAGGAGGTACTACCAATGCCGGTATTGTTGATGATTTGGAAGGTATAGCCGATGTTTGCCAGGCTGAGGAGCTTTGGTTTCATGTTGATGCGGCTTATGGTGGAGGTGCACTAGCGGCCGATACGGTGCGTCATTTGTTCAATGGAATCGAAAATGCCGATAGCATTACCATCGATCCGCATAAGTGGTTGTTTTCACCATACGACTGTGGAGCTGTCCTCTATCGTCAACCCGGATTGGCCAAAGAGGCTCATGAACAGGAGGGATCCTATCTGGAGATCATAAAAGACCCTGGAGCCCATGGTTTTAACCCAGCCGATTATCAGATTCAGCTCACACGACGATTGCGGGGCCTACCCCTGTGGTTTTCTTTGGCTACCCATGGTACCGATAAATATAAATGGGCTGTAGAACGCGGAATTTCCCTGGCTCAATTGGCGGGAAAAATTATTTCCCAACGCGCTGAACTCGAGTTGGTAAGACCACCAAGCCTTTCTATTGTTCTTTTCAGAAGACTGGGCTGGACCGAGGAAGATTATAAATCGTGGACATACAAAAACCATCGCGAAGGTCTTGCTCTGGTAACACCCACAAAATGGAAGCACGAAGGCGAATATGAAACGGTGGTACGTTTTTGTTTTATCAACCCCGATACCACAGAGGAAGATATTACGGTCATCCTCGATTCAATGAAATAAAGCTAAGGAACCAGGTAACTGCCGTCCCAGCCGCGATCTGTTTTTGAATAGTTTACCCTGATATGATTCGGGTCTTTTAATTTTAAGTATTCTATTTTGAATGGGGTGATATTTACCGCGCAGAAATAGTTGTTTTCATTCAGGTATTCGAGCGATTCAGGGTTTTCCAACTCGCTTCCCGGGGCTGTTGCCGTGGTATAAGCCTTTCGCTGAGCTTCCTTAACACTCATCCAGTGCGATTTTATGGATTCTTTATCCCTGTCGATCTCGGCAAGGCCATCTATCCTGAGTTGTAATAGTTCGTCCGGATGGTAAAAGAGCAGGCTTACACGATTGTTTTCATGAATATGCATGATCTTTTTCGACCTGTAATCGGTAAAAAAGGTTAAAAGTAAATCTGCTCCAACACTTCTAAGTACAAGGGTACGCTGGCGAACCATACCATCAACGCCTACCGTGGCAAGTGTAAAATAACGGAAAGGGTGGTCCTTTTCCAAACTTCCTTTTTGCAATTCGGAACTGAGCTCATCAAAGTATTTATCGGTCATTTGGTGGATTTATATAATTGTAAAGATAAAAATTTTAAAAAAGAGGTAGGGTATTTTAAAGCTGGATTGTTATAGATATAAATTGCTATGAAAAAGCAAAAAATTTAAGTGTCATAATAAGTTCATGTGTTTAGGTTGGTTTTTGATTAGAAAAGCCCTTTAGTATTGCACTACGGGGCTTTTTCTTTATACCTGGATGAAATTAACCGATCGATAAGCTTAAATAACTGTGTAAACAATTTTAGAATATTCAAGCCTTATTCAGCCTTATACTCCAACCTCATAGTTATGGAAGCAGTTTTTTTCTTGGCGCTGGTATTGTACGCTCCGCCCCAACTATAAGCCTCATCTGAATTCTGTCCTGTAATCTGGAATACACCCATTCTGGCCGAAATAAGCTCGCCCAGATTTCCGCCTGAGTTTTCTGCGATTTTCTCTGCTCTGATGCGCGCATCCTCTGTAGCCTTCGATATCATTTCAATTTTGAGATCGGCCATTTTAGTATAATAATATCGGGGAGGGGAGGAGGTGAATTGGACACCCATATTGAGGAGCTCAGTAATCTCGCGGGCTACCTGCTCTATCTTGGCTACGTCGGTAGACTCTATCTGTACACTTTGGGAGAGTTCATAGCCCCTGAAAATACTTCCTACATAATTTCCATCCTCGTACTTATTGTCGCGTTGCTCCAGAGTCTGTACCGAATTGAAGATGATTGAACTTGTGGTAACCCCTTTTGATTTAAGGTATTGATCAACTATTTCCTTGTCTTTGTTCAGTTTTTCAAATGCCAACTTTAAATCTGAATTGAAGGTTATAAAAGTTCCTTCCCAGACTATTAGATCGGAAGTGAAGTTCTGGGTACCCAGACCGGTTACAGAAATGACCTGGGGAGGATTCGCCCTTTTCACATAAGCATTACCTAAAAAAACTGAGGCCAGGACTATGGAGAGACCGAAAATAATTGCGCTGATATGTTTCATTTGAACACGTTGATAAAGATGTAATAAATATACCTAAAAGAAACTTTTCATAATCGGCCGAATTGCTATTTTTGCCCATGCAAAACAACGTTCTCATTCTAGACTTCGGATCTCAGTACACTCAACTCATCGCTCGACGGGTTAGGGAACTGAATATTTTCTGCGAAATCAAACCATACAATAAAATTCCCAAAAATCTCGATGAATACGGGGCAGTGATACTTTCCGGATCACCTTTTTCGGTCAGGGCTGAAGATGCACCACAACCCGATTTGTCTGACATAAAAGGTAAAATCCCACTCTTGGGGATCTGTTACGGGGCTCAGTATCTGGCACATTTCTTCGGTGGAAATGTCGCTCCGTCGGATACCAGGGAATACGGTCGTGCAAAACTTACATCGATTACTGCAGACGATCCTTTTTTTTATGAGATTTCAGATGGATCGCAGGTTTGGATGAGTCATAGTGACACCATTAAATCTTTACCCGATCATGCTGTGCGACTGGCAAGTACTACCGATGTACCCATTGCAGCTTACAGGCTTGAGGGAGAGACTACTTTTGGTATCCAGTTTCATCCAGAAGTATTTCACACAGTCCAGGGTGGAAAGCTTTTGGAAAACTTTCTAGTCCATATTGCAAGTTTAGAGCAAACGTGGACCCCCGATGCTTTTGTGGATACAACACTACAGGATCTCAAAGACAAACTGGGTGATGACAAAGTGATATTGGGTCTCTCAGGTGGTGTTGATTCTACGGTAGCGGCGGTATTGCTGCATAAAGCCATCGGTAGTAACCTTCACTGTATATTTGTAAACAACGGATTGTTGAGGAAGAATGAATTTCAAGAAGTCTTAGATCAATACCAGCATATGGGATTGAATGTGAGGGGAGTAGATGCTTCGGCACGTTTTTTGAATGCATTGGCAGGGGAGTCCGATCCTGAAAAGAAAAGAAAGATCATCGGTGGTATATTTATCGATGTCTTTGACGATGAGGCTCATAAGGTAAAGAATGTAAAATGGCTTGCACAGGGTACGATTTACCCCGACCGGATCGAGTCGGTTTCGGCGTCCGGAGGTCCTTCTGCTACGATTAAGAGTCATCATAACGTTGGTGGATTGCCAGATTATATGAAACTGAAAATTGTTGAACCTTTGATGATGTTGTTTAAAGATGAGGTTAGGCGTGTGGGATCGAGTCTTGGAGTTGCGGAAGAAAGGCTGGGCAGGCACCCTTTTCCGGGTCCCGGGCTGGCCATACGTATATTGGGAGATGTGACACCCGATAAGGTGGCAATTTTGCAGGAAGTAGATGCTATTTTTATCGAAGGATTGAAAAAATGGGATCTTTATAATGAGGTCTGGCAGGCCGGAGCCATGCTTTTACCCGTAAATAGTGTAGGGGTGATGGGCGATGAGCGCACATATGAAAAATGTGTAGCCCTTAGGGCAGTAGAAAGTACCGATGGTATGACAGCCGACTGGGTAAACCTGCCGTATGAGTTTTTACAGAAAACATCAAATGAGATTATCAATAGGGTACCGGGTGTTAACAGGGTGGTATATGATATCAGTTCCAAGCCACCGGCCACTATAGAATGGGAATAAATATGAGTCTAAAATCTAAATATTTCATCGGTTTATTGCTGTCTTTTTTAATGTCCTCCGTGATCTATGCCCAGCAGTTTACTACCCACACGGTTAAACAGGGTGAAACCCTTTTTGGAATCGCACAACGGTATAAAGTGACCCCTTTCAATATCCTTAAATATAATAAGGATATACAACAGGATGAACCTTTGCCTTTAAATACATTGCTGATTATTCCACTGGATGCACCCGTCTCCGATACATCAATGGAAGTTTCTGAGGCGATAGAAAAGATCATTGCGGAAGATACCGTAAAAGTTGAGCAGGTGCCTCTTCGTTTCGAATCGCATAAGGTACGAAAGAGAGAAACTGTATTTGGGATCACACAGCGCTACAAAATTACAGAAGCACAATTGAAGCGCTATAATACTAAACTCTACTCCATGCCTTTAAAGAAAGGGATGCGACTGCAAATTCCTCGATTCCCCGAAGAAGTTGTTGAGGAGAATACCATAGACCCTGAAGAATATGAAACCTATACGGTGAAACCAAAGGAAACCAGATGGAGCATCGTTCATAAATATGGGATAACCCTCGATAGTCTGGCGACACTAAACCCAGAACTGCCACAGACAACAAGCCATTTAGTTATCGGGCAGGAATTGCTCGTGCCAAAGTTGGCTGGTGGCAGTATTGGAGATCAGCAGGCTCAACTCTATATATCTTATACGGTACCGCCAAAAAAGACCCTTTATAGCCTGGGGCAGGAATATGGAATTGAACCTCAGGAAATTGTACGCCTTAATCCGGAGATTGTGGATCAGGGCGGACTTAAGGAAGGAATGCTGATACGGTTGCCGGAAAAAAAGATTAGCAGTGGGGAGGTCAATACCGAGAATTATGTCTTCTATGAAGTAAAACCTAAACAGACGATATATTCCTTAACCCGTAAACTGGAGTTGAGCTATGATGACCTGCTTGGGCTTAACCCTGATCTGAGAGGTGGGTTGAAAGCAGGGATGGTCTTAAAACTACCTGTAGACCAATCAAAAAACCTCTCGGTAAAAAATTCCCTGGTTCTGGATGAGTTTGATTTAAGGGATAGTATTCAGACAGGCTACAAAGCCAGTATATTGTACTTGCTTCCTTTCCGGATAAACAGGCTCGACTTAAATGACATTGAGAGCGCTACCAATTCATTGGAACGTAGTAACGCACTTAAATACAGCCTTGGCCTGTATTCTGGTGCGATGGTGGCTCTGGACAGTATTGCCGAATTGGGTATTTCGGTTGATGTTCGTACCTACGATACCGAACTGGATCTTCAGAAAACACAGTCGATACTAAAGGGTGAAGACCTTAAGAAATACAATGCAATTATAGGCCCGTTGCAGATGAATTCGCTCAAGGAAGTGGCCGTACAAGCCTACAATAGTGGTGTGGCGGTGATAGCTCCGCTGGCCGGGCAGGGAGAAATTAATCTCAATAATATATTCTATTCCGTCCCACCCGATAGTTTGCAAAGACAGAGTATGCTCCGATACATGAAAGAGCAGGTTACAGATCAGAATATCATTGTTATTGCCGATGCTGATAATAAAGAAGCTGAATCAATGATCAATGAGGCCTTTCCACTAGCCAGTTCCGTTGAAATTATTGAGGAAGAGGAGAATATTTCTGTCGATATCGATCTATTTTCTGCTCTGCTATCGTTTGAAAAAGAAAATTGGGTTTTTGTAGAAACAGATAATTTCAAAATAGTATCCAGTGTAAGCTCCATTCTTAATTCGTCTAATTCAGATACGACTAAGGTCAGAATGTTCACTACCCTCAGGAATAAAGCTTTTGAAAATGATGTAATATCAGGAGCCCATTTATCAAATTTAAATTTTACCTACCCCTCGGTTTATCGGGAGCTAAACAGTGATGCTTTTAGAAGGCGATACCGCAGGAAATTTGGCGGAGACCCTGATCGTTATGCCATTCGCGGATTTGATCTTACCTACGATCTACTGCTTAAACTAGCCTATAAACCCGATCTCTATGAAGTCTCGGAAACCGTTGGAAGAACAGAATACACCGGAAATAGATTTGATTATGCCAAGGATCTAAGCACTGGCTATTACAATACGGCATCCTATATAATGATGTACGACAATATGGAAATCAAAGAAATAAAATCATACCCATGACGTCGAAAGTAAGCTATACCGGAAACCTGAGAACTGAATGTATCCATTTAAGATCAGAAAATTCATTTATTACAGATGCCCCTATAGACAATAACGGATTGGGCCAGGCGTTTTCTCCAACCGATACAGTAGCCACGGCCCTGGCCAGTTGCATGCTTACCATGATGGGTATCAAAGCGAGGGATCTGGATATTGAAATAAATGGCTCTTATGCAGAGGTTACAAAGCATATGGCGGCAAATCCCAGGCGTATATCGAAAATAGAATTGAGTCTAACATTACCTTCAGCACTGAGTGAAAAGCACAGGAAAATCCTGGAGCATACCGCCAACACCTGTCCCGTTATTTACAGTATCCATCCCGATATAGAAAAAGCCATAGATTTCCAATGGGTGTTATAACCCGGTTCTGGATTTTTCTGGTTGTGATATCTTCCATAGCCGGTTACTCGCAGGAAGAGGAAATCCCATGGAGCGTGGATTTTCGTTTAAAATGGTCTGATTTCCGTGGTCAAGCCAGGGAAAATTCCAGGATTGCTGCGGTTACTGCCAGTGGGATCAGTTACCGATTTTCATCTGTAGAACGAGATGGGTACTACGAAGTAAAATATGAAGTAAGTACTTTCTTTTATCCGGAAAAATCATGGTATCAACCCCAAAAGTGCGATGATCTCGTACTGAGTCACGAACAACTTCATTTCGATATAGCCGAAATATTTTCACGAAAGATGCGCAGGACAATAGACAATACTCAATTTACGGAAAATGTAAAGGCTGAGATCAATGCCATTTACCGTAAAACCATAGAGGAACTGGAGGTTTTTCAGGATCGGTATGACACGGAAACCAATTATTCCATGAACAGGGCTGCCCAATTGAGGTGGAACAAGGAAATAAAAGAAGCACTAAAACTTTAGAGAGGCTACTGCGGTTTCCAATTTTTTTGGCGCCATTTACGGGATTTATCGTGCTATTTCGTAACTTTGAATCCCGTAACTAAGAAATCCATTATGCCGGATACTAAATACGTTTTTGTTACGGGAGGTGTTACTTCTTCCCTCGGAAAGGGAATTATTGCCGCATCATTGGCTAAACTACTTCAGGCCAGGGGTTACACCGCCACTATCCAGAAATTAGACCCGTATATCAATGTTGATCCTGGTACACTAAATCCATATGAGCACGGAGAATGCTATGTTACCCATGATGGTGCGGAAACAGATCTGGATCTGGGTCATTACGAACGTTTTCTCAATGTTCGGACATCACAAGACAATAACGTAACCACTGGCAGAATCTATCAGAGTGTTATTGAGAAAGAACGCAAGGGTGAGTTTCTCGGAAAAACGGTCCAGGTAGTCCCTCATATCACAAATGAGATCAAAGAACGTATTCAGATGCTAGGTAATAGCGGGGAATACGATATTGTCATCACTGAGATCGGAGGTACAGTGGGCGATATAGAATCCCTGCCCTATATTGAATCTGTAAGGCAATTGCTCTGGGAATTGGGCGATGATAATGCCATTGTGGTTCACCTTACCCTAATACCTTATCTGTCGGCCGCCGGTGAATTGAAGACAAAACCATCGCAACATTCGGTTAAGACTTTGATGGAAAGCGGGATTAAGGCCGATATACTGGTCTGCAGGACAGAGCACGAGCTCTCGGATGATATAAAACAGAAACTAGCGCTCTTCTGCAACGTTAAAAAGGAAGCGGTAATCCAATCGATAGATGTAGACACGATCTACGACGTCCCTGTAATGATGCAAGAGGAAGGACTGGATAAAGTAGCGCTGCAAAAACTTGCATTACCCGATGATACTCAGCCCGACCTCTCGCAGTGGAATGAGTTTCTTCTTCGCCATAAAAATCCGAAAAGTGAAGTGACTATTGGACTTATAGGAAAGTATGTTGAACTACAGGATTCCTATAAGTCAATTCAGGAATCTTTTATCCATGCCGGGGCTCAGAACGAAGTCAGGGTTAATGTTCGTACTATCCATTCGGAATATATCAATGACCAGAATTTTGACGAAAAAATGAGAGGCCTCGATGGTATTCTTGTAGCACCTGGATTTGGTGAAAGGGGAGTGGAAGGAAAGATCAGGGCTGTTCAATACGCCCGGGAAAACGGGGTACCGTTTCTGGGGATCTGCCTGGGTATGCAAATGGCGGTCATAGAGTTCGCACGTAATGTTTTAGGCCTGGATAATGCAAATTCTACTGAAATGGATGGTGGGACAAACTACCCGGTGATCAGCCTGATGGAAGAGCAAAAATCTATAACTAATTTAGGAGGTACCATGCGTTTAGGTGCCTGGGGATGCGAAATAGAACCCGGGACGCTGGTTTCTTCGATGTACGGTGGAAAAAAACACATTGATGAACGCCACAGGCATCGGTATGAATTCAATAATCAGTACAAGGAAGAATTTGAAAAAGCCGGAATGATCGCTTCCGGATTCAATAAGGAAACCGGACTTGTAGAAATCATAGAAATCCCCACCCACCCCTGGTTCGTTGGTGTCCAATATCACCCCGAATACAGGAGCACGGTAGCCAGTCCGCATCCTCTCTTTGTGGGATTTGTACAGGCTGTTTTGCAGCATAAAAAGAAACAAACTAATGCCAGTTTGGCATAAACTCCCTATTTGGACATATATTTGCAAACTGAAATATTCCAGACAAACACATGTCCTGGCACCCAATAATTGCCTTTAAGTCAAAATAATGGAAGAAAAAAAACTGGATATTAATTCTATTATCGGTTTTATACTGATCTTCGGCATCCTCATTTTCTGGTTTTATAAAACACAGCCTACACCTGAAGAGATTGAAGCTCAAAAAGCCGAACAGGCTCGAATTGAAGCAGCAGCAGAACAGGAGAAGGAGGAAAGCCCTGAAGAAGTTAAGGAGACTCCATCGTTGAATCTTCAGGATTCTGTAGCAGTGGCCCAATATCAAAATTCTATTGGGAATTTTGCGTTTACCCAGGCCAGTGATGGTGTTTCAGTACTGGAGAACGAGGTTTTGTATCTCGAGATCAGCAATAAAGGTGGCCAGATTACAGAGGCGCGGATGAAGAATTTTGTAAATCATGATTCTATTCCGGTGTATCTTGTAAAGGAAAAAAACGCTTCCTTCGGACTGGAGTTTTCAACTCAGGACAATCGTGTCTTGCGGACAGAAGAACTTTATTTCGAACCTTCTGTTTCTGAAAACAACGGGAATAAGGTCTTGTCTATGAAGGCCAAAGTTTCGGAAAACCAATTTCTGGAATACCGCTATGAAATGAAGCCCGAAGAATATCTTGTTGATTTTACAATTAAGAGTCAGGGTTTAAGCGGAGTAATCAATAATAGGGAATCCATCAATCTCCATTGGGATCAAAAAAGCCTAAGGCACGATAAAAGTGTCCAATATGAGAATCGCTATACCAGATTAACCTATCAGCATGAGGATGGAAAAATAAGCAAACTTTCGGAGAGTAGCGATGATGAGGAGACAGAGCAACAGGTCACCTGGTTGTCTTATCGTCAGCATTTTTTTAGTACTATTCTCGCTACCAAGACGCCTTTTGAAACTGCTGAACTCAGTTCGAAAAACCTTGTGGAGGAAGAGAGTAAAGATGTGCTTTTTACGAAACAATACAGCAGCACTCTGCCACTGGAACTTCAGGGCGGGGAACTAGCCTATTCCATGCACTGGTACTATGGTCCGACAGACATCGAGGTGTTGAAGAATTATAAGGATCTGTCTATAGCAGATTCTATCCCTTATGGATGGGGGGTCTTTGGTTGGATAAACCGATATATATTTACCCCTTTCTATGGATTCTTGAGTTCCTTCCTTCCGTTCGGGATCGCTATTGTAGTGATGACAATACTGGTGAGGATCGCAATGTCTCCGGTTACGTATAAGTCTTACCTCTCCCAGGCGAAGATGAAGGTACTGAAACCAGAGATCACCGAACTCAATGAGAAGTATAAGGAAAATGCCATGAAAAAGCAGCAGGAGACCATGAAGTTGTATAACAAAGCCGGTGTTAGCCCGATGAGCGGTTGTATCCCCGCAGTACTTCAGCTCCCGATCTTCTATGCGCTTTTCATGTTCTTTCCTACCTCTTTCGCACTAAGACAAAAGTCTTTCCTGTGGGCAGAGGATCTGTCGTCTTACGATACGGTAATGCAGTTGCCATTTACGATACCCTTCTACGGAGACCACGTGAGCCTTTTTCCCATACTGGCTTCTATAGCGATCTTTTTCTATATGATGATGACTACCGGTCAGAACATGCAGACGCAACCGGGGATGCCGAACATGAAGTTTATCATGTACCTCTCACCGCTGATGATGTTGTTCTTCTTCAATAATTATGCAAGTGGACTGAGTTTATACTATTTCGTATCGAACCTGATTACCATTGCTATCATGCTGGTCATTAAACGATTTATTCTCGATGAAGGAAAGATCCATGCCCAGGTACAGGAGCAAAAGAAAAAGCCTAAAAAGGAAAACAGGTTCCAGAAAAAGATGCGCCAGATGATGGAACAGGCAGAAGAGCAGAAAAAGGTCGGTAAAAGATAAGTATCGTAAAAAGGATTTCTTTCATAAAAAAACCCCGCACAATTTGGCGGGGCTTTTTGTTTTAAGTAAGTCTAGTTTGGTAAGATTTGGGATTACGAATATGCAATCTATCTCGAGTAAAAAAAAAGAATAGTTGTGTACCCTTCAATTTTGTATGCTAATCATTTTTTTTTTGATGTGTAGCAATTTCGCCCCTAGACTATGCTATAAAAAAAACGCTTCAGAAAACTGAAGCGTTTTTTAAACATTGTTCACAACGATTAGTTGGAAGTGTCTGGGATCATCACTTTGTTTAGTACATGGATCACACCGTTATCGGCCTGAACATCTACTGCGATGATTCCTATATCTGTATTGCCCGATCCATCGGTAACATCTGCGATGTTATCTCCTGTACCTGGAAGAGTAATCGTAATATTGTCCCCTTCGAGGGTAGGTGCCGGAGTATCCCCACTTGGATTGAGGTCCGATGAGGTAACATTGGCCTCTGCCACCACGTGGTGCAACAGCACTTGAGTTAACAAATCTTCAGCGGGAGGGGTGCCGAGAGCGGTAAAGGCGTCGTTTGTGGGGGCGAAGACGGTAAATTCAGGGTTTATACCATCGTTGTTGCCACCTTCAGTACGCGAAAGTATACTAACAAAATCGGTATTCGGGGTTAAGGTAGTGAGGGCTGCAACAAGGGTAGAGAAATTAGGATCGGCGGCCGCAAAAGTTACTACCGTTGGCAGAGTGATTACCGCATCAACAATATGAATTACGCCGTTAGAGGCATCAATATCGGCTCCACCAGAAGTTACTGATGCGATATCGTTGAAACGCACACCGCTCGTGGTATTGAAATAGATATCAATAAAATTATTGCCCGGTCCTGAAGCATTAGTTTTCGTATAACCAGCGCCAAGGCTAACCAGGTCTCCTGAAGTAATGTCTGCTGAAATTACGTGGTTCAAGAGTACTTTGGCAAGTAAATCAGTTGGAACTTCATCTAGCGAGTTAAATCCGTTCTGGGCAAGAAAATCTGCGAAAGCCGCATTAGTGGGGGCGAGTACCGTAAAAGGACCATCTCCCTGCAACACAGTAACCAGATCGCCATCGGCTGCCTGAAGGGCTGCAACGAGGGATGATAGGTCTGGGGTCTCCAGTGCGATTTCTACAATATTTTCAGGATTTTGATCTCCTCCTTCATCGTCATCTGAACAGGAAAAAGTAAACAATACAAGGGCGCTTAGAAACGCTAGCTTGAAGAATTTTGAAAATACTTTCATTTTGAAATTTTTAGTTTAATATTTTCTTTTTATTAAGCGATTAATTGTATGTACAAATATCATAAAAGAAATATTTTGTTTAAGTATAATTATTAAAAGTTTAACAAAATAATCGCTGTACAACATTTGCAGTAAACAAAAAGCCCCGATGACTCGAGGCTTTGATTACTATATTTTGATATTAGTGACTTGGGGGTGCCAGGGCATCGAGAACCTCCTGTGGCAGAAGGATTTTATCTATGATATGAACAATGCCGTTACTGGCTAGATTATCGGCAGCAATTACCTCAGCTTTGTCGGTAGTTTTATCTTTTATAAATACTCCATGATTGAGAATTACAAAAAGAGATTCCCCTTGTACGGTTTCGAGTTCCTGATGGTTAAAGAGCTCGTCTGACGCGACCGCTGCTCCCGCTACCACATGATAGGTCAGCACAGTAGCAAGTAATTCCTTTTCAGCCGGTGTGTCGAAATCCTGAATACTATGATAATCAGGTCCAAGGGCATCAAGCAGATCCTGGAATGCATCATTGGTAGGAGCAAAGACTGTAAAAGGTCCGTCTCCACTCAATACTTCTACCAGTCCTGCATCGGCCTGGATAAGTGCCTCAACAAGCAAACTTAAATCATCAACAGACTGGGCAAGTTCTACGATATTTGGCAATGAGGGTACTAATAGATCCAGCACTTCCTGTGGCAGGAGAACTTTATTGATCACATGAACAACGCCATTACTCGCTTCAACATCTGGCATGACTACAGTAGCATTGGTGTCGGTTGCATCTTCTATATGAACTGTGCCATTCTTGATATTCACGCCAACATCCTCACCCTGAAGGGTAGTAATGGTCTGCCCATCGAATAAATCGGTTGAAAATGCTGCCACTCCAGCCACTACATGGTAGGTGAGCACTTTGGTGAGCAACTCTTTTTCTCCTGGAGTATCGAAGTCCGAAATACTATGGTAATCAGGCCCAAGTGCATCAAGGAGATCCTGGAAGGCCTGATTTGTAGGGGCAAAAACCGTAAACGGTCCCTCGCCGCTCAGTCCTTCAACAAGGCCTGCATCAGCCTGGATCAAAGCTTCGACCAACAGACTTAAATCATCTGTTTCCACAGCGATCTCTACAATAGTTTTCAAATTCATCTCAGCGACAAAATCTAAAGCAGCCTGTGGTAAAAGAACTTTATCGATAGTATGTGCCACTCCATTGGAAGCAGTAAAATCTATACCAGTGATATTAGCATTTACTTCGGTAGCATCTCCGATGACGAAGCTTTCTCCCGAAGCGATAATTTCCAATTCATTTCCGGAGAAAGCTGTACCAACAGTACCAGGGGCAAGATCTGCCGCAAAAATTTCTGCAGGTATAACATGGTAGAGAAGCACATTTTTAAGCAACATCATTTCCTCTTCGGTATCAAAATCGTCAAGACTGTTATAGTCATCTCCCAATAGGTCAAGCAAGGCTACAAATGCATCGTTTGTAGGTGCAAAAACGGTAAATGGTCCTTCACTGTTTAGGGTTTCCACCAAACCAGCCTTAATTACGGCGGCTTCTAAAATCGATAGCGCTTCTGTTTCAACTACAAGGTCTACCAATGTACCTTCTTCTTCCTCTTCTCCATTAAGAGCGTCCAAAACTTCTTGTGGAATTAAAACTTTATTTACAACGTGAACTACGCCATTGGATGCCTGAACATCCGGAATAATCACTTCGGCAAGATCTTCCGTTTTATCCTGCACAAATACCCCACCATCTAATCTTATAATCACATCCTCTCCCTGGACAGTGGTAATAGCCTGTCCATCGCTGAGATCTCCGGATTGTGCAGCTACACCTGCAACCACGTGGTAAGTAAGTATTTTTACAAGAAGTTCTTTTTCTTCATCTGTGTCGAAATCTTCCAGAGAATCGAATCCTTCCAAAGAACCTAGTAAAGCGGTAAAAGCATCATTAGTAGGAGCAAAGACTGTAAAAGGTCCATCTCCACTTAAAGTTCCAACCAGATCGGTATTTTCGAGTTCGTCTGCCTTTAGAACTGCTGCAACCAGACTGGAAAGTGCATCGGTATCTTGTGCCACCTCTACGATGTTACCAATATCATCAGAAGAACCAGCAGCCTGCCTTTGGGCGCCATCATCTTCGTTCTCACATGAGGTGATTAGAAAACCTGCGAGCAGGAGAAGCCATAAGTTTTTAAAAGAGAATAATTTTTTCATAACAGGGTGTTTTTAGGAATTAATGTTTAACAATTTTTTTTTTGAGATGTCTAACAGAATTTGACCACTTTTTAATGATCTGAAGCTTGAGGTTTATATCTATCGCCTATCGCCTATCGCTTAAGAGTCTACTTTTAAACATTTTATTTTCTTTCTGGATACCAAGATTAAAAATAGTTGCTTTTGTTTAAGAATATTTATAAAATGTTTAACAAAAACATTTTAGTCTTCTGTGAAATAAACATGCGATATCCAATTGAGCAATAGTGGATTCATGGCCTTTTGGAAATATTTTGCTTTTAGTTTTTTATTTTTGCAAGTTGACTGATATGAAAAAGGTAATAGTTGGACTTTCCGGTGGAGTAGATTCCAGTGTGGCGGCTTATTTATTAAAGCGTCAAGGGTACGAAGTGATCGGTCTTTTTATGAAAAACTGGCACGATGATTCCGTGACTATTTCGAGCGAGTGTCCCTGGCTTGAAGACAGTTATGATGCACTGATTGTCTCAGAAAAGCTGGGTATCCCATTTCAAACGGTAGACCTCAGCAAGGAGTACAAAGAGCGGATAGTTGATTATATGTTCAGGGAATATGAGCTGGGACGAACCCCTAATCCCGACGTTCTTTGCAATCGGGAAATTAAGTTTGATGTATTCCTAAAAATCGCGATGGACCTAGGGGCCGATTTTGTCGCTACCGGACATTATTGTAGAAAAGATAGTTTTAATGACGCCGAGGGTAAAACTATATATAGACTCCTCTCGGGTAAGGATCAAAATAAAGATCAATCGTACTTCCTTTGTCAGCTTTCACAGCAACAGCTTTCCAGGACATTGTTTCCCATTGGGGAGCTCACAAAGCCCGAAGTGAGACAAATAGCAACTGAGAACAAATTGATCACAGCCGACAAAAAAGATTCTCAAGGTCTTTGCTTTGTTGGCAAAGTTAGATTGCCGGAGTTTCTACAACAGAAGCTAAAACCCAAAAAGGGTCCTATCGTTGAAGTACCCGATACTATTGCGCTATATGGCCGAAAAATTCCAGAGTTCAACAGTAAGACCGAAGAATTGGCCTATTACGCTGAAAAGCCTGTATATGAAATCACCGATGGAAAGATAGTTGGTGAACATCAAGGGGCACATTACTTTACAATTGGCCAACGCAAAGGACTGGATGTTGGAGGTACCCCAGAGCCTCTCTTTGTCATCGAGACTAATGTAGACCAGAATATTATTTATACCGGCCAGGGCAAAGGGCATCCGGGCCTGATACGACGAACACTTTTTGTCCATGAGCAGGAATTACACTGGGTGAGGCCCGATCTTGCCCTCCAACCCGATCAAAGTTTAAAAGTAACAGCGCGAATACGTTATCGCCAGCCGCTTCAGCATGCCACCCTTTACAAAGTTGAGGGCGGAATGTATGTAGATTTTGATGAGATGCAATCGGCCATAACCGAGGGCCAGTTTGTCGCCTGGTATGATGGCGAAGAGCTACTGGGTTCCGGAGTTATTTCGTAGGCAATACTAAATTAGATATCTTGGTACTTCCGAATTAGACTGACGTATACCATGCAAAATCGCATCACCGGGCTTTTTAATATTCGATATCCCATAATTCAGGCAGGAATGGTCTGGGCCAGCGGTTGGAGACTCGCTTCTGCTGTATCAAATGCCGGAGGACTGGGCCTGATCGGTGCCGGTAGTATGTATCCTGATATACTCCGCGAGCATATACTAAAATGCCAGAAGGCTACCGATAAGCCCTTCGGTGTAAATGTACCTATGCTCTATCCTGAAATTGATAAGATAATGGAGATCATCACCGATACGGGTGTTAAGATTGTTTTCACCTCTGCAGGCAACCCTAAGACATGGACCTCCTATCTAAAAGACAAGGGGATTATAGTGGTGCATGTGGTGAGTAGTTTAAAATTTGCGTTGAAAGCTCGCGATTCCGGAGTGGATGCGGTGGTAGCAGAGGGATTTGAAGCCGGAGGGCATAACGGAAGAGATGAAACAACAACACTAACTCTGATTCCTGCAGTGCGCGAGAAACTCGATCTCCCATTGATCGCGGCAGGTGGAATTGCAACCGGAAAAGCAATGCTCGCAGCTATGGTTTTAGGTGCAGATGGGGTTCAGGTGGGAAGCAGGTTTGTTGCCAGTGATGAGGCATCCTCCCATCTGAATTTTAAGAATAAAGTTGTGGAGACAGGGGAAGGTGATACTTTGCTCACCCTAAAAGAACTTGCTCCTGTTAGGCTCATCAAGAACAAATTTTACCTTGATATCCAGAAAGCCTATGCAGATGGCGCAGATACCGAGGAATTAAAACTTCTCCTGGGCAGGGGCAGGGCTAAAAAAGGCATGTTCGAAGGGGATCTGGAAGAAGGAGAATTAGAGATCGGACAGGTAGCATCAATCATACACAATATTAAACCTGCAGCCAGGATCATTGAAGAAATGTGGGCAGAATTCCAGGGAGCAAAGAAAGAGGTAGAAAATCTTTGACAGTTTCTATTTAAGCACTTTTCATAATTATTCCTGACACCTCAATTTACATCAAAGGGCCGATGGGAAACGAGAAGTTGATCTGCTTTTTCTAATCTGGGCAGCACGAGTTGACTCTTTCTTTGGAATCGCTGCATTCTTCGAAGGATCTTATCGAGCATTTTTACCGCTTTATGAATATAGTATCCCTTATTGAGCATTACACACTCTGCCTGTTGAGCCAATGCTGCATCTGTGATCTCAGCGCGTGAAGGCGTTCCCTTTTTAGCCAGGTTTTCCAAAACCTGAGTAGCCCAAACATTCGGTATATGAGCAGCAGTAGACAATCGCATGATCTCCTGTTGTATAGTGGCGAAGTTTTTCCAGCCTGTTTCAATGGCCAGATCGCCGCGAGCAGTCATTATACCTATAGGAAACGACTGCATGGCTGTCAGCAAAATGGAGGGAAGGTTTTCAAAACCCTTTTGCGTTTCTATTTTAAGGATTACTCCTATATGGGCATTTAAATCGTCTAATTGGGAGTAGAGATCTTCTACATCCGCACTAGAATTGACAAAAGAGAAATTAACCGTATCGGCATGGGAGGCCACAAACCTCAGGTCTTGCCTGTCCTTTTTGGTCAGGCCACTAATACGCAGATCACTCAGCGGTAAATTAATTCCTTTGTCGGCTTTGAGTTTACTTCCACGATCCTTAGCCTGGATTATTCTGATAATAAGTTCCTCAGGCCCCACTTCTTTGATGATACCTTCAATTTTACCATCGTCAAAATAGATCGGCTCTCCTTCCTTTACCATATCGATAATTTGTGGGAGTGAGCAGGAGACATGGGCGATGCTTAACAGCTTACCATCTTCATCATATTTGGCATTTTCCCCAGGCTCAGCGTTCTTATGCAGACGTAATAGATCTCCGGTGTGTAATAAGATAAATTGTTCTTTAGGAAGAAGTTCACCCACGCGGTGCTTAGTTTTACCGCTTTGTTTTTTCTTGTGCAGTATCATTTCGGTACCGGTCTCCAAATAGGCGCTGTCGGAACATACTCCCCATTTGCCTTTGCCCTCTTTTCGATCTATCACAATCCTGCAATTCTTCCCCCGTGCGTCCACGAATTTGATCATATTCCCGGTCTTAATCTTGCTGAAGAGAATATGATCTACAGGGATAAAAGCCTGAAAGTCGGTGTTCACCGGAGGGGGTATATCGGGAGGCGCAATCCATAATTTTGCCGGAGTGCTCACCCTGCCCAAATCGTCGCGCTGCGGTCTTATATGCACTACCTTAGGCCCTGGTGTCATTGGACCTGTCCGTAGTTTTGGCCCGCCTAAATCCATAGTAATCTTACATTTATTGCGTTCCAATCGACGGGCCTCTTTTACGTTTTCGATCATTTTCAGCCAGATCGATGCTTCATCATGGGCACAATTTATCCTTGCACAGTTCATTCCACTGCGCAAAAGTTTCCGTACAAATTCAAGATCATCAGCTGCCGTATTTGGCAGTGTTACCATGATCCTGGTTTTGCGTTTTTTTGATTTATAACCAAATAATAATTTGGTATTCTTTCTTATAAATTTCTCACTTTGAATCAGGGAGACTGAGCGCGGTGTTGGTTCTTCGGGAAATTCACCCATGAGACTATTGATCAGGTGTTTCAAATCCAGGATACTGTGTCTTATATGTCCCTCAAACTCTGAAATTTTGGGTAAGCCAAGTCGCATTAAATCCTCATCGAGTTTATCAATGTTAAACGTTCTGAGTGCCAGGTAGTGAATAAGATTTGTTGCACTTCGCTTATATATAGGATGGACCTGTTTCAATTCCTGCGAATACGACACCTCCATATCCTTCATCTTGGCCAGTATCCTATCTATAGCCTCTCTGATTTTAATAGTTTTTATTCGCTTCTGATCTTTCATGTTACTGCCTCAAATTGGTCAAATAGTACTATAAAATTACGAGGTTTGTATGAACAAATTATCATCATTTCAGGACAAAAGAGCAGAAATCTAATAGGTTATTCCGGGTTTTTGATATAAGTAAGCTGAGTCGGCTAATTCCTTGAACATGAAGTGTGCTACATCGGCCCGGGTGATAAGTTTGGTCAGTATGTAATGACCCTCCTTTAAGCCGTGTTTGTATTTGCCTCTTTTCTTACCTGGAATGAATTGCCCGGGCCGGATAATTGTCCAATCGAGATTGCTTTTTTCAATTAGTTTTTCCTGCAAACTTTTGTCTTTAAAATAGAAATATAAAATGAAAGGGATTGTAAACAATGTATAATAGAGCCCCAGGCGATACCTGCTGTCATTAATACCAAGGGCGGTAATACAGATGAACCGGCGGACTCCGTATTTGGTCATGGTTTGTATTAAGTTTGCTGTGCCCTTTGATAGGATTTTGGTCTTTATGAAGAATCGTTTATGTCCCAAAGCACATAATACGGCATCTTGGTTTGGTATAGCTTCTTGCAAGCTCGCCAGGTCCAGTACATCACCCTTTACTATTTGAAGATTCGGATGCTGTTCATTAAGTTTACAGGGGTTGCGCACAAGCGCTGTAATTGAATGTCCTGCTTCAAGACCTTCTTTTATTAACTGCCTCCCCGTTTTTCCAGTGGCACCAATGATTAGAATATTCATGTTGTGGGTATTTATCATCAACCAATATCCTTAAATGTAAAATGGAAAACCAACAATTGCAGCCCAGTTGTTGAAATTACTAACTGAATTGTTGTGGGTGCTGAGGTTAAGGGAGCTTCTTATCCAGTGCAAGTAAGCTATGAAGCAATACATTAGCTCCGTTAGCCATATCAGCGGCCGATGTAAATTCCTTGGGCGAATGACTTATACCACCAACACTGGGAACAAAAATCATCCCAGCAGGGCCGATAAGCGCCATATCCTGTGCATCATGACCGGCTCCACTTGGCATGTTCCTGACACTCAGGTTCAAGGACCTGGCAGCATTTGCGATTTCCTGTTTGATCGAATCATCCATTAATGCGGGTTTTCCAGTGGTGTCGAGGGCGATAAATTCGAAAGATGTTCCCGTAGCATCCTCTATTGCCGATGTTCTATTTTTCATTTCTCCATAGAGCATCTGGATTTTATCTTCAGACAGATCTCTTATTTCCAGGCTAAGTACTACTTTTCCAGGGATAACATTCGGAGCTCCGGGCATCGCCTGAATTCGACCAACCGTTCCAACATGATTCCCATCATATTGATTGGCGACCTCGTTTACGAGCTGAATAAACTGAGCTGCCGCTAAAAGTGCATCCTGTCTGCGGTCCATAGGAGTGGTGCCTGCATGATTAGCAAATCCTGTGATTTCCACATCCCACCAATTTAAACCGACAATACCATCCACTATGCCGATATCCAGATCCGCCTCATCTAGCACGGCACCTTGTTCGATATGGAGTTCCAAAAACGCAGCTATGCTGCCCTGATCGCGTTTTACTTCTGAAAGGCGGGTAGTATCTCCTCCCAGACGCATTATGCCTTCTCCCATGCTGAATCCGGTAATATTTCTTTCTTTAAGAGCATTTGGTCCCAAATGGCCGGCTATCGCACGGCTGCCCATCACTCCCCCTTCCTCATTTGAAAATATAATCACTTCTAAAGGGTGTCTGGTTTTTAGATTGTTCTCCCGAAGTGTTTGGATGACCTCTATCGCCGCTATAGAACCTACACATCCATCGTAATTACCTCCGTTGGGTACCATATCTATATGCGACCCAAAACCAATCGGTTTAAGTCCCGGTTTGGTACCGGCCTGTTTCCCCAGAATATTTCCCGCAAAATCAATAGATACCTCAAGACCCGCCTTCTTCATCAGCTCTATAATATAAGCCCGGGCCTCAATATCGGCATCGCTAAAGGCAACCCTGTTCGTAACACCATTTTCATCCTGACCGAATTCTGCCAATTTTAGCAGGTTCGCTTCAAGCCTGCTTTGATTCACATTTACCGATTGTGCTTCAACCCCGTTGATTGCAACACTTAGCAAAATGAGTACTACCGAATATACTTTACTGAACATAGACATATGATTTCTGAGAAACTAAATATAAGAATAAAGCCGAAGTTAAACTCCGGCTTTTTTAGCAAGGGATTAGGGTTTTATGGATCTACCCATTCAAATTATAATATTCACAAAACAGAAGTATTGATCTCAATATCGGCATGTTTCCATGCCTTATCAAACTCAGACTTTACTTTTATTGCTTCATCTGATCTACCCTGACTTTGTAAACTTTGGTAAAGCCCCATAAGAGACCAGCCGTTTTGCCTGATTTTTTCAAGGTCTTTCCGGAAAACTTTTTCGGCTGCGCTATACTGACCATCTTTAAGCAACACAGCCCCTAATGATTGCCGGGTTGGGATATGCCAGGGAGAGGGTTCACTATAAATAAGTTGGTCTTCGAAAGCCACCGCTTCTTTAAGGTGATCTGCAGAAGCTTCTAGATCCCCATTAAAGGCCGCCACTTCACCTAGCAGCACTTGATGTGCTACCTTGGCGATATTCGAAGAGGGATTTGTATAATTAGCAATCACCTCCTCCAACTGCGGATCATTAAGCATGGCTTCAACCGCTGCTACTTCCTCAAGGGCTTCCTTTAAATTGTCCTTTCTTAAAAAGGCAATCCCTCTGGAGTAGTGCCAGATAAGTTTAAGGTGTTTATAATCGTCTCCGGGATAAGGAATGGTCAGGATCTGGTTCCATTTTCCAAACCGGGTATAGGCCAACATTGGTGTGGAGGCGAAATCCTGTAAAAAAGGCAGACTTGCCAATTCGGCCAGGGGCACTTTCTCAGCGGTCTTTTTCGCGGCATCGATTGCCATTTCACTAGCCCCGAGCAAACTGGAGGCAGACCAGAGAAAATGAATATTGTGAGGGTAATATCCCAACGGATACATCCCCTGAGAAAAGCACTGTGATATATAATCTTCATCGGCTAAAATGGCCATCTGATTCGCCTTAACAGCATCCTCATATCTTCCCACCCGTATATAGATATGTGAGGGCATATGTACCAAATGGCCTGCCGCTGGCATTAATCTGCCGAGTATATCGGCACTTTTTTCGGCCAGATCAGGATTGGGCAATTCTACCATATGTATATAATAATGATGAGCACCTGGATGTTTCGGATTCAGCTCAAATGCCTTTTCCAGGGCTTTCTTGGCATCGAGAGTATTGGCCATAGGGTTGCCCTCATTATCCCAATAATTCCATGGCATGGTATTCATCACCGAGGCAGCGAAGAGGGTGAGGATGTCCGGATCATCCGGAAATTTTTTATTGAGTTCATTCATAGCCTCCATATACGACAGGTTGAGGTCTTGTAATTCCACCTTCGGGTCATTGCTATAGCGCACAGACAAGGCTGCAATCATCGCTTTTTCTCTTTCTGAAGCATCAGCGGAAAATTGTTTTGCCTTTTGAATAGCCTCATAACTCTTCATTCGCCTTTCTTCATCGGGTAAGGCATCATTGATATTTGGACCCAGGGCATAAGCCTGCCCCCAATAGGTCATGGCGGCATCAGGATCCAGTCGGGAAGCTTCCATAAAGGCACGATGAGCCTCGGCATGGTTAAAGGCATAGGTAAGGCGGAGACCCTGGTTAAAAAAAGCCTGGGCCCTTTCACTATTCGTACCGATCTCAAAATGTAACTCTCCAAGGTTTTCAAACAGCGGAGCAATTTGCCGGGTGGTATCCACTTCAAAGAGGTACTTGGCAACGGTACACTTGATCCCGTAAAAAGAGGCTTTTTGGGAGGCATCGGGTTCTTGCTTGTGGTCGATCTGAATCAAGAGCAGAACGAGTGCCGTAATAGCAAGACCGGTTAACATCAGTTTAAATTTTGATTTCATTTTGACAGGTTGTTGAAGATTTAAATAATACTAGCGGGGGAAGTGATCACCTTTAATGAAAAAAGTGTAGCGCGTCTAAAAACTTGGTAACCTACAAGTTACGAAATTTTTACCATCCTGATCGGCAGCCTAAAGAAGCCCGATATGAATTAACGGATTTCCGATAATAGTTTCAGCCAGGCCTTAAGCTGACTGAACAATGTGAATTTGTCGATGACTCGATTCCGGGCATTAAAACCCCATTTGTCGCGTTCCTTCGGACTGTTGAGCATTTGTTCCAGAACTTCGGCCAATTTCCCGATATCGTCCGGGTCATGATTAATGAGTCCGTTTTCTTCATGCTGAACCTGGAAGCGCAAACCGGCCGCTCCTGATACCAGTACCGGCCGCTGTTTCCACATGGCCTCGGTTGCGGTAAGTCCGAAGCCTTCCTGAATGGAATTCTGCACCACAAAACTAGAACTGCGTTGCAGGGCATTAACTATAAGGGCATTTTCTTTAGGGTTTTCGAGCGGAAGCAATAATATGGCAATATCTTCCTGCAATTCTTTGCTCACATTTTTGTATTGGGAAATAAGTTCATTAAGTACTTCCATGCCCTCGGGATCATCCGACACATACTTTGGGTCCGGCCCTCCAAAGACCAAACGGGTAGACTTTATTCGTTTATAGGGGATAGTGGATTTGTCCGATTTGGCTTCATTCTGTTTTTTCATCAGGATAAAGGCCTCCATAAGTTCTTTGAATCCCTTTAAGCGATCCCAACGGGAAATTTGCAGTACCACTGGTCTATAGATGATGTCCAGATCCGAATCCTTATTGACAGAGTCAAAACTTCCATCGGGCATTACTCTGCGCACCAAATTTTCATAATAGGGATATAACAAGGGATCGTGATGATTGGTGATGCCCGACTGTTGCAAAATACCTACACACTTTGCCATCCAAAGTGTTCTGTTTTTATGACTTAGCGGATCTATTGCAGGTGGAATTATGGTAGTTATGTCTTCTATTTCCGGTGGTACATATGAAGGCAGACTAAAAACAAAATGAACATAATCGTCCATAAACTGCTTTAAAAATTTCCATACAGATCTGGTTCTCTCGGTATGCTCCTCCAACCCAATATGGCATCGCCATACAAGTTTTACATCACGCTCCTGACGTATTAACTTACCCAGAGGCATGGGTTGTGGATCATGGATCACCACCAGGTCGCCATCTTTAATAAATTCCAGTGCTTTTTTCAGATTTTGGGCGTTAACTTTTTCGAAGACTTGGAGATCTTCTTCGGTAAAAGGCTCTTCGCCTGCACCGTGAATTGCGTTGTGAATACGTTTGGTAAGATCGAAGAAATGATCGTCATTGGCCTCAATCACCAGCCATTCTACCCGAACACCCAGGGCTCTTGCGATGCGCATCTGACTTGGTAACATTTCCGCAACACCGCCTCCTGTGGCCGTGGAATTCACCATCCAGATGGTACAGTCCTGCAACCCTTCAACAAAAGGAGCAACGGTTTTTGTGAACTCTTCTATCAAAACGCTTAAGCTGCTATAAGCTTTATAGTCTTCAAGGGTTGCACCTCTTTTGATCTCAATTCTCTGCATGCCTGCTTGTGTTTATTTTAATTAAATATATATGAGTTCTTTTTGGTTTATTCTGATTTAAAACACCTCAATACAGATAGAAGAAAAGCCTTAGGGGCACTGATAAAAATAACCGGTAGTATTCCTGAATTTGGTAGTATTCACCTCCCTGCTTTCCTGATTAGTTTCTGTTATACTAGATTTGTTATACAAAAATTGAAAGTAATTTACTCAAATTAATTTTTAATAGTTGTTTTATTTCGTCTGTGATCTTCTCGGTACCATTGCCTTCGCTATTTCCGGAGTGCTGGTGGCCATGGATAAAAAACTTGACCTTTTCGGTGTTTTTATTATCGCTTTTGTAACTGCAGTGGGCGGAGGTTCACTTCGCGACATGCTTATTGGAGAAACACCAGTTTCCTGGATGCGGGAGTCGGCCTACACTATTACGATTATTGGTTCGGTAATCTTTGCCGTGTTGTTGCAACAACGACTAAAATATCTTAGAAGGTCCTTGTTTCTATTCGATACTATTGGAATAGGATTATATACCATGGTAGGCATAGACAAAGGACTCGATGCAGGATTGATACCTTTTATTTGTATTGCCCTCGGTGTAATGACAGCAAGTTTCGGCGGGATCCTGCGGGATATTTTATGCAATGAGATACCGGTGATTTTTAGGAAAGAGATCTATGCTACAGCCTGTATCCTTGGAGGTGTTATTTATTTGGCACTATTAAATACCACCCTGGAAGAAGAGTATGCATATGCCTTGGCGATTATTATCGTGATAGCCATACGCCTTCTAGCCGTTCGGTTCCATATTGCCCTGCCCAATATTTACAGGAACAACGCTAAGGAATAACCTCTGCTTTTAATATAAAGATGTTTCGGGAAGGCCAGTCGCCATCATCTACGGGTTGACTGTTTATTTCGTCCACAACCTCCATACCCTGGATAACTTTTCCGAAAGGGGTGTAATTTCCATCGAGGTGATACGATCCGGGCTTGGTCACCACGATAAAGAATTCATAGGGCGAAGCCAGCATATGGGGATTATCTATTTCACTACTGGGCATGGATATTGTACCACGGTGATGTTTGTAACCTTTTCTGGTATCCGGCGGTAGTAAGTACCTGCCAATTTCCCTCCTTTTAACCGCTGTTTCCTTGTTGTCTGCATTCCCTCCCTGAATGATGAAGTCCTTAACTACCCGGTGGAACATGGTATTGTCGTAATAACCCATTTTGGTCAGGTAAATAAAATTTGCTTTATGGTAGGGCACATTATCATATAACTGTATGGTAAAACTCCCAAAACTGGTGGTCAGCTTTACCTTGTTCTCCTTCAAACCTTTTTGGTAATCGAAAAAAAAGTCGATGGCGTTCTCCTCGGTCAGGACAAAAGCCTCTTCAGCTTCCTCTATTTCTTCTTCGATAGGATATGAGGTTGAAATACTATCTTGAATTTCAGCCTCCATCGTTTTTCCAGGCTTCGTATCTTTAGGTTTTTCTCCACAAGAAAGGAAGAATAATAACGACAATGATGCATAACTGGTTAATTTGCTCAACTTCATGGATTTTATAGAGTTTTCACATGCGATCCCAAAAATAAAAAATCTACCGCTTCCCGGACGCGACTCTCATTATAAAATGGCACCAGAGGCAAGAATTAAGGAATTGAAAGAGCGTGAAGAAAGAAGGCAAAACCCTAAAAAGGCAGGTGTTATGGCATTATTCTACCCTCATGCTAATAATGAAACACGGCTTTTGTTAATTCAACGCAACCGCTATCCAGGGGTTCATTCCGGCCAAATTGGTTTCCCGGGTGGACAATTTGAGTCTGGCGACAAAGATATGCTCGATACCGCTCTTAGGGAATCCTACGAAGAAGTTGGCACTGTTAAGGCACATATTGAGGTAATACGTTCGGTTAGCAAGCTCTATATTCCTCCCAGCAATTTTGAAGTTTCCCCTTTTATAGGGCTTTATCACAAGCAAGAACCTTTTGAGCGACAGGCATCTGAAGTTGAGGCAATCGTTGAGGTTCCCGTAGCGGATTTCCTCGATGACAGCAAACTCGTCACAAAGAAATTATCTACTTCTTACGCACGTGAAATAGAAGTTCCTGCCTTCCTTTTCGAGGATCATATCGTTTGGGGAGCCACGGCCATGATGCTCAGTGAAATCAGAGAATTGCTACAAAAAGTCTTATAATCCTTATTTTGTAGATTTGCAAACTATGGGTTGGATTAAAAGAAATCCTTTTGGGCACATTCTTTTTTTAAAAAAATGGTTGATTCGCATCATGGGAATTGTCACCCATCAGCGTTATAAGGGATTTAATAAGTTGGAGATAGAGGGTTCGGATATTATTCGTGAGATTCCGGAAACCAACGTGCTTTTTGTGAGTAATCATCAGACATATTTTGCCGATGTGGCGGCAATGCTCCATGTGTTTAATGCCAGTCTCCATGGCAGAGACGACACAATTAAAAATATTGGCTATCTCTGGCGCCCGAAGTTGAATATCTATTACGTAGCGGCAGCGGAAACTATGAAAAAGAGTCTGCTCACCAAAATCTTTGCCTACGTGGGCTCCATTAGTATTGAACGGACCTGGCGCGCAGAAGGCCAGGATGTGACCAGACAGGTAAAAATGAGCGATATCACCAATATCGGTTTAGCATTGAATGATGGTTGGGTGATCACCTTCCCTCAGGGAACCACAACACCCTGGAAACCGCTCAGAAAAGGAACAGCCCACATTATAAAAAAGTATAAGCCACTTGTAGTACCGGTAGTCATCGATGGATTTCGCCGCTCTTTCGATAAAAAAGGCCTGTTGATAAAAAAGAAAGGTATTCTACAATCTATTGTGATCAAAGAACCCCTTGAGATCGATTATGACAACGAGTCGGTTGAGTCGATCATCGAGAAGCTCGAATACGCCATAGAGCAACATCCATCGTTTCTGAAAGTGATCCCGAAAGAAGAGCTGTTAGCTTATGCGGAAAGGCATAAAAAGCGCAAATGGCGCGCACCTTAGATTTCCAGCCGTTTTAGTTCATTGTAATTTCTTCCCAGTTTTCTGATCAGTAATCCATAGATAAGAAAATAGATCAGTCCTATAAGGGCTGTAAATAGAATGCCCACTATTATGAATACAAATGAAATCAAGGCTTTTAACCGGCCGGGAGAAAGATCTTTGGCTTCATCATCGAGGTTCAGTACAGTGATAAGATGTTCACCATCGCTAAAATAAATAACTGAGGCAATAGCCAGAAAAGAGAACAGGAATAATGACAAGGCGAAAATTATATAGTGCTTAACAGTTCGTCTTGTTCTGATAATCCTTCTCATCAAATCCCGCGCATTCTCCAGCACGGAGATCTCCCTGTAACGCTTATAAAATTGAAAGATGAAATAAAATACTACGATATAATTAAAGACGCTGATCCCTATCATCAAATTCTTAACACCAAGCTGCTCGTAAAAGCCCATGTCTTCACGTACCGAAGGTAAGAGGTATAGTAAATGCGGTAAAATAAATTCTATGATACTGATTATAAAGATCCATTTGACTATGGAGGAAGATTTCTTCCAGATCATCGAATAGATTTCATCGTAAGACAGTTTAGGCATCATGCCTTCTTTTTTCTGCCAGTCTTTTTTTAATAGTTCGAGTTCGTCCATTATTATCACGGATTGACTATAGTTCTCAATTTCTTTTTGATTCTGTTCATTTTAACACGGGCATTGACTTCGCTGATACCTAAAGTGTCGGAAATCTCTCCATAATCCTTGTCTTCGAGGTATAAAAAGACCAATGCCTTATCGATATCCCCAAGATGTTTTAGCGCATCGTACATGAGTTTTAGCTGTTGCTCCTGGGTTTCATCGTAATCATCCGATTTTATCTTATAAATAAAATCGTTATAATCTTGGGTCCGAACCTGTTTCTTTGATTTTCGGTATAGCGTGATGGCCGTATTCAGCGCTACCCGGTACATCCAGGTACTGAACTTTGATTCACCTCGAAATTTTGGATACGCCTTCCACAATTGTATGGTGATTTCCTGGAATAAATCGTTATGCGCATCCCTGTTGTTGGTGTACAGGCTGCATACTTTGTGAACAATATTCTGATTGTCCTCAAGTTCGGTCACAAATTTGTGCTCCAGATCTTTTTTCACTCGTGGTTGGTAGCTATTAAAGAATTAGTCCTCAAACCATTTAATTTGTTACATAAAATCGACGAAAAGGGATATAAAGAATTTCCCCTTTGGGATTTTCTATCAAATGCTAGTGTGGATATTTGATTTTGAAACGCGGAGGAGATTTTTTATGTACTATTTACGGTAGTCGAGGGCTGGTGGTCGATCACCGAGTAATGGTGTGTATTCGAACTCTTCCCCTCTGCGTTCTTCAAGTTCCTTTTTTGCTTCTGAAATCAGTTTTTGATTGTTAAAAAGATGCACTGCCGTAAGTGCCAGGGTTTTTGCCGCCACCATCATACCCTTATGGCCTATGGAAGTTCCACCGGCCGCGACTGCCTGCCAGCTGTGCGCTGCCGTACCCGGAACCCAGGTCGCTGCTCTGAGGCCTACTGTGGGAACTACAAAACTCACATCCCCAACGTCGGTAGAACCATAAGCGGTGCCTTTGGTTTTGTAAGGGGCGATACTTTCTGCCCTGTTGAGATCAGCGCTATCCTGCCCAAGGGTAAGTGCAATTTTGTCGGCAAATGTCTTTTCCGAATCGTTGTAGCTTACTCCACCTACCAGCCTCATTTTTTCGTGCATCACTTTTTGCAAAGTTAAATTGGGTAATAATTCGTGCGTTCCTCCAATGATCTCGTAATCGACTGTGGTCCCGGTACCCATGGCTGCTCCTTCGGCTGCTTTAACAATGCGGTCAAACAGGTTGGCAACCACATCTCTCCTTTCATGACGGGCATAATAATATACTTCTGCAAAATCGGGAACCACATTAGGGGCTTTCCCGCCCTGAGTGATCACATAATGGATCCTGGAACGCTCCGGAATATGCTCCCGCATCATATTGACCATCATATTCATGCCCTCCACCCCGTCAAGGGCCGAACGCCCTCTTTCTGGTGCTCCGGCAGCATGGGCCGATATCCCGTGAAATCGGAATTTTCCCGATTTATTTGCCAATGCAGCACCGGCGCTTGCGCCATTATCTGAACTTGGATGCCAATGCAGCACGGCATCCACATCATCAAAAAGACCTTCCCTAACCATATATACCTTCCCTGATCCTCCTTCTTCAGCAGGACATCCATAAAAACGAATGGTACCTTTCGTTCCGCTTCTATCAAGCCATTTCTTAACAGATATTGCGGCCGCCGAAGAGGCAGTACCGAAGAGATGATGGCCACAGGCATGGCCTGCTGCGCCTCCGGCCGGACTCTTTTCCGGAACCGCTTTTTGGGAAAGACCAGGCAGCGCGTCGTACTCTCCAAGAATGGCGATTACAGGATATCCGCTGCCGTACTCTGCAATAAAGGCTGTCGGTATACCAGCTACACCCGTTTCGATCTTAAAACCTTCCTTTTTAAGGGTTTCCTGTAACAAAGCAGTGCTTTTTTCTTCCAGATAGCCCATTTCCGCCCATTCCCATATTTGCCCTGCAATTTGAGAATATGTATCTGCTTTCGAATCCAATTCTGCCATGAGTTGATCTTCGGCTTGCCCATAGGTCATAATCGTAAATAACAAAAAGAATGCTGAATGGAGGATGTTGTTTTTCATTTTAGCTTTTTATTTAAGAAGGGTAAATATATGAATTACCGTAAACAGCTCTTGCAATACGGGCCATGTATGATTTTGCTAAATATCTAATTACACTAATCTGGCCTTTAGATTAACCTCGTGGGTGATATTTCTTTACCACCTCAACCAGGTGACTCCTGTCTACGTGCATATAGACTTCTGTTGTGGTTATGCTTTCGTGTCCCAGCATTTGCTGGATGGCCCTCAGGTCTGCACCGTTTTGCAATAAGTGGGTGGCAAAGGAATGTCTAAAAGTATGTGGACTTATATTTTTTTTAAGACCAGCAGCTTCAGAAAGTTTTTTGATAATGGCAAAAACCATAGCACGACTCAACTTCCTGCCATTTCTGTTTAGGAACAAAATATCTTCATGCCCTTTTTTGATATTCTGATGCAAGCGCACATGATAACGATAGAGGTCTATGTATTTCTGGTTCACCTGACTAATCGGCACAAAACGCTGTTTGTCTCCCTTGCCCGTAACTTTAATAAAATCCTCCTCAAAGAACAGATCCGAAATTTTAAGGTTTATTAATTCAGATACCCTCAAACCACAACCATATAGGGTTTCGACCATCGCACGGTTACGTTCCCCCTGGGGTCCTGACAGATCGATGGTACTGATAAGCTGATTGATCTCATCAGTAGAAAGTGTATCGGGCAGCTTTCTACCGATCTTGGGTGTTTCAATCAGGTCCATAGGGTTATCGGCCCTGTAGTCCTCAAAAATCAGGTAGCTAAAAAAACTTTTCAGGCCAGAAATAATTCTCGCCTGAGACCTCGGACTCACTGTACTGGCAGTTTCATAGATAAATTGTCGTACAGTATCTTTTTGAATTGTTATTGGGCTTGTTTTAAGCTTATAGTGATCAAGAAATCGGACCAGTTTTTCTATATCACGATTGTAATTTTCTATAGAATTCTTCGCCAATCCCCTTTCTATTTGCAAATAGTGACGATAATCTCCTATAGCCTGTTTCCATTCCACCTTGTAAAGATACCGGTTTAATTAATGATTTTTTTCATGGGAATAAGCTAATGTTTTACCTTTGGGGTTTGTTTTCAAAACCTAAATATTTACTTATGAAAAAACTACTCTTAATTTTAATTATGGCCATGGGTATAGGGATAACTAATTCCACTGCACAGGGTTATCAGGCAGCCGCAGGTCTTGGGCTCGACTTTGGAGATGGCGAGACCCTGGTGGGCTTTTCGGGAAAATACTTTTTCACCCAGCACCACGCTGCTCAGGCCGAATTGCTTTTTGGCGATATTACCGCATTAAATTTACTTTATGGATATCACGGCGGATTTCCCGGGGCATCAAACCTTCAATGGTATGCAGGAGGAGGCCTGGGTATTCTATTCGGAGATGGAAATTCAGACGTAGGGCTGCGCCCAATGGTGGGGTTGGATTATAAAATCAATGGAGTACCCTTAGGGTTTACTTTCGACTGGAGGCCTTATATCAGCTTTGATGAAGGATCGGAAGCGGCACGCTTTGGACTGGGTATTCGTTATATCTGGCTATAAAAACATATAAGATTATTTAAAAGCGGGCATTTGCCCGCTTTTTTTTGTGCCATTCACAAAAAGGTATGCTTGAGTGTGCTGGCAGCCAAGATTTAACACATCAACCCTAGCAAATTATCATACTGAAAGGGCAATTTCTATCCTCTTTTCAACGTTTTCCACCACTATTTTAAAAGGTTTTACAACAAAAAGAAGGGTTGGGTAAGACTAGCGGATCGATTTAAGCGTTACATATTCAAAACCAATACGCATGAAAAAATTATTGCCAGTTTTACTATTAGCATTTTTTTCTTCAGGTCTGGTAGCCCAGGAGGGTTTTAAGATCGGGCTTCAGGGAGGGATTCCCATAGGAGATTTTGATGATCAGCTGAGTCTGGTCATAGCCGCCGATGTAGGTTATATGTGGGCCCTGAGTGAGGTGGTCGATTTGGGAATTGCCAGTGGTTTTATCAATGGCTTTACCGATAAGTTCGATACAGGAAGTGAACTGATCGATCTTCCAAATGTTCAATTTATTCCCGCAGCGGCCTCTGTGCGTATTTGGCCTACAAACTCATTTACATTGGGAGCTGAAGGTGGATATGCCTTAGGTATTAGTGATGGTAATGATGGCGGGGCTTATGTTAGGCCACTTATCGGCTATCTCTTCGGTACATTTACCGAACTTAACCTGTCATATACTTATATCAGTCTTGACGGGGCCAACTGGTCTTCCGTAACCGTCGGGTTATTATTCACTATCCCTTCCAAAAACAGACTCTCGCGATTCCGGTCTTAATTTGAACCTTAGGGTTCCTTTTTCTGGAATTATTCAATTCACTACATTTGGGTCATGAAGATCATCATCATCAATGGTCCCAATCTAAATCTTTTGGGTAAAAGAGAACCTGAGGTATATGGTAGTTCTAGCTTTGAGGATTATTTTGAGATCTTAAAGCAGAAGTTCCCCCAGTTCGAGCTTGAATATTTTCAATCCAATATCGAAGGGGAAATTATAGATAAGCTACAGGAAACGGGTTTCTCCTACGATGGTATCGTTCTCAATGCAGCGTCATATACCCATACTTCTGTTGGTATTGGCGATGCCATAAAGGCTATTACAACTCCCGTAGTTGAAGTACATATTTCCAATACCATGCAACGTGAAGACTATCGTCATGTATCATATATTTCACCTGGCGCTAAAGGTGTTGTCCTTGGTTTCGGCTTAAAAAGTTATGAGCTGGCCATTCAAAGTTTTGATGAGGATTAGAACCACCTACAATTCGTGTCCTAAAATCAGGCCATTTTCACCATATGATTATTGAGTGTGAGATTCTGAATTAGGTAATATCAACAGTACTCATTCCAACTTATTCCGTAGTCCTTAAATACCGTTCCTCGATATAGAATGTTCCAAAGGGGAGGAGGGAAGCCAGTATCAATCTTACCAGCTGATCCCATTTTTGGTTCTTTTCTAGAAAAAAGACAACAGCAAGCGTTATATAGGCAAGGAATAGGAATCCATGCGCATATCCAACATATATATTGTATTGAGGGAGTCCTGCCCAGTATTTTAATGGCATGCTGAAAGCAAATAGTGCCAGGTAAGAAAGGCCTTCCAGTATGGCGGTGATCCTGAAGAGTAGTAACACAATTAATATTTAAGATTAAAGATGTATCACTTCGTCGTAAGCAGCGGCTACGGCCTCCATAACGGCCTCGCTCATAGTTGGGTGCGGGTGAACGGCTTTAAGGATTTCATGACCTGTTGTTTCCAGTTTTCTGCCCACTACAGCCTCTGCAATCATATCGGTGACCCCAGCGCCGATCATATGACATCCAAGCCACTCGCCGTATTTTGCATCGAAGATCACTTTTACAAATCCATCAGCAGTGCCCGATGCCTGTGCCTTACCACTGGCAGAAAATGGAAATTTGCCAACCTTGATGTCGTGTCCCTTTTCGCGAGCCGCTTTTTCGGTCATACCAACTGAGGCTACCTCTGGCATACAATAGGTACAACCGGGAATATTCCCGTAATCGAGCGGTTCCACATGCATTCCTGCTATCTTTTCAACACAGAGGATTCCCTCAGCTGAGGCGACATGTGCCAGGGCCGGACCTTGAGTAACATCCCCAATAGCGTAATATCCGGGTATATTGGTTTGGTAGTAATCGTTAACTACAATTTTATCCCGGTCAGTAGCAATTCCTACATCTTCCAGACCGATATTCTCGATATTCGTCTTGATCCCGACTGCTGATAGTACTATGTCGGCCTCGAGAACCTGCTCGCCTTTCGGAGTTTTTACCGTGGCTTTAACACCTTTACCGCTGGTATCTGCTTTAGTTACTTCTGATGAAGTCATGATCTTAACTCCTGCTTTCTTAAAACTCCTTTCGAGTTGTTTGGAAACCTCTTCATCTTCCACCGGTACAACGTTAGGCAAAAATTCCACGACGGTCACCTCGGTACCCATGGCATTATAGAAGTATGCAAACTCAATTCCGATGGCACCGCTGCCTACTACGATCATTTTTTCGGGTTGCTTCTCCAGTGTCATTGCCTCTCTATACCCGATGATCTTTTTCCCGTCTTGAGGTAAGCTTGGAAGCTCCCGGCTGCGGGCTCCGGTAGCAATTATAATATGGTCTGCACTGTGCTCGGTTTCTTTACCATCATCTCCCTTAACAGAAACTTTCTTGCCTTGTTTTACTTTTCCATAGCCCTGGATCACCTCTATCTTGTTCTTTTTCATCAAAAACTGAACCCCTTTGCTCATTCCATCGGCTACGCCACGACTTCGTTTAACAACGGCATTAAAGTCTTTGTCGGCTCCCTCTACTACAAGGCCGTAGTCTCCTGCATGTTGGAGATACTCAAAAACCTGAGCTGATTTCAATAGAGCTTTTGTAGGGATACAACCCCAGTTAAGGCATACGCCACCAAGGCTTTCCTTTTCAATTATTGCCGTTTTTAAGCCTAGTTGTGAGGCTCTGATTGCAGTAACATAACCTCCCGGGCCACTGCCAAGGACTATAACATCGAAATGGCTCATCTATGTAGTTTTTGATTTTTAATTTTTGAATTGACAAAGGTACAAAACCAGACCGAAAGCCCATAGTTCAGCTTTAATTCCTTTTATCTCTGAGATGTGGTTGAATGCAGTGATCCAGGTCGACTTAGTGACCGAACATTGATCTGTTATAATCCTCAGATTTTCCTTTAGGGATGGTCAGGGATTTCCATTCGGTACCTTTAACATTTTTTGAAATCCATACAATCTGACCTGTGTGATAGGCGTAATGCGCCAGCTGCCTGTTCAAGGCTTCCGGAATGGTGTGCTTCTCATCACGAATCAGTACTTTCTCCCCGAAGTTCGTATCGTCGATCGTATTGAGGGCATTAAAGACACATTCCCAGCCGCTTTCCCAGGCTTTAATCATTTCTGCAATAGCAGAATAGGGGGCTTCAAACTCATTATCGCGTTGCCTCCATGGCTTTTCACCATCATCGGTCAGAAAGTTTGTCCACCTGCTTAACATATTGCCCACCATATGCTTTACAATAATAGCAATGCTGTTGTTCTCATCGGAGAGGCGCCAATGGATATCTGGCTCATTTAGTTGTTCAAAACAACGATCACCCAGCGATTTATAACGCTGGAATTCCCGGATAATATTTTGCAGATAGTGTTTCGTAAAATTCATATGACCTGCAAGGCTCAATCATTCCGACTTGGGAACAAAGTCGAGGGCTGCCCCGTTAATACAGTGCCGTTTGCCGGTGGTAGCCCTGGGCCCGTCATCGAAAACATGGCCCAAATGTCCGCCACAGTTTGCGCAGTGCTCCTCCGTCCTTTTATAACCTATTTTGTAATCGATATCGTAGGCCACCTGGCCTTCGATTTCCCGATCAAAACTGGGCCAACCAGTTCCTGATTCGAATTTATGCTCGCTTTTGAAAAGTGGGGCACCACATCCGGCACAGATATATGTCCCCTCTTTTTTATTGTTGAGTAGTTCACTGGATCCCGGTGTTTCCGTAGCTGCTTTTCGCAGGACATAATATTCCAGGTCACTCAGCTCAGCTTGCCATTGGGCATCTGTTTTTTCAACCTTGTACGACTCTTTATTGTCTGTTTTTGTCGCTGAGATATCATTTTCCTGTGATACCCCCCTGCAACCGAAACTTATGCACAATACAATCAGAATAATCTTTTTCATAGCAATCCTTTTTCATATTTGACGCAATTCCAACTGATTCCTTTCAGTTAGGAGCTGGTTTACAAAAATAAAGCCTGAAATTGAATATCGCAGGCTTTATAGAGATATATAATATAATACTATTCGAGAGTTACGCGCCGTATATCACTTTCTTCCACATTAAGCAAGCTCATGACAACTTCTAAATTCGACAGGTTTACTCTTGAACCCTGTAGAAAATCTGCAGGTAATACGGCAATTCTAAAGATCTGGTTGTCGGTATCGCCCGGCAGTAGCGTCG
>CAMYIE010000014.1:0-79563 GCA_947258405.1 uncultured Eudoraea sp. | reverse complement strand
AAAATGCTTACATCAAAAAAGGTGTGGTCGTAATTGTATTGTAATATGCCCTGATCCAGTAAACGTGTTTGTGGCAATAGTCGCCATATATCAACTGGAAGGCCGTCGGCATCCTCGGTTTGCCCCCATAATATATATACCAATACGACATCCGATTCAAAAACCTCTATGGTCTGTGGAAATTCGAAGAACAATGAATAGTCAGGATCCACAAAAGTTCCTTCAATTTCGATGACCTGTCCCAGAAGATTGATGCCATCCTGTCCGTCTACACCATCAAATCCGGGAGGTCCCGGAGGTCCTACCGGGCCTTCACAGGCCGTAAAGAACATCAAAATTACTGCACTGAAAATCCATGTAATATTTCTCATAACGCTATATTTAAATTCCTGATTCGTTTAGTGGGTTTTGCTAGTTTTACCTATAAAAACCAATATATGCTACCTAAAAATCAAAAAGCGGGCCAAAATTGTATCAAGGCAAAAAAAGATTTTTAAGTAGTGCTTATAATTTTTGTAGCAGATGAAATTTTGAATTAGCTATTATTTCCTATTTTTAACCGAACACAAGCAATAAATAAATATGTTCAAGCAACAACGTGTTGTCATTGAAAATGTGACACCACAGCTCCACTGCGGCGCTTTTTTCATTAAAAGAGTAGTGGGAGAATCCGTAGAGGTTCACTCAGATGTACTGGGAGATGGTCATGATGTGATCCAGGCCGAATTGGAATTCAGGCACGAAACTGAAAAAAAATACTCTTCACGAAGAATGTCATCCACTTTTAATGATGGCTATACCACATCTTTCACGGTTGAAAAGCAAGGTTTCTACCACTATAGGATCGCTGCCTGGGTAGACCATGCCCTTAATTGGCAACACGGTATTGAGGCGAAGATTGCAGATGGACAATATGTAAGAAGTGAATTGCTCGATGGGATTCAGTACCTGGAATATATCGTTAAGAAAACAAAAGGTGCAAAAAAGTCTTTACTGGAGAGATTGATATCCGATTTTGCCGATGAGAAGACATATGATACCGCAATTAAGGAAGCGGTCTCCGAGGAATTGCACCAATTGTTCTTAGAGTTCCCTCAGCGTTTTCATGCTAATTTCAGCGCCGAACTTGAGGTTTATGTAGATCGTAAAAAGGCGAGTTTCAGTACCTGGTACGAATTCTTTCCAAGGTCGTCTTCCGCTGAACAGGACAAGCACGGTACTTTTAAGGACTGTGAACGTCTTCTGGGAAGGATCGCGGATATGGGTTTCGACACCATTTATTTCCCGCCTATTCATCCGATTGGAGAGGTTAACCGCAAAGGCAGAAATAACGTCGTGGAGGCCAAAGAAGGAGATTCTGGCGTACCCTGGGCCATCGGTTCAAAGCACGGTGGGCATAAGTCTATACATCCGGAACTGGGCACCGAAGAGGATTTTGGTCAATTGGTGAAAAAGGCAGATAAACTGGGTTTGGAAATCGCACTTGACCTGGCGTTTCAGGCAGCTCCCGATCACCCTTATATCACCACAAATCCTGAGTGGTTTAGAAAAAGGCCCGATGGCACCATGCAATATGCCGAAAACCCACCCAAAAAGTACCAGGACATTGTTAATTTCTACTTTGAATCGCCGGCCTTTAAGGAGTTGTGGGCCGAATTACTCGAAGTAACACTTCATTGGATAGGTTTCGGAGTAAAAATTTTCAGGGTCGATAATCCGCATACCAAACCTTATTATTTTTGGAACTGGCTGATCGCTGAGGTAAAGAAGAAACACCCCGATGTGCTGTTTCTGGCTGAGGCATTTTCCAGGCCAAGGGTTATGCAACAACTCGCAAAACAAGGATTTTCCCAGTCTTATACCTATTTCACATGGAGGGTTCATAAACACGAGATTATTGAGTATATGGTAGAACTTACCCAGTCTGAAATGAGAGAGTATTACCGACCTAACTTTTGGCCGAATACTCCCGATATTAATCCATTTCACCTTCAGGGATCCAATGATGCTATGCATATAATACGCTACGCCCTGGCAGCAACACTTAGTAGTAATTTAGGTATATATGGTCCTGTGTTTGAATATATGGTCTCTGATGCCATGCCTGGTAAGGAGGAGTATCTTGACTGTGAAAAATATGAGATAAGGCACTGGGACTGGTCTATTGAGAATAAGCTTACCCATATAATTACCAAACTAAATTATGCCAGGAAGGAGCACCCGGCACTTCAACAAACCAACAACATAAGATTTTGCCATATAGAGAACGACCGCTTGATCGCTTTTTACAAATGGGATGATAGCAAAGAAAATCAGATATTGGCAATTATCAGTCTGGACCCATATTATTCACAACAGGGGACGGTTCAATTACCACTTCATGAAATGGGTGTGGAACAAGGGCACGAAATGAGAATGCACGACCTGTTGACCGATAGTGGCTACCTTTGGTACGACGAATGGAATTTTGTTGAACTACACCCGGCATTACCCATCCACCTGTTTCAAATTAATCTGTAAGAATGGCCAAGAAAAAAGAGGATATCCTTATACAACCGCCCTATAGCTTCGATGTAGCATGGGAAGAATTATTGGAGGACAAGAAGTTCACCGAAGTATTTCTCTCGGATGTTTTGGAAGACTATGTGGTTAAACAGCGCTGGTATGGTGGGAAAGCCAGTAAATTAAAGTATATAGAGCTTCAGGAATATTTTAGGATACAGCAAAAGGGAGAAGTTTACTATGGCCTGCTTCTGGAAGTAAATTTTGAGGAGGCCTTCTATCAACATTACTTTTTACCCATCGCTTTTGTATCAGATGAGAGCTTTGCCGAAAAGGAACGTATATTACCAATCTCGATCAAAGGACAAGAAGGATTTATTATCGACGCTATTAATCTTGAAGCTTTTAGGAAACTGGTCTTCGAACGCATACTTACTGCTGAACCTAATGATACTACACGGGTCCAGTATCACAAGAGTGTCAATTTTAAAGAAACTCAGTACGAGTCTTCTCGTTTTATGGGGATGGAACAGAGCAACACATCGGTGATTATTAACGATCGGTGTGTGATCAAGTTCTTCAGACGTATTTATGCTGATAAGAATCCCGATTACGAAATGAGTCGTTTTCTGTCGGAACGGAAGGAATATAAAAATACCCCGTCGTACCAGGGTAGCCTTGGTATAAGAGATTCAGAGAATGCCAATATCACTATTGCCCTTATGCAGGAGCTGGTTCCAAATCAGGGCGATGCCTGGGAATTTATGCTTAAGGAACTGCATAAGATTTTTAGCAACCTGGAGTACAAATCCATCGATGTTCACCGCCTACCACAAACCGAATTGTTTCTTGGGCTTTCGATTAGAGGGGTACCTCCCGAAATTATCGACTGGGCCGGATTGAGTATCTTTTTGAAATTGCAGGTTCTGGCCAGGCGTACTGCCGAAATGCATATCGCCCTGGGTTCAGAATTTGAGGATACAGCTTTTACTCCCGAACATTTTAACGGTGATTATGAAGTCTGGTTGAAAAACAGGCTGCTGTACCAGTTCCAGAACCGTTTGAATACAGTGGAGAATAATCTTCACAGGCTGGAAGGACATTCCCTGGATCTTGCCAAGGAATTCCTGGCGCGAAAAAATGAAATAAGGAAAAGGTTTGTAAAGTTCGACTGGACCAAGTTAAAAGGAGAGCGCCTGAGGGTACACGGAGATTATCATCTTGGACAGGTGTTGGTAAAGGACGACGATTTTTTCTTGCTCGACTTTGAAGGTGAACCGGAAAGTACCATTCGCGACCGTAAGGTAAAACAACCGCCATTAAAGGATATCGCAGGGATTTTCAGGTCGTTCCACTATGCGATTTACGCTACTATCTTTAACAAAGGCGAGAAATATCCCTATTCCCTGGAGGATCTTTATCATGCCGGTGAAATTCTCTATCGCTACTTTATCGGAGTTTTCCTGGGTACTTATGAAACACTTATCAAAGAGAATAATATCAATATAGGTTACCGGCAGGAACGTATATTCCTGCTAAAATACAGTATGCTTGAAAAAGCGGTTTACGAGCTGGGATACGAAATGAATTCCAGGCCCCGGTGGGCGGTAATCCCTCTGGAAGGTATAATGAGCATAATCAATGATAACCACTAACAATACATCAGAATATGGGTAAAGTAGTCCCGCATAGTCTTTTTACAGACTTCGATATCGGCCTATTTAAGTCGGGCAAGCACTATAGACTTTACGACAAATTAGGTTCGCACCTGATAGAAGTAGAAGGAGAGAAGGGAACGTACTTTGCTGTTTGGGCTCCTTCGGCAAAATCGGTTTCAGTTATAGGAGATTTTAACTTCTGGATTGAAGGGGAGCACAAACTTAGCGTCCGCTGGGATGAGAGCGGGATCTGGGAAGGGTTTATTCCCGGAGTTGCCAAAGGAGCTTTGTACAAATACAAAATTCACTCCAATCACCACGACATCAAAACCGAAAAGGCCGACCCCTTTGGGCGCTACTGCGAACATCCACCCAACACAGCTTCGGTGGTCTGGGACGCAAAATATTCATGGAAGGATAAGGACTGGATGAAGGGAAGATCAGAAAAGAACGGTCTGGACCATCCTTATTCAGTTTATGAGGTACATCTGGGTTCCTGGAAACGCGACAAGGACAATAACTTTTTGAGCTATAAGGAACTGGCGAAAGATCTGGTGAAATATGTAAAGGATATGAATTTTACCCACGTGGAATTTATGCCGATTATGGAGTATCCTTTCGATCCTTCCTGGGGGTATCAGCTTACCGGTTATTTTGCCCCCACCTCAAGGTTCGGTAAACCTGAAGAATTTAAAGCGCTTGTTGATGAGCTTCATAAAAATGATATTGGAGTAATCCTCGACTGGGTCCCCTCGCATTTTCCTGAAGACGCGCACGGTCTCGGATTCTTCGACGGTTCCAATCTTTATGAGAACCCAGACAGGCGGAGAGGCTACCACCCTGATTGGAAGAGTCTGATCTTTAATTATGGGCGCAATGAAGTCCGGGCTTTCCTTATCAGTAATGCACTTTTTTGGCTGGAACAATACCATGTTGACGGGTTGAGGGTGGATGCCGTGGCTTCGATGTTATATCTCGACTATTCACGGGAAGAAGGAGAATGGGAACCCAATATCTATGGTAACAATGAGAATCTTGAGGCCATTTCCTTTATTCGCGAACTAAATGAGGAAGTCTATCGCAGTTTTCCGGATGTACAGACCATTGCAGAGGAATCTACCTCCTTCTCCATGGTTTCCAAACCTGTGAGTATTGGTGGTTTGGGTTTTGGGATGAAGTGGATGATGGGGTGGATGCACGATTCCCTTGAGTATTTTAAAAAGGAACCCATATACCGTATACATCACCAGAACGATCTTACATTTAGCATGACCTACGCTTTCACGGAGAATTTTATGCTCCCATTTTCTCATGATGAGGTGGTTTATGGCAAACAATCCCTGCTGTACAAAATGCCGGGAGATGAGTGGCAGCGTTTCGCCAACCTGAGGTTGCTTTACGGATATATGTTCACCCATCCGGGGACCAACTTGCTTTTTATGGGAGCTGAATTCGGACAATCCTCCGAATGGAATTTTCAATACAGCCTCGACTGGCATTTACTCGAATACGAATACCATTCAGGTGTTCAAAAATTGATAAGGGACCTGAATAAGTTATATAGGAGCCATCCTGCGCTTTTCGAAAAACAGTTCAGTTCGGAAGGGTTCGAGTGGATCGATTATGGGGATGCTGAAAATTCGGTCCTTACTTATATGCGCAAAGGTCTTAAGGCTAAGGACGACCTGATCATGGCCTGTAATTTTACTCCTGTACCAAGGGAGAATTATCGCATAGGGGTGCCGAAGAGTAAGCAACTCAAAGAGGTCTTCAACACCGATTCCAAAGAATACGGCGGAACCGGAATGCACAATTCGGTGATTAAACCCACAAAAAAGACCTGGCACGGAAGACAGTATTCTGTGGAAATTACGATTCCACCGCTGGGAATGGTGGTTTTCAAATGATTAAAACATCCGCAATCGTTGTAGTTCATAAATGGCAGCCCCAGTATTTTAATTATAGCGCCTAATGTCTTTCTTTTGTGTGTCTTTAAAAACAGGCATACAGTTTTCTTATAAGATAAGGATCCTTAAGGGTCCCAACAGACTGCTGTCGTTTGACAACTTTAAATGAACCGACGATGATTACCAATACCGAACTCGAATACAAAGGCAACCTTTACCCGGATTCCATTGTAGATTTTAAAAAAGATAACGACAAGTTTTATTTTACCTCCGCCAACGGAGTAATTCTTGAACTGACGGTGCTCAGGAATAGCGCCCTGAGATTCAGATATGCTACTGAATATAATTTTCAACCCGATTTTTCCTATGCCATAGACCCATTTGCTAGTCGTGGTTATAACCAACTGGAAACGTCGGAAACCAAAACAGAATACCTGGTGGAAACTTCCAAGATCAGGGTTTTGGTAGATAAAAAGACCCTAAGGATTCAGATATCAGACTTAGATGGAAAAATTATCAATGAAGACGAACTCGGTTTTCATTGGGAGGAAAACTATGAATACGGTGGTAATTCCGTTAAAATGAGTAAAATCACCCAACCAGCCGAAAGTTTTTATGGCATGGGAGATAAGGCTACCCACTCCAATCTAAAGGGTAAGAGGGTAAGTAATTGGGTGACCGACCAGTACGCTTATGTGAAGGACCAGGATCCGCTATATAAGGCTATTCCCTTTTATATCGGCCTTCACAGTGATGTGGCCTATGGGATTTTCTTCGACAATACCTTTATGACCCATTTCGATTTCTCACATGAAAAGAGGAATGTAACCAGTTTCTGGGCCGATGGAGGAGAGATGAATTATTATTTCTTTTACGGCCCCAAGATGTCGCAGGTGGTAAGGGCTTATACCGATTTAACCGGTGCGCCAGAATTACCTCCCTTATGGGCACTGGGCTTTCACCAGTCTAAATGGAGTTACTTCCCTGAAAGCCGCGTAAAGGAAATTGCTTCCACCTTTAGGAAGCTCAAGATCCCATGTGATGCTATTTATCTCGATATCGATTATATGGATGGCTTTCGCTGTTTTACCTGGGATAAAAACAAGTTTCCCGATCCTAAAGGAATGATCGATGATTTGTATAAGGATGGTTTTAAGACTGTAGCCATGATAGATCCGGGCATTAAAGTAGACCGCGATTACTGGGTGTATAAGGAGGCGCTTGAAAACGATTACTTCTGTAAGCGTGGAGACGGACCCCTGATGCGAGGCAAGGTTTGGCCCGGAGAATGCAGTTTTCCTGATTTTACTAATCCGAAAGTGCGTAAATGGTGGTCGGAATTATACAAAGAAATGATGGACGAGATAGGCGTTCATGCAGTTTGGAACGATATGAACGAGCCCGCAGTAATGGAAGTTCCTTCAAAAACCGCTCCGCTCGATACACGACACGATTATGATGGCCATCCATGCAGTCATCGCAAAGCGCATAATATCTATGGTACCCAGATGGTAAGGGCCACTTATGAAGGGGTGAAGAAATACGTATTTCCAAAGCGGCCATTTGTCATTACCCGGGCCGCCTATGCAGGAGCACAGCGATTTACCTCTACCTGGACTGGCGACAATATCGCCAGCTGGGAACATCTTTGGATCGCAAATGTTCAGGTACAACGGATGTGTCTGAGCGGAATGTCTTTCGTAGGATCGGATATCGGTGGTTTTGCCGAACAACCCAGTGGGGAATTATTTGCCCGATGGGTCCAGCTGGGAGTATTCCATCCATTTTTCAGGGTGCACTCCAGTGGGGATCACGGCGATCAGGAACCCTGGTCTTTCGATTCTGAGGTAACGGACATCGTTCGGAAATTTATCGAGCTGAGATATCAATTGCTGCCCTACCTCTATACCATGTTCTGGAAGTATTCCAGGGATAGGATCCCAATGCTGAAATCGCTGGCATATTATGACCAGGAAGACCATCAAACCCATTTCCGGACAGATGAGTTCATATTCGGAGAGCATATACTGGTATGCCCGGTGCAGGAGCCCAATGCAAAAGGTAGGCGTATGTACATACCCAGAGGAAAATGGCACAACTTTTGGACAGGTGAATTGGTGGAAGGGGGTGCCGAAAAATGGGTGGTAGCCGATTTAGATAAGATCCCGATCTTTATTAAAGAAGGGGCAATTATCCCAAAATATCCGGTACAACAATACGTAGGTGAGAAAAAAATCGACCAGCTAACACTCGATGCTTATTACAAAAAAGGTATTGAAAACTCTACCTTATACGAAGACGAACAGGAAGGCTTCGATTATACCAAGGGCATATACAGCCTTAGGAACTTCAAGCTCAATGGAAAGAAAAATGAACTGATCATTCAGCAGTTCAAGGATGGATCTTTTATTACCGAATATGACAAGATTAAGATCAATCTGATTGGGTTACCGTTTAAGATTAAGGAAATTGAACTGGACAATGAAAAGATCTCGCTTAAAGCAGCAAGATTAAATGGTAATAATACCATTGAGATCGACAAAAACTTTACAGAACTCCATATTATGGGCAAGTGATAAAATTTTGTATTTTGACAGGATAAATTTTATAAAATGAAAAAGTGTCTTTTAGTATTATTGGTTTTTATCGGTGTTACCGCATGTAAGGTGAATCCGTTCACCGGACAGAAGACATTGAACTTTTATCCGAACAGCCAGATCTTTCCTATGGCATTCTCTCAGTACGACCAATTTCTTACAGAAAATAATGTGGTTGAAGAGACTGATGAGGCCAAAATGATCACCAGGGTAGGGCAACGTATTTCTTCTGCTTCAGAACGCTGGCTTAATGCCAATGGTTATGCAGGCTATTTAAAAGATTATCGTTGGGAGTATAACCTGGTAAAAGACTCCCTTGCTAATGCGTGGTGCATGCCAGGAGGTAAGATTGTATTTTACACTGGTATATTGCCGATTGCCCAGTCTGAAACGGGTATTGCAGTGGTAATGGGGCACGAAGTGGCACATGCTTTGGCAGATCATGGGGCACAGCGAATGAGCGCCGGTACGCTACAGCAATTGGGAGCTGTTGCCGGTAATGTGGCGATAAACGACCCACAAGCCAGAAATACCTTTAATATGGCATATGGTTTGGGTTCTTCGGTTGGGGTGATGTTACCCTTTAGCAGGAGTCATGAGACCGAGGCAGACAGGATAGGATTGCAGATTATGGCAATTGCAGGATATAATCCGGAGGAAGCTCCTGAGCTTTGGAAGCGTATGAAGGCCAATGCCGGAGGACAGGCGCCGCCCGAATTTCTAAGTACTCACCCTTCGAGCGACACACGTATTGCTAACCTCACTCAATGGATTCCACAAGCCAAAGAAGAGGCTCGTAAATACGGCGTAACTAGTTTTAAATAAATAGCATTAAGTCCTAAGCGACTTTTGGAATGTATCTTAAGAGCTGTTCCAGAGTGAACAGCCTTTTTTTATTATGGCTGTACGAATCCCGATCAAAGGAAGTAAAAAACTACTCAATGCCTGGGCCTTTTACGACTGGGCGAATTCAGTTTATAGTCTGGTTATTGCTTCAGCGGTTTTTCCGATCTTCTATGGAGCGCTTTTCAGGGCTGCTGAAATAGAGAGAATTATGGTCTTCGGCGGCGAAATAGCCAGGGCCCCGCTGATCAGCTATGTTACTTCTTCTGCTTTTTTGTTTATTGCTCTTATCACACCACTAATCTCAGGAATTGCCGATTACATTGGAAATAAAAAGGTTTTTATGCAGTTCTTCTGCTATCTCGGTGCGGTCTCATGTATCGGTCTGTACTGGTTTTCCCTTGAAAATATTTACCTGGGACTTACCTTTTATTTTTTCGGTCTTGTAGGGTTTTGGGTAAGTTTTGCAATCAGTAATTCCTATCTCCCGGATATCGCATTTCCTGAGCAGCAAGACCGTATCAGTGCCAAGGGTTATTCGATGGGATATCTGGGCAGTGTTCTGCTACTTGTATTCAACCTGTTAATGGTGATGTACCCAGATTTGTTTGGGATCACAGCCGATGAAACAGAAGGTGCTGAAATGAAAGCGATGAAACTCTCTTTTGTATCTGTTGGTATATGGTGGATCCTGTTTAGTCAGTATACCTTTTTCTACCTGCCAAAAGGGAATCGGCGTGAAGGGGAGAGGCATCACGTTATCCTCAATGGTTTTAGGGAGTTAAAAGGAGTCTGGAGGCAGATGGCTGATGAAACCCGACTTAAGCGCTATCTGATTGCGTTTTTTGTCTATAGTATGGCCGTTCAGACCGTAATGCTGATTGCGACATATTTTGGAGAAGAAGAGATAGAATGGGGTTCCGATAACCAGCGTACACTGGGACTGATCGCAAGTATTTTAGTCATTCAGCTCGTCGCGATTATCGGCGCAACTTTTACCGCCAGAGCCTCTGAATTATTTGGGAATATCAGAACCCTGATTGTTATCAATGTATTATGGATTGGCATTTGTATCTATGCCTATTTTTTGGTTACGCCTATGGAATTCTATATCGCGGCGGCATTAGTTGGTTTGGTGATGGGTGGTATCCAGGCGCTTTCCAGATCTACCTATTCCAAGTTCATACCTCAAACGATCGATACAACATCCTTTTTCAGCTTTTATGATGTATCGGAGAAGATTGGAATAGTAATCGGTACTTTCCTCTATGGTCTGGTGGCCCAGCTGACAGGAAGCATGCGCAATGCCGCAATTTTCCTAGGATTGTTTTTTCTTTTCGGGGCGATCTTGTTGACCCGTGTTGATAAAAAAACCCGGAATTAAAATTCCGGGCTACCTTAGTGATTCTTTTTTTTGATCTGTTTTTTATCCCTTCGAGATCTCCCCTGAGCCAGAGGCTTTGCTGTCCACTTTTGTAGGATTCCCTCTATATTCGATATCTCCAGAACCAGATACCCTGGCATAGAGCATCTCATTAGCCGTAACCTTTACATCTGCAGATCCCGAGATCGTAGCCTCGACCGTATTTGCGCTGAGATCAAAGGCTTTTACATCTCCTGAACCGGATACTTTGACTACAAACTTACCTGCACTTCCGCTGAGGTCAACATCGCCGGAACCAGATAGTGATGCCACTACCTCTTCAGCTTCCACCTTAATGTTCACATCGCCAGATCCGGATAACTTCGTTTCAAAACTGTTTGCCTTCAGTACGGTCTTGGAAACCACATCACCCGAACCAGAAAGCGAAACAGAGGATATTGATTCTACCGGTACCGTTACCAATATACCACCATCGTTACCCCAGGATGAAGGCTTAAGATTAATTCCTTTTTTTACCTTAATAACAAGTTTACCATCTTTCACTTCTGTTTTTATATATTCCAAAAGGTTTTCCTCTCCCCGAATTTTCAAGGCACCTTCAGCACCGTCAACAAGTTCAACATCGAACCAACCGGCCACGGCAACCTGATCATAATCGGCCGTAGACCTTTCGATCGTTACCACATTTCCGTTTCCTTTAACTTTTTTCCATTGGGCGTTTACGGTTGTTAATGCGGCCAAAGCAAGTGTTAGTGTTATGATTTTTTTCATGATATTGTTTTATGCGATTGAATATTAGTTTTTGAAAAATGTAATACTTCCATAATCTGATGTGATTGCAACATTGTTGCCACTATTCTCAGATCTGTAAAAACCTTTGTAATAACGTTCGTTTGAGCGTTCTTTGCTGATGTTGACCTCAAAATCATCTTTCCCATTCACACCGGCATATTCGGTGGTGATTTCAAAATCGAAGCTGTAATTCGGGTCGTACCCCACTTTAATTCCGGTATAATCGGATCTGATATTGATACTGCCAGCATCCTCTGCCATTCGGTCGATAAGGATCGATCCATAATCGGCACTGATATCTACATTGCCATGGATGGTTCCCAATTGTACTTTGATATAGTCACCATTACCCTGGATATTTTCAGCTTCTCCCACTTCCAAATTACCATAATCGGTCGAATAGTCAAGATTTTTCATCTGGTTGATTGTGCTGTTTGTATAATCGGCACGTAAAACCAGGTCTCCTGCCTTTTCGATGGTAAAACCGGAATAGTCGGCATTTATCTCGGCACTATTTACATAACCAAAGTTAGATTTAGAGGTGTAGTCAAAATTCAATTCATTGTTCCTGCCTCGCAGTTCGCCTATATCGAGCCTGCCGTAGTCACAATTTATTTTAGCATGACCATCGATACGGTCCAGGGAGATATTACCATAATCGTTATTGAGATGTACACTGTTCTTTACCGGCAGTTTTATCGTATAGTTAACCTGTACGTTTACATTGTTTTTACGACCCCAGTTCCATCCCCAGCTGTTCCCTTTTTTATTGAACAGTGTTTTGGCCGATACCATGCTGCTGCTGGCCTCGAATTCAACCTCAATCTCATCTAACCGCTTTTGAACTTTCTCTTCGTTGTTCCCATTGGTCTTGATATGGACCTCTATTTCCACTCTGTTCTGATCCCATGAGCTCAGCGTGATATTGCCATAGCTGTTTCTTACTTTCAGCAGAGCGGTTGCTTCTACGTTAAACTCCTTTTTGATCGTTTTTTCCTTTGTATGCTTGCCTTTTAGTTGCCCACCACCGGCCATAAGAACTGTGGGGGATACCAGAAGCGCTACTATGAAGTATTTAAATAGTATAGTTCTCATCATTGTATGATTTTACGTTTTTGATTGTGTTTATTTGAGTCATCACTTCTTCCAAAAGGGCTATCCTTGTTTGAAAGTTGGTGATCATGGCACTTAATATTAACTTACTGTCGCCACCGTCAAGTAAGTCTCTTTCGAGTTGTTTGTAATTTTCTTCCAGTTTCTGAAGTTGAATCAATGCATCGTCGATAATACTTCTTGTCTCCGGACTGCTTTGCTCCTCCAGTTCACGGACCTGTTCTTCTATAAGGTTTGCAAAGTAAAAATGTGTTTGCGAGGCTTCGGGAGATATCTCGGCTACCTGCTGTTCGATGGTAGTTTCATAGCCGAAATAGCCTATGCCAAGAGTAACCAGCAGGGCGATACTTGCCGCAATCGAAAGTGGTTTCCACCAATTTCTTTTTCGGGGATTTAGAGATACCACACCTTTTGATTGGTTCAGTTTCTCCAGGAAACGCTCCCGATGCCCTTCGCTCGGTTCGGCGATATCGAACGACCCTTGCAGGCTGGTGAATAATTCGTCTATATTTTCATTTTTTGAACTCATAATCAAGCAGTTATAATTTTTTTTCTTAAACTTTCTTTGGCTCTTGAAATCATAGTACGGCAATTCGCATAGCTGATATCCATAATCTCGCTGATCTCCTCATAGTCGTACCCCTCAATAAGATGTAAGGTCAAAGAAACTCTGTAATTGTCTTTTAGCTGGCTCATGGTTTCCATCACTTTTTGAGCCTTTCGCTTTGTACTCTCATGATCCGAAACAATTCCATCGTTATCTTCGACCTTGTATAATTTATCTTCAAGCGATGTCTCATTTCTATGTTGTTGCTTTCTATAGTGGTAAATACTGTTATTGATCACTATTCGCTTTAACCATGCTCCGAAGGTGACTTCACCTTTGAACGTATGTAGTTTGGTAAATGCTTTTAAAAACGCTTCCTGCATTACGTCTTCGGCTTCCGCACTATCCTTTACTATTCTTACGGAAGTGTTATACATTGCTTTATAATATCGGTTGTACACTTCCATCTGTGCGCTCTGCTTACCTTCCAGACACCCTTCTAAAAGGGAATTGATATTTTCACTACTTAGGCTCAAAAAGTAAATGCTTTGTCTTATAGATGATCCAAGATATCGATTGTTACAGTTTTTTTGAAAATAAATTCAGTTGGCATAGGAATTGCCCTAAAGAGGTATAGTATAGTGCCGATAAATCACTGCGTATCGTATTTCCAGTGTTTTAGGGTAATATCAAAAAAAGAATTAAAGTTTAGATTCAGTCTATAGATGACAGAATGACCGATTATATAAATATGGGAGAGTTTAAAGTTTCAAATTTTGACAATATGTCGTTGCAGGGAATTGATGAAGATTCCGAATTAATACCCCTGCTAACTCCGGAAGACGAGGAAGAGATGAACAATGAGACTCTTCCACAGACCTTGCCGATATTACCACTTAGGAATACTGTTTTGTTTCCCGGGGTAGTAATACCTATTACCGCCGGGAGAGATACCTCTATCAATCTGATTAAGGATGCGAATAAGGGGAGCAAGGTGATCGGTGTGGTGGCACAAAAAGACGAAGAGACTGAAAATCCAGGGATTAAGGATATACACAGGCTTGGCACAGTAGCACGGATTCTGAGAGTCTTGAAAATGCCCGATGGGAATACCACGGTGATCCTCCAGGGTAAAAAACGTTTTGAGATTTCTGAAATCCTTACCGAACAACCCTATATGACGGCTGTAATTAGGGAGGCAGAGGAAAAAAGGCCTTTTACAGACGAAAAAGAGTTTCTGGCCATTATAGAAGGCATCAGGGAATTGGCGTTGAAGATTATCAAGGAAAATCCAAACCTTCCTTCCGAAGCTTCCTTTGCCATAAAAAACATTCAGAGTAACTCCTTCCTGATCAATTTTGTGTCCTCGAATCTGAACCTCGATGTAAATGAGAAGCAGGAATTGCTGGCCATTGGAGATCTTCAGGAAAGAGCGCTTACCACTTTAAAATACATGAATGTCGAATATCAGAAGTTAGAGCTTCAGAAAGATATTCAATCTAAGGTTAGAAGCGATCTGGATCAGCAACAACGGGAGTATTTTCTGCATCAGCAGATGAAGACTATCCAGGAAGAATTAGGAGGTGTTTCCTATGACGAGGAAATACATGAGATGCAGAAGAAGGCCAAAAAGAAAAAGTGGACGCAGAATGTGGAAGAGCATTTTAATAAAGAATTGGCTAAAATGCAGCGAATGAATCCACAGGTAGCCGAATATTCGATTCAGCGAAACTACCTGGATCTTTATCTCGACCTTCCATGGGATGAATTCAGCAATGACCAATTCGATCTCAAACGTGCTCAGCGAATTTTAGACCGGGATCATTACGGTTTGGAAGATGTAAAAAGGAGGATCATAGAGTACCTGGCGGTATTAAAGCTTCGTGGGGACATGAAATCGCCTATCCTTTGTCTTTTCGGACCTCCGGGGGTGGGGAAAACTTCATTGGGCAAGTCTGTTGCTGAGGCCCTGGGAAGAGAATATGTAAGAATGTCTCTTGGGGGTATGAGGGATGAAGCAGAAATTAGGGGTCACAGGAAGACCTATATCGGGGCAATGCCAGGGCGTATACTTCAGAGCATAAAAAAGGCGGGTACATCAAATCCTGTTTTTATTCTCGATGAGATCGATAAGCTTTCGAGCTCCTATCAGGGCGATCCGTCTTCGGCCATGCTGGAGGTGTTAGACCCGGAGCAAAACAGTGAATTCCACGACAATTTCCTTGAACTGGGTTACGATCTTTCCAAGGTGATGTTCATCGCAACAGCAAACAGCCTTTCCACCATACAACCGGCCTTGAGAGACAGGATGGAGATCATAAATGTTACGGGCTATACCATTGAGGAAAAGGTGGAGATTGGAAAACGGCATTTGCTTCCAAAACAGTTGAAAGAACATGGCTTAACCTCAAAAGACCTGAAAATTGGAAAGCGGCAGCTAGAAAAGATTGTTGAAGGCTATACCCGGGAATCTGGGGTCCGTGGACTGGAAAAACAGATTGCTAAAATGGTGCGGTATGCTGCCAAATCGATTGCAATAGAAGAGGAATACAATATAAAAGTGAGCAACGAAGACATCGAAAAGGTTTTGGGCCCTGCACGACTCGAGAGGGATAAATATGAAAACAATCAGGTAGCCGGAGTGGTTACAGGTTTGGCCTGGACCAGTGTTGGCGGAGATATTCTGTTTATTGAATCTATTCTCTCCAGAGGCAAGGGAGGTCTGAATATAACGGGAAACCTTGGTAAAGTAATGAAGGAATCGGCTACGATAGCACTGGAGTACATAAAATCCAATGCCGATCGTTTCGAAATAGACCCGCTTATTTTTGATCGCTATAATGTTCATATTCACGTTCCTGAAGGAGCAACCCCTAAAGACGGTCCTAGTGCCGGGATTGCTATGCTCACCTCTCTCGTATCGCTCTTTACTCAACGGAAGGTGAAGAAAAGTATCGCCATGACCGGAGAGATAACCTTAAGGGGTAAAGTTTTGCCTGTGGGTGGGATCAAGGAGAAGATACTTGCTGCAAAAAGGGCGCGTATTAAGGAGATCGTACTCTGCAAGGATAATGAAAAGGATATTTTGGATATTAAACCGGAATATTTAAAAGGGCTCACTTTCCATTATGTCACCGAAATGGCGGAGGTCATCGAAAAAGCCATTACAGATCAGAAGGTTAGGAATGCAAAAAAGCTGTAGTTAGCTCTGTTTTTGATTTCATCTTCTTTTGATCATCGGGAATAGAATAGCCTCATGGAGCAGAATTCTTCAATTCTACCTATTTTTATCCTATGACTAAGATTACAATCGCTATAGATGGATTCTCATCTACTGGTAAAAGCACTGTAGCCCGACAACTGGCCAATGCATTAGAATATATTTATGTAGACAGTGGGGCGATGTATCGGGCAGTTACCCTATATGCGATTCACAATGAACTATTCTATGAAGAGGATCCCGGACTGGAACGCCTTGTGGCACATTTGCCGGAAATCCATCTTGGCTTTGTTTTCGATCCCCGTCTGGGCTACTCCGAAATCCATCTGAATGGCGAAAACGTCGAGAAAGAAATAAGGAGTATGGAGGTTTCCGAACGGGTCAGTCAGGTAGCAGTTGTACGTGAAATTCGTGAAAAACTGGTGGAATTACAGCGTAGTATGGGCAAGGACAAGGGGATTGTAATGGATGGCCGGGATATCGGAACTGTTGTTTTTCCAGATGCGGAATTGAAAATATTTATTACTGCTAGTCCTGACGTAAGAGCAAAGCGCAGGTATAAAGAGCTCCTCGGAAGAGGGGAACAAGTAGTCTTTGAGCAAGTGTTGAAAAATATTAGAGAACGAGACTATATCGATTCTCATAGAGAATTCTCACCGCTAAAAAAGGCTGAGGATGCCGTGGAAATTGATAACGGTGAAATGAGTCCGGAGCAGCAGTTTGAGAAGGTTTTGCACCTGGCAAAGGAAACCATCGAACAGAGTTTATAAAAAAAAGAGCGCGAGAATGCGCTCTTTTTCAATTCGGGTGTATAGATAATTACTTCTTTATTCCGATTATAGATTAGGGATCACCAGTTCCTGATCGGGGTGGATAAGATCCGGATTTTTAAGAATATTCTGGTTTGCAGCAAAGATTTCTTTGTACTTCATAGCATCATCGTAATAGTGCTTGGCAATCTTGCCCAGCGTTTCCCCACTTTTAACAGTATGTCTGTGATAAATAGAATCATCGGCCACAGTAATATTTGCCATGATGTCTGAAGGACTGGAGCCGCCAATTTCTTTTATCTTATCCCACATTATGTCTTTTTCATACTGAGTTTTGGCTTCTCCCTTGACTTTCAGGACGCCATTTTCTTCTCGTACATCACCTCCCTGAATACCAAGAGATTCCCCTAATTCCAGTACAGCTTGATACTTTGATTTTACGCTCATGAATTTTGTATTTAATGGTTAATATTTAAGCCCTCAAGATAATCAATAACAGCCTTTTTTGGCTGGAAATCCATCAATTTTTACCAACTGTTATAACCTGCTGGTATTTGGGTTGTTAAAACCAACTTTAAATTGTACTTTTGCACACCTTTTTAACAAATTTCAAGAGGAAAAGGGGATAGAAAAAACCATAACATCTTCTGCGGCGATTGTTTAACTCTTGTAGAACCGTAGAATACAAATTTAAGATCAGCATATGGCTGAAGAAAAAACAACACCGGAAGTAGAGGAAACTGCTGAGGTGGCAACAGAAAAAAAAGAAACTCCCAAGCAAAATCCCGAAGAGTTCTTAAAGAATTTCGACTGGCAGAAGTACGAAGAAGGTATTGAAACCATAGCGGATTCAAAACTCGAGGAATTCGAGAAACTGGTAGCTGAAAATTTTGTCGACACAGCCGATGAGGAAGTTGTGGATGGCGTGGTTACCCATCTTACAGATCGGGAGGCGATAATAGATATCAATGCGAAATCAGAAGGTGTTATATCACTGAATGAGTTTCGCTACAATCCAGGTCTTAAAATAGGGGATAAGGTCGAAGTATTGATCGATATCCGTGAAGACAAGAGTGGACAACTGGTCCTTTCTCACCGAAAGGCCAGAACCATTAAGGCATGGGATCGTGTAAATGCCGCACATGATAAGGAAGAAGTGGTGACAGGATTTGTTAAATGTCGTACCAAAGGAGGTATGATCGTCGATGTTTTTGGCATCGAAGCATTCCTGCCTGGTTCTCAGATCGATGTTAAACCGATCAGGGACTATGACCAGTATGTTGGTAAAACCATGGAATTCAAGGTGGTTAAAATTAACCATGAGTTTAAAAACGTTGTGGTTTCGCATAAAGCCCTTATTGAGGCAGATATAGAAGAGCAGAAAAGAGAGATCATCAGTCAGCTCGAAAAAGGACAGGTACTCGAAGGAGTCGTTAAGAATATTACTTCCTACGGGGTCTTTATAGATCTTGGGGGTGTAGACGGACTCATTCACATCACGGACCTTTCCTGGAGCAGGATCAACCATCCGAACGAAGTGGTTGAACTCGATGAGAAACTCAATGTGGTCATCCTCGATTTCGATGACAATAAATCAAGGATACAACTAGGTCTTAAACAACTTGAGAAGCATCCATGGGATGCCCTGGGCGACGAGATTAAGATAGGAGACAAGGTAAAAGGTAAAGTTGTGGTCATTGCAGATTACGGCGCTTTCCTTGAAGTAGCGGAAGGTGTGGAAGGTCTTATCCATGTTTCCGAAATGTCCTGGTCTACCCACCTGCGCTCTGCACAGGATTTTGTTAAAGTAGGAGATGAACTGGAAGCAGTAGTCCTTACCTTAGACAGGGAAGATCGCAAAATGTCGCTTGGACTGAAACAACTCACTCCTGATCCATGGACCGATATCACCACAAAATATCCTGTAGGATCTAAACACAAGGGTATTGTAAGGAATTTTACCAATTTCGGTGTATTCGTGGAATTGGAGGAAGGTATTGATGGTCTTATTTATATTTCGGACCTGAGCTGGACAAAAAAGATCAAGCATCCGTCGGAATTTGTTACGGTAGGAGATACACTGGAGGTTGAAGTCCTTGAATTAGATGTTGAAGGGCGTAAATTAAGCCTGGGTCATAAGCAAACCACCGAGAATCCATGGGATAAATACGAACAGGAATTTGCCCTGGGTACTGTACATAAAGCTTCGATCACCGATGTGGTCGACAAAGGTGCTGTGATCGCATTTAACGGTGATATCACCGCTTTTGTTCCTCAACGTCATATGGAGAAGGAAGATGGTAAAAAACTTGGCAAAGGTGAAGAGGCCGAATTCAAGATCATCGAATTCAACAAGGAATTTAAAAGAGTAGTGGCCAGCCATACAGCAATCTTCCGCGAGGAGGAACAACGCAATGTAAAAGCTGCCAAGAAAAAAGCGGCTGCGGCTGCCGAAGAAGCAAAACCAACATTAGGTGATGCCAACGAGCAACTTCAGGCCCTTAAGGATAAAATGGAACGGGAGAAGAAGAAATAATTCTTTCGAAATTCATTTATAAAATAAAAACCCTGATCTTTCGATCGGGGTTTTTTTATTGAAATTCTCATAATATTTCTGTTGGAATTATCACCCATCATCCATCACCTGACTTCGGTCTTCTGACTTTCACAATTATTCATTATTAATTACTGATTCTTGCCCTGTCATTCGGACTGCCTACTGCTCTTTGTCCTCCGTATCCGCTTTAAGTGGAGAAGGAGGAGCTGCATACTTCTGGCATCCACCGAATCCGCCTTATGTGGAGAATGAGGAACTGCCTTCTGCTAGCTTACGCAATATCACTTCTCGATATAATCCTCCTTTGTCGGATCACTCGAAATGACCTTTTGAAGAATTTTTTGTTATCCCTGTTGTCAGTTCGAGTGATTTGGCGCGAGTCGTTCGAGCGGCAAATTGTATCGAGAAACCATTCGACATATTTGGACTACATTGCTGATTGTTCATTATCAATTTTTCATTGTCCATTTTCCATTATTAATTACTGATTATTAGTCCTCATATTTTGCACTGCCTACTGCTCTTTGTCCTCCGTATCCGCTTTAAGTGGAGAAGGAGGAGCTGCATACTTCCCACTTCCCACAACTTTTCACTCTTCACTTATCACTTTCCACTCTTCAATTACCATTTATTCCCTATTTTTGCCTCATAAGCGTTGGCCTTCACATCTATGAGTCAAAAAGTACTGCTGACTTCCAAGGAAATAAATATCATACTGCACAGACTGGCCTGTCAACTATTGGAGAATCACCTCGATTTTAACAATACTGCTCTCATTGGTCTTCAACCTCGTGGGATCTATGTCGCACAACGGCTTGCCAATATCCTGCAACAGGAATACGGAGTAAAAGAGATCGAGCTGGGATTTCTCGATATCACTTTTTATCGCGATGATTTCAGAAGGGGGGAGAAGCCATTGACCGCTTCTACCACAGAGCGACCTAATGAAATAGAGCTACTAACGCTGATCGATCGGCGTTTTAGTCGGCACCTGCCAATTCAACCGAACTACAGGGGCAGGCAGGTAGACGCTATCAATGAGGAAAAAGTTAAAGTGATGTGGGCAGAGCATGAAGGTGAGGATAAAATTTATTTGGTAAACCGATGAGGCTATGAGTGAACTAAGTGTGAATCACTTACTGGGTATTAAATATCTCAATGAAAAAGATATCCATCTCATATTTGAAACCGCCGACCATTTTAAAGAAGTCATCAACCGTTCTATCAAGAAAGTACCCTCGTTACGCGATATCACCATTGCCAATATTTTCTTTGAGAGCAGTACCCGCACCAAGCTTTCCTTTGAACTGGCCGAAAAACGACTTTCGGCCGACGTGATCAACTTTTCCGCGGCACAATCGTCTGTAAAGAAGGGGGAAACCCTGATCGATACGGTTAACAATATCCTCTCGATGAAGGTCGATATGGTAGTGATGCGCCATCCCAATCCCGGCGCAGGTATATTCCTTTCCAAACACGTGAACGCCTCTATCATCAATGCAGGCGATGGGGCTCATGAGCATCCTACCCAGGCGCTTCTCGACTCCTACTCGATACGCGAAAAATTAGGCCAGGTGGAAGGGAAGAAAGTCGTGATCGTTGGTGACATCCTGCATTCGAGGGTGGCGCTTTCCAATATTTTTGCACTTAAATTACAAGGAGCTACGGTTAAAGTATGCGGTCCGAAAACATTGCTTCCCAAACATATAGAATCTTTAGGTATAGAAGTAGAAACCAATCTTAGAAAGGCGTTGAATTGGTGCGATGTCGCGAATATGCTTCGTATTCAACGGGAACGTATGGCCTATAGTTACTTCCCTACCTCCAGAGAGTACACTCAGCAATACGGTGTCAATAAGGCCTTGCTCGACAGCCTTGATAAAGAGATCGTGATCATGCACCCCGGGCCGATAAACAGGGGAGTAGAGATAACCAGTGATGTGGCCGACTCCAAACAATCTATTATCTTAGATCAGGTAGAAAATGGAGTGGCTATTAGAATGGCAGTGATCTATTTGCTGGCGGCTAAAATTAAACAGTAGGTTATGATATTCGACAAGGAAGGAAATACTACTATAATCTTACAGGAAAACATCACGCTTCCGGAATTTGTAGAAAATCTGAAACAGGCTTACCCCAGGCTCAAAAAAGATCACCTGATCATCAACCTGTTTAGTTTTGCAAAGCTGGGAACGGGAGAATTGCTCGAATTTCTCGATCTATCAAATCAACATCGCGGGGCAAATAAATCGTTTGTGCTGGTGACCAGTAAGGTCGATTACGATGATATTCCCGATGAAATTTGTGTGGTACCCACCATTCAGGAAGCCAGGGACATAATTGAGATGGAGGATATTGAACGCGATCTTGGGATATAGTTGAAAGTTGAAAGATGTAAGATTATAGTTGAAACATTAATTCAGTCTTAACAGCTATATTGGATAATCAGTAATCTTATTTAGGACTACTGTCCTATCATGGCTAAAAGTATTACACGCAGTAAAAGTTTTGATTTTGCATTGCAGATAATAAAGCTTGTTCAAACGATCCAAAGGACGAAGAAAGAATATGTGTTAAGTAAGCAGCTGTTAAGATCTGGAACCGCTAAAGGAGCAATGATCTGTGAGGCAGAGCATGCTGAAAGTCGACAGGATTTTAGACACAAGTTGAATATTGGATTAAAAGAAGCTAATGAAACACGTTATTGGCTTAAGTTAAGCTATATGTCTCATTATTTTGATTATGAGACATTCACCGTTTTAAATAACGATGTTACTGAATTGATTAAATTACTGGCTTCAACTGTTAAATCATTAAAAAATTAACTCGTCCTTATGCCAAAAGTAATAACAGCTTTCATCTTTCATCTTTCAATTTTCATATGTCAATGAAATTGCACATCCTAGGTTGTTACGCCGCTACTCCGCGAACACTAAGCAATCCCACCGCCCAGGTTTTGGAGATCAGGAACCATCTCTTTCTTATTGATTGTGGTGAAGGGACTCAGGTGCAACTCAGAAAGAATAAGGTCAAATTTTCGCGTATCCAGCATATTTTTATCTCCCATCTGCACGGCGATCATTTTTTTGGTTTACCCGGACTCATTTCAACTTTCAGGCTTCTTGGCAGGGAAAAAGAGCTGCATGTTTATGGACCGAAAGGGATAAAAGAGGCGATTACACTACTGATGAAACTGGGGAACTCATGGACGAATTACCCCTTGATCTTCCATGAACTCGACTCTAAAGAAAGCCAAATTATTTTCGAAGATGAAAAACTGACCGTAACCACTATCCCGCTGGATCATCGGATCTATACCAACGGTTTTCTTTTTATGGAAAAAATAGGCGATCGAAAATTAGATGTTCAGGCGATGGCGAAGTACAGGATTGATAAGCAGTACTTCGGTGAGATTAAAAAAGGTAGTGATTATACCCTGCCCGATGGTATAATATTAACCAACGACCAATTGACCCTCGACCCTCCACCAATCAAGTCCTATGCCTATTGCAGTGATACCGGTTATTTCGAGAATATCATCCCCTTAATTCGGAATTCAGATGCACTATATCACGAGGCTACCTTCCTCGATTCAGAGGCCCATTATTCAGCGACCACCAAACACTCCACTGCAAAACAGGCGGCTACGATTGCAAAAAAGGCTGAGGTAGGCAGGCTGATACTGGGACACTTTTCCACCCGCTATAAAAATACCGAACCATTTCAGGCTGAAGCATCAACAATTTTCAACCCTGTGGAATTGGCCGAAGATGGAAAAGTATTCGAAATCTGAGGAATTTGATGAAATTTCTATGGAATCCCTGTTTTCTGCGCTATTGTCGACTTAATAAAATCAGTAAATTATCTAACTTGCAGCACTATGCAAGAAGATCTCCATAGCAACAGAAAGGCTTATAAAAAAAGTGCACTCCTGGAAGATACTATATCCGATAATCCATTGGAATTATTCCGGAATTGGTATTATGAGGTTGAGGCTCATGGTGGGGTGGAAGAGCCCAATGCCATGACGCTTACTACCTTGGGCCTCGATGGATATCCCAAAGCGAGAGTGGTCTTGCTTAAAAAATATACCTTCGAGGGGTTTATTTTTTATACCAATTATGAAAGTGAAAAGGGCCAGGCGATTGCCCGCGATCCCAGGGTATGTTTAAACTTTTTCTGGCCGTTTATGGAACGGCAGGTGATCATTAAAGGGCAGGCCGAAAAAATAGCTCCCAACCTGTCGGATGGTTATTTCGAATCCAGGCCTGAGGGCAGTAAATTAGGGGCTATTGTATCTCCTCAAAGCGACGTAATTCCATCACGGGACTATCTGGATAAGAAGCTTAAAGCACTCGAGAAAACATATCACAAGAAGGAGATCGAACGGCCGGAATATTGGGGTGGCTATATGGTTCGGCCGCAATCAATCGAATTCTGGCAGGGAAGGCCTAATAGGCTCCACGATCGATTACGATATAGCCTGCAGGAGGATTATAGTTGGAAAATAGAGCGTTTAGCTCCTTAATGGCAAATTATGAAAACACTGATTCTGGTAAGACACGGTAAATCCTCCTGGGAATACGAGGTAAGCGATAAGGACAGACCGCTAAAGCAGCGCGGCATCAACGATGCACACCTGGTGGGGAGGCATTACAGCTCACAGGCAGAAGATATAGATGCCGCCTTTTCTTCTCCGGCATGTAGAGCTTTGCATACCTCAATGATCGTTCTAAGGGAGTTAAAATATGATTTATCCGATTTCCGCGTTACAGAAGATTTATATGATTTCTCAGGTTCAGGCGTAGCCGAATTTGTGCGTGAGCTAGACGATCGATGGCAAAAAGTAATCATTTTTGGCCATAACTATGCTTTTACCAATATTGCCAACCAATGGGGCGACCAGGCTATTGATAATGTGCCTACCGCCGGACTGGTGGAACTCGTATTTAACTCCGATCGTTGGGCTGATATACAAAATGGAAGCACTAAACAGGTTCTATTCCCTAAACAACTGAGGTAATGTCAAAAACGGCGGTGGTCAAAGCAAAAAATCAATACATCAACAGAGAAATAAGCTGGTTGCTGTTCAATGACCGTGTTTTACAGGAAAGTGCAGATAATGAGGTCCCGCTTATCGAAAGGCTGCGTTTTCTCGGAATCTTTTCGAATAATCTCGATGAGTTTTTCAAAGTGCGTTATGCCACAGTGAAAAGAATTGTGCTCGCTGGTAAGAAGGGTAAGAGTGCATTAGGTGGGGAGAAAGCCAAGGACCTTTTAGCCCAGATCACCAAAATAGTAATAGGACAACAGGAAAAAAGTCTTGAGATACTTCATGATATAGAAAGGGAGCTGGAGGATCACAATATCTTTCTGATCGATGAAACCAAGGTGTCAGAGCACCAGGCCGGTTTCCTTAAAGATTATTTCCTTCAAAATGTGAGTCCGCAACTCATGTCGATTATCCTTAACGATCTAACCCAATTTCCCACATTAAAAGATACCGCGGCCTATCTCGCCGTTAAAATGGTCCTGGAGGAAAAGGCGACGAAAGGCAATGGCATTCGCTATGCCCTAATCGAAATTCCCCAGGGAGTTGACCGTTTTGTGGTTTTGCCGCCGGAAGGGGATAAACAGTATATCATTATTCTCGATGACCTGATACGCTATTGTATCGGCAATATTTTTTCAATGTTCGAATTCCATTCCATTTCAGCACATATGATCAAGATTACCCGTGATGCCGAATTGGATATTGATAACGATCTCAGCAAAACATTTATCGAAAAGATCTCCTCCAGTGTAGAAGGCCGGAAAATCAGCGATCCTGTCCGATTTGTCTATGACCAGAATATAGAGCCCGACACACTCCGCTTTCTCAAGGATAAAATGAGGATCCAGGAAACAGATAGTGTCATTCCGGGAGGACGATATCACAACCGGCGCGACTATATGGGCTTCCCCAGTCTTGGCCGGAATGATCTGATGTATGAAAAAATTACCCCCTTACCGATTAGTGGACTTAGCCTCGAAGGGAGTCTGCTCGAAAGTATAGCCGAAAAAGACTATTTACTCTACGCGCCCTATCACAAATTCTCCTATGTGATCAAATTTCTTCGCGAAGCTGCCCTCGATCCAAAAGTGCGAAGCATAAAAATTACAGTATACAGGCTGGCAAAGAATTCGCAGGTCGCTGCATCCCTTATTCAGGCGGTAAAGAATGGTAAACAGGTAACGATGCAAATCGAATTGAGGGCTCGTTTCGACGAACAGGCAAATATTCAGTATGCAGAAGAACTTCAGGCTGAGGGGGTAAAACTGATTTTTGGGGTACCCGGGCTTAAAGTTCATAGTAAGATTTGTGTGATAGCGCGCAAAGAAGGTGATGAGTTAAAACGATACGGATTTATCAGTACGGGTAATTTTAACGAATCTACAGCCAAAATATATACCGATTATACCCTATTCACTGCCAACCAGGCAATTCTGAAAGAATTAAAAATAGTATTCGATTTTTTCGAAACCACCTATAAGATATACAAGTACAAACACCTGCTCGTATCGCCCCATTATACCAGCAATGCCTTTGTAAAGCTGATCGATCAGGAGATTGAGAATGCCCGGCAAGGCGGGGAGGCTTATATCAAGATCAAAATGAACAGTTTTACCTCATACAGAATGGTCGATAAGCTCTATGAAGCAAGCAATGCGGGAGTGAAAATTCAATTGATCGTCCGCGGGATATGTTGTCTCATCCCGGGAATCGAAGGAATGAGTGAAAATATCGAAGCGATCAGTATCGTGGATAAATTCCTGGAGCACCCAAGACTATTTATTCTTGGAAATAACGGAGATCCCAAGGTTTATATTTCTTCGGCCGACTGGATGACCCGAAATCTGGATAACCGTGTGGAGGTGGGTTGCCCGATTTACGATGAAGAGATTAAGGCCGAACTTATCGATACTTTTGAGATTTCCTGGAGGGATAATGTAAAAGCAAGGATTTTCGATCAGGATCAGGACAGTAAATACAGAAAGAACGATCTGCCCAAATTGCGATCACAATTTGCTATGTACGATTACTACCTCGACAAACTAAAGTACAATCCATAAATCCCTTTGAACATAGTACCGCCTAACCGTGAATACTCACATTTTTACCCAGTTGCTTCATGATGCCTGCTTCGTATTCAAGTAAATCCTGCCACTTGTGGTCTACCTCTTCCCGATTGCCGTAAGACCTTGCAAATTTTAGGAACATCGTATAATGGTTGGCTTCACTTACCATGAGTTTACGATAGAATTCAGCCAGCTCCCTGTCCTTTAATTCTTCAGATAATAGTCTGAAACGCTCACAGCTGCGGGCTTCGATAAGTGCGGCATATAACAACCTATGGACCAATTGTGTTTGTCGGTCTCCGCCCTTTGGGAAGAATTTCATCAGCTCGATAACATATTCATCTTTTCGATACCGTCCTAAATTGGAACCCCTTTGAAGTATTAGATCATGGACCATCTTAAAATGTCCCATCTCTTCCCTGGAAAGTGCTATCATTTCCTGCACCAGCTCCGGGTACTCCGGAAAATTTACGATTAGAGAGATCGCAGTGCTTGCTGCTTTCTGTTCGCAATAAGCATGATCTGTTAGTATTTCATCGATATCCTTTTCCACAATATTGACCCATCGCGGATCGGTGGGTAGCTTTAGTCCTAACATTTAAAAGAGTTTGTTATAAAATCAAAAATACGTATTACTAAATAATATTGGAGGGAATTGTACTATCGTATAGGCTTATCTCAATATATTTGACATGCCGGCGTTGAAATGGTAGCTTTAAATCGAAAATAAGTTTTTATCAGGCTCGATGATCCAGTCACAAACTAACTTTCTTAAGGAATTATTAGAAGCGAACCCTTCGCTGACCGATTTGGCCTGGATCGATGAAAACCTTAATTACATTATAAAGCATAAAGATACCCAGAAGCTATATTTAACCTATAGTCTGCTGGCTTCAAAATCAGCAGATAAACCATTACTGATCGGAGAAACCAAGGTGCCCGAATTGGCTTATCTTCACAAACAAATAGCCAGTTTTCGCCAGCTGTCCAGGGTATACCTGTTGGCATCTGTCCTAAAGGCCGATTTCGATTTTTTTGGCCCAAAAGTGGCACAGATCATCCAGGTAGCAGATCAGGGAGAACTCATCACCTTCCTGAAATTTTTAGTACTCCTGCCCAGGGCAGAGTATTTTAAGGATACAGCCGTAGAAGCGCTCCGCACCAATATTACCCCGGTCTTCGAAGCCATCAGTATGAATAACCCTTATCCGGAGCTATATTTTAACGAGCAACAATGGAACCAGATGTATTTAAAGGCGGCATTTATGCAACTTAACCTGGGCCAAATAATGGGGGTTGAAAAACGCGCCAATGCCGAATTGGCCCGTATTATTTCAGACTATGCTCATGAGCGCTGGGCGGCATCAAGGGATATCGATCCGATGATTTGGAGGCCGGTAAGCCTATATCTCAATGATGAGTTGTTGGCCGATATGGATCATCTTTTAAAAAGTGATCAACCCTCAGAAAATATAGCCGCCGCACTCTGTTGCTACCATTCATCATCAAAAGAAGCCTTAGAATTGCTGGAATCGGTTATGCCAGAATTGTATCATTCGGCCAGTAATAATGAATTGAACTGGAATCAATTATATGATTTACAATAGACTATGGAAGACAAATTAATTTATATCGACCCTCATATCCATATGACATCGCGCACCACAGACGATTATGAAGCTATGGCAGCATCCGGTATTGTGGCCGTCATCGAACCCTCATTTTGGTTGGGTCAGCCGAGAACCCAGGTAGGCTCCTTTCAGGACTACTTTAGCAGCCTGGTGGGCTGGGAACCTTTTAGGGCAAGTCAGTTTGGGATACAACACTATTGTACAATCGGCTTGAATTCAAAAGAAGCCAATAACGAAGCCCTGGCCGAGCAGGTCATGGAACTTCTGCCACTCTATCTGCATAAGGAAAATGTAGTAGCGATCGGCGAAATTGGATATGATGATCAGACCCCGGCAGAAGACAAGTATTTCAGGGCACAGCTCGAGTTGGCCAAAACCCTTGATATGACGGTCCAGGTTCATACTCCGCATCGCGACAAGAAGGCTGGCACATTGAAAAGCATGGAGGTCTGTATAGAACACGGATTAGACCCTGCCAATATCATTATCGATCACAATAATGAGGAGACCGTACGAGAGGTACTCGACCGTGGTTTTATCGCTGCTTTTACCATTTATCCTAAAACCAAAATGGGCAACGAACGTATGGTGGAGGTGGTACGCAAATTTGGCAGTACGAATATTATAGTAGACAGCTCTGCAGACTGGGGAGTAAGCGATCCCCTGGCCGTCCCTAAGACTGCCTCGTTAATGATCAAAAGGGGGATATCGAAGGAAGATGTTATTAAGACATGCTATGCCAATGCCCTGGCCGCATTTAGCAAAAATGGTAAAATGAAGGAGGGACACTGGTTGGACAAGGCTGGCATCGACCAGAGCCGGTTATTCAATGAAAACAGCGTTCTAAGAGGCCAACAACCCCGCATAGATGCCGATTAAACTAAATAGAATGAATCCAGTTTTTCTGGCATATCTAAAATTAATAAGGCCAGCCAATATACCGACAGCTGCTGCCGATATCCTTGCTGGAATTGCCATTGCAGGCATAACGATGGATACCGATTATATCACTGTGGAGGGACTTCGGCTATTTCCAATGGATTGGTATCTGTCCCTTGCTTCCGTCTGCATGTATGCCGGTGGGGTGGTACTCAATGATGTGTTCGACCTGAAGATCGATCGCATCGAAAGACCCGAACGGCCTATACCCAAAGGTGTGATCTCACAAAAATCAGCAGCCATTTTTGGTTCTGTTCTGTTACTCATTGGAATTGCACTGGCTTTTGCGGTTAATAATTTAAGCGGTAATGTCGCCATAATACTTGTCCTGGCCATTTTAATCTACGATTCGTTTTCAAAAAAATATAGCTTACTCGGGCCCTTGAATATGGGCATTTGCCGGGGGCTGAACCTTATATTAGGTATGTCTATCATAGGACATATCTATTCGTATTGGTATGCGCTTATCCCTTTGGCCTACATATTCGCAGTAACACTGGTTAGCAGAGGAGAGGTACATGCAGGCAATAGAAAACAGATAATTTGGGCCGGTATTTTATACGCTGGGGTTATTTTTGCCGTTGTCTCAGTAGTACCGGGCAAACCAGAGGTATTGGTGAGGGTAATTCCTTTTTTACTATTGTTCATAGTCTTGATCTACAGACCACTCTTAATTGCTTACAGGCAAAATACAGCGGAGAATATCAGGAAGGCGGTAGTTGCAGGTGTACTCTCCATTATTGCACTCGACGCAACCATCGCTTCAGGTTTTTCTGGCTGGGGGTACGGAATACTGGTAATTCTATTATTGCCTTTATGTTACGTTCTCTCCAGGATATTTGACGTAACATAACAAAATACAATGGGGCTTAAACCGATTAAGCATTCTTTCGAGTTAAAATACTCCTACGGATCGTACTTTACAGATCGCCTTTTTGATCTTAAGAATCCCACCTTCAGGGATTTGATACAGGAGGCTAAGGATGAAGGCCCCGCAAAATTACTTTTTGTTATCGATGCAGGGGTCTTAAACGCCCACACTTACCTCAATGAGGATATCCCCGACTACTGTAGATTTCACAAGTATTCCCTGGAATTAACCGGGATTATTGAGCTGCCAGGAGGAGAAGAGGTTAAGAATGATCCTCGATATCTCGATCAGCTATTAAAAGCCATAGATATCAATAAAATTTGCCGCCATTCCTATGTGGTAGCTATAGGTGGGGGTGCATTGATCGACCTTGCCGGGTATGCTGCATCGATTGCCCATCGCGGTGTACGTCATATTCGTATACCTACTACCGTACTATCACAAAATGATGCTGCAGTAGGAGTTAAAAATGGTATGAACCTGCTGGGTAAGAAGAATTTTGTGGGGAGTTTTCAAATTCCCCATGCGGTGATCATCGACTATCATTTTTTAACCACCCTCGATGATCGTGACTGGATCGCCGGTATTGCCGAAGCGATAAAAGTGGCGTTGATTAAGGATCCTGACTTCTATCAATATATCAGCGATCATGTTGCTGATCTTAAAAAACGCGACAAAGAGTCGATGCAGTACCTGATCTATCGCTGTGCAGAATTACACATGGAGCATATTGCCAGGGGTGGGGATCCTTTCGAAAAAGGTTCCTCAAGGCCTCTCGATTTCGGGCATTGGTCTGCACACAAGCTGGAGCATATGACCAATTACCAGATCCGACACGGTGAGGCAGTGGCAAAAGGTATGGCACTCGATCTGGTCTATGCTTCCGAAATTGGATTGATCTCTGCTGCATTAACCGATAAAATTATCGGGCTGTTGATAGATATTGGATTCGATTTGGAAATTCCCGTTAAAACCAAGACGCAAATAAGTGACTTGCTTTCCGGAATAGAAGAATTCCGTGAACATCTGGGAGGACGTCTTACCATCACCTTTATTTCATCAATTGGCGAAAAAGAGGATGTGCATGAGATCGATTTGCAAAGGATGGAGGCATCTATAATGGTATTAAATGACAGAATAAAAGCGAAAATGACCTGAAAATGAAGTTTGGGGATAGATTTCACTTGTCGTATTGTACTAATATCCATCCGGGACAAGATTGGGAGACCACTTTTGATAACCTGAAAAAATATGTTCCGGCGGTAAAATCTAAATTGGTTCCCAATGCACCTTTCGGTCTGGGTCTGCGTCTTTCAAATCAGGCCAGTATTGAACTTGAGCAGAACGAAAACCTGATCGATTTTAAACATTGGTTATCGGAGAAAAATTGCTATGTCTTTACCATGAATGGCTTTCCATACGGTAACTTTCATGGTGAATCGGTTAAGGATAAAGTACATCTTCCAGACTGGACCAGCATTGATAGATTGAGGTATACCAAACGATTATTTGAACAACTGGCCTATATTTTACCGGAGGAAGTAGATGGAGGGATTTCTACATCTCCTATTTCATACAAACCCTGGATTAAAACGAAGGATGGAAAGAGTAATATTTTCCAAATAGCCTGTGGCCAATTGGTGCAACTCACTTTGTTCCTAAGGGAACTGGAGCAAAAATCGGGTCGCTATCTCCATCTCGACATCGAGCCGGAGCCGGATGGCTTTCTGGAGAATACTTCCGATGTACTTGCTTTCTATAAAGAATATCTTTTACCAATCGGTGCACCTATCCTCATGCAAGAGTTGGGTGTTTCCAAAAACCGGGCTGAGGAGTTGCTGCTGAGGTATATTTGTATCTGCTACGATATTTGTCATTTTTCTCTGGCCTATGAAGAACCCGAATTTACCTTTTCGCAATGGGCTGCTTATGGGATCGGGGTAGGTAAGATCCAGATCAGCGCAGCTTTAAAAATACTGGCCGGATATGATATGGATAGCATTTGGAGATCACTTGAAAAGTTCGATGAACCCACCTACCTCCACCAGGTTACCCAATCCACAAAAAATGGTATTGTCACATATAAAGATTTACCACAGGTATTGTCCGGGGAACCCGATTTTGATGAACTAAGAGCTCATTTTCATGTCCCGGTTTTTATAGATTCTTTCGACAAACTACACTCTACCCAGGACCATATTTTAAAAGTTTTCTCCTACCTTCAAAAGCACGATATCACACGGCACCTGGAAGTAGAGACCTATACCTGGGACGTGTTACCTGCCGAGCTGAAAACGGAGATCGGTGATTCTATCTCCAGGGAGATACAATGGGTAATAAATCATATGTCGATATGAATAAAACCGTGGTGATAAATGTTGTGGGGCTCAGCCGCCGGTTGATTGGAGAACACACTCCTTTTATTCAGGAATATGCCCAAAAAGGGCAGCTTTTAACAGTTAAACCAGCCTTTCCGGCGGTCACCTGTACGGCTCAATCGACCTATCTGACAGGAAGGCTACCTGCCGACCACGGAATTGTTGGCAACGGCTGGTATTTTAAGGATGAAGCCGAGGTGAAATTCTGGCGGCAGTCGAACCGTTTGGTCCAGGCAGAAAAGATCTGGGAACGACTAAAACGTGAGGATACTGAGTTTAGTTGTGCGAACCTCTTTTGGTGGTATAATATGTATTCTTCAGCGGACTACAGTGTAACACCGCGACCAAATTACCTGGCCGATGGCCGGAAAATCCCCGATGTGTATTCTCATCCGCCCGAACTAAGGGATCGATTGCAAACCGAACTCGGGCGTTTTCCACTTTTTCAATTCTGGGGACCTAAAACAAGTATCAGGTCGAGCCAATGGATTGCAGATGCGGCCATAAAGACCGATAAGCTCTATGATCCAACTCTGACGCTCATCTACCTTCCTCATCTAGATTATAATCTGCAGAGGTTCGGAAACAATATCAAACTGATCGAAAAGGATTTAAAAGAGATTGATAGGGTAGTGGCACAACTGGTTACGTATTATGCTGAAAGAGGATGCAATGCCCTGCTGTTATCGGAGTATGGAATCACCTATGTATCCCGACCTGTTCACCTGAACAGGGTTTTAAGGGAGAAGGATTTCCTGGCGATAAGGTTGGAACGTGGCCTGGAATTACTCGATGCAGGTGCAAGCAAAGCATTCGCGGTAGCGGATCATCAGATTGCCCATATTTATTGCAAGGACAGTCTACTGCTGCCGGAGGTAAAAACACTTCTTGAAGCACAGGATGGGGTAGAAAAGGTGTTGATCACAAAAGATACAAAAGAGCTGAACCATGACAGGGCGGGCGACCTGATAGTTATAGCAGAACCAGATGCCTGGTTTACCTACTATTACTGGCTGGACGATAAAAAGGCTCCGGATTTTGCTCAGACAGTAGATATTCACAGGAAGCCGGGATACGACCCTGTAGAAATGTTTACAGATCCCGGGAAAAGGCTTATTTTCCTGAGGGTACTGGGTAAATTATTAAAAAAGAAACTTGGATTTAGAACTTTGATGGATATAATTCCCCTTGATGCTAATCTTGTAAGGGGGTCTCATGGTCGTATCCCTGACGATCCTGTAGACTTTCCTATCTTTATATCTGGAAGCCCTGGTCTGGGTGGCCAGCAAAACATCGATGCAACAGATGTTTATGAACTAATTTATCGACAAATAACCTCAATCTAACCCATTCATCATCATGAAAAACCTGTTTAAAATCTTTTCGCTGCTGATGGCTATACTTTTTGTCATCGCCGCTTATGTTCAATGGAACGATCCTGATGCTTCTCTCTGGTACTTTATTTACGGGATTGCTGCCCTGGCTTCGATAATGTTTTTTATGGGCCGACTCAGTTTCGTTGTGGCGATCATCCTGGGGATCCTCTATATTTCGGGTACGGTTGTACTTTGGCCTGAAAAGTGGGAAGGAGTGAGTATTGGGGCAGGGGATATTGTAAATATCGAGCGAGCGCGGGAATCTTTAGGCATGCTGATCACCGGCCTGGTGATGCTAATTTATGCCGTTCAGAAACGACTGTCCAGCTAGTTAAAGGTCGAGATCAAATTCTTTACGGAGCAGATCAATAGCAGGATTTTTTTCCTTCAGTTTCTCGTATTTTTCCTCAGGCGTGTATACAAATTGTTTGGCTTGATCCTCTTGTACCATAATTTTTAGCTGTATCTCATGGTTATTTAATTCAGCTTTTAAATAATCCATCAAGCCAGATTTTTCACGCTCAATCTCTTTCTTCATTGTATGATTGGGCAATTGGATACAGAGGGTGTTTTCTCCTTCTAAGCTGGGTTTGTCGATACTGAGGTTTGAAGCCAGGATCTTACGTCCTGAATTGTCGAGTTTGTCTACATATTGTTCCCATAGGTGCTGCATTTCTTTTTCGGTAAAAGAATCATGAGGTAGATCGTTCTCGTCTATAACTACCTCAATTTTAGCGAGTTCATGCGCTTTTTTGGCTTTCAGACTTGAGATGGAAAGGCCCGACACCCGTTTAGAACGTTCTTTGATATTGATTTTAGGCGCATGGGCGCTGGGTGGTGCATTTTCAACAGAGGCAGACTCCACTATCGGCCCCTCTTCTCTTACAATCTCCACCATTTCTGGCTCGGGTTTTGTGTGTTTTTTTAACTCTAATGCAGGTTCAGATGGAATTTCATTTCTTTCCCGAGGACGTATTTTGAAGAATGAAGCCGGGATCAGTCGGAGGAGGTCATCTTCAAAGGAGTAGCTGTGTTCAGCGTTTTTTTTTTCAGGATCAAATCCGATGGAGGCCATCTTCATCAAACTCAGTTCAACCAGCAAACGATGATTTTTACTTGTCTTATAATTGATATCACAGGTGTTGGCGATATCTATAGCCTTCATCAGGAAGGTCTCAGAAGTCTTTTTTGATTGCTTGAGATATTGTTCCCTGGCATTTTCACTTACTTCCAGCAGATCGATGGTGTTCTCATGCTGGCAAACCAAGAGGTCTCTGAAATGAGAGGCCAGCCCATTGATAAAATGATGCCCTTCAAAACCTTTCGACAAGATAGAATTGAAAAGCAACAGGAGCTCCGGAACATTATGATCAAGAAGGAGATCTGTGGTTTTGAAATAGGTGTCATAATCAAGGACATTGAGGTTTTCCGTAACAGCTTTTCTTGTAAGCTTCTTCCCGGAAAAACTCACTACTCTGTCAAATATGGATAAGGCATCGCGTAAGGCCCCATCCGATTTTTGAGCGATGATATGCAGTGCATCTTCTTCTGACTCCACCCCCTGTTGTTCTGCGATATGTTTGAGATAATCCGCCGTGTCCTTAACAGTGATCCTCTTAAAATCGAAAATCTGACACCGCGACAATATGGTTGGTATTATCTTGTGTTTCTCAGTGGTGGCCAGTATAAAAATGGCGTGTTTGGGCGGTTCTTCAAGCGTTTTTAAAAATGCATTAAAGGCAGACGGAGATAGCATATGTACCTCATCGATAATATAAACCTTGTAATTACCTACCTGAGGTGGTATTCTTACCTGGTCGATAAGGCTTCTTATATCATCAACAGAATTGTTAGATGCCGCGTCTAACTCGAATATATTGAATGCGAAGTCTTCGTCTTCCCTGGCAGTACCATCCTGATTGATCTGTTTGGCCAAAATACGTGCACAGGTAGTCTTACCCACACCTCTTGGTCCACAGAATAGTAAAGCCTGTGCCAGATGATCATTCTCAATGGCATTAACCAGCGTATTGGTGATCGCCTGCTGGCCTACAACATCTTCGAAGGTTTGTGGCCTGTATTTTCTCGCCGAAACAATAAATGGTTCCAATACAGTTGCTTTTTTGTGTTTACGCTTCTTAAGGCGTGTACTGCAAATATAAAAATAGACCGATATAAGAGTATTGCGATTAGCTCAGATTAACCAATATTTATCAACAATTGCACTATCTTTGTACGATGCGGTGGCCTTATCGCCCTGTAGTAGTTAATCACTATTGGGAGGAAAGTCCGGACACCAAAGTGCAGCATAGCGGGTAACGCCCGTCATCCTGACGTTCATCGTCAGGAGAGGACAAGTGCAACAGAAAGCAAGTACAGGTAAGGCTGTAGTGAAATCAGGTAAACTCTATGTGGTGAAACGCCATGTAAGCCAGTGTTTGAGGGTAGCACGCCCGAGTTGGTGGGTAGGCGGATAGAACTTATGGGCAACCATGGGTCCAGATAAATGATAAGGGCCTGTATTACATATACGGGTTACAGAATCCGGCTTATAAACCGCTTCTTGAGATCCCTGCCGAACCTTTTATAGGGAATGGCAGGGATCTTTTTATTAATTGGCATCTTCAAAAAAACTAAAGACACTTCCTCCGTATCTTCTAGACTCCTTGTAGTATTCGAGTTGGCTAAGATCGGTATGCTTGCTGTGTTCAATGATGAGCATACCACCTTCGTTGAGCAACTTTCGTTCAAAGACAATTTTTGTGATCATCATAAACTCTCCCAACTCCATCTGGTAGGGCGGATCTGCAAAAATAAGGTCGAAGCTCTCAGTGGTTTTGTGCAGAAATTTTAGGGAATCCGATTTAAAAACCACTATGGGAAATCCGAGTTCCGCAACTGTTTTAGAAATAAAGGCTGCGCTTTTGGGATCCCTGTCAACGGCGATGACCTCGGGGGTTCCCCGAGAGGCAAATTCAAAACTAATATTACCTGTTCCTGAAAACAGGTCCAATACCTTTATTTCACTGAGATAGTAATTATTGTTGAGAATGTTGAAAAGGGCTTCCTTGGCTATATCGGTAGTGGGCCTGGCCGGTAATTTTTTTGGCGCATGAATGCGTTTCCCCTTATGGGTTCCCGAGATGATTCGCATCAGAGGGCATTTAAAACGGTGAAATCTAGCTCTGGTTCTTTTGTTTCTGCACTTAGGGTATAGGTATTGTCGTGAATATAGATAGAGATATTCCGGATAAATTCATAACAAATATTGTAGAGTTCGTCGCCCTCTTCGATAAAACCGAATAGTCTTAATGGAATATTTTCAGGGTCGAGATCGAGTTGTTCAAAACTAAACAGGAGGTAATAGACAAAATCTTCTTTGGTATGAAAATTAAAGCTATTGTAGAAAATAAGCTGTTTTCTGGAGATAACGATCATGTCCATCTGGCGATATCCAACATTGATATAACAAATGGGTTCTGAGGTGTTTCCAACAGATTTAAGCAACGATTGCAGCAGTATGGTACCGTTATGAACAAATTCGAACTCCCCAAAGAGATCAAATACGAAATTGTTGATGTTCATGTATGGCACAAAGACATTTACCACGTCATAGCTTTCTAGCTCATCGTATTCAATGAGATCTGTAGCCAGAATTTTAGTGTTGAATTTAAGGTAATTTGCCAGTTCATTCTTATCGAAAAGTGCTTTGGGCACAAGGTTGAAAAGTGGGTTGCGATGTATTACCACCACATCTGAGATTTCCATCTCATGAATATTGTGTTCTCTTAGTACCTCTTTAAGTTCGCGCTGCACCTCGTAGGGCGATAGTTCCTTGCCGAAATTCACATGTTCCCCGATCAGAATAGCATTTTTTAGCGTATCTGCCACGCAAAAAGAAAGTCCATTCAAGCTAACCTGAATGGACAATTTATAGAAATTTTCTGAGCTATTTTCCGCGCTCTGATTATTGCTTTTTGTCATAGATTGGCGGCCAGTTACCATTGGTACTCACATCGTTTAGAGAACCAACAATAATCTCAGACCCGTTAACTTCTTCCACACTGATGTGGGCATTCTCCCTGTCTATGAGATCTTTTGGCTGATCGTACAAGACGACATTTTTTTTCACTTTAACTTCAAAAACAGGGGCCCTGTAGCCACCTTTGTCCAAAATATCCGCCTTCATCTCAAATTGCTCATTGCCCTGAGCATGAGGAACATTCATCATGCTTTTGTAGCGATCGCTACCCTTGAAAATGGAATCTTTTACCTTGACGAAGCCCAATGTATCGACAATGGTTACCTCTCTTAACAAATCAATGCCATAGGTTTTATCGAATTCCATATAAGATGAATCACGCCGCTGTGTAATGGTATATTGCCCGGTTTCGACAAAGGCGATCAGCGTTTTGAAATCTTTGGCGAATTCACCGTTGACGGTCCTGTAGGCTTCCTGAGAATCCCTGATATCCTTAAGATTGGATATCACATCGGAGTATCTGCTCTGCTTCACCTTTTTGAACTCGATGGGCCCGGTTACGGACCTATAGATCAGGTAACCCAAACCTATACAGACTATCCAAAGTACAATTTGAAAGATGGTTTTCATTTCTTATCCTCGTGTTAGTTAAATTTAGTGGTCTTCACAAATCTACAATTTTTTTTTAATCGTAAAAGGAATTCACCAAAAAACCTGACTATCTTTAAAGCCCTATGAATCCGATTCGCGCGGCTGATTTTTACACTATTTTAAAAGACAAATTTCCACACGAACCAACGCTTAAACAACAAGCGGCGTTGGAGGCCCTGTCGCGCTTCATTTTGTCTGACTCTAAAGAAGAAGTCTTTTTGTTAAAAGGATATGCCGGCACAGGGAAAACCACAATTACCGGAGTGATTGTTTCCCAACTATGGCATACCAAATTGAAAGCTGTATTGCTGGCACCAACTGGTCGGGCGGCAAAGGTGATGTCGGCTTATTCCGGAACAACGGCCCAGACGATCCATCGAAAGATCTATTTTCCAAGAAAAGACAAGTCTGGCGGTATGAAATTTGTCCTTGCACCCAATAAACATCGCGATACCATTTTTATAGTCGACGAAGCCTCGATGATCCCAGACAGGCCAACCGATACCAAGCTCTTTGAGAACGGCGCTCTTTTAGACGATTTGGTGCAGTTTGTTTATTCCGGCCACCGGTGTAAACTTGTTTTAATAGGCGATACCGCGCAATTACCACCTGTTCAGCTCGACCTGAGCCCTGCGCTTGATGAACAAAAATTGCGACTTAATTATGATAAGGAAGTACATTACCTTGAGCTCGATGAAGTGGTTCGGCAACAACAACACTCAGGTATACTCGCTAACGCTACCCTGTTGCGGGAACAAATTCAATACAATCCATCAGGAAGTTTTCAGTTCGATCTCACTGGCTATAGCGATATGATAAGACTGATCGATGGTTATGATATTCAGGATGCCATAGAACAATCCTATAGCGAAAACGGAAAGGAAGATACCGTATTTATCGTCCGTTCCAATAAAAGGGCAAATCTTTATAACGAGAGTATCAGAAGTCGTATCCTGCAGCTCGAAAGCGACTTGGCCGCCGGAGACTACATGATGGTGGTTAAGAACAATTACTTTTGGTTAAAACCTAATTCCGCGGCTGGTTTTATCGCCAATGGAGATATCATCGAGATATTAGAGATCCTTGCCATCAAAGAACTCTACGGTTTCCGGTTTGCAGAAGTGAGGATCCAGATGGTCGATTATCCCCGTCAGCGACCCTTCGAAACAGTACTTATCCTGGATACTATCAAAGCACCCGCAGCTTCGCTTTCCTATGAAGATGGCAACCGACTTTATCAGGAAGTTCTACAGGATTATGAACACGAAAAATCGAAGTATAAGAAATTCCTTGCCGTAAAAAACAATCCGTTTTTCAACGCACTTCAGGTTAAATTTTCCTATGCTATTACCTGTCATAAGTCGCAGGGAGGCCAATGGGATAGGGTTTTTGTAGAACAGCCCTATTTACCCTCAGGCATCGACAGGGAGTACTTGAGGTGGTTGTATACCGCAGTAACCAGGGCTCGAAAAAGGCTTTATCTTATCGGTTTCAAAAGTGATTTTTTTGTAAGTTCGGAATAGCCTATTTTCGTATTAAATAACTGACGATGACGTCGGAGACCATCATAAGTATCTTCCTGGGTATTGGCCTGGCAGCTTCAGTGGGATTTAGAGTGTTTTTACCCCTTTTTGCCTTGAGCCTTGCATCGTATTTCGATATTTGGACACTAAACGACAACTGGCAGTGGGTGGGCAGTCTGGCTGCGGTGATCACTCTGGGTGTTGCCACATTGGCTGAAATATTTGCCTATTTTATACCCTGGGTGGACAATCTGCTCGACAGTATCGCCCTGCCACTTGCAGCGCTGGCAGGTACTGCCGTAATGGTATCTACTGTGGCCGACCTGGATCCTGTGATTACCTGGTCGTTGGCGATCATTGCGGGTGGCGGAACGGCTACAGCTATTAAAGGAGCCTCAGCTACCAGCAGGCTTACCTCCACAGCTGCAACAGGCGGATTGGCGAATCCGGGTATAACTGTAATTGAAACAGGAACAGCAGCCGTTGTGACCGCTGCGTCGATTTTTGCTCCTATTTTGGCTGCAGTCCTGGTAATTATAATACTTGCTTTTATATTTGTGATTTATCGAAAATTAAGGCCAAGACTTAAAAAATAGACCTTTTTTACCATGAAGATTATCGCTATGATACCAGCACGTTATGCAGCCTCCAGGTTTCCGGGTAAACTCATGGAAGACCTGGCCGGTAAACCTGTTATCATACGCACTTTTCAGGCAGCAGCTAAAACAGGCTTGTTCGACGAAGTATATGTGGTTACCGATAGTGATATCATAGCTGATGCTGTAACTGAGGAAGGCGGAAAAGTACTGATTAGTGTCCAGGAACACGATACAGGCAGCGATCGGATTGCAGAAGCTGTGGCCGATCTGGATGTGGATATCATTGTCAATGTTCAGGGCGATGAACCGTTTACGGACAAGAGAAGCCTGGAGTCGGTACTGGAAGTTTTTAGAGATGATCCTCATAAGGAAATCGACCTTGCCTCCCTTATGACACGTATCTCGGATTGGGACGAAATTAATAATCCAAATACAGTAAAAGTTATCGTAAATAAAGATAATTTTGCCCTTTATTTTTCCCGTTCCCCTATTCCGTTCCCAAGGGATAAAGACATTGAAATTACCCATTTTAAACATAAGGGTATTTACGCTTTTAGAAAAGAAGCGCTTATGGATTTCAGGCGTTTACCTATGTTACCTTTGGAAGCGGCAGAAAAAATTGAGGCCATTCGCTACCTGGAATATGGAAAGAAGATTAAGATGGTGGAAACAAAGGCGACCGGAATCGAAATCGATACCCCGGAAGATCTGAAAAGAGCAAAAGAAGCATGGAATTAGATTATAGCCAGATTAAGGTGGTGGGATTTGATGCCGATGATACACTATGGGTCAATGAAACCTATTTCCGTGAGGCGGAGGAAAAGTTTGCAGAGTTGTTGGAACACTATGAGACAAAGAATAAGATCGACCAGGAGCTTTTTAAAGTCGAAATGAATAACCTTGAGCTCTATGGATTTGGCATAAAAGGTTTTATGTTGTCGATGATCGAATCGGCCATGGAACTCTCAAATAATAGCGTTTCCCAGGAAACGATCGGTAAAATACTGGAGATTGGAAAATATATGATATCTCGTCCGGTAGAACTCCTCGATGGGGTAGAAGAAGTATTGGGAAAATTGGAAAAAAGGTACAGGTTAATTGTACTTACCAAAGGGGATTTACTCGATCAGGAACGCAAGTTAGATCGTTCCGGACTCTCAAAGTATTTTCATCATGTTGAGGTGTTAAGTGACAAAAAGGAGATGAATTACAAGAATTTACTCGACCATTTGGAAATCGAGGTTGGAGAGTTTCTGATGGTGGGGAATTCACTAAAGTCCGATGTGATTCCCATCCTTAATATAGGCGCTACGGCAGTACATGTTCCCTTCCATACTACTTGGGCCCATGAAGTGGTTCCGGAGGAAGAACATCCCAATGGCCACCTGACCCTAAATAATATCAAAGACCTGCTTAAATATTTGAATTGACGATATGAGTCTTAACAAAGAATTGGATTTCAATAATAAAATCAAGACTTCGGTAAACTACCGCAATTTTCCCATGGTCCCGCGCGTAATCTATGGAAAAGGCAGTTTCGATCAGTTAGGAGACATTCTGCTTGCAAAACGAAAGAATGCCGATGCCCCCGTCATTTTTTTGGTAGATGACGTATTTGAAGGAGGAGAGTTCGAATCGCGCATCCCTGCAATTTTCAATGATCTTATCTTATATGTGAATTCCGAAGAGGAGCCCAAAACCGGCCAGGTAGATGCTCTGGTAAGCGAAATCCGCGATATGTTTTCGGAAGTCCCTTCAGGTATAGTTGGGATAGGTGGTGGCACCTTACTCGATCTGGCCAAAGCAGTCGCAATTTTGTATACCAATAAGGGTTCAGCTGCAAATTATCAGGGTTGGGACCTGGTACAGAAACCATCGCTCTATCATGTGGGAATACCTACAATTAGTGGAACAGGGGCAGAGGTAAGTCGTACAACCGTACTGATGGGGCCTGAAATGAAACTGGGGATCAATTCCGATTATACCACATTCGACCAGGTGGTCCTTGATCCCGATCTTACAAGGGGTGTACAAAAAGAACAATGGTTCTATACAGGAATGGACTGTTTTATTCACTGTGTGGAATCACTAAGAGGCACCTATCTCAATACCTTTAGCCAGAGTTATGGGGAAAAAGCCATGGATCTTTGTGAGGAGGTATTCCTTAACGAACTCGATCCGGATGAGGCAAGGGAAAAACTCATGATGGCATCCTGGCATGGGGGGATGAGTATAGCGTATTCACAGGTGGGCATAGCTCATGCTATGAGCTATGGTTTATCCTTTGTCCTTGGTACGCGACATGGACTAGGGAATTGCCTGGTGTTCCAGCATTTAAAAGACTATTATCCTGAAGGAGTTGAGCTCTTTGAGCGGATGAAAAAGAAAAACGATATTCTATTGCCCGAAAATCTTTGCTCCGGCCTATGTGAAGAAGACCTCGATGAGATGTGTCGTGTATCTCTCGGGATGACGCCGCTATGGGAAAATGCCTTAGGACCGCATTGGCGCGAACAGATCAATCCCGACATGTTAAAAGAGATCTATCTTAAAATCTGATATATTTAGCTTGAATAGCTCAGAGAAATTGATATGTCCCCGAATTTTTTTGATTGAATCTTACCATCATCACATGGCAAAGAATATAGCCCACTTCATTTATTATAAACTTTTAGGCTGGACCTTTGAAGGTCCCTTTCCCGATGTATCCAAATGTGTAGTAATTGTGGCGCCTCATACCAGCTGGTTAGATTTTTTTTTAGGCTTGCTGATCAGGAGAGTACTCGGTAAGGATTTTCATTTTGTAGGCAAAAAAAGCCTTTTTAATCCGCCTTTTGGTTGGTATTTCCGTTGGCTTGGCGGAGCGCCCGTAGATCGCAGTAAGAGTAGCGATACTGTGTCGGCAATTGCTGATATCTTTCATGAAAAATCTGAATTCAGGCTGGCCCTGGCACCCGAAGGAACCCGTAAGAAGGTCAGCCAATGGAAATCGGGCTACTATTATATTGCTCAAAATGCCGGGGTACCCATTATAATGGTGGCCTTCGACTATGGAAGAAAGCAGATTAAAGTCTCGGACCCTCAATATCCGAGCGGCGATTACGAAAATGACCGAAAGACCTATGAACGGTTCTTCAAAGGAGTGGAAGGCTATGTGGCAGACAATAGTTACCATCCCGACTGAGAACCAGAACTAGTGCAATCATCTTTCAAATACCTCTTTTGGTCGAAAATAAATGGCGTTGAAGACCCCGTCCACATTCAATTGATTAATTTCATCTTATAGTCCTTCAGATCTTTTTAGTGAATTCAATAATTCCTTTTGAACACAAAAGACCTCAGGGATCTACCCCATTTTCTTTATCCTGTGCTGACTTATCGTGTTTTGCGAAAGCTATTCATTATGAATTGTATCAGAGAAGGCAGCGCAAGTTTATCGACCTGCGGGGGCAGAGATTTTCATTTCGCGTCTCAACGAGTGATTCCCTGTTCGGGGAATAGAACTCCCGGTTTTGGATATTCTCCGCTTTCGGTAGAAAAAAACAATCTGCGTAAACTCCCTGATTATCCTGAGGTAACGGTACGAGGGATACTCTTTGATGCTCTTTCTCACCGTATTTTGGCCAATGCACGGATTGAGGTCTGGCACCGCTCACCAAAAGCTGGCTTTCTTGATCATCGAGCCCATTTTTATACCGATGACAACGGAAGTTATCGATTTATCACTGATTTGCCTGATCGTGAAAACGGGAAGAATTATAATATTTTTTTTAAGATCAGTTATAAACGGCAAAGCTTTTTTACAAAACTATCTTTCAACCATTCACTGGCTTTGATCTCATCGATGAGTACAGCAACAAAATCCCGGAATCATAAGGGGTCGATCTCCCTGAAAAGGGCAAGCACAAGCTTTAAATTCAATATTGGCATCCCAATAATTATGGAAGAATTAAGCCTTGCCCGGGAGATGGATATCAAGCGTGTTTCGGTATAAGTTTTTCCTTCTTTCTTAAAGGGATTCCTTCCCTGCATTCATATTTCACAGTCCGACATTTTCTTTGTGTCATTCTACTGCTGGTTAGAGCCGTATTCTTTCATACGCGGTTTATGTTCCAGCTGATTGATTGACATTTTAAAACAGTTTGACTTATGAATCCAAGAACACTTACCTTTTTTTTGATTGCTTCTCTCTGCAGCTTTAGTATCAGCACTTTAAATGCCCAGCTAAACCAGGGTTTTGAAAACCTGACCACAACACTTAATTGTGGAAACAACAACTGTCTTTATTTCGATTCAGAACCCGCTTCAGTGCAACACTTTCTTTCTGATGAGAACATCCCGGTTTCGGCTTCGGGCACCACAGCTGTATTGGGTTTTGTGACAGAATTTACCCCCAGCAGATCCGGAGCATCTGGCGTAGACGGACTCACGGACGGTGATGTATTTGGGGTTGGTGGACCCAATCAGCTATTGTCTGAATTGGGTGTTGAAGCAAACGAGGGTAACCAGGCATTCCTGATGCAAGATACGGACGGACAGGTATCCATGTACTTTGATGATGTGGACCTGAGCGGGACCAACTCGCCAGTACTCCGACTAGACTACATATTGTCTGAGACAACATGGGAACGTTCCAGCGGACAAAACGACCGGTTCTATGTCCGGGTCGAAATAGACCAATGCGTTTCGGCCACCACGATTACCTTGTTAGATACCGATGGTGGGGGCTCCGGAGGTAATAATGGAGGCGATATCGACGCATTGGAAATTGAGGGTGCCTGGACTACCCTTAGTACAGATTTGTCGGACTTTACAGGATGCAGAGCCCGACTCATCATCGAATTCGATTCCAATTCTGCAGCGGAAATACTCGGGATCGATAATGTGGAGTTTACTGAGGGTCGGCCAGTTGGCAGTGAAACTATTAGAGTACCTCTCTTGGTTGGCTCCACACAGGAAGCCGCTATAGTGGCAATACTGGAAGCCGGTCTTTCCCTGGGAGAGATCGATTCAGTGCCAAGCCTTGAATGGGCAGCTGGCCTGGTAATCCAACAGAATCCCGAGGCAGGCAGTATATCGGAACCTGGTACGGCAGTGTCTTTGTTGATCTCAACAGGAGAACAAGACACCATCCCACCCGAAATTATCTGTCCTGATGATATCGTAGTATCGGTGGATGGATCGTCCTGTGGTACCCGGGTTAGCTTTGAGGTTTTGGCCAGTGATGGGAGTGGAGAAGTGGAGGTTGAAACAAGTGTGGCAAGCGGTTCGTTTTTTGCCCTTGGCACTACAGAGGTGACGGCAGTGGCCACCGATGAAGCCGGAAATACAAGTAGTTGTAGATTTAATGTGATTATTGAGGATGATATTTATAAAGCATTGGAAATTAGAGGATTTGTTTTGGTTGACGCTCATCGAAACCAGGATATCATGGAACTGGAAGAAGGAATGACCCTCGATTTGGAAGAACTAACAACAGACAGTTTGAATATTCGGGCGATAGGCACGGAAGACGTCGAAAGTGTTGGATTTGAACTCACGGGTATTGAGGAAGTAAAGCGAAATGAAAACCTGCCTCCTTATGCACTTTTCGGAGACCATGGCGGGGATTATGTGGCTCACCAATTCTTAACAGGAAGCTATATGCTTAAAGCCACACCTTATGCATTGAATAACCTAAGCGGGGAGGCTGGGGAGTCCCTGACAGTAAGTTTTGCTATTGAAAGGATGTCTGATGACAGTGAGTCGGAAATTCCATCAGAATCCGATATAGATATGGTCTTATTTGGTGAGGATGATGTTCATAATTCCATAGAGCGGGTTGTGCTTGTCGATGCCCTGAACATTACCGATATAATGAATATTGAAGATGGTTGGATCATCGATTTGCTGACCCTTGCCAAAACCAGATTTAATATCCGGGCAGATACCAGCAGCGATGTAGAAAGTGTTGCCTTCGATCTTACGGGCCCTGTTCACCATCGAAGAACAGAGAATGTTCCGCCATTTTCCTTATTTGGAGACTGGAAAGGGAATTACTACAGCGGGAATCTCCCGCTGGGAAATTACCGATTGTCCATTACGCCTTATACCGAAAAGAATCTTGAGGGAATCGCCGGTATCCCTAAGGTGATTGGTTTTACGATAATTGAAGGTAATGGGGGTGGATTATTCCTAAAACTCTATCCAAATCACTCAAACACCTTGATTATGGCTGATTTTGGAAAGGATATGAAACAGGTACGCAAACAATCACTTCAAATCCACGATGTACAAGGCAGGCTGATCCGCAGTTACTCATCTTCTGCTCTATTGGGGCAAAACCCTTTCGAAATACCTACCCAATCGATTCCTCCAGGCATCTATTTTATGACGGTAGAAGATACCAGCGGAAGGTTAGAGCAAAAGACTTTTGTGGTTAGGAAATAAAAAAAAGCCCTGCTCTTTGCGGGGCTTAATTATTTTTTTGAGAGGAAAAACCAAAAACCTATTCCTTCATGGAGTGGAATACGTTCTGAACATCGTCGTCTTCCTCTATTTTTTCCAATAGTTTCTCTACATCCTCAACCTGTTCGGAGCTCAGCTCTTTGGTGACCTGCGGTATCCGGTCAAAGCCCGACGATAGAATTTCCAGTTCGCGGGACTCCAGTTCCTTCTGAATGGCCCCAAAACTCTCAAAAGGGGCATAAATATGTAATCCGTCTTCGTCGGTAAAAACTTCTTCGGCTCCGAAATCGATCATATCGAGTTCCAGTTCTTCCGGGTCCAGACCTTCTGCCGGGATACGAAAACTACAGCTGTGGTCGAACATGAATTCTACCGAACCCGAGGTACCCAGGCTGCCATTGTACTTGTTAAAGTAAGAGCGGATATTGGCTACTGTACGAGTATTGTTGTCTGTAGCCGTCTCGATTAGGATAGCTATGCCGTGTGGTCCATAGCCTTCGAACAAGACTTCCTTGAAATCACCCTGAGATTTATCGCTCGCCCGCTTGATCGCCCTTTCGACATTCTCTTTGGGCATGTTTACCGACTTTGCATTCTGGATCACTGCCCTCAGTCTGGAATTCGAGTCGGGGTCCGGACCACCTTCTTTGACGGCGATTACGATGTCCTTTCCGATTCGGGTAAACGCCTTAGACATAGCTGCCCAACGCTTCATTTTTCTTGCCTTCCTGAATTCAAAAGCCCTTCCCATATAAATGAAATTCTAATACCTTAAAATTAATAATTTCTCCAGTCCGGTAAAACCCGGTTCTTCCTGAAATTACCCGATAATCTTGTCTACAATTTTCGCCAGATCGAAATCTGCCTGGGTGAGTCCGCCTGCATCATGGGTACTGAACCTTATATGTAGCCTGTTGTAGACGTTGTTCCATTCAGGATGGTGATTTAGTACTTCGCATTCTATAGCGATATGGGTCATAGCTGCAAATGCGGTTTTGAAATCCTGAAAAGAGAATGACTTTTCGATACCATCATCTTTTAGGTCCCAGCCATTTAACTGAGCGAGTTTTTCCGTTATGGCCGATGTACTTAGTTTTTCCATAGTAAAGAGTTTTCTCAAATGTAGGAATTCAATAGGCTACGGGGCAAGAAAATGAAAGCAGATTAGCTCATCACATGATGATCTATGATATCCTGATACCCGAAGCGGAGGTATTTGGGAAGTTTATTGTCTTTGGGTAATACCGCCAGGTAGCGTTCTTCGTTCGTGGTAAAGACATTTTTGTATATGGGGTTAAAGCTGCCAATCCTTTCCACAACTTCTTTAACAAAGTCGTCGTGGTGGACCAGGTCCTTGCTTCCGAGGTGAAATATGCCGGTTTTTTTACGATTGATCAGGTAGTGAAGTTGCTGGGTAAGCCTGTCAACGTTGGTTACATTCATCACCAGGTTCGGAAATACTTCTATGGGTTCGTTGTTCCATATGGCAGATTTCATCTCCTTTATACGTGGGGAAGTATTGCCAAATACCATGGGAACCCTAAGGATCGCAGTTTTTGATTTTGGTAACCTGAGCAACATATTCTCGATCCGGATCTTTAGTCGTCCATAAATACTTTCCGACAGTGTCTTGTCGTATTCATAGGAAGGGTATTTACTGTAGGCGTCAAAAACGTTGGCCGAAGACAGGAAGTAAAGCCTGCATTTGTTTTTGATAAGGTATTCGCAAATATGCTGATGTGCCTGGATCTGAGAAGAAAACTCCCCCCTTAATGCCGAAATGATCACTTTGGGTTTAATTCTCTCCAGCAATAAGTAGATATCGTCTTCACGCATATCGTAGCTGACGAACTGTTTATTGTCCTGAAAACTGCTGGCAGTGGAATAGGTGGCGTAGGTATTGTAATAGTTACACAATTCCTTGTATAATGAATGGCCAAGGAATCCGCTCCCGCCCAATATCAAGATTTTTCCTCCTTCCCCTTCCTTTCTTTTACCTTCTTCCATTGGGGAACTTAAGCTTTGTAGAACGGCAGTTTAATCACCGTAGCCGGAATTCTGTTTTTCCTGATCTGGATATAAATCTTACTGCCGGGTGATGCAAAAACCGAAGGAACATATCCCAGGCCAATGCCTTTGGCCATCGAAGGCGACATGGTACCCGAGGTGACCCTCCCCAGTTTTTTGCCCTGACTGTCTACTATATCATAATCCTTTCTGGGGATGCCCCTTTCATCGAGCTCAAAAGCAATCAGTTTGTTTTCGGGGCCCCGCTCTTTTTCTTTTTCCAGTGCTTCGCTATTCACAAACTTCTTGGTGAATTTCGTAATCCAGCCGAGTCCGGCTTCAATGGGTGAGGTAGTTTCATCAATATCGTTACCATAGAGGCAATAGCCCATCTCCAGACGCAGCGTATCACGGGCAGCCAGGCCAATAGGTTTTATACCATAGTCCGCTCCGGCTTCCAGCACCTTGTCCCAAACTTGTTTAACTTCTTCGTTTTTACAATAGATCTCAAAACCTCCGGAACCGGTATAACCAGTAGCAGAAATAATCACATGATCAATCCCTGCAAAATCGGCTACCGTAAAATGATAAAATTTAATCGCCGAAAGGTCAACAGAGCTAAGCGATTGCATCGCCTCAACAGCCTTAGGACCTTGAATGGCCAACAAAGAATATCCTTCAGAAATATTTCGCATAACGGCTCCGATATCCTGGTTGTATTTTTCTATATGAGTCCAGTCCTTTTCAATATTTGAAGCATTGACCACCAATAGAAACACTTCATCCTTAACCCTGTAAATGATCAGATCGTCTACAACTCCTCCATTTTCATTGGGCATACAGCTGTACTGTGCCCTTCCGACAGTAAGTTTGGAAGCATCGTTAGAACAGACTTTCTGGATTAAATCCAGCGCTTTAGGTCCTTCGATTAAAAACTCGCCCATATGAGAGACGTCGAAAACTCCGAGATTGTTTCGGACGGTTTCATGTTCTACATTGACACCCTCGTAAGACACCGGCATCAGATAGCCGGCAAAAGGCACCATTTTAGCACCGAGTGCTTCATGGGTAGCGGTTAGGGCAGTATTTTTCATACGCTGTAAATTAGATGCGCAAATTTATTGAAAATTAATAGATCACCACAGATCGCCGATAGTGGTTTTCAATAATCTTTTGTTAAGTTATTTTATAACTCACCACTACCGCCAGCCTCCGGGCTGGTGGTTTCCCCCACTACCGCCAGCTTCCAGGCTGGTGGTCTGAAAACCACAAAATCAGTACTAAAGTCAGCTTCCAGGCTGGTGGTTTCAAAATTCCTGTATTCTGCAAGCTGGCGGCTTAAAATATATTGGATACTATTCTCAAAATTCTGAAATGAGATTGCACAATGGGCAATTATTTTAACCTGTATGAGCCGCAATTACAAGTTCCACAACCCAACAGCAGCCTATTTTATATCTTTTGCTACAGTTTATTGGATAGATCTATTTACGAGAGAGAAATATTTTAGTATTCTTGAAAAAAGTATTACTTATTGCCGGGAGAAAAAAGACATGGAAGTATATGCATACTGTTTTATGCCCAGCCATGTCCATATGATTTTTAGATCAGTCATTGGAGACCCGTCTGGTCTAATAAGAGATTTTAAAGGGTATTCGTCAAGAAGGCTTTTAAAAGGTATAGAGGAGAATTCTTTAGAAAGCAGACGCAAATGGTTGCTCGAATTATTTAAACGGGCGGCAAAAAACAAAAGCAATGTTACTCGCAGGCAACTTTGGCAACATCATAATAAGCCGATTGAGTTATGGAGTACTGGAGTAATCAAACAAAAAATAGAGTATATACATAGAAATCCTGTAGTATCAGGCTTTGTTACAAGGCCAGAAGATTGGAAATACAGTAGTGCCAGAAATTATCAGGAAGATCATTCAGTAATGAAGATAGATGAAATTGGATTTATGGGTTAATCGCCACCAGCTTGGAGGCTGGCGGTAACAAAGATTTATATCCACCAGCCTGTAGGCTGGCGGCAACGATCGATTACGAAAGCAGCAAATACTCCTTCACATCCTTATAGGAATCCACGGCGATTGCTTTCTTCTCTTTTTTAGTGATATCCGCAATTTGCTTTGGTAGAGACTGTTTGAAGCCCAGGGTATCTTCAACCACATCTAAAAATTTAACGGGATGAGCAGTCTCGAGGAATACTCCATAATACTCCGGATGATCTTGAAGAAAGCGCTTGAGCCCTAGGTAGCCCACAGCGCCATGAGGGTCGGCTACATATCCCGAAATTTTATAGATTTCTTTCATGGCATTCCTGGTTTCCTTATCGGTATACGAATAAGAAGAGAAAATCTTTCTGAGTCGGTCGAAATCATGGTCTACCAATTCCAGTATCCTGACAAAATTACTGGGATCCCCCACATCCATGGCATTCGAAATAGTAGGGGAGGAGGGTTGTGCGAAATAATCCCCGGTCTTCATAAACTTGGGAATCGTATCGTTGATATTCGTTGCAGCGATAAAATGTTCGATTGGCAAGCCGAGCCGCTGGGCCACCATACCTGCACAAAGATTACCAAAATTCCCACTGGGCACGGAAAACACCAGGGGCTGGGAACGTTCTTCCAAAGCTTTGCAGGCGATGAAATAATAGAATTGCTGAGGCAGCCAACGCGCCACGTTGATCGAATTTGCAGAAGTTAGCTGAAGTTTGGTCGTAAGATCAGGATCCAAAAATGCATTCTTTACCATTTGCTGACAATCGTCGAAAGTCCCGTTTACTTCAAGGGCGGTAATATTCTGCCCCAGCGTGGTGAGCTGTTTTTCCTGAATATTACTAACCTTTCCGCTGGGATAGAGAATGACCACCTTAACACCTTCAACACCCAGGAATCCTCTGGCCACAGCGCCACCGGTATCGCCGGAGGTAGCAACCAGGACAGTGGTTTCCTTGCTGCCGGAAGAAGCAAAGTAACCCATACATTGAGCCATAAAACGAGCCCCTACATCCTTAAAGGCCATGGTGGGGCCGTGAAACAATTCTAAAACAGCGATCTCATTGGTGAGGCTCACCAGCGGAAAATCGAACTGGAGTACCTCATGTACCATTTCCATAAGTACCTCATCAGGAATATCCTCCCTGGTGAACTGTTGCATGGCATGGAAAGCCAACTCAGCATTCGAATGAGCTATCAAATTTGCAATGAAAGACGCAGGCAGCGATTCGATATTTTCAGGGAAATACAGGCCTCTATCCGGTGCAATTCCCCTAAGCACAGCTTCGCGAAAGCTTACAGGGGCAGAATTTCGATTGAGGCTATAGAATTTCATATGATTCGACTCTATTTTTTCAGGAAATAAATCTACAGTTGACTATTGAACTTCTTTGATGCCGTAAGGGTTGATATTCGATACATGGACATCAAAATCGATGTCGAGTCCATTATATATTTCTTTCATTGCCACTGCGGTTTCATCGGCAATTGTCTTGCCTTTACTCAGCGCAAAGATCGATGGCCCGGAACCTGAAATACCACATCCAAGCGCTCCGGCATTTAAGGCTGCACTTTTTACTTCGTCGAAACCAGGGATCAGTATAGCGCGGGTGGGTTCTATGATATGGTCTATCATAGATCTGCCGATTAAACTATAATCCTGAGTGTACAGTCCGGCTACAAGCCCGCCTAAATTGCCCCATTGTTTAATTCCATCGGCAAGGGTGATCGACTTTTTCAGAATCTTCCTTGAATCAGCGGTTTTAATCTCAATGAGGGGATGGACAATTGTCGCAAAGAGATCCTCAGGGGCAGGAATAGCCACGATATCAAGGGGTTCGTAACTTCTTACCAGTGTAAATCCGCCAAATAAAGCCGGGGCTACATTGTCTGCATGGGCCGCACCACTGGCGAGGCGTTCTCCTTCCATGGCAAACTCCACCAATTGGAGCTTGGTAAAAGGGTGCCCCAGTAATTCATTAATTGCCCATACCGCACCCGAAGCGCTCGCGGCACTGCTGCCGATCCCACTGCCCGGTTTGATCCTCTTATCGATCTCAATCTCGAAGCCGCCTTCAAAATCAAATTTATCGAGCAGGGCCAGGGCCGCTACTCCTGCAACATTTTTATTTGTTTCGAGTGGGAGTTTTTGACCGGTGATACGGGTAATCCTTATGCCGGGTTCAGGTACTTTCGTCACGGTCATATAATCACCTATGGTTTCAAGTGCAAGCCCCAATACGTCAAAACCACAGGAGATGTTTGCAACAGAGGCCGGTGAAAAAATCCGAATACTTTCCATAGGCCTAAAAGTTACCAATTCTGATTATGTCTGCGAAAATACCGGAAGCGGTAACTTCTGCACCCGCACCGGCACCTTTAACCACCAGGGGTTGTTCCCGGTAGCGATCGGTAAAGAATAGTACGATATTGTCGCTGCCTTCCAGTTTAAAGAAATCGTGATCCCTGGGTATAGACTGTAGTCCGACCGAGGCCCGACCCTCTTCAAACTGGGCTACGTATTTAAGTTTGCAGTCGTTTTCATCTGCCTTGTTATACAGCTCGCGAAATCCCGATTCATTTTTCTCCAGCGATTGGCAGAAAGCGTCATTGTCGTTCGTATCGAGGCTTTCCTGAGGCAGGAAGGAATTATTGGCAATGTCATCCATATTTATGGAATATCCACTTTCCCTTGCCAGGATAAGTATTTTGCGCATTACATCTACACCGCTTAGATCGATTTTGGGATCAGGTTCGGTATAGCCTTCTTTCTGAGCTCTTTGGACTATCTGGGAAAAGGGAATACTGCCATCGTAATTATTAAATACGAAATTCAGGCTTCCTGAAAGGACGGCCTGAATCTTGTTCACCCTGTCGCCCGATGCGATGAGGTGTTTTAAGGTGTCAATAATCGGCAAGCCGGCTCCAACGTTAGTTTCAAAAAGGAAAGGAGCGTTGTATGCCCTGGAGACTTCTTTCAGTTTAAGATATTTATCGAGGTCGGAAGAACATGCAATCTTATTACAGGTAACCACGGCAATGCTTTTGCTGAGATAATTCTGATAGGTATCCGCTACCACCGAGCTAGCCGTATTGTCTACGAAAATGCTATTGCGAAAATTATGGGTAAGCAACTGACTTAAAAATTTATTTGGATCTGCCTTTTCTCCCTGAGCCAAGTTTTCCTCCCAGGCTTCTAGCGGAATTCCGCCCTCTTGGAAATACATGGTCCTTGAGTTGGATACTCCAATTACCCGAATATTTAAACGGAGTTGATTTTTGAGATATCTATGCTGTTGCCGTATTTGATTCAAAAGTCTTGATCCAACATTACCTACTCCCATAATGTATAGATTCAACTGCTTTATGTTCTCTTCAAAAAATGTTTCGTGGAGCGCATTAAGCGCTTTTCTGACGTCTTCCTTCTGGATAACTGCCGAGATATTCCGTTCCGAAGCGCCCTGGGCTATCGCTCTGATATTAACGTTGTTCCGGCCAAGGGTGCTGAACATTCTTCCACTGAGTCCCTGGTAGCTTTTCATTTGATCGCCTACCAGTGCAATGATGGCCAAATCACCTTCTGTTATTACCGGTTTTATTTTAGACTCCCTGATCTCATAGGCAAAAGCTTCATTAACCAGCTTTTCTGCTTTTGGCGCATCGTCCTGGGCCAGTCCTATACAGATGGAATGTTCTGAAGATGCCTGTGTAATCAGAACAACACTGATCTGGGCCTGCGAGAGCACCTCAAAGAATTTCCTGGAGGTACCCGGTATACCAATCATACCTGGCCCTTCAAGAGTGAGCAAACTGATATTCGGAATATAACTGATGCCCCTTACAGCGTATTTTGAATCTCCTTTGTTTTTCTCTATCGTAGTACCCTGATCCTGGGGCCTAAAAGTATTTTTGATATGTATTGGAATTCCCTTTTGCAGCACTGGTTGGATAGTAGGCGGATAAAGGACCTTTGCACCGAAGTGCGATAATTCCATAGCCTCTTCATAAGAGATATTCGTGATCGCCTTAGCCTGTTTTACCAGTTTAGGATTTGCGGTATACATTCCACTTACATCGGTCCATATTTCCAATAGTTTCGCACCCAGAGCACCTGCGATCACAGCAGCCGTAAAGTCCGACCCTCCTCTACCCAGAGTTGTGGAATTACCTGTTTCTGAAGAAGATACAAAACCAGGGAGTACGGTAATCTTCTCTTTGCTATTTTCAAAATACGACTGACAAGCCGGGTTGGTGATCTCAAAGTTTACAGCAGCTTTACCATAGTTTTCGTCGGTGATGATCAGCTCCCGACTGTCTTTAAGTTTGGCATCGAGACCTGAAACAAGCAGGTATTCACTGATAATGTAGGAAGAGAGTAATTCTCCATAAGATAAAATCCTGTCGAGCAGTCGGGGAGTGATCTCCCCGATAAGATATGCCCCTTCAAGCAGCGTTTCCAGTGTATTGAGTTCGGTTTTCACATGACTCAGAATCCCACTTTGGGATTTAACAGGGATGAGTGACTTTATAGCTTCCAGATGTCTTTTTTCAAGTTCCCTCGCACCCTCGTGAAATCCTTCATCCCTTTTGGCAGCCATGGCTGAAGTCTTGATTAGAAGATCTGTGATGCCACCCAATGCAGAGACCACCACAAAAACCCGCTGGGCCTGCTTATCGGCAATAATTTGCTTTACTTGTTTTATCTGATCTGCGCTGGCTACCGAAGTACCGCCAAATTTTAAAACCTTCATATGGAATATTAGTTAAAAAAGGTCGTCTAAAAGATTTTGTAAAAACGGAAATATAAATAGCTGCTTACCCCACAGGGGTAGTGGTAAATGCTGGAGTGATGGAATACCAAAAAGCATGAAGAGTAAATATGCGGTTCCCAAAATCTGTAATGCCAATCATCGTACTTCTGATAAAGCCTCAAAAGTAGTACTTTTGAATACCTTATCAAATTATTCCACAATTTTTGTCAAGTAGCCGTTTTTTATTAAAAATTATTGCCAGATGAAGATATTTTCGGCCAGTCAGCTGTACGCGGCTGACAAATCCACAATTGAAAGGCAACAGATCAGCAGTGAACAGTTAATGGAGCGAGCGGCGGTGGCGTTATTCAATTGGCTTCACCGGAAGATGCGCGGTGCACAGGTGAAAATTCATCTCTTCTGCGGGATCGGAAATAATGGAGGAGACGGACTAGCCCTCGCACGTCATTTGTGGGAACACGGTTATAACATTGAAGTGAATGTGGTCAGCTATAGTGAAAAACGATCCGAAGACTTCCTGATCAATCTCAAACGATTAAAGGAAAGGAAGATATGGCCAAATTTCATACAGGAAGGAACAGCCTTTCCGGAAATAGGAACCGAAGATATTATTGTAGATGCAATCTTTGGTATTGGTCTGAACCGCGCCCCAGATAACTGGGTACAAAAGCTTATGTGCCATATTAACCAATCCGGCGCCTTTGTTGTTTCGGTAGATGTGCCTTCCGGTCTTTATTTAGACCGGCCTATTGATAATCGGGAAGCAGTTGTTTGTTCAAATATTGTACTCACCATACAGTTGCCCAAACTGGTTTTCTTTCTTCCTGATACCGGGGTTTTCTGTGAACATTGGGAAATCCTCGATATAGGTATGGATAAAAAGACTTTGGCAGAGACCGAAACCGATTTTCATCTTATTGGTAAAGAGGAGATACTTAAGCAATACAAGGAGCGGAAACGATTTTCGCATAAAGGAACCTATGGCCATTCCCTTATCATCGGTGGGAGTTATGGAAAGATCGGGGCAGTGATTCTGAGTAGCAAGGCCTGCCTGAAGGCGGGCAGCGGGCTGGTTACGGCTTTTGTCCCTAAATGTGGCTATCTGCCCCTTCAAACTTCTGCTGTGGAGGTAATGGTAAATACAGATAAGAATGAGGATCATATTGAAAATATTTCCTATACCATATCACCCGATGTAGTCGGAATTGGTATGGGCATGGGCACCTTGAAGGAAACCAGAGAAGCATTCCAGAATTTCTTAAAAACTTATACGGGTCCATTGGTGGTCGATGCCGATGGGCTGAATATTCTGGCTGAGCATCCCTCCCTTCTAAAGGAGCTGCCCGGCGGAACTGTACTGACACCACATCCCGGTGAGCTGAAACGAATTCTAGGTGACTGGACAGACGATTTCGATAAGTTGAAGAAAGCCAGGGCATTCACAAAGAAGTACAATTGTGTTCTGGTACTGAAAGATGCTTATACCATTACTATCGCCGAGGGTATCGGTTATGTAAATTCTACCGGCAATGCAGGTATGGCCACAGCTGGCAGTGGTGATGTACTAACAGGGATGATCACTTCTCTGATCGCCCAGGGCTATGAGAGCGTTACTGCCGCAGTAATGGCGGTTTATCTTCATGGAAAGGCGGCCGATCTGGCCGTTGTAAATACCGGATTTGAATCGCTGACAGCCGGAGAAATAATCCAGTCGATCGGACAGGCTTATATCAGTCTAACGGCACCTCCGGAACAAATTCAACAGGAGCCCGACCAAAATTCATCGGAATAAGTTTTATTGTGATAGCAATTGTGGTGGTTCGGAAAGATGGCGAACCGAAGGCGCTGGATGATCAGCGTGCCTCTTTCACCCGACGTTTAACCCATTTCTGTGCATTCTTATAATCGATAAAGAGTTTCATCGGTTTTTTATAGAAGAGTTTTTCGATCTTAAAGTTATGCATGTCCATTTCCTTTACGGAAACAATGGCAAACGCTCTAAGATTTTTCAGTTCCCTGAGGTAGGTGTAAATAGTTGGGTCGATGGCATAAGAATTCTGCCTGAAACTTATAAAACCAAAATTCCTGTCCCTGAAGTGTATTTCAGAGATTCCGATGATTTGATAGGCTCTTTCAAGTGTGAGTGTGGCCCCTTCATCGAAAATGGCTACGAGATGGTTTTTAAAAACCTGTACCCTACCTATATCCAAGTGGTATTCCTTAACAACAAGGGCTTTTTTTGTCGGTCCGACGTTCATTTCAATATAAATATAGTGTCCGAGACGAATGTAGACCTATGCACTACTTTTTGGAAAAATATTAGACCAAACGCGAATATATCGTTTGTACGGTCCTGGTGGTTTAGCAAGTTTCTTATATTTCGCGAATACCTGATTTTAAGACATAAAAAAAGGGGCCACCATTGACCCCTTTTCAAATAAACTAATTAAAAGTCTAAGCTTTCGAAGATTTCTTAGCCTTTTTTATTTCGATGGTCAACTTTTCTTCTTTCTTGTCCACATCCATAAAAATACTATCCCCTTCCTGCAGTTTGGAATTTACAATTTCTTCTGCCAGGGCATCTTCTATATATTTCTGGATAGCCCTCTTTAAAGGCCGGGCTCCATATTGTTTATCAAAACCTTTATCAGCAATATAATCCTTTGCCTTATCTGTAAGGTTCAGATCGTAACCGATTTCATTGATCCTGAGGAACAGTTTATTCAATTCGATATCAATAATCTGATGGATATGTTCTCGCTCAAGCGGATTGAACACAATCACATCGTCTATCCTGTTCAGAAATTCGGGAGCAAAAGCTTTTTTAAGAGCGTTTTCTATTACCGATCTCTGATGATCGTCTACCTGCGATTTTTTGGCAGCAGTACCAAATCCTACACCTTGTCCAAAATCCTTAAGCTGACGTGCTCCGATATTGGAAGTCATGATTAGGATAGAATTCCTAAAATCGATCCGCCTTCCCAGGCTGTCTGTCAGGAATCCATCGTCTAGGACCTGCAGCAACATATTAAAAACATCGGGATGTGCTTTTTCTACCTCGTCGAGCAGGATCACCGAATAAGGTTTTCTTCTGACTTTTTCAGTCAGCTGACCGCCTTCCTCATAACCCACATAACCGGGAGGTGCTCCTACCAGCCGCGAGATAGTGAATTTTTCCATGTACTCACTCATATCGATCCTGATCAGCGCATCTTGCGAATCAAATAATTCCTGGGCAAGAACTTTTGCCAACTGAGTTTTACCCACACCGGTCTGTCCGAGGAAGATAAAGGACCCTATTGGCTTATTGGGATCTTTCAAACCAGCCCTGTTACGTTGAATAGCTTTGGCCACTTTGGCCACTGCTTCGTCCTGCCCGATTACATTTCCCTTGATGAGATCGGGTAATTTGGCCAGTTTATTACTTTCTGTCTGCGCGATTTTGTTCACCGGTACACCGCTCATCATAGAAACCACATCGGCAACATTGTCTTCCGAAACGGTTTCGCGATTCAACCTGCTATCTTCCTCCCATTTCTCCTGAGCTACTGCAAGTTCTTTCTCAAGTCTTTTTTCATCGTCCCTGAGCTTGGCAGCCTCTTCGTAGCGTTGTTTCTTAACCACACTGTTCTTGAGTTCGCGAACATCTTCAAGCTGCTTCTCGAGCTCAAGGATCTGTTTGGGAACATCCATATTCACAATATGCACCCTTGAACCAGCCTCATCGAGTGCGTCGATAGCCTTATCGGGCAGAAAGCGATCTGTCATATACCGGTTGGTGAGCTTTACACAAGCAATTAGTGCCTCATCGGTGTAATTGACATTATGATGGTCTTCGTACTTCCCTTTAATATTTTGAAGGATCTCGATGGTCTCATCAACAGAAGTTGGCTCTATCATTACTTTTTGGAACCGCCTTTCGAGCGCACCGTCCTTTTCGATATATTGTCGGTATTCGTCTAATGTGGTTGCTCCAATACATTGAATCTCACCCCTGGCAAGAGCCGGTTTAAACATATTGGAAGCATCGAGGCTGCCAGTAGCACCCCCGGCACCAACGATGGTATGGATCTCATCGATAAAGAGGATCACATCTTCATTCTTTTCCAGTTCGTTCATCACCGCCTTCATCCGCTCTTCGAACTGTCCTCTGTATTTTGTTCCGGCCACAAGTGAAGCCAGATCCAAGGTAACCAGTCGTTTGTTGTACAGTATCCTCGACACCTTCTTATTTATAATCCTCAGCGCCAGACCCTCAGCTATAGCACTTTTACCCACACCGGGCTCACCGATCAACAAGGGGTTATTCTTTTTTCTTCGACTCAGGATCTGTGATACTCTTTCGATTTCCTTCTCCCTGCCTACTACCGGATCCAGTTTATTGTCCTCCGCAAGCCGGGTTAGATCCCGTCCGAAATTATCTAAAACAGGAGTTTTCGACTTCTTACTGCCTTTTTGTCCTGTCGTTCCAAAAGAACCCTCTTTACCTTCGGTTGGTTCATCTGAATCACTGGGAAAAGATTCAGAAGTAGGAGAATCTATATAGTCATCATCGCTGGTGATCATCGATTTGAACTGATCCTTAACACCGTCATAATCCACTTTTAGTTTATGCAGCAATTTAGTCGTCGGGTCATTTTCATTTCTAAGGATGCACAAGAGCAGATGTGCTGTATTTATAGAAGAGCTTTGGAAAAGCTTGGCTTCGAGGAATGTTGTTTTTAAAGCACGCTCGGCCTGGCGAGTCAGGTGCAGATTTTTTTTGTCCTTCTGGCTGGTGCCTGAATTAGGATTAGCCGGACTGAGAATTTCTACCTTACGCCTTAAATGGTCTAGATCGACGTCCAGGGCATCCAGGATACTGATCGCTTTCCCATTACCATCGCGCAGCAATCCCAGCATCAAATGTTCGGTGCCGATAAAATCGTGCCCAAGTCTCAGTGCTTCTTCCTTGCTGTAGGCGATTACGTCCTTAACCCTCGGTGAAAAATTATCATCCATAAACTGTCATTAAAACATCCATAAAATTACTAATTCTAACTATAAGAACGTCAAATACCGTACCTATATTCGATAAACATGGACTAAATGACGAAAAAAACATCGATTTACAAAAAAATTAACACCTGAATTATCAACGAAATAAGGGGTGTAAGGTGTTGATAAATTATTCAATAAAGTGGCCGCGGAGTATTTGAAAAGCTTCGTTTTTGTGTATATTGCCCTGATATTTTTACTACATAAAATCGATATCATTTTTGTATGGCTGAAGGAGAAAAGTTAATTCCCATTAACATAGAAGATGAGATGAAATCGGCCTACATTGATTACTCAATGTCGGTCATTGTGTCACGCGCCCTCCCTGATGTCAGGGATGGTCTGAAACCGGTGCATAGAAGAGTTCTTTATGGCATGCACGAATTGGGTGTGCGGTCGAACAGTTCCTATAAAAAATCGGCGCGTATCGTCGGGGAAGTATTAGGTAAATACCATCCCCATGGCGATACATCGGTCTACGATACGATGGTGCGGATGGCTCAGGAATGGAGTTTGCGTTATATGCTGATCGATGGTCAGGGGAATTTCGGATCTGTAGATGGTGACAGTCCGGCAGCGATGCGATATACCGAGGCCAAAATGCGTAAGATCGCAGATGAAATGCTTTCGGATATTGAGAAGGATACCGTAGATCATCAGCTGAATTTTGACGACTCCCTTCAGGAACCTACCGTTTTACCGACCAGAATCCCGAATCTGCTGATCAACGGGGCATCGGGTATTGCAGTTGGAATGGCGACCAATATGCCTCCTCACAACCTGTCTGAAGTAGTAGACGGTACCGTGGCGTATATCGAAAACAATGACATTGAAATCGACGAGCTTATCACACATGTTAAGGCTCCGGATTTTCCAACAGGTGGAATTATCTATGGCTACGATGGTGTAAAAGAGGCTTTTCATACCGGGCGCGGAAGAGTGATGATGCGGGCTAAAGCTACTTTTGAGGAATCGAATGGCCGTGAAAGCATTGTGGTCACTGAGATTCCTTATCAGGTAAACAAGGCCGATATGATAAAGAAAACGGCCGACCTGATCAATGATAAAAGGATCGATGGTATTTCAACTATCCGCGATGAGTCGGATCGGAATGGGATGCGTATTGTCTATATCCTTAAGAGGGATGCAATTCCGAACATTGTACTGAACACGCTTTACAAGTACACTGCACTGCAATCGTCTTTCAGCGTTAATAATATTGCCCTGGTTAAAGGCCGGCCTGAGTTGCTGAACGTTAAACAGATCATTAAGTATTTTGTTGAACACCGTCACGAAGTGGTGGTAAGGCGAACCAAGTTCGAATTGAAAAAAGCCGAAGACAGGGCTCATATCCTCGAAGGGCTCATCATCGCCTCAGATCATATAGACGAGGTGATTGCTATTATCCGTGCTTCTTCTAATGCCGATGATGCCCGCGAAAATCTGATCGAACGCTTTAAACTGACCGAGATACAGGCTAAGGCTATTGTAGAGATGCGACTACGCCAGCTTACCGGTCTGGAACAGGACAAACTACGTACCGAGTACGAGGAGATAAAAGTAAGAATTACCGATCTTAAAGATATTCTCGATCACAAAGACAGAAGGATGGAAATCATCAAAGGAGAGCTGTTGGAGGTTAAGGAAAAGTTCGGCGATATTAGACGATCAGAAATCAATTTTGCCGGCGGAGACCTTAGCATAGAGGATATGATCCCGGACGAGCAGGTGATTATCACGATTTCTCATGCGGGTTATATAAAACGTACCCCGCTGACCGAATATAAAACTCAGCACAGGGGTGGGGTAGGACAAAAAGCTTCTTCTACCCGAAATGAAGATTTCCTCGAACATCTTTTTGTGGGCACCAATCACCAGTACATGCTGTTCTTTACCCAAAAAGGGAAGTGCTTCTGGATGAGGGTCTTTGAGATCCCGGAAGGCAGTCGTACTTCTAAAGGACGCGCCATCCAAAACCTGATTAATATTGAACAGGATGACAAGGTTAAGGCATTTATATGTACCCAGGACCTCAAGGACGAGGAGTATGTGAACAGTCATTATGTTATTATGGCTACCAAGAAGGGGACTGTTAAGAAGACTTCTTTGGAACAATATTCCCGACCACGTCAAAATGGTATTATCGCTATCAATATCAGAGAGGGTGATGAACTTCTTGAAGCGAAACTCACTACTGGTACCAGCCAGATCTTCCTTGGATTGCGATCCGGAAAGGCTATACGTTTTGAGGAGAGTAAGACACGACCCATGGGGCGAAATGCCAGCGGCGTAAGAGGAATCACACTGGCCAATGATGATGACGAGGTAATCGGGATGATCTCAGTTCATAATTTTGACGACGAGATCCTCGTGGTTTCTGAAAATGGTTATGGCAAACGATCCAGCATAGACGATTACAGGATAACCAACAGAGGTGGAAAAGGTGTAAAAACCATCTCCATTACGGATAAAACCGGAGGGCTTGTGTCCATTAAAAATGTTTCGGATTCAGACGACCTGATGATCATTAATAAATCGGGTATCGCGATAAGAATGATTGTGGAAGACCTGCGTACGATGGGAAGGGCTACCCAGGGTGTGAAACTGATCAACATCAAGGAAAATGATTCTATTGCAGCCGTAGCCAAGGTGATGAAGGAGGAAGAGAACCTCGATCAGGCAGAAATTCTTGATATAGAGGTAGAAACCGAAGATGGCACGGCAATTGATGATAAGGAATCGGATAAGGATTAATAAACGATTATAAACACTATTTCACTAATTTATTTTTACTATGAAAACCAATTTCTTAATTATACTGGCCATGGCATTCAGCCTGGTTAGTTATGCACAGAAAAATGAGATTAAGGCGGCAGAAAAAGCCTTAAAATCAGGTGACGCCGCCGGGGCGAAGACAGCTCTTGAGGCAGCATCAGGATTGATAGCTTCTACCGATGCAAGAACCCAGGCTCAGTACCATCTAACAAGGGGCAAAATATATACCGACTTGGCTAAAAAAGGAGATGTTTCGGCTTTTGATGTGGCAATCCACTGCTTTAATGAAACCATCAGCGTAGAAGAAAAAAGTGGCAAGGAGCGATACACTGCTGAGGCTCAACAAAACTTGGCGGCGTTAACTTCAGATCTGATCAGCGCAGCTGTAGAGGATAATACTAACAAAAATTTCAAGGAAGCAGCCGAAAAACTCTATATGGGTTATAAGCTGAGTCCTAAGGATACGATTTATCTCTATTACGCAGCCAGCAGTGCTGTTAACGGTTCGCATTATGAAGAGGCGCTTGCCTATTATAAAGAATTGAAAGATGTAGGCTATGATGGCAGCACAACCATTTTCAAAGCAACCAATGTAGAAACAGGTGAAGTGGAGGAAATGGACGAGTTCCAGCGCGATTTGATGATCAAGTCTAAAGAATATAAAGATCCTGTAGACGAAAAAACTCCTTCAAAAAGGGCAGAGGTGATTAAGAACATCGCACTTATCTACACGCAATTGGGTCAGGATGACAAAGCACTTCAGGCCTATGCAGATGCCAGGGCTGCTTACCCGGATGATGTAAATCTAATTCTCAATGAAGCCAATTTGCACTACAAAATGGGCGACAAGGATACATTTAAGACCATGATGGCGAAAGCGGCAGATATGGCGCCCGAAAACCCAGACCTTCAGTATAATATTGGGGTGATCAATATGGAACAGGGTAACCTTGAAGAGGCCAGAGCGGCGTATAAAAGAGCACTGGAAATCAACCCTGGATATATCAATGCGCTGCTCAATCTATCCACCACATATGTGAACGAAGGTAACGGTCTTATAGACGAGATGAATACTCTGGGTAGTTCAAGGGCAGATATCACTCGTTATGATGAGCTAAAAAAGAAAAAGGATGACCTCTTCCGCGAAGGTGCAAAAGTGTTGGAAGATGCTTTAAAAATGAATCCTGACAATCAGGGGATCCTGACACAGTTGAAAAATATTTATGGTGCCTTGGGAGATACTGAGAATTTCATGAAGATGAAAAAAATGCTGGGTGAAGAATAAAGCCCAGGTATTGAAACGAATAGCCCCGGCCTTATGCCGGGGTTTTTTATACAATTCTTTTAATGACCCTGAGTGAATGGGAATAGCGCCCCTCTTCTCTGTTAAAGATCCCGGTATGATCAAGGCGGTCGATCCGTACCTTTCCATGAGAATGTATGATGAAGTTATCCTTCATAATGATTCCCACATGATCTATATTTCCTTCCTTATCATCGAAAAAAGCAAGGTCGCCCGGCTCGCTCTCCTCAATAAAACTAAGCGATTCACCAACCATTGCCTGTTCGGAAGCCCGGCGTGGTATCTGGTTGCCATTGATCTTGTAAACCATCTGGCTCAATCCGGCATCATCTACTCCAAAAGGGGTCTTCCCGCCCCAGAGAAAAGGGGCATGGAGGTAGTACATCGCCGTGGGAACTATATTCGATTTTGAACCGGTTCCGTTCAGACAAGCACCTTCAAAAGATTGATCCATCAAAGGAGCGTTTGAGACAGAAGAGCCAAGCAAGACCGGGATAAGAACTTGATCTTTACCAGAGGCATAGCCCACAAGGTCTGAAGCATACTCTGGACTCTTATTTTGCTGAATAGTATCGAATTGTGGTTTATCGAGCTGAAGGAATTGCTGTTTGGTAATCCAGCCTTCTGTTCCGTCATCTACGATCCTGACCTTAGACCAGAATTTTCTATTTTCTGTGATTCTAAAATGTTCCCCATAAAGTAATTGGGTAAGCATTTCACTCGAGTTATCCGCCTGTGCCCGAACTGGAATTACACTAAGATGGCATATACCGTATGGCATAAACTTTTTTAATTCCCTAAGACCGATCAGCTCCGCTCCAGGACGATCGCCGATGCACCACCTCCGCCATTGCATATGGCTGCGGCACCGATCCTGGCCTGGTTTTGTATAAGCACGCTGATCAGGGTAATGGTTATTCGTGCCCCGGAGCAACCCAGCGGGTGTCCGAGTGAAACAGCTCCACCATTTACATTTACATTGGAGTCGTTTAAACCCAATAGCTTAATATTGGCCAATCCAACTACGGAGAATGCTTCGTTGAATTCAAAATAATCCACATCGCTTATGTCTATCCCCGCCTTGTCGAGGGCTTTTGGCAAGGCCTTGGCCGGTGCCGTAGTAAACCATTTCGGTTCCTGCGCAGCGTCGGCAAAACTCCTGATCTTTACCAGCGGCTCAATATTCAACTCACCGGCCTTTTCTGCACTCATAAGTACAACTGCAGCGGCTCCGTCATTAATGGTTGAGGCATTGGCAGCGGTCACCGTACCTTCTTTGCTGAATGCGGGACGAAGATTTGGGATTTTATCCATCCGTACATTTTTAAACTCCTCATCCTCTGCGATCATCAGGGGCTCACCCCGTCGCTGTGGTACTTCTACCCCGATTACCTCATCTTTGAACTTGCCCGATTTCCAGGCAGCGGAAGAGCGCTCATATGACTGAATAGCATATTGGTCCTGTTCTTCCCGACTGAAATTATATTCCGCGGCGCAGGCATCCGCACAAACGCCCATGGCGTGCTGGTCGTATACATCTACCAGGCCATCTTTCTGCATCCCGTCTTCCATCTGCACAGGCCCAAATTTATTAGGAGTTCTCATATGCACATAGTGAGGGATGAGGCTCATGTTTTCCATACCTCCGGCTACCACTATGTCGTTGTCGCCAAGGGCGATAGATTGGGCTCCCTGCATAATAGCTTTCATGCCCGAGGCACATACTTTATTGACAGTGGTACAGGGAACTGTATCCGGGATACCGGCATAAATCGCCGCCTGTCGGGCAGGAGCCTGTCCGGTACCTGCCTGAACAACATTACCCATTAGCACCTCCTGGACCAGACCAGGGTCTATTCCCGCCTTATTCAGGGCGCCTTTTATAGCTTTTGCACCGAGTTCAGGTGCCGGTATGCCCGATAAGCCGCCCATAAAACTTCCGATTGGTGTGCGCGCCATCGAGACAATTACGACCTCTTTCATCAATAATATTCTTAGTTAGAAGGATGTTTTAAAAATGTCAGTGCGAAATTAATAAATTAAACTTCATCGTGGCCTGCTAACCCCATCTTAAGCGTTTAATTTTCTATTTTTGGTAAAGATAATACTCGACATGGGGAAATACCTTGATACCGTTTACAAGAAGCAATCACTTATTTATAAATATTTCCTCTACTTTCTCACCGTTGGGTGCATCGTATTTTTTTTCCCAAGGGGAGGTAAATTCAAATACGAATTTCAAAAAGGAAAACCCTGGCAATACGAAAACCTTTATGCTCCCTTCGATTTTACGATAAAGAAATCTGAGGATGAAATTCAGCTGGAAAAGCAGGAGATCGAAAGTCGGCATATCGACTATTATATCTATGATACGTTAGTTGTAGACCAAGTTCATACACTTTTTGATCAGCAATTTAACGCAGTGTTTCCACAGGAGCGATATTCTGTCTCACAGCTGAAACGGTTAGAGGAGTCTGGAAGGGAAATCCTGGAAGAATTTTATCGATATGGATTGCTGGAGAATACTCAAAACAGGTCTCAGAAAGCAAAACTCTATTTAGTAAAGAACAATGAGGCCATGCTGCTTGAAAGCGATGAACTCCTGGGAGTTGTAGACGCTGGCGATAAACTGTCTGTACTATTAGACGCGCAGTCCCTGACGCGTTATCAAAATCAATTCCGCCAGTTGTTTTTTGATATTCTCAGACCTAATGTAAGATACGATGATGAACTCTCTAAAAAAGCTTTAGACGATGTGTTCTCTGAGATCTCCATGACCAGGGGTAGTGTGGATGAAGGCAAATTGATTATTGCCAAGGGCGAGGTGGTTGAGGCCGAGAACCTGAAAATATTGAATTCCTTAAAGGCCGAGTATGAATCGGAATTATGGGCCGAGAACAACTTCCTCTTTATACTGGCCGGTTATACTATTCTGGTGGCCCTGGTGTTGATGATGCTCATGTTGTTTTTAAAAAAATACCGGCAGGAAGTTTTTCGAAACAACGTAAAAGTGACCTTTATCTTTTTCAATATTCTTTTGATGGTCTTTATTACCACCCTGGTGGTGAAGTATAACGAAGCCTATGTATTTGTTGTGCCGTTATGTATCCTCCCGCTTATTCTAAAGACCTTTTTCGATGCCCGACTAGGCTTGTTTGTCCATGTACTAACGGTCTTGATCCTTGGATTTGTAGTGCCCAATAGTTTCGAGTATATATTCTTGCAGATCATCGCTGGTATTGTAACCATTCTTACGGTCTCTGAACTCTACAAAAGAGCCAATCTCTTTATTTCGGTCGGACAGATTACGCTGATCTATATGTTGGGCTATTTCGCCTTCTATGTCATTCAGGAAGGCACCTTAGATCAGATCAACCTCTATACTTTTGGATTTTTTCTGCTCAATGGTATGATAACCCTTTTTGCACAACCACTGATCTATATGTATGAAAAGATCTTCGGACTTATCTCCGATGTTTCACTGCTCGAGCTGTCGGATACCAATTCCCGACTCCTCAAGGAACTGGCGAACAAGGCACCGGGCACTTTTCACCATAGTCTTCAGGTAGCGAACCTCGCTGAGGCCGCCGCCAATGAGATTGGCGCCAATGCGATGCTGGTGAGGGTAGGGGCTTTATACCACGATATCGGCAAGATGAATAAGCCGGCTTATTTTACGGAGAACCAGGTAACCAATATCAACCCCCACGACGACCTGGAGCCTGTAGAAAGTGCCAGGATCATTATCGACCATGTTATCGAAGGGATCGAGATTGCCCGTCAGAACAGGTTACCCGACAGGGTGATCGATTTTATCAGAACCCATCACGGAACTACCTTTGTCTATTATTTCTACAAAAAGCAACAGGATTCGGGCGAAGAGGTCAAAGAATCTGATTTCCGCTATCCAGGTCCTATTCCATTCTCAAAAGAAACCGCTATTCTAATGATGTCGGATGCTGTTGAAGCCGCCTCGAAAAGTCTGAACAATCCCACCTATTCTATCTTAGATGAATTTGTTGAGAAAATTGTAAGCGGACAGATGAATGGGCAGCAGTTTTTAAACGCGAATATTACTTTTAAAGAAATACAATCGGTTAAAAAGGTTCTGAAACAAAAACTCACTAATATTTACCACCTCAGGGTAGAATATCCGGAATAGATTACAGCTGTTTTGGTAGTAATACAGAGAAATAGCTGTTAAATATTGCCTAAAAAAGACTATTTTTCGGTACATGCTAAGTAAATTTAACAATAAGACTAGCTAAATTAATAGTATTACTATCATGAAAGATTACCTATGTTCGATTCTAATACTTTTTCTTGTAATTTCCATGCCTTATACCATATGGTCTCAGCAGATGGGTCCCAATGCTACAGAACCATTAACAGAATTGGACTTTTGGGTTTCTCTGCAGAAATCTAACCGGGATTCCCTGATCACCTGGCAGGAGAAAGTACTATTACACCTGGCAGATGCTCATGCTCCCAACAAAAGCGTGATCTTTTTTAAAGGCTATCTTCTCACCGGGCCCAAGAATCTGAGGGTTAGTATGAGTAAGGTTCTCAAAGTAGAGTTGTTGGATCAGAAGGGTGAAGTGATCTTAAAGCAATATCATCCGATAAATGAAGGGATGATTATGGGTAATCTGGAGGTTCCCAAAAAATTACCTTCAGGCCAATATTTCTTGCGCGCCTATACACGATGGATGCAAAACTACGGGGAATCTTCCTATGCGGTTAAACCGGTATTTATCGGTAAGACTAAGAGTCAGCCTGCAATTAATAATAATGCCACTCCTCTAATTGACATATACCCGGAAGGAGGCAACTTGCTCAATGGCCTCCTCAATCGTGTTGTAGTAAAAATAGATCAGCGCGGGAGCAATGCGAATGCCCTAAAAGGACAAATAACAGATGAGCAAGGTAAAGTGGTGAGCATACTTACGGCTTATCCAACTGATTTCTTTGCTGCTACTTTTGAACCTCAGTCTGGCAAGGCTTATACATTGAAGATGTCTGATGGCAGTTCATATCCAATGCCGGTAGCTAAAGACAAGGGATGTCTTCTGCAGATTAACAATTTGGATCGTGAAATGGTAAGGGTAAGGATTTTGGCCACTTCTGCGTATCAGGGCGCACAGCTTAAACTTCTCGCGGAATTTGAGGGTATTCCATATCTGGAACGGTATCTCAATATTAATCAGCAGGGCAAGGTAGAATTTGAAATGCCTAAAAAGGGATTTCGGAGAGGTATAGTATGGCTAAGGCTTATCGATGATGAAGGTCTTGAGCTTTCTGCACGGCCTATTTGGATAGATGACGGTGGCGTTAAGGTAGCAGTTACACCTATAAACAAGGGTAAGCAACAAGCCGGTGAAACGGTATTAGAAGTGAAGGTTACCGATATGGAAGATAACCCGGTTGAAACGGAGGTAGCTTTGAGCATCACAAAAAACCTGGAAGCATTACCGATACCGGATGTGGCATCCGCAGATTTTGACGAATTCGATCTTTTCCCTTCTACTGAAGGGATTGGAAATTCAACGAGCCTGGATCGGGCAAGGCAGCTACGGTTTATAGATGATCTCAGACTATTGTGTTCTGCTGCAGAAATCCGAAGGTATATTGATGGAGCCGGACAAGAAGGGGGTGATATCAGGTTTCCATTCCAGAACGGATTGGAACTTATCGGTTATGCATATGATATGGAAAACAATCTATTGAGGAATACCCCTATCCAGGTGATGGCCTTTTCCGAAACCGATGTTTGGGCTCAGGATCTCGAATCCGATTCCAATGGTCGTCTGGTACTGGAGAACCTTCAATTAAGAGGAATGACCGAGCTCGTGTTCAGAACCACCGGAGACGAAAGCCAGGAAAGGATGGTAAAAGTGATCCCGGCAAAAAGCACAAAACAATCCGAATCAGCAACCCGCGAAAAGACCCTGGCCAGCCAGGAAAAGAAGAGGATCTACGAACCCACCGATCAAACACCCTCCGATACCACGGGCCTTATCGAGTTACAGGAAGTGGTGGTCCGTGAGAAGGCAAACGATAAGTCGCAATCACCTTCACTGTTTAATGTACAACCGACTCGCATTAAATATCAGAATCCTGAGCGTCCTCAGACTATCCCGGAATTACTGATGAATATTCCCAACATTCGTGTGATCGGTATTGGATCACAAAACCCTGTGGCGGTTAATATAAGATCTGAAATGGCAGGCGGTGGTCCCCTTTTATATGTATTGGATGGATTCCCGCTTAGCCAGGGACAAGGCAGGGGTAGTCTTGGCTCCATTGGGAATAATCCATTAGTCGAAATCATGAATTTGGTCCCTGCCAGTGATGTAGAGCGAATTGAATTCCTTTTGGGACCAGAGGCCGCTATTTTTGGATCACGATCTAATGGAGGTGTGCTTCTGTTTTATACCAGGACAGGTGCTGAACTCAGAAAGTCTGAGAGGAAAGAGGCACAATTGATGTTTCAGGGCTATGAGCTTCCCGTCGATTTTGTGGAATATAAGGAAACCGAGTCGAAAAGAGTACGAGAATTATCAAGCACTTTGTATTGGAACCCTACCGTTAATACCGGTACGGATGGGAAAGCTATCATTAAATTATCGATTCCTAATAATAATGAATCTGTCATTATCCAGGCCAGTACGGTAACCAAAGAGGGTCATATAGGCAAATTCAGCGCTGCCCTTGATCGATAATATCGAGATGATTCAGATTTTAGTTGAATTCAGGAATTCCTCATCGTATTAGAATGGATTCGTCTTATGTAGGTCGTAGGTAATTCTTGGGCGACCATAACCGATATTCAAATGGAAAGAAATATTTTTAGACTATTAATTATATGTAACCCTGCCAGACTGCTGAAATGAGAAATGAAAAGGACCTTTTTTGGCATCTTTCTTTTTGCTCTGCTATGGGCAATTCATAATCCCGCGGCAGCTCAGGAACTCGAACCCCGTAACCTGACCAACCTGCCCAAAGGGATCAACTTCTTTTCTGCCGGTTATGCCTACGCATCAGGAAATACCTTGCTCGATCCCAGTCTGCCACTGGAGGATTTTAACGGGCGTATTAATAGTATTATCGTAGCCTATGTCCGTTCTGTGAACTTCTGGGGTAAGTCTGGAAAAAAACATTCAGTAAAACTGGCGCTGGCTTCCGGGATCCGTTTTAAACAGGGAAGCGACTTTGATGGCTTTGCGATCTCCTATCAGTACAGATGTCTCGATAAGCGTGTAAGGCCAAAGAATTAGAATTTTTTAATAGCGGCAGGCATGTTTTGCTGCACTATATTTGTACGGTGACTTTATCAAAGCTGATCAATAATAAATTTCCCCAATGGTGCTGCGTATAGATAAACTTACTAAGATCACCGGCCTTATTGTCTTTTGCTTTTTGTTTAAAAGCGCAGGGTTACTTGGGCAAAAACGCTGGGAAAAGGACTCTACATATATCACCTCCTATGCCGATAAGTTTGTACTAAAACTCAATGTAGATACCCAGACCTCTTCTTACGAACTTCGTGATTTGTCTGGAAGGGAGCTAAATTTGGAACATAATAATACTTACAGGCTCTATGTTTCGCTCGACTATCAGTTTTTTGGGCTTAGTTTCGGAATTGCCCCGGATATTTTCGGGGGAGAGGACAACCTCAATCTGAAAGGTGAATCTTCAATGACTGATTTCCGTTTTCGGGCCGCGCTGGGTAATTGGGTTCAGGGATTTCAATTTAGTACACTCAAGGGTTTTTATGTAGACAATACAGGAGATTTTGTACCCGACTGGATGGAAGGGATTGATCCGTATATTCAGATACCCGATTTTACGAATCGGATCTATGGGATGTCTACCCATTATGTCCTAAACCCTAACTTCTCATTTAGGAATATCCTCTACAATACCGAATGGCAGAAAAAGAGCGCAGGGAGTTGGATACCTTCTTTATTTTACGGCTGGGAAGATTTTGAATATACTTTTGAAGGGGTGAAATCTGATGAGAATATTTTCCAGTTAAAGTTGGCCCTGCCTTATTACCATACCTGGGTCCTCAACGAAAACTGGTTTGCCGGGGTAAATATCTCCCCTTCGCTGGGAGTGAGTTTTTCACGATATAAAGAAGATGTTGCCGATATGCGTATAGAAGAAAGCCGAACTTACCTCACACGGGGCATTGAAGGTGGGATCCAAATAGGTTACGCAGCAGAACGCTGGGTGTTCGGTTCCAGTTTTGTCTTTGATGTGAATGGTTATGATGAGGAAAGACTGGGCAGTGTTGAGAATAACAAGTTTTTTGCACAGGTATATGTAGGGTATCGGCTTAATACCCCGGGATTTATAGACCGTGGCTATAATAAAGCTGCCCGAAAGATTGGTCTTCAATAATTATTGACCTGAGGATAAGGAGGAAAATCTTATCTTCCTCTCGCATATAATCTAGCAGATGAAACTACCTTCAATTATTATTCAAATCGTTTTTCTAATTCTATGCATAGCTCCGAATTACAGTCAGGCTCAGGAAGAGGACAATGTAGAAAATGAAGCAGGGGAAGAAGAGGGTAAATTTGGTCTGGGTCTTGTACTGGGTTATACTTATATCCCGGAAGCCCGGACAGAAGAAGGTATGACGGAAGCTGAATATCTGCCTACGATTGGACTGGACTTTTACTACTTTCCAGCTGAAAGATGGAAATTAGGATTAGTTGTCGATCTGGAACTCAACTCATATGAAGTTGATTTCGATGGAGAACGCCTTCCCAGGGAAAATGCCCTGGTAACGGGGCTGGTTGCAGGTTACAAAATATTTCCAAGATTTGGTGTGAGTATTGGGCCAGGTATAGAATTTGAAAGAAACAAAAACCTGTTTATCCTCCGTGTTGGGATCGAATATCTCTTTTATTTGGAAAATGGTTGGGAATTATTTCCGGCTCTAAATTACGACTTCAAACAGGATTTCGACACCTATTCCCTGGGTATAGGAATAAGCAAAAGGTTTTAATGGGCCATATGGCTCATAACCCATTCTCCGTATCCTTATAATCCACAGCAAAGGACCTTCAGCCAGTATTTAGTGTGCAATGCTTATATTTAGTGCCCAATCCAACTTATGATGATCAATACGCTTTTTGTATTTTTTGCAGGGATCGCCCTTTCCCTCGGCCTGATCGAAGTCTGGCTTGGAATTGCCAGAAAAAAATTCGGCACAGATTTTTTATTTGGGCTCTTTACTATAGCAGCCGGGTGCTATTACCTCATCCTGGGTCTTGAATTTGCTGTAACAGAGTTAACTCTGTTTTTTGCCGTGACCGTGTTTGCCTTGTTCCCATGGTATTATGCGAAGGAACTTGGATATATGCAAAGGAAGTTGCTTTGGACCATCACTGGTTCATGTGTTGCATACTATATGGTGACGATGTTATTACCCCTAAATGATTTCACCTGGTTGCCATATGTATTTAGTTACAGCGTTTATACCCTAACAGCCATTTTCTGTTTTATGGGCCTGGCGAATCTAAAATATCGGGCAACTTTCATTTTCTATCCCTTTTTGGTGGTAACACTTTATTATACCATTTTTATAATGGAAGAGATGGCCTTTAATTATTGGGGGATGCAGCTACCATGGCGGAGATCGGTGAATTTCCAGTACCTCGATCTTTTTCCGATGATCATAGTGGTTAACAAGCTCTTTCTTATTATCCGCGATCAATTAAACAAAGGCGCATTGGAGCGCTCGTTAAAGTATTATCAGGAAAATCTGAACCTCATTCTTGATAAGTCAGACCAATTGGTGGCAGCCATGGGTGTGGATGGAAAAATAATCTACAGGAATTTTGCTTTTAATACTTTGCTTACCGATCCCATGGTAAAATCAACATTCTATTTTGAAGATTTGCTACAAAAGGACGACCTGGATATTTTCAGGAAAGAAATCCTGGAAGCTGAAGCCACCAAAGGCACATTGATCATCACACATAAGACAAAGAGTGGAAATAAAACTGTGGCCTGGTCTTTTATCAAACAGTCAATCGAAGAATCTTCCGAATCCGGAGGGCAGACCTACCTTTTTGGATCGGACATCACAAGGATGAAAAATGCTGAGGACAACCTCATGAAGGCCTATGAGAATTTGGAGTTATTAAAGAACAAGCTCCAGGCCGAGAATATCCAGCTTCGAAGCAATTTGACCATTGAGCAAAGCGACGATAAGCTAATTGGTCAGAGTCCTTTGTTCCACTATGTGCTCAACCGTATTGAAGACGCTGCACCTCTCGACATCCCCGTTTTGCTTGAAGGGGAGACCGGGGTAGGCAAAGAACTATTTGCCAATGCCATTCATGAAAAGAGTCCGAGGAGGAATAATTCCTTTATAAAAGTGAATTGTGCTGCCATTCCCGGAGAACTATTGGAAAGCGAATTGTTCGGCTATGAAAAAGGAGCATTTACCGGTGCTGAGAAAGATAAGAAGGGTATGTTTGAGCTGGCAGACGGGGGAACGCTTTTCCTGGATGAGATCGGGGAACTACCAAACTCCCTGCAGCCCAAACTGTTAAGGGCAATACAGGAACAGAAGATCAAACCTTTGGGTGCAGAGAAGGAGCGGCCTATTAATATTCGGTTGCTGGCGGCTACCAACCGGAGTTTGCTGGCTGAGGTGGAAAAAGGTAGTTTCCGGTCCGATCTCTATTACCGCGTAAATGTATTTCCGATTACCATTCCGCCATTGCGTAAACGCAAGGAAGACATCCCCATGCTGGTAGAATGGTTTGTTAATTTCTTTAATGAGAAATACTCCAAAAATATTGAGGAGGTCTCGGAATCCCTGATGGACGTGTTGCAGGAATATCCCTGGCCGGGGAATATCAGGCAATTGCGCAATATCATCGAAAGGGCGGTGATCACCTCCAGCGAATCGGTACTAAAACTTGCGGCTCCATTACCGGAACCCAGTATTCGGGATCAACAAGCCGTTATCGGACAGATCAATGGCCAGGCCGACCAGGAAGCGATGTCTCTGGAGGAATTCGAACGCCGGTTTATCACTCAGACCCTGGAGCGTTGCAATTGGAAGATTTCCGGGAAATCGAGTGCCTCGGAATTACTGGATTTGCCCCCAAGTACATTGCGTTCTAAAATGAAGAAATTGGGAATCCAACCCAACTAATATTCACTCTTACTTTTGGCTTAAAAACGAAATATCGTCGCGATATATCGCGTTTCACGAGATATAGTGACCAGATCAATTCTCTAGAATGCTTGTATCCGAGAATATTAAGATTTTTAAGTGCTGAAAATCAGGCATATAGCTAATTCGTTAAAGAAACCATAAAATCATGGCACAATACTTGGCCTTGCTGCTCAAACAAACTAGCCGAACCTATAATCAAAGCTCCCGATGAATTCACATTTTTTGCTCATGAGATTCGAAATTCCCAACAACAAGATCCAGGAGTTCGACCTCGCCTTTAAACGGCTGGTAAAGTGGCCGGTGTACACATTATACGCTACCGGGGAAAACACAGAAAGCAAAACTTTTGAATTAGTGAGGAACTGGGATAGTAAGGAAGAGATGAAAATGGAACTCGATAGTCGGGATTTTACCAATATGATAGGGATGATAAAAGTCCTGGGGGATGTATTGCAATCTTATATATATGATGTCTCCAACAGGGCCGACCTTATGGAAGCCTCAGAATTAAAATGAACACCAAAGCTCTAAACCTTTTTTTCATAGGGGGAAGAGATTAAATATGAATATTCACCTATAAATAATTATTTAAACCTTTTTGAAAATGAAAAAGATTCTTTTTACCGCAGTAACGCTTTTGTTTTGTGCTTCATTGCTATGGGCTCAGAAGTCGAAAAAACCCAATATCCTGGTGATATGGGGAGATGATATAGGCTACTGGAATATCAGCCATAACAACCATGGTATGATGGGGTACAAAACCCCGAACATCGACCGAATTGCTAAAGAAGGTATTGCCTTTACCGACTATTATTCCCAGCAGAGCTGCACGGCAGGACGTGCTGCATTCATAGGGGGCAACGTGCCAGTTCGTACGGGCATGACCAAGGTGGGTATGCCCAACGCTCCTCAAGGCTGGCAAAAAACAGATGTGACCATAGCCACTGTGATGAAAAGTCTGGGCTATGCCACTGGCCAGTTTGGAAAAAACCACCAGGGAGACCTGGATGAGCATCTACCAACGATGCACGGGTTTGATGAGTTTTATGGGAACCTCTACCACTTGAATGCGGAGGAAGAACCCGAAAATGAGGACTATCCGGCGGATTTGGTGTTGGCCAATGGAAAGAAATTTTCGGAGGTCTTTGGCCCCAGGGGTGTAATCCATAGCTGGGCTGACGGTAAAGGTGGACAGCGGGTTGAGGATACTGGCCCTCTGACTAAAAAACGTATGGAATCAATTGATGATGTAACCGTGGCCGAAACCAAAAGGTTCATCAAAGAACAAGTGGACGCTGAAAAACCCTTCTTCACCTGGTGGAACGGTACGCGCATGCATTTCCGCACTCATGTGAAAGAGGAGCGCCGCCATCCCGGTAATGACGAGTATACTGATGGAATGATTGAGCACGATATGCATGTGGGCCAGCTTTTAGATTACCTGGATGAACTGGGCATAGCTGATAATACAATTGTTTTTTATTCCTCCGACAACGGACCCCACTTCAACACATGGCCAGATGCCGGTACCACACCATTTCATGGGGAGAAAAATACCAGTTGGGAAGGGGCTTTCCGTTCACCAGCCTTTATCAGGTGGCCTGGTAAATTTCCTGCAGGGAAAACCCTGAATGGAATTTTTTCACATGAAGATTGGTTGCCTACCTTCGCAGCTGTTGCCGGCGCTGATGATATGGCCGATAATATTAAAAAGGGGGTTACGCTCAATGGCAGACCGTACAAGAATTATATAGACGGCGTTAACCAGTTAGACTACCTGATGGGCAAATCTGAGGAATCAGCACGGAAGGGCTTTATTTATGTCAGCGATGCAGGAGAAATCACGGCACTTAGGTATGGAGACTGGAAGGCGATGTTCCACGTGCAGCGTGCCAATCAACTGTCATTGTGGTTTGAACCATTTGTAGACCTCAGGGGACCCTATCTGTTTAACTTGAGGCGCGACCCGTTTGAGAAAGCTTTAGAAGGCTCCAATACCTATTGGGATTGGTATTTAGATCGAGTTTATATGCTGGGTGGTATGCAGTACTACGCCCTGAACTTCCTTAATACCTTCATTGAGTATCCTCCAAGCCAGGTACCCGGGGACTGGAGTCTGAGTTCTATAGAAGAGCAGGTTAAATCAATGATTACAAAAAGCCACTAGCCTGAACCGCGATGTGGAAGCGGCGACCAGAGGAGCCGGAGACAAATAATTAGTAGGTTTGCAACGGAAGGTCCCCGGTATTGGCAGGATAACGGGGCCTTCTGTTCGAATCTTAATCCTTCCCTTCAAACACGTTATCAATTCGATCTTCAACACAGACCGAGTGTTTTTTATACTATTGACGAGTACAGAATTTAGATCACCGAGGTGATGGTCCCTGTGATGATCACCCGACAGTAAAAACTGGGAACAATATTTAGCGTATGAAAACAAAGAATAAAACACAGAGATTTAGTGGGCTGCTTACCATTGTGTTTGCAATTTCATTTATATCAGGATTACTGGCTCAGCAAAAGGACACTTTAAACACAGAAGGAGTCTTTCTGCAGGACCCAATTTCTGGATGTGAAGTTTGGAATTCGGCACCTCAGGGAAATGAGACGATCAGCTGGTCTGGAGAATGCCAGGATGGCAAGGCTTCAGGCTATGGCGTACTCGTATGGCTGGAAGATGGAAAAATAGTAGGACGTTTTACAGGAACCATGGCCGAGGGAAAAGTTGAAGGCAGAGGAAAGCTCGATTTTCAGGTAGAGGATGGTTTTGCAAGTTATCATGGAGATTTTAAGAACAGTGAAATGCACGGTCGTGGTTTACTGGTGTTTCCGGATAAAAGTCGTGCAGAAGGCGACTTCAGACACGATAATATGAACGGCTATATCAAAGCCACTATAACAGAAGGTGGAAGTTATGAAGGGGATGTAATCAACAACATGCCTCATGGCCAAGGTCACCAGATAACACCTGAAGGAGAAGAGTACTACGGGGAATTCGTTGATGGTAAGCTGGAAGGGGAGGGGACACTACTACCTACTAACGGCGATATCTAT